>JBKPEB010000041.1:0-53262 GCA_046728215.1 Acidobacteriota bacterium | reverse complement strand
CAACGGCAAGGACTCCAGTTGCTGGCGTCCACTTGCCCGCCATAACCGCTTCTTACAACGTAGCCCTTCATTCAGCGCCACCGCCTGCAGTTGATTCATGACTCGCGTCCGCGCCTGCACCATGCGATGGCGGTGCCACAGAAGTTGCCGCAGATCACGGTTCTCCCAGCTGGGTACCCAGATCCGCGGAAAATCATCCTTCAACAAGAGCTTGAGAATATGCCGAGCATCCTCGCGATCGGTCTTCTGTTTGCGTCCTCGTTTCGCTCCGATCACCTCCACATCTCCCCTCCACAACTCCACTCCCAACCCTTCCAGCAGCCGCTCAAACCACTGCGCCTGCCCGCTGCCCTCCATGCCAACACGTACCGTCTGGCCCACAGATGCCAACCAACGATAGAACTCCTCTGCTTCCTGGCGATGTGCTAAACGCTTTTCTTGGTACTCTCCGGTGTCAGTATTTACCGAAGCAATTTCTTGATACGCGGGGTGAAAATCGACTCCTATAATAATCATCGTTCGGCTCCTTTTCTTCGAGCCTGTTGGTTGGTTTTAGGCACCACCAACTTTACTCGGACCTAGGAGCCGACATTGTCATGGAATCAATTACGCTCAAAACCCCCTCAATGAGCGTTATCGCCTGTTCTTGTCAGTCAACCAAGACTGCCTAGTTATAGACCACAGTGGATAGATTCAAGCTGACGCTCAGAAACTGTTTGCCTGCATGAACCTCTCTAATTGCGGTCAATAGTTCGCTGGCGGCATCCGATTTCCTCACAAAACCACCCGCGCCAGTGTTCATCGCTGCTTCCACGGTGTCCGCCGAGCCGTTTTCGCTCACGAAGAGCACTTTCGAATAAGGCGAAACCGCCTGGATTCGCAAAGCAGCCTCTATCCCGTTTAGCGTCGGAAGGCCAATATCCAGCAGGATCACGTCGGGTTGCAGTTCTTGGGCTTGTTGAACTGCTTCCAATCCATCAGATGCTTGACCGACGACCTTTATTTCCCGCTCTTTCTTCAGAGACTGTAGTACAAAAAGACGCCAACGCTCGTAGTCATCAACCACGAGAATACGAATTGAAGATGAAGCCATGCGACCCCTCATTGGAGCTAATAAGCTCACTGCAAACTTTCACCACATGCCGGTAGGGCCAAGCCACGGGAAGGCTCCGTGGTCGGACAATGTTGCTGGGTAGAGAGTTATGCGACGAGCCAAGGGGGAGCACGGTCAAGACTGAGGCGAAGCTCAGGACCATCAGGACAGGACTCAAACATCTCTTCACTACTTCGCCATGATGTGCAGCGTAGGATCGCAGACAGGGGCACAACAAGGACGATTGCAACCCGCAATTCCCAGATGATCCGGGACGAATAGGCAGCGCCACTCATCATCTGTTTTGTAATGGAATCTTCAACCACAAAGGTTTCTGAGTGCAGATCGTCGGTAATTGAAATTATCGGAAGCAGCAGAACGGAGACGCAAAGCAGAGCAACCCACTGCAGTAGGAAGTGTCTGCGATCGCTCGGAGCCCGCCAGATGCTGGCGACAACGGCACCAGCCGGAATCAAGAACCAGACAATGTTCAGCAGTGCTTCCATGCGAAGCTTTCGTATGAGGTCGTGCGAAGCATACGCGAGACTTCTGCGGCACAAGACCTGTCAAAACTGACAGTCGCCAAGCAGCTTCAGGAAGCGGATTCGACCGGCTTTTTCCCCGTAGCTGTTTCCGAGCCAAACAGTGGTCCCTTCAACGGGCACCCCGGTGCGAAGAACCTCCACCTCCTTTTCGGAGACCATAAATTGCGCTACGCCGCAGTTGAGACAAACGGAAATAGTTGGAAATACCCAGACAATGGGTTTGTTGAGGCCTTCGATTCCACGAAAGTGGATAGCGATTTCAGCAGTGAAGGTTTTCTGATTTTCTGATTGGCAAGATGTACAGCGAGGAGAGTCGTTTTCGGCGGCCATGACCAGCCTCCTTGCAGCCCCTCACGTTCCGGCGTTATGAAAACCGAATTCTGACTGTTAAAAAATACAGCCGCTTCAATCTGATTGCAATCGGTGGTATCGCGTATTTGCAAACCGGAAGGTAGCACCTTCAACGTTGTAGGCGTTAAATCGCGATTACACTCACACGTTGTCAACTCAGCTTCAGATCCACACCGCTCCTCCCTGAGTGCGCGCACGGCATCAGCGCACAATCAACCTCAGCCTAGCTCAGCGCAAAATTCAGCGCAGCTCGAGATCCACAGCGTCGATATCGCTCACAGTTTACTAGTTCGTTTACTATGATGTGTCGTTTCAAAATGCTCTATCTCCTTTCTCGTCAATGTCAGCCAAGGTTGCCCGCTTCTTCATCCAAACGAATTTCTGGAGGACGAACTACGAGGTAATGCGTATGAAGCAAATGGAGTTTCCAGGAGAAAGAGCTTGCACAGCGTTGCCTTCCCGCGATGCTGGCTTGACGATCGTCTTCAACGGAAAGTGGACGCAACGTTCATATTCTCAATCGTTTAGAGAATCCATAACTTTTGTGCACATTGCCTCGTGCTTGGCAAACGAGATGCTCCTGTATTACAGGAGAGTTCCCCCAATGCGTCCTACCTCCTTGTCGCACGTCGTTTTCAGCGTTGTCGTGACTATTCTTCTGGCTGGCGTCGCCGCCGCCGATACCTGCGACAGCTTTGCGTCCTTCACGTGCAGTAAAGGGACACCCAACATCGCGCGACTTGGCGGAGGTTCTTCCAGCGGCCAATCCGTGGGCTTAATCCTGAATGGCAGCAGTTTTTCGGTATTCACCACTAACGGGCGTGAGGCTTCGGATGTCATCATCGTAGGAGCGTCAGCCACCGTACTTTCAGGCACATTGAACGGCATGTCATTCACCAGCCTCAGCAACTTTCCAGAAGGCGGCGCTTTAGGAGCCATCCGCAGCAGTCTGGCTGGCTTGGGCTTCTGCAGTGGAACGTGCAGCAATCTTTCTTTCGGTTACGTGGATCTGCACACTGGGCTGAATCCCAGTGGAAGCTTGAACGTCGTCACCAGCGGTGTCTCAGCGGGGACCGCACTATACGCCATGATGCTGGTAGACGGAGAAATCAAGTTCATTACGCCCAACTCCGAGGCCGCGATTGTCGGCAAGAGTTCCACCGCCATTCCTGAGCCGGGAACCATGGTATTGATGGGCAGCGGACTTGTTGGCCTGGCCGGCGCCGTACGCCGCAAACTTCAACAGGCACGCTAGCCCAAGATCGTCAATCGCCTGCCGACGCATTCGCAATCTGCGCGGTGCTTCCGCTTGCGGGTCGTGGCCCGACGCCTGAATGGCGCGCAATCTTGAGAACACCATCTGCCTCGGCCACCGTCCACAGATACATGGTCGCGTAAGCGCGCCACGGGCGCCATGCTTCGGCGCGCTGCTCGAGTTCCGGGAAACTCTCGATTCCCAGGGCACGCAGTAAGCCGAGATCGCCCGAGGTAAACGCATCAGGCTCGCCCAGGGCGCGCATCGCAACGTATTGCGCCGTCCATTTCCCAATCCCGGGCACCTCGCAAAGGCTGCTCAGGAAGTCCTCGGGCGCGATGATTCCTTCAAAACTGATTCGCCTCTCGCAGACCGCGCGCGCAAGTCCTCGAATCGTGGCAGCCCTGGCTCTGGTTAATCCGATGCTGGTGAGGTCCGCTTCCGCCAGGTCCTTTGGCGATGGAAAGATGTGAGACAGCGGGGCCGACAGCGTCAAGGATTTACCGAAACTACGGGCGAGGGTGCCCGCAAGCGTAGTCGCCCCTTTCACCGTGATCTGCTGTCCGAGAATCGCGCGCACGGCAAGTTCAAACCCGCTCCAGCATCCCGGTACGCGAAGTCCGGGCTGAGCCTCGACTCTCTTGCCGAGTGCTGGATCGGACTTGAGGCTAGGAGCGATGGCTGCCCAATCGGCATTCAGATCGAACATGGCGCGCAGACGCTCAACGATGACGAACAGTGACCTTGGATCTCCAAACTGCACACGCGCGATCAGCGCAACCCCCTCTGCATCCAACGAAACATCGACATACCCGTCGTTCCCGTTCACAGAAATCGACCGGTAATAGTGACCGTCCCGCACAGCTTCCACACCAGGAGTGGCCCGCTCCGCAAGAAAACTGAGCATGAGACTCCAGTTGTAAGGCGGCCTGTAGCGTAGCCGGAACAGATACTCGTTGTCAGGCTGACGACCGGCTTGCCGCGAGAGCCGCCGGATCTGGGTCGGAGTTCGTTTATAAACTTTACGGATCGCCGCATTGAAGCGCCGTACACACCCGAACCCCGACGCGAGGGCGACCTCGCTCATAGGCAGATTCGTCTCATCGATCAGCTTCTTCGCAAAATGCAGGCGGCGGGTTTGCGCTACCGCGCTGGGCGTCGCACCCAGGTGCTGCACGAAGAGCCGGCGCAGATGGCGCGACCCTACACCGAGCCGGCTTGCCAGCGTTTCGACTCCACCGTCCTCAAGCCCACTCTCCGCAATCAGACGCAACGCACGCGAGACGGTGTTCGGAGTACCCAGCCAGGCAGGGTACCCGGCGAACATTCGGGACGACACCGCAAACACGGACGGAAACCCGCTTCGGCCGCCGCCGCGGTCGCGAAGTAGCGCACGTTCTTCTCTTTCGCGGTCGGTGCCGGGCAGATCGGACGGCAATATACCCGGCTGCCACGCACTCCGATGAAGAACTTGCCGTCGAAACGCGCATCGCGCGACAAGCGCGCGCGTGAACAGATTTTCCAGTCGAGTTCCATGCCGTACCCAAGCCATCATAACGGCTTTCGCGGGTCGCGCTAGACGTTTTCGGACATGTTCTGAATTCGCCTCAACGCGCGTGGGGAACTGCGTCCGGAAATGTCCACTGCTGGCGCAGAAGAGTCCGCAAGTGTCCAACTCGTATCGTGCAGTCGATCTATGGTGGGCGCACAAGTGCACGGAGACCGACCCGTCAGCAGAACTTCCACTGCACTGGTGTTCGGGTGAGGAGTCGAGAGCTTCGTCACGGAATTGCCAGCAAAGGGAGGCTGCATGAAATCCAGAACGTTTTCGACCGGCTCTGCTCTGATCATGATTGTGTGCCTCGTTCTTTCATTCGGACTGAGCGCACAGACAAGCTCGCGAAAACCTCACACGCACTATCTCGTGGTGGAACTTGGCACTCTAGGCGGTACCGCAAGTGGCGCCAACGCCATCAACGATCGAGGGTGGGCCATGGGCCTGGCCAATCTTCCGGGCGACGCAACCGCTCACGCCACAGTTTGGATCTACGGAAAGACCTACGATCTCGGCACCCTCGGCGGGCCCAACAGCGCCGTGGGGTGGCCGGCCGTGAAGAACAATCATCGCGTCATCGTCGGCGTGTCCGACACGGCCGATGCCAACCCACTCCACGAAGTCTGGAGTTGCGCCCTGGCTTTCTTCCCAACGCCCAGCGGGAAGAACTGTCGCGGTTTTGTATGGAAAGACGGAAAAATGCGCGCGCTGCCGACATTAGGCGGATACAACGGCGTGGCCACGGGCGTGAACAATCGCGGGCAGATCGTGGGCTGGGCCGAGACCACTTACCACGATCCGACCTGCACCTCTCCGCAGGTGCTGCAGTTCCTCGGCGTCGTCTACGGTCCGGGCAAAGACCAGGTCCAGGCCCTGCCTCCTTATGGGGATGATCAGGACAGCGCTGCGACCGCCATCAACGACAAGGGACAGGTCGTAGGAATTTCGGGGCAATGCTCGAATGCAGTCGGCGGATTGAGCGCGCACCACGCCGTGCTCTGGGAGAACGGCGTCCCCACTGACATCGGCAACTTCGGCGGTATCGCATGGAACACTCCTACAGCGATCAACAACCGCGGCCAGGTAGTCGGATTCTCGGATTTCCCCGGCGACTCGGCCACTCTGCGGAACTATCATGCATTCGTTTGGACGAAGGACGGTGGCATGCAGGATCTCAAAACGCTGCCCGGCGACACGCGCAGCATCGCCTGGGGAATCAACGAGCGCGGGCAGATCGTCGGCCAATCATCAGGAGGCCCGAACGGCAGCCATGCCGTGATCTGGGAAAACGGCGTACCTGTCGACTTGAATTCGCGGGTGCCCGCCGGTTCACCCACTCTGGTCTACGCGAACGATATCGACGACTCGGGAGAAATCGTAGGCGGGGCTTTCGACGCGAAGACCGGGAACTCGCCGGGGTTCGCGGCGATTCCAATCTTCGGCATTGACGACGGGTATCGTGACGACCTGGAGCACTGAGTCTCTCTTCCATCTCGCCCTTGCTCATCAACTGGGCTGCTGTCACGCAAACCGCAGTCCAGTTGAACGAAATCCCAACGTCGGGGAGCGAGGTCCGCAAACGTCCAGCATTTCTCCGTGCCACGTCCTAATGTGGTCGAACATCATGCCTGTGCACATTCGCCGCTGCATAGAATGTCCAAAATGCCAGACGAGATACTTGATCGGGTTCAGCCCGTACTCGAATGGAGCTCATCTCGTGTCCATGACGCCGGGGCCTTCGCAGGAGTACACGCTTTACTGTCCATGCTCACGGCCAGCAACCAGCACACGATGGAAGTGCAGCGAGATGCGGACCTTTGCTGTCTCCAAAAGCGCTCATGCTCGCGGATATGGCAACAGTGATGAAATCGTGCCTGCTGGCGAACGCCGGCGTCCGCGGCCAGGCCGGGCTGCCGAGTGGTTGATCCCTAGCAATTCCCGTTGGAGAGAGAGTTCTTAACGATGCAGAGGATGACCTGGTCTCTTACCCTGTTGTTGATCACGAGCCTCTATGCTTACCCGCAAAGCAACCAGCAATCCGCTCCCGCCGACAAACCGAAGCCGTGCGCCGCACCGGAATATCACCAGCTGGATTTCTGGATCGGTGACTGGGACGTTTTCGAGATAGAAAACGCGACCAAACTGGTCGCCCGGGTGCAGGTTAAACGCATCCTCGACGACTGCGTTTTGCGCGAGGACTATCAGGATGCGGAAGGCCACCAGGGACAAAGCTTCAGCATCTACGATGTTTCCCGCAAGATGTGGCATCAAAGCTGGGTCACGAACCGTGGCCAACTTCTGCTTCTCGATGGCAAGCTTGAAGGCAGCGATCTGGTGCTGCATGCATCAGAGCGCACAGCGGAGGGAAAAGACAAGCTGACCCGTGGAATCTGGAAACCCGTAGAAGGCGGCGTACGCGAGACGGCCGTGACCTCCGTGGATGGTGGAAAGACATGGACACCGTGGTTTGATCTCAGGTTCCGGCCACGAACCGCAAGCGCATCCCTGGAAGACGATCAGAAAGCTGTCGCGCTGCTCGACACCCAATATCAGGCCGCCGTCAAAGCGAACGACGTCCCCACGATGGATCGAATTCTGGCCGACGACTTTGTGCTGGTCACGGGTTCCGGCAAGAGATACACGAAGCCTGACCTGCTCGCCGAGGCGCGCAGCGGTCATGTGCAGTACGAGCACCAGGAAGACACCGAGCAAACTGTCCGTGTCTGGCGCGATACCGCGACGGTGACAGCCAGGTTATGGGAGAAAGGCACGGACAACGGCAAACCGTTCGATTACACCGTCTGGTTCAGCGACACCTACGTCCGCACGCCGACAGGCTGGGCCTACGTCCTGGGCCAGTCTTCCCTTCCCTTGCCGAAGCAATCGCAATAAGGACGCTACTCTTAGAGTTCTCGAGCCCGCTTCTCGATGAGCCGTTCCATGGCCTGCCGCATTTGACGAATTTGCTGGACGGTTCTGCGCAGCCGATCGATCTCTTTCTGGGTAGCGCGCAGATACGACTGGTGTCGCTCGATGAAAAGGGCGGCCAGCGATTCATCCGCGGATGCCAGCTCCATCTTCGCTGGAGTCAACAGCCCGTTGCCGAGCTCCGCGATGTCGTTGTGCATCCACTCCGGGATCGCAGACTCGGCGGAGAATTCTGTAGCCAGTACATCTTCCGGAATCTCACTGACCATCGCTCGCAGAAATTCGAGCCCGAAACAATAGCCCGAGCGGTTACGCACAATTCCAGATACTCGCACTCCGCCAGAGGTTCGGAATTCCACCTCCATCAGATCGCCAGGATTGAGGGGCACGCCCCCGTAAACTTCCATGCCGGCGCGGCTTAGTGCGCTCACCATTCCGGGGATGGCGATTTGGGAGTCGGCCGTCTCGGCTGCGATCAAAACAGGCAGATGTACCTGGAAACGAGGCCAACGCCGCGTATTCCTCGGCTGCCGCGGACTGGGAATCAATCCCGTCATGGGGTCCCTTGGGCTATTTGAGCAATTGGAGGTGGCGCAGATAGATGGCGCTGGCCAAACCGAGAGTGATGAGAACGACGGCGCCAGCAGCCAGCCGAACCCGCCAGCTGCGTGGTTCATAGCGATGGTCCGACGCCACGCGCAGCTTCCGCATCCAGTTCGGTTCCGTGATGTCCTCGTAAACCGAGAGCGGGATGATGGCTTCGAGTTTGCGCCGGTCTTTCTGGCCGAGCGATACGAATCGGAAGGGCTGCAGCGTATTGCTGACCGGGTTGAGAAGCTCCGCCCCGGCCAGAACCGAACCCGGGCCGATCAGAAACATGAGTTTTGCCTGCGAACCCTTGGCGAGCGTGTGGGGCAGCGAAAGCAGGCCGCCGGTCAGCGACACAACCTGAAGTTCGCCAGACACACTGCTGCCACCTTCAAATCGAAGGACGGCAGGAGTGTTGTTGTCGAGATGGATACGAGGAGTACGCGGGACGGAGTGCTGTTGGGGGAGGGCGCTCATAGTTCAGTGTAAGTATCCGACGGGGTAACCACGAAAAGAAGGTTACGGAAGGGCTTGTACGGGGCGGACGACGGTCCGGGGCCACTTGAGGTCCAAAAGGGCAGGCAGCGTTTCGGCGGCTGTTGCTGGCTACTCCGAGGCGACCTGGTATTGCTCGAGCTTCCCGTCCGGCATTTCGAAGGTCCAGGCCCGCATTACCTTCTGTCGGCAGACCACTCGAAATATGCGCAATCTCATACCGCCCCGAAGATCCGATTTGTTTTGAACAAACTCCACGGGCGTTCCCAGCGGACCCAGACTGGCGGCGAAATCTTTTAAAGCCTGCTCGTTGAAGTAGCTGTTGGCGTTGTCGGTGAACAGGGAGCGATCGATAGTGCCGCGCTGCAGGCCTTCGAAGATCTTGCGCGCCTGCTCGGTTTTCTCGCGGGAAACTGCATCGTCGGCGATGAAAAGCAGGTTCGAGATGCGCCGCGCGATCTCTCCCGATGCCCTCGCAGCATCCTGATTGGTTAGCACGATGACAGCTGCCCGGTCGTCTGGAAAGACATTGTTTTGCGTCGTGAAGCCTGAAACTTCGCCGCCGTGTGCCAGCATCCGATGACCGGAAAATGAGTTGACATCCAGGCCGAGTCCGTATTCCGTACCGAGGCCATTCTTGAGCCGAACCTCGGTCTCAAGCTGCCGGTACGATTCCGGCTCAAGCAGCTTTTGATCGATGATCGAAATATCCCAGCGGGCCAGGTCGGAGGCCGGCATGGCCAACTCACCGGCTGCAAACAACCATCCCTTGCCTTCCTTCGGGGCGAGCCGTGGTGGACCAAGTGCATAACGCATGTAGCCGGTGGCATCGGTATCCCCCAGTTTCTCCTGGTCGATGTTGGCCACGCTTTTCATGCCCAACGGCGTGAACACGCGGCTTTGCAGAAACTGCAGCAGCGGCATGCCGCTGACTTTTTCGATGATCACGCCCGCGATGACGTAATTCGTATTGCTGTACTGCCACCGCGTGCCGGGATCGAAATCCAGCGGCTTTCGCGCCCACAAGTCCAGAATCTTCTGCGAAGTGATCGGTTGCAGCATGAATGGCGGCACATAATCCTGAGGCCAGTAGTCCTGATATCCGGAAGTGTGCGAAAGCAACTGTCGGATGGTGACCTCATTCGCGCGCGTCAGGTCCGGAATGTACTTCCCGACCGGATCGTCGATGGAGAGTTTCCCATCCTGCTGCAGCAGCAGCAGCGAGGCCGCTGTGAACTGCTTGCTGATGGAACCGATGCTGTAACGCATTTCCGGCCGCGCCCCGGTTCTTGGCTCGAGCCGAGCGTCGCCGTACGCTTGCAGATGGGCGATACTCCCGTCCTTTACAACGGCAATAGAAGCGCTGGGCACACCGGTCTGGGCGAGCACGTCTTCGACAGTCTTGTCGATTTTCCCGCGCTGATCGTCGGAAAGGGCGGGCGTCTCCGCCCACAGAACGGCGGAGAGGCCGAACATCACAACGTTAGCGAGCAAACATCGAGAAATGGAACGGGTACTGACAAGACGCATGTACGACTCCTCGAAACCGGCGGCACTATAGCACAAGCATCCGGCGCGCCTCTCGAGTTCTTCGCCCAGCCTACCCGATTGGCAGATGTGCTTTCTCCGGCTTGCCGTCATTCTACAAATGCACTTCACACCTGGGCAGGAGAAAGAGTCATGGCGACATCAGTACTGGAAACTCTATCCAACGAATTTGCGGCGGCCGCGAGCGCGGCAGGCGCTTCGGTAGCCGCCATCTACGGTCGACGCTGGATGCCCTCGAGCGGCATCCAATGGCAGAAGGGCATATTCGTCACCGCCGACCACACCATCCGCCGCGAAGAGGACATCCCGGTGTTCCTGGAAGAAGGCAAGCCGCTGAAAGCGAGTCTGGCGGGACGCGATCCCAGCACCGACCTGGCCATCTTGAAACTCGCGGAAGGCGCGGCTCCAGCCGTCCCCGAATTTGGCGACAGCGCTGGCCTGAAAATTGGCCATTTCGTCCTGGCACTGGGCCGCTCGCGCGGATCGAGGCTCGTGGCCAGCGCCGGCATCATCGGAGGATTGGGCGGTGAGTGGGAACCCAAGCGAGGCGGCCGCTTGGATCAGCACATTCGGCTCGATTTGGAGTTGTACCCGGGGTTTTCCGGTGGACCGCTCGTGAACACCCAGGGCCAAATCGTCGGCATCAACACGCGCGGCCTGGCGCGAGGCCGCGCCGTGACCATTCCGGTGGCCACCGTGAACCGCGTGGTGAAAGAACTTCTCGAGAAAGGGCATATTGCGCGCCCCTATCTGGGCCTGGCTATGCAACCGGTGGCGCTCCCCGAGTCGCTGCGCAGTAAATTGGCAGCGCCGCAGAGCCACGCGCTTCTTGTGGTCCACGTCGAGCCAGCGAGCCCTGCCGAAAACGCCGGCATCCTGTTGGGCGACTTGGTCACCAGCGTTCACGGCAGCGCTCTCGAAGACACGGCAGACATCCAACATCTGCTGGGTTCCTCCAAGGTCGGTGACGTTATCGAAGCCAACATCCTGCGAGCGGGAGCGCCCCTGAGGCTGAACATCACTCTCGCCGATCGCCCCTCCAGGTAAGTGGCATGACGAGCAAAAATGGGGGCGGCAAGATTCGCGTGTTGGTCGTTGCCGCCTCCAGCGCTCGCCGAACAGAGTTGGTGCGGCTCGTGAGCGAGGATTCTTCTTTCAAAATTGCAGGCTCTTTATCCGGCTTTGCCGGGTTGAATACTAGCGTTATGGGACTTCGTCCCGACGTCGTTCTCGTCGATCTCGCGGATTCCGACCCGCAGTTCCTTTCAACTCTGGCCTTCCTGGAAGGGGCAGACGTCAGCGCCCTCGCGCTCGTGGACGATCCCGAAACGGCGTGGATTTCACAAGCGCTTCGCGCCGGCGTGCGAGGCATTCTGGCGAGAAATTCGGCAGCGTCTGAGATCCAGATGGCGCTACGAGTCGCAATTCAGAATCTGGTTCTCCTGGATCCGGATTTGGCACGCCGGGTCTCCGCCGATAAACGGGTGAGCACGCCGGAGAACGATTACGAAGAACTCGACCCGTTGACGGCGCGCGAAATCGAAGTGCTTCGTATGATGGCCGAAGGCTTCGGAAACAGGGAAATTGCTTCCCGCCTCGGCATCTCCGACAACACCGTGAAGTTCCACATCAGTTCCATTCTTGGCAAACTGGGGGCTTCGAGCCGCACCGAGGCGGTCACCCTTGGCATACGGAAAGGCTTGATTCTGCTGTAAATGCCGTGGGGCAACCGCTTTCCAACGTGCTCCTCGGGACTCGGAACTCCTCGACTCACCAAACGAGCCCGGTTTCGTCTAAATTCCATCCGCTAACGAAGGAGGGTGTATGAAACGGATTTCGCGTCGCGCAACCTGGACTGGCGCCGTGCTAGGCGCTCTGACCGCATTCCTGACATTCGCCCTGCAGGCGCACGCCGCCCCCTTCGATGGCTCCGAAACCGAAGAATTCCACCAGACTTACCCGCTGACGGCCAACGGGCGCATCGAACTCGAGAACGTCAATGGGCCAGTCTCGATCAAGGCTTGGGATCGGAACGAAGTGAAAGTCGATGCCATCAAGCGCGCCAACAGCAAGCAGGACCTGCAGGAAGTGGAGATCCAGGTGCACTCCGACAGCAACTCGCTCTCAATTCGCACCCACTATCCAGAACACAACCACACCTGGGTCCGTAACAATCCGGGCAGTGTCGAATATGCCTTGATGGTTCCCCGCACCGCGCGCTTGCAGGACATTCGTCTCGTCAACGGGAATCTTGATGTCGAAGGCGTGAACGGCGAAGTGCGGGCTTCCTGTGTGAATGGCCGGCTCAGCGCCCGCAATCTAGGCGGTCGTACCGAACTGTCGACCGTGAACGGGAACCTGGAAGCAAGCGTTGATCGTCTTTCCTCTCCGGTTGAGGTTTCTTCTGTAAACGCCTCCGTCCTGCTGACGCTACCCTCAGATGCGAAAGCCGACGTCGAGGCCAGTACGGTCTCGGGATCGATCTCCAACGATTTCGGCATCGCCGTCGACCATCACCGCTTTGTAGGCAACGAACTGAATGGTGAACTCGGCGGAGGAGGAACGAAAGTTCGCGTGAACAACGTGAACGGCCGGATTGAAATCCGCCACGCCAACGACAATCGCCCGCTAAGCCCGGCCAAAAGTTTTAAGGGTGATCGCGACGACAAGGACGACGACACGATCTGAGGCAGTCGCCAGTCGTTAAACTTCGCAATCGTCCGACTTCCATTCACGCAGGTTTTGGGAAGAGCCCGACTTCAACCTGCTCAGGTCGCGATTGGCTTCACCTTTAGCCACTGATCAGTGTCGCCAAATTACTGACGGCTGTTCATGACCTGCAGTCGTCAAAGCCAAGGAATGGACACTCCAACGGGGGATCGGGCGTTAAGTTTTTGGGGGCCAGTCCGAGCCGTGCCGCCAGACAGCCCCCAATCACACGAACTAGTGAGACAGTGGTATCCGCACTATTTCTTCGCCGCCTCTGCTGATAAGATCTGCACGCTCCGCGGTTCCCGAACCCGTCCTCGGTTCCCACGCACGAGCACAGGCATCTAAGCAAAGGTCTCACCTAACTCCGCCACCTGGTGACCGCAAGCTACTTGTTCCTGCTCGGGTCGTCTTCAGGATTGATGTAGTTGAACTGCAAGGGTGAACTTCCGTGGACTTGTACGATGGTCTCACCGCAAGCCATTGCGTAATGGTGCATGGCGGGATCGAGGAAGGCAAAACTTCCTGCCGTAAACGCAGCCATCTTCTTCTTGTCGAAAGTGTCTCCCATCCCAACCTTGAACGTCCCGGAGATGATGGTCACGTTTTCGCGGAGGGGATGGAAGTGCGGCGCGATCTGATACCCATCGGGCATTTTGAGGCGGACCGTATAGTCGCCGTGGCTTGCGCCCGGATCGCCTTCTAAAACCGCAAGCTGTGCGCCCGGCGCGATGAACGGCGGCGGCGGTCCCCATGGAATGGTGTCAGGCGTGAAGGTGTGCCTCTCGTGAGCACTCGACTGTGCGGTAAGAGTGAGGAACTGCGCCGCACAGCACAACATTGCGACCACAGTGACTGCCAGATAAAGCTTCGCTTTCATGAATCTGCCTCCGTAGATTTGGTTCAATTGAGGCTGAATCATGCTTGCTCGCGCTCGCACTTCCAATCGAGCCAATCTGTAGTTTGTATATCTTTCGTATATCGCCGCAAGCTTATGAATCTGTTAGATAATGGGGTAGGGATTTGCTCTATGCGCAGCACAAACGCTCGCGAAGCGGAGGTTGAACTCGACCTCGGCCGTTACGAACTCCGCCGCGCTGGGCGCCGGGTGAAACTGGAAAAAAAGCCGATGGAGCTGCTGATCTTCCTGGCGGCTCGACGAGAGCAACTGGTCCCGCGCGAAGAGATTGTTAAGAAGCTTTGGCGCTCCGATCTCTTTATCGATACCGAACGGAATGTCAATAATGTCGTGCGCAAGCTGCGGACCGCCTTGGGCGATCACTCCAGCAAGCCGCGCTTTTTGGAGACCGTGGTCGGGAAGGGCTACCGCTTTATTGGTCCCGTACACGTGATCGCGGCGCAGCACCCGGGCCCTGACGCGGTGGAGGAATTTTCGCACTCGATCTCGTCAGGCCGGGCGCACGTCCCCGGCCAGCAACCATCGCTGGCCATCATGCCTCTTGTGCTGCTCGGCCATACGGCCGACGATCACGGATTATGCCTGGGCTTTGCGGACGCAATGGTCTCCAAGCTGGGAAATCTGCAAGGCATCGACGTGCTTCCCATTGCAATGGTCGTGAATCTGCCTCCGGCAGTGCCATCCGAAACTTCATTACGCCTGGGAGTCCGCTTCGTCGTGCACGGCGCGATTCAATTTTCCAAGGGCCGGTGGCGGCTCGCACTCGAGATGTTCGACGCCTCCACCCAGCGCGCCTGCTTCAGCACGAAGCGCGACCTTGACATGGCGCGTCTTCCCGAACTTGAGAACGACATCGCTAAAGGCATCGCGAATACCCTAAAGCGACCTCTGGAGCCGGCCACTGCACCACAACGTCCTCGCTATAGCAGAGATCCGCTGGCCTATGCGGAATTTATGCGGGGCTATCGTCTGAGCGCTTCTGGCGATGCGTCGCTGACCGAAAAGGCGAGCCATCACCTGACCAACGCCGTCATGCGTGATCCCGCGTTTGCTCTAGCGCATGCGACGCTCGCCCAGGTCTATGCCAGTCGCCACTTTGAATTCGATCCAGCCAGCGTGTGGCTTGAAAAGGCTGAATTTCACTGCCGGCGTGCACTTGAACTAGACCGGGACCTCCCCGAAGGGCACGTCGCCCGAGCCTTTCTGCTGTGGGGACCGTCGAAAAACTTCCAGCATCTGGAGGCCATTGCCGATCTCAAGCGCGCCCTCACCCTGCAGAACAACCTGCCCCATGCTTATAACCGTCTCGGCACCATCCTGGCACATATCGGACTGCTCGAACACGCTCGTGAAATATACGAAAGGGGACGGCGTTTCAATCCCCTGAAGGCCGTGAGCCCAAGTATCGTCCAAGTCTACGTTTGGAGTCGAGAATACGTGCTGGCGCGCGAGAAGATTGAAGCATGGCAGGCGGAAAATCCCGGCAACAAATACGCGCTCTATTTTGCTCCGCAGCCGGCGATGATGACAGGGAATTGGAAAGAGGCAAAAACTCTACTCGACGAAGCCCTGCAACTATTACCCGAGGAACCGCTTATCATCAGCTTGCAGGGCGTCTTGTCTGCCCTGACGGGGAGACCCGAACATGCCCACGACTGCATCACAAGGGCTTGTGCGAGTCCAAAATCTTTCGGGCACGCCCACCATACCTATTATCAGATCGCTTGTATTTTCGCCCTGACCGGCCAACCAACAACGGCCCTTGAGTGGCTTGAGCGAAGTGTTGGGACTGGATTCGGGTGCTGGCCTCTCTTTATGAAAGACCCTTGTCTCCAGATTTTACGCGGCCTTCCCGAGTTTGAACTCCTGATCAGCGCCTTACAAGCCAAGTATCCAGACCATCTGGGATTGCTATAGCCTGACGTGTAATGAGGCGAATCGAGGAAACAAGTTATCAACGGGGCGGTACGCACCCGCTGCGTGCCTCGTCCTACTACGGCAGCCGCTGACGTTCGCGTTTTGCGCCCGATCCCTTAATACACCGTGTACCCCGGAGCCGGCGTCCGAAAATCGGGCTTCGACGCCATCAACAACAATGCCCCGATGCGCTTGGACGCTTTCAAATCATCCAGGCTGCGAAAGGACTTCGTGACGTAATCGTCAGGCGTCGGAGTGTCATCAGGAACCAGCAGATACTCGACATTCTCGAACATGTGCTTCTTCAACATGTCGACATATTCCGCCGCCGACCGCACATGCACTGGCACTTTCAGCTTGTCCACCCACTGCAGCGAGTACGGGTTGTCGCGAAAGAGATTGATGAGGATGTGCATCCGGCCGCGCGGCGCCATCACGCGAAACAACTCCGCCAGGGCGCGATCCTGGTCCGGATAGTAGTAAAACGACTCGACCGAGAGCATCTTGTCGAAGAAGTTCTCCTCCCACGGAATCTGCGTTGCCGATCCCCAGACGTACATCACGTTCTCAAATTCCGTCGAGGCAACGCGCGCCTGCCGGATCATCTCATCGGAAATATCAACGCCCACCACCTGTCCAAAGCCTTCCGGCCCGTCAGAAACCAGGCGCGCAATGAGTCTCGTGGCCCAACCCGAGCCGCACCCCAGGTCGAGGACACGTTCTCCCGGACGAAGATTCATGTGACGAAGCGTCTTCTGGGTGATGTTGAGGTGGTGATTCTCCATCTTTTCGCCTTCACCGGCTTCCGCCCAGCGGTTGAATTCCTGTTGGAGTTTCTCGTCGGGAGTGTGTTGTTTTTCGGGCATGGCACCGTCCAAAAAGTCATTTTCAAAAGCTGCGAGCTACGAGCCTCGAGCTGCGAGCAAACCTCAAGCCAAAACCCAAATTACTGCTTCGCGACCCATAGCTCCTTGCTGCAAGCTCAAAGCTCATGGCTCGAAGCTCATAGCTTTGCCCGCTCGCAGCTCTTCTATGCTACATTTGCCATCCACATGGCACCAAACGAGCAGGAGGCCTCGAAACCGGGCTCCCCGCCTCCCGTGCTCTATTGCCCGCAGTGCGCGCGCGAAGTCACGGATCCCCTCACCTGTGGAGATTGCGCCGCGGTCATCTGCCGGCGGTGCGGCTCCCCTCTTGAATCTCCGGACGAACTCGGGATCGGATAACGCATGGAATCTTCCAGCGTCGCCACGGAGCAGAAGCCTACCTCGACAGATCCCCAACCTACCTTGATTCGCGGCCTCTCGCTGCTGGATTCCGTTCTGCTGCTTGCGGGCGGCATCATCGGCTCCTCGATTTTTCTCACTGCCAAAGACATCGCCGGCCCGCTTCCGCATCCGGTGCTGTTCTTTCTGGTGTGGGTGCTGGGCGCGCTGATCTCGATGTGTGCCGCTTTCGCATTTGCCGAACTGGGCTCGATGTTCCCGGACTCGGGTGGCCAGTACGTCTACCTGCGCGAAGCCTTCGGGGACCTGATCGCTTTTCTTTACGGCTGGATGCTCTTCGCCGTTGCCAACGGCGGCACGATTGCCGCCCTGTCCGTCGCGTCCGCCGCCTACCTGGGGGCAATCTTCCCCGCAATTTCGCAGGAGCACGTGATCTTCACCGCGGCCGGAGTCACGCTGACCCGGGTTCACGTGGTCGCCCTGATCTCGATCGTAGTGGTGACTTGGATCAACGTCATCGGCTTACGCAAGGGCGCCATTCTGCAGAACGTCGCCACCTGGGCAAAGTTCGTCGCCATGGGGGCGTTCGTGCTCCTCGGTTTTGCGTTGGGTAAAGGGAGTTGGGCCAACTTCACGGCGGGAGCCAACACCCCGGCCGGCATCACGATGGGACTGACCTCGGCACAACTATTGTCTGCGCTCGGCGTCGGCTTGATCGCCGTGTTCTGGGCGTATGACGGCTGGGTCTACATCACGTGGGTCGCCGGCGAAGTGAAAGAACCGAAGCGCAATGTCCCGCGCGCGATGGTGCTCGGCATCATCGTGGTTGCCGTGGTTTACCTGGCGATGAATCTCACCTACGTGTACGCCATGCCGCTGACGGAAGTTGCCAAACACGAGACCATCGCAGCCACCGCGGCCGAAATGCTCTTCTCCCCCCGCGCCGCGAACTGGCTTTCCGCCGTCATCGCCTTATCGTGCTTCGGTGCAATGGCCAGTTGCACGCTTTCCGGCGCGCGCGTGTACTACGCCATGGCTCGCGATGGAGTCTTCTTTCAGCGCATGGCCGAGGTCCATCCGAAATGGCGCACGCCCGCGCTGAGCCTGATCGGCCAGGCCGTGTGGGCTTGTCTGCTAACCCTCAGCGGCCGCTACGACCAGCTCTACACTTACGTCATTTATGGAATGGTGTTGTCCTACACGCTGACGGTGATCGGCCTATTCGTGTTGCGCCGCACGCGGCCTGACGCCGAGCGTCCTTATCGATGCACCGGATACCCTTGGCTTCCCGCGATCTACGTACTGCTGGGGGGCTGGTGGACGATCAACACGATCTTCACGCGCCCGAAGGAAGCCCTGGCCGGAACATTCATCGTGCTGCTGGGTGTTCCAGGATATGTCTACTGGAAACGGCAGCGTTCCAAATCAGCCTAGCAAAAGACTTCCTCCACGAAGCTACTGCGGCAACCCACCCCCTGCGAGACGAACCCGCAGCTTCACGGTGCCAATCTCTTTTCCCCGAGCGTTCGCCCGACAGGTGATCTCGCTAATCTGGTCGCTCTTCTTCGCGGGCGTAGTGATCTCGATTTCAATTGGGAATACGTCCCCGGGCGCAAGCTTGTAGTGTGGCAGAGGGCTCTTCAGCGCCCATCCCTCGGGCAGGGGCGCGGAAAGCGTCACTTCTACCGGTTCGGCGTCGTCGTTGCGCAAGACGACGGGCAGTTGCAGCAGAGAGCCTGCCGCAATTGAAATTTCCGGAACCGCCGCTTTAGGCAGGTCCACCAGATCGTGCGCAGCCCGGAAGTCCTCGTAGAAAGCCCAGGGCCCGCCGATTTCCATCGTCACTCCTTTGTGTTCATGCGGGTTCGGACTCGGCAGCCTGTCGAAGGCTGCCGGCTGCGCCTGCACTCCTTCAAATACATCTCCCGTAACGCTGCCCTGCACGATCGATTTCCCAAATACCAGTTCGACGGGAGTCGACCAGCTGTCCTGATCCGCACCCGCCAGTTTTTCCAACTGCTCATCATTCAGCGATTGCAACTTCTCGATGTAGGTCCGGTACTGCGTCAGATGGAAACGAAAAACATCCATCGAAACCCGCCAGTACGGCACATGACGCGAAGGCGATACTGCGGTCGTGGGATACTGTGGTCCCTTCCCCTTGATGTTCTTGTCGTCGGCCGCATCGGAATAAAAGTAGATCTTCTGCGGCTGCCACGGCTGCAGCCCCTCAAGCAGAGTCTCATTCACCTTGCGAGGCGCAGCCAATTGTGACGGGAAGACGCCGGGGTCTCCCGCCACGTCGAAGGCCTCGACCGCCAGTACCCCGGCAGCCTGATGATCGCCGTGATTTTCTCCGATAAAAAAACTCGGCAGCCACGAAAGCAATACTTCGGGCCGAGTTATTCGCACAATACGTACCAGGGCTTCCAGATTGGCGCCGTGTCCCCAATTCGCCAGCGACTGCAATACGTCCTGGCTCGGCGTGTCCTTCCCGGTGAGAAACCACACATTCTGGACGCCCAGTTGGGTCATGGCATGCCGTAATTCCATCTCGCGCACCGCTCCGAGCGATGGACCGCGCTCGCTGCCCATGTTGTTGTGACCCGCCTCCCCATGCGTCAGATATACGGCCGCAACCCGTTTGCCCTGGTCGAGCAATTGCGCCAGATACGCGGACACTCCCGACTCATCGTCGGGATGGGCAACAATCAGGAGCACGTCTGCCTTGAACCGGTCATCTGGCTTGGGCGCCGTACGCGCCGCGTCCGTTTGTGCTGCTGCGGGTAAAGAAAGAACGAGTAAGAGCGCTAGAAGGCGCTGAATGTTCATCCATTCTCCGTGAAGATGAGACCGACGGGTATTGGACGGAAGGCAGCACAAACAGTTTGCACGTCCACGAACCCTGATTTTTACAAGTATAAGGGATCAGAGGGGATCAGCCAGTGGCAAGCGTGGAAGCGCGGACAGGCGGCTCTTTTCACGGCGTTTCAACTCTCAGACGACGCGAACCTCGATTCGATGGCTTACTTATGCCAGGTCCAGACCGGCTTCCCTTTGTCGTCCCGCAGCATCAATGTATCGGCGCCCTTGACGACTTCTCGGGCGAGAACCAGATCCCCGCCCTCCTGCTTGATCTTCGACCCGGTCACGGTCACTTCATCGCCCTTCGCGAAAGAGGCGCCCATGTCGTCCAGAAAAGCTTTCGGACACAGGTAAATGTCGATCGTCTCCTCGCCGCTCTTGACCAGCAGATGCGCGGCTTCCTTTTCACTGCCCTTGGCTGGCAGCTTCAAATCCTGCACGGTCACCTTGAACTTCGCTTCCGTCGTGCCATCGTATTTCGGCGACCCGGCTTGCCCGTGCATGGGCATGGAACTGGCCGCCATTACGACGGCAATAACTAAGCTCATCTTGAGCCAACGACGCAGGCAGATGGACATAGATCCTCCTCATCAGACCACTTGAGTTTTGCGCAATTGCAGAAAACGAAGAATGAGTCCGGAGTTCTGCCTTGCCCGACGTTGAATGATGGAGAAGAATGACAAGAGCGGGCTTACTTATTGTACTGCGGCCGCCGTCGCCGCACCATGAAAACCTATAGCCGGCATTCAGCCCGTAAACCAGCGGTGATACCACAGTTGCACCGACGCGGTTACGAAACCGTTCCGCTGATAGAGCCTCTGGGCCGCCAAGTTGCGGCCCTGGGTAACCACCGAAGCGCGTGTGGCTTCTTGCTCATAGCTCCAGTCCAGGAAACGAGTTACGAGTTGCATCCCAAGCCCCTTTCCTTGGTGCGCCTGGCTCACCCCCAGCAACCCAATCTGAGTTTCCGAACCCTTCCGGTGGCAGGTGAGATAGGCGGCGGGGACGTTCTCCGCTTCGGCTACCAGAACGGCCTGCGCGTAACCGCGGTAACTGTTCTCGATCCAGGTTTCGTACAACCGATCGCACTTGGCCCGATCGAAGTGAGGATCGAAATAAAATCGGGTGTCCCGATGCGTCCGCCCTGCAATTTCCCGCAGTGCCGGTAAGTCATCTTCCCGCGCCATCCGAATGCTCCCGGAGTCATCCGTGCGGGACGCTGGTGAAACCGGATTCTGTTCGAAGGTCATGCGAATGTCGGTTAGTTGGAATCCGTGATGCTCGGCGAGGGAAAGCGTTTTCGCCTGATCGGAGTCCGCCAGGAAATATAGGCAATCCACGCGCTGCGCCGCGCACCATCCGAGCGCCGCAGCCACTGTTGCCTCGTCCAGCCGCAAGCAGTTCAAGCGGGCAATTCGCAGGCCAAAGAAATCCGAATCCCACGCAAGATGCGTGCAGACTTCCCCGCTCCCCTCCGCAGAACTTCCCCGTGAGTTTTCCGGACGCGTCGCCATCAGCCCTCAAACGAAGTCACCGCATCGACCACGCGGGACTGCTCTTCCTCGCTCAAGTCGTTATAAAACGGGAGCCGCAGCAGGCGGGCGCTGAGGTCCTCCGTCACCAGACACTCCGTTTCCCGCGCAGCAGACTTCCGCCCCATCTCGGAAGAGTGCAAGGGCACGTAATGAAACACGCTCAAAATCCCCTGATGCTTCAATTGCGCGATCAGCGACTGCCGATACTCGACCGAGGGCAAGATCAGATAAAACATGTGGTAGGCCTGCTCGCAATCCGGGGGGATCACCGGCAAGCGCACTCCACGCACGCCCGCCCATCCCGCTAAACGCTGCTGATAAACCTCCCAAATGTGCCTTCGCTTACGCTGAATCGCCTCACGTTCTTCCAACTGGGCAAGCAAAAAAGCAGCCAGCAGATCGGATGGAAGATAACTCGAACCGATATCAACCCAGCTGTACTTGTCCACCTGTCCGCGGAAAAATTGGCTGCGGTTCGTCCCCTTCTCGCGAATGATAAGCGCCCGCTCGACCAGTGCCGGATCGTTGACCAGCAATGCCCCGCCCTCGCCGCACGTGACATTCTTTGTCTCGTGAAAACTCTGCGTCGCAAGGGCGCCGAATGTTCCGGTATACCGTCCCTTATAGCGCGCAAGCAGGCCGTGGGCATTATCTTCCACCACACGGAGGCCATGGCGCTTCGCTATCGCGCCAATCGCCTCCATCTCGCATGCCACGCCCGCGTAATGCACGGGCACAATGGCCTTGGTCCGCGCCGTCACCAACTCTTCCAGCCGGGACTCATCCAGATTCAAGGTATCCGGACGAATGTCCGAGAACACGATCTTGGCACCGCGGAGTACAAACGCGTTCGCGGTCGACACAAAAGTAAACGACGGCAGGATGACTTCATCGCCCGGGCCGCAGTCCAGCAAAATGGCAGCCATCTCCAGAGCATGCGTGCACGACGTCGTGAGCAGAGCCTTTGCAACGCTCAACTCTTTTTCCAGAAGCTCATGACATCGCCGCGTGAATGGCCCATCCCCCGATGCATGGCCGTAGGCGATGGCCTCCGCGATGTACTTGTACTCATTTCCGGTGAGGCACGGCCGGTTGAACGGGATACTGATGTTCATGATCGAGGGCCCTGGTCGGGGGCTGTGTCGACGCGCACAACGTACGGTGGTTTTTGCATGCTGCGGAAGTGCATGCGCGCCAGGTACTCTCCGATGATGCCCAGTGCAAACAGCTGCGCCCCCGAGAACAGCGCCACAATCGAAGCCAGAAACGGAAAGCCGGGTACGGGGGTACCCTCCAGAAAATATCGGATCAGCACATAGAGCAGCACCCCGAATCCGAAAAGCGTAAAAAAGAATCCGATCAGGCTGGCGATCTGCAGCGGCTTGGTGCTGAATCCGGTCATCATGTTCATGGCATGCGTGACCAGCCTCCGGAACGTGTAGCCCGACGCCCCCTGGCTGCGCGGCTCGTGGCGCACGGGCGTGGCCGCAAAGCGATTGGTGCCCCACGTCAGCAGTACATCGATCGAGACGAAAGCCCCCTCATAGTGATCGAATGCGTTCGCCACTTCCGCTCGGAAAGCCCGGAAGGCGCTCACCTGGCGCGCGATCTGCGCACCCATCACGTTCTGCAGGGCCAGCTTGGTCGTCAGGGACGCCAAGTCCCGCATCAGCCCATGTTGTTCCTGCGCCGGCGTGCCGTACACCACGTCATAACCCTGATCAAGCATCGCCAGCAGTTTCGGGATTTCTTCCGGCGGATGTTGCAGATCGTCGTCCATGGTGACGATGACGGCATACCGGGTGGCGCGAATTCCGCAAAGCAAAGCGTTGTGCTGCCCGTAATTGCGCATCAGGTTGATGGCGTGAATCCGCGGATACTGCGCCCCCAACCGACAAATCACATCCCAGCTGCCGTCCGGGCTGCTGTCATTCACCAGCACCACTTCAAAATTGTCGGTCAGGGTCGGCAGTACTTCGTGCAGACGGCGCACCAGTTCGGGGAGGATCACTTCACTCCCATACACAGGGATGACAACCGAAAGGCCCGGTACCAGTTCCCGCGCGGCGCCCGGATGCTGTCGGCTGATCTGCGCTTCCATTCGCATCGTCTCGAAGGCGCGGCTATCCACGAGCAACTGTGGTGATGCCGGCAATGATAATCAGCAGACCCACAATCTTCTGGATGGAAATTTTTTCGTGCAGAAAGTAGAACGCGCCCAGCGTGAGCAGCGAATATGTGAGGCTCACAAACAGCGGATAGCACGTTGAAAGCTTCTGGGTGGCCAGGATCCGAAACCACATCAGCGCTGCGATGCTGGAAAGAAGAAATCCGACGATGAAGGCGGGCTGGCGCAACAGGGAGAGCACGGCCGCGACTGAGGGCGTGAAGCCGCCGGCTTGCGCGATGCCATTTTTCATGAGGACGTTGGCGGCGGCCATGCAGAATGCAGTCACTACCAGCAGCAGAAAACCCGCCACGGTCACAGGTGCCTCCCAGTTCTCAGATCGTTTGCGGTGAGGGGCGGTCCCTCGGTGAATTGAACCCGTTACACTATACACAATGTTTTGAAGTCATCGGATAGACCTTCTCTGCGCGATTGAGCCTGCAGGGTCCCCCTTGCTTGGCTGGGCTTCACCGGTGGAACTTTGTCCAAATAAGTCAGCAACCCGAGGGCGCTCCTTTGGCGCGTATAGTCCTCCGCCCGATTGTGCCCGACGGGGCCGGGTGGCCATTGTGGTGCTTCGGTCGATGGCAAGTCGGACTTCGCCGCGGACTTCGCCGCGAAATTCGCGACCGGTTCCATCAAGTACTGCGCCCAGTCGTGGATCAGTTTGAGAATAAAGGTGACAGTCAAATAATGGTTCCGACGTGAGGCTGCAGGTTGCCAGATTCTGAATCGACTGTCGGTGCATTGCATCGAACTAGTACGCCGTGTTCGGACAACAGCTGAGCCGACGCTCGATTGTGATGTTTTGTGGAACTGCCTGATGACAAATCTAGGGTGAGTATGGCGAGCGAATCTAGCAAAGAAATCGTAGGCTCCGTGGTGTACGCGTCGAGTGCAGACTTCGAGCGCATTTTCACCGAGGACATGACTGGTCTCTACTTGCTCTCGCTCCTCTTGACCGCGGACCCGGACAGGGCGGAAGAGTGCTTTGTCGCTGGTGTCGGGGAGTCCACAAAAGCAAAACGTGTATTCAAGGAATGGGCGCGCTCCTGGGCTCGACGCACCATCATTCGGAGTGCGATCCGGCTTATTGCCCCGAGGCCGCAGTCTGTGAGAAAGATGCGAAATCTTGTTTTGCCTCGCGGCTTGAATTACGTGCCTTTGGCGTTTGAGGCAGAGGTTTATGCGATTCTCGAACTAGCATCCTTTGAGCGTTTCGTTTTCGTGATGTCAGTTCTCCAACGTTATTCTGAGCACGATTGTTCAATTCTTCTGGGTTGCTCGCGAAGGGATATAGCTGCGGCGCTCGCTCGTGCATTCGAGCAGTTGGGAGAGTTGATGAACTTTCACAAGAATGAGGCAGACGCGGGCGCAGACGGTTTATCAGACCTCGGCAGGGCAAGATTAGTCGGAGAAATGACGATAGCGCGATATTTCGCAACGTCGGGTTGGAACCCAAGCGTTTCCCAATAATCGCCTTTTTTCACTTTTGGGTTTGGCTTTACGACTCATCGAATGGATACCTCCCCACAAGAGCAAGAAGGGGCTCTAGTCGCAGAGCTTCAGAACCTCTGGCGAAATAGCGGTTCGGCTCCGTGCAAAATCGGTGCGGGTTAACCACCAAATCGCAAAGTCCGTATTTGAATGAGACGGCCGGGGACGCGATCAGGGACTCCAAGCTGGTATACAAAACCAAGAAACAGTCTGCGTGCAGCGTCGGGCGAGAGCTCGTTGAAGTGCGCCTGGATCACTCCAAAATGCGTCTTGAACGCCCGCTTGCATAAGGCAGGGTTAGCGAGCAGCACGCCAATCGCGGTCCCGAATGCCTAGAAGGCGCATCGAGGCTAGGGAAACGCACAGAACCGGCGTGATGGCATAGCGGCGGCCGGCGCGTTCGTTGAAGCGAGACTCTGTTTTTGGACTGGATATTCGTTTCATTGCAATGCAAGATTTCTAGGGAAGATTAAGCTATTGAATCGGTTTCCGTTCTGGCCAACTCTTATGTCGGTCCTCGGGCCCGCGACTCTTGTAGCCGCATTCACCAGACGAGATGGGGTGGGAGTATACGCAGCCGGCATAATCGTTACGCTGATTGGATGGTCCCAGCTGGCCCGCTGGTTTCGCGAACGTCGATAGCGTTGAATCTGACCGGAATCGACACAACAAGCTGGCTGGTAGAGGACCTAGAGGCTGGGGACCGCTTCACCTTTTCTACAAACGAAAACCACGATTGCCATGAAACTTGATCGAACTTTACTGAGGGCGTTTCCGAAGGTCTTACTCCATGAACATCTCGACGGCGTGCTACGACCACAAACCGTCATCGAATTGGCCAACCGCGTCAAGTACTCGGACCTTCCCGCACACACTCCGGAAACGCTGGGCCAATGGTTTCAGCAAGGCGCCAATCGGGGAAGCCTGGCAAAGTATCTAGAAGGCTTTGCTCATACCATCGCTGTCATGCAAACGGAAGAGGCGTTGGAGCGCGTCGCTTATGAGCAGGCTGAGGATCTCAGCAAGGACGGTATTGTCTATTTTGAGACCCGATTCGCGCCGGTGTTTCACACCCGAAGGGGACTCACGCACCAGCAGGTTGTTTCCGCTGTGCTCAAGGGACTGGCACGAGGACGCCAGGACTTCAGCGTACATTCCGGACTCATCATCTGTGCTATGCGCAACATGAATGTCTCACTGGAAATGGCGGAACTGGCGGTGGACTTTCGCGAGCGTGGCGTGGTCGGATTCGATCTGGCAGGAGAGGAAGGCGGCTACCCGCCCAAAAAGCACGTGGATGCTTTTCACTACATCCAGCGCGAGAACTTCAACATTACAGTTCACGCCGGCGAAGGCTTCGGGAAGGAGTCGATCTGGCAGGCTATTCAATACTGCGGAGCTCACCGCATCGGACACGGCACCCGGTTGATCGATGACATAGCCGTCTCTGACGGTAAGGCGGTCAAACTGGGGGGTCTCGCACAATACGTTCTTGACAAGAGGATCCCGCTGGAGATCTGCCTGCTGAGCAATGTCCACACGGGTGCCACGCCCAGCCTGGAACAACATCCTTTCAAGATTCTTTTTCAAGAGAAGTTCCGCGTCACGCTCAACACCGACAATCGCCTGATGAGCAACACCAGCATGAGTCGTGAATTTGAAGTGGCTGCAGAGACCTTTGGCCTCACAGTCGATGATTTCGAAAAACTTTCCATCAATGCGATGAAAAGTGCATTCCTTCCTTACAGTCAGCGCTGCGATTTCATCTACAAGACCCTGAAGCCCGGCTATGCAAGAATCCGCGAGAATATACGTAGTCGCGCGTGAAGAGGTCAGTCGGCAATCTGTCGCGTATTGGTTCGATCACGCCGCCAGCGTCGCCAAGGTTTCCGCAAGAACCAGGGCTCCCCGAGCAATATCCTCGGGCGACGAATACTCGTCCGGCCGATGGCTATATCCTTTGCGACACGGAATAAACAACATCGCGACCGGCGCGATCCGTGAGATGAAGAGCGAGTCGTGATAGGCGCGACTAGTCATGGGAAGAAAACTGAATCCATGCCTTTCGCAGGTTTGGGTAAGAGTCGCAACAATTGCCGGGGCGCAATCGGCCGGTGCGTCAGCATTTAAGAGCTCGGAATGAATCGAGACCTGCCGCTTGACCGAGACCGTGTGGCACACCTCATCGATTGTCTTCATCACGCTGTCCCGTCGCTCCAGGTTCGTGTCGCGAATATCGACGCTGAGGCGGACCGTGGCGGGAATGCTATTCACCGCTCCCGGGAAGACGTCACAGATTCCGACTGTGGCAACGGTGTCGATGGCACCGGTTGTTCGTGCCGCTTGCTCGATTGCCAGAATCACCTCCGCTGCTGCGCAAAGCGCATCATGACGATCGGGCATCAGAACTCCCCCCGCATGTCCGCCCGCTCCTTCAATCAGCACGCGCAAGCTCGCCGGAGCCGCAATTCGCTCGACCACACCTAGTGGTTTCTGCTGCTGCTCCAGCAATGGACCCTGTTCAATGTGCAATTCGACAAAAGCTTTGTAGTAACCGTTCGGCAGCTTCACCTCCTCGAGGTCGCCCGTCAATCCTGCCTTTCGACGAATATCCTCCATGGATGTGCCATCGTTGTCGGCCAATTTGTTCGCCGCGTCTGCCGACAGAGTTCCCGCGAGCAACCGACTTCCCAAACATCCGATCCCGAACCGAGTTGGCTCCTCGGAAGTAAAGATCAGCAGTTCAATCGAGTGCTTCGGGCGAAAACCAGCTTCCTGTAACGCCCGAATCGCCTCAAGCCCGCCCAACACTCCAACCACGCCATCATATTTCCCCGCATTCGGAATTGCATCGATGTGCGAACCGGTTCCCACCACCGGTGCCATTGGATCGGTGCCGATCCAGCGCGCGAACGTATTACCGATCGCGTCGTGTCGCACGGTGAGTCCCGCATCCTCGCAGCGCGCTCGCACCCAGACCCGAGCCTTTAGATCTGTGGGAGTGAAGACGACGCGTGTCACGGCTGGCGGATCCGCATCCGAGAAGGCGGCTAGCTCCTCGATTTCAGACTGCAGCCTGCCCTGATTAACAGCGAGCTTCATCGCGGCACGCCGGCCAGAGGATGCCGGTTCCAATCCTTATAAATGAGGTACTTCGCCGGTACTTTGCCAATCGCCCCAAACCACTGCGGACACCATGGTGCCATCCAAATGAAGTCTCCCGCGGTCACCGGATACCAGGAATCGCCGAGCCGGTAGATTCCACCGCCCTCCAGCATGATCAGGCCGTGCTCCATCACATGCATTTCCACCATGCTCAGCGCCGCGCCGGGCTGAAACACCATGGTGTTTACGGCAAAATCAAAACTGGGCTCATCCGGGAGAAGACACTTCACCAGTAAATCTGGATCATCGTTGAGCGGGTGAGACGAGACTGCATCCTCATTGGAAATAATCGCATACGGAGGGTCAACGAGCTTAAGCGGCTGGTAAGCTCTCTCGATCACCGCTACCCGGCTTGCCCTGCTGGCCTGAACGTGGTGCTGCGCACCCTCCGGAAAGTACGCGTAGCCACGTGGACCAAGGTCTTGGCGCTTTCCTCCAAAATCCACGCACACTGCCCCCTCGGTGACGAAGAGAAAGCGCTGCGCAGACGTGCTCCCCAGTTCACCGCCCGCGTCGAACTCGGCTGTGTACTCGCTGAAGGCCGCACCCAACGCAGGTCCCGCGTGCACAATCGCCGTGCACCCCTTCATCCCCGGCAACGGGGTTCGCACAAAACTGTCTGACGTCAGGAGCAGGTGGTTGCCCTGCTGTGAACTGCGTGTTTGCCCAAGATTATGCACGGCGCATCCTTGTTTGAAATGTGGGGGACGAAGCTAGCTGATCGAGCAAATACATGCCGCATTCGATGGCCTTGGTGACGTCGTCCACGGAGACGGATTCCATTGGGTTGTGACTGATCCCGCCGGCTGTTCGTAAAAAGATCATTGCGGCCGGAATTTTTTCCGCCAGGATCATGGCATCGTGTCCTGCTCCGCTCACCATTCGATGTGGCTCACAGCCGGCCTTCCGGATCGCTTCTTCGATCTGCCCCGTGAGAAATGGATCCATCGCCACTGCACTTTGACTCAAACAGGTATGCTGACGCAGGGAGAGGCCACGCGACTGAGCAATCTGTTCACCATGACGAATCAATTTGTCGACCATTCGCGTCCGAACGTCATCCGCGCTGTGACGCACATCCAAGCTCAGCCGGACTTCTCCCGCAATCACGTTGGTTGCTCCGGGTTTTATCTCCGCCGAGCCCACGGTAGCCACCAACCCAGGGACGCTCCGCGCGACACGTTCAACATCGATGATCCACTCCGCGGCACCCGCGAACGCATCCTGACGCAGATCCATGGGCGTTGTTCCAGCGTGGTTCGCGCGCCCCACGAATGTCACCTCCAGCCTGCTCTGTCCGGCAATCGCTTCCACCACGCCCAGCGGCCTCCCAAGTCTCTCCAGCAAGGGTCCCTGTTCGATATGGAATTCCATGAAACCGAGCAGATCGTCGTCTAACGTGGCCTGCACAATCTCCGCTGGATTCAAGGCGAAGTCCTGAATCGCCCTCCGCACCGAAATTCCCTGCGCGTCTGTCCGTGCCAGCAATTCTTCGTCGAGCCGTCCCACCAGCGCCCGGCTGCCGATAAACGGCGTTCCAAACCGTACTCCCTCCTCCTCGGAAAAACCTATTACTTCGATCCCGTAAGAAAGCCTGCGTCCTTGCAGGGCCTGCAACAATGCGACTGCCAGCACCACGCCGAGAACTCCGTCGTAGGCACCGGCATTCGGCACCGTGTCGAGATGCGAACCCACCAGCAGGCGCGGCGCGCCGGAATTCACCGCCGGGTAGATGGCCCGCAAATTTCCGGCGGCATCCACTCGCACCTGTACGCCCAACGGTTCCAGCCAGCGGGTGATCTCTCTATGGCAGTCACGCATCGGTGCAGACAAGAAGGTGCGCCGCGTGCCATTCGCGTCTTCCGAAAAGGATGCCAACATGCGGCAACGTGCGATCACCTCGTCCGCGAGTTTTGCAATGTCCACCGTTGTCTGCACCGGATTGAATACTCAGAATTCGCGGATCAACTTTGCCGCTAACCAGCCCACCAGGACCAGGGCAACCAGCACCTGCCAAGCGTATCGGTTCCCGTAGGTCGCGACCGGAAAATGATTGCTCAGCATCAGGAAGACAACTGGGATGGCGAGAAATGTATTGTGCTTGGACCGTAACTTCGCCTGGGCACCCAATGAAGCATCGAGTGGAACACCTCCCGCAGCAGCCGCGATCATCCGGCGTTGTGCGGGGAGAATCCGGAACCAAACGTTGCCAGTCATGATCGTGCCAAAGATCGCTCCTACGTGGATGTAGGCAGCGCGACCACTGAATACGTGGGTCAGTCCCCAGGCCGCCAGCGCTGTCATCACCAGGCCGAAGATCGCGAACGCCGTTTGCGATTTGCCGAAAGGCGACCGCGCTGCAACATCGTAAATTAACCAACCCGCCACCAGCGCGCCCAATCCGATCGCGATGCCTGCTGATTTGGAGATGTCGGCAACGTCGGGATCTATGAGTCCACTTCCCATGTAGTACACAAGAACCAGGAGTACCATACCGCCGAGCCAGGTCATCAGGGCTTCCCAGCGAAACCAGTGAACTTGGTTGGTCGGGACACGCAGCTCTTTCTGCTTCTCGACGGTGTAAAACCCACCGCTGTGTACCATCCACACGGCGGGGACAACGCCGTCCGTGGCCGAGTTTTTTTCTAGCTTTCCGAACTGGCCGTCGAGCCACGTGAAGTAGTAGGTCTGCCCAACCCACATAATTCCAGCAAAAACATGGAACCACCGCACACTGAGGTTTAGCCATTCGCGAATCGAAGAGCTCACCCTAACTCCCCCGGTACGTGGTGTACCCGTTTGCGCTTAACAAGAGCGGAATATGAAAGTGAGATTCTCCGTCCCTCACCTGAAATGTCACCTCAACTACCGGATACAGCGCCGAGATCTTTTGTGTGGCAAAATAACTGGCGGTGTCGAAAGACAATCGATACAAGCCTGGCGACATTTCATCGTCGGGCAGCAACTGACCGCAACGGCCATCTTGGTCGGTACGCTCCGAGTTCAATATCCGCCAGTTGCCCGAGGCTTCCTGTCGCTCCAGCCGAAGGGGCACGTCGTTCGCCGGCCGGCCGCGCATCAAGTCGAGAATGTGCGTCGAAATCCGTTTCATCCCAAGAGCCACTTCTTCAGCCGGATGTTGGTGATCTTCCGTTGTTCTTCTGCGGCTTCCCGCAACTCGGTGGAATCGTCGTTCTGCAATCGTCTACGCAAGATCTCCAGGATCTCGGAAGCCGACTTCCCCGTCGCGCACACGATGAACACGCGATCAAATCGCCGTTCGTACTCCTGATTCGCCTCTGCTAAGGCTAGCTGCACCGATTTTCCCGCGTCCGCCACGTTCCGCTGCTCCTGCGCGGACCATGCCGCCGACTGGGCCGATGCCACCTGCGGCGCCTTTCGCTCGCCAATCCGCGGGTGCTTGGAGAATGCCTCCATCCAATCCGAAGGCCCGAGACCCCACCATGTCTCGTCTGCGACAACGAGCAGAGATGCGGCATCGTTGATCGGTCTCCGCTTAGCAACCGCCCGCGCCCAAGACGTTGAGCCGCAGCAAGGCAGGATCTCCTCGGCCGCCTCCTCTACTGAAAGACCGTGCCAATGCACCAAAACCTCGCTCATGCCCTTCTCTGGTCCGCGGCCAACTTCTCCAGGAATTCCGCGACAAGTTTCCCCGAGACCGCTGCGCGATACGCCGCTGTCGAGCGGATATCGTCGATCGGCCGGATCTCCGCGATAGCGGCCTGCTGGGCCCGCAGCACCAGCTCGGCATTGACGGGCTGTCCTTTGACCACGTGTTCCGTCTGCGACAGCCGTAGCGGCACAGGGGCCACACTGCCCATCGCGATGCGGACGTCTTCTATGACGCCCCGTACGACCCTCCCTAGCGCCGCGATGCACACCTTCGAGATCGCCTGGGCGTTTCGCGCGCCCACCTTGCGCGAATAGGAAAGATACCCCACGAGTCGCCGGGACAGGCAAATCGCTTGAATCAGCTCGTCCGTCGCGAGCTGAGTCTTCTTGTAGCCGGTGTGAAAGTCCACGTACCTCACGCGCCGCTCGCCCCGCGCTGAAACCAGAATCAACTCGGCGTCATACACCAGCAAAGCAGGGAGTGAATCCGCTGCGGGCGATGCGTTCACGATGTTCCCGCCCAGTGTTCCACGATTTTGATTCGCGATTCCACCCGTCCATCGCGCTGCACTCGTCAGCAGCGGGAACTCGCGCTCCAAGACGTTGTGCTGACGCAGATCTGTGTAAGTACTCCCTGCACCGATGCGGATTTCGTCGGCGGAGGCTTGAATGCGACGCAATTCCGGCAGATTCCACAAGCTCACCAGCTTTCGCGCTGACAACGTTCCCGCGGCGTACTGCACCATCACATCGGTCCCGCCGGCAATGGGCATCCACGCACCCGGCTCCGCCGCAAGCAGCGACACCACGGCGTGCAAACTTCCCGGGGCTACCAGTTCGTATCCCGCCGGATCGGACCTCATCCTGCCGCCTCCATTACCGCCTCACAAATCTGCGTGTACCCCGTACACCGGCAAAGATTGCCGGCAAGTCCTTCCCGGATCTCCTCTATATTCGGCGTCGAGCTCTTCTCTAGCAGATAATATGCAGCCAGAATCATTCCCGGCGTGCAGATGCCGCACTGAGCACCGCCGCAGTTCAGAAACGCCTGCTGCAACTTGTGCAGTCGTGAACTCTGCGCGAGTCCCTCAATCGTTACTATGTTTGTGCGCTGCGCCTGCAGAATCGGGACCAGGCAGCTGTTCACTAGCGCGCCATCCATCAGGACCGAGCATGACCCACATTCGCCTTCCCCGCATCCTTCTTTCGCGCCCGTCAGACCCAGTTGATGACGAAGTACATCCAGCAATCTCTCCATCGGATACGCGTGTACCGTCGCAGGAAGGCCGTTGACGGTTAATGAGACCTCACACTGCGCGTGGGAAGTGTTCATCACACTCCACCTGCATGGCGGGAATCCCGAGCAGAAGAGGCGGCCGACATTTCTGCAAAGACATCTTCCGGAAGCAGTGGAATCGAATCGAAGCGGACGCCGAGTGCGTCCTCAACCGCGTTCACGATTGCCGGTGCCGGTCCATCCATCGGCAACTCCCCAATGCCCTTTGCTCCAAATGCTCCATGGACGTTGCCGATTTCCTCAAAGTACACACGAATCGGAGGCACATCGGCCGAGGTTGGCATGATGTAATTTGTCATCTGGCTGTTCTGCATGCGCCCATTCTGCCAGATCACCTTCTCGTATAACGCAAAGCCGATGGCCTGTGCGACCCCACCCACGACCTGCCCTCGGGCCAGCACCGGATGCAGAACCTTTCCCACCTCTTGCAAGGCAACGAAGTCGTCGACAGATACGCTGTAACTCGTCAACTCGACTGTAACCTCTGCAATGTAGACAGCCCATGCGTATGCTGCGTAGGCCGCTCCCTGGTACTTTTCGTCGTCCCAGAAGACGTCGTCGGGTGGTTCATAGCGTGCCCACGCTACAAATTGACCGCGCTTCGCAACGTAGTTTTTGCATGCCTGGCGAAATTCTTCCCGCGAGTAGCCGTCCCGCAGCGAGTCGGACTTGATCAGTGTGTCCCGGATGCCTTGAGCGGCGGACTGCACCAATTTGCCCACAACCATCACGGTTCGCGACGCCACAGTCGGCCCGCTGTTGGGCACCTGTTGGGTATCGGGCTGCGCAATCTCAACCTCCTCATACGGCAATTCCAGTGTCTCGGCGGCAATCTGGCAAAGCACCGTCTTCGTCCCTTGCCCGAATTCTGTGCTCGAGACCAGCACACGGACTCGACCATCCGCGCAACCTTCTACGGCCACCTCCGAACTCAGATAGCGTTCGCCTGACCCCGTGAATCCAGCTCCATGAAGGAACGTGGCGATACCAATTCCCTTCTTGCGGGTTCCGGACGCATTCTCCTTTCGGAAACGATCTTTCTTGCCGTTATAGTCCGCCAGTGCGAGCCCTCGGTCGAGAAGCTGCTCAAGATCGATTGGCTCATTTATTGTCTGACCGGTCGTGGTTGTCTGTCCCGTCTTCAGGAAATTCCGTTTTCGAATTTCCACCGGGGACAGGCCTACAGCCGCGGCGATGCGATCCATATGCCGTTCCATCGCAAACAAGCTCTGTGGTGCACCGAAACCACGAAACGCTCCGTGCGGTGGAGCGTTTGTTGCGACCGCCTTCGCACGAATCCGGATATTCGGCCAGTAATACGGTCCGCCCGCGTGAATTGCGCCGCGCGAGAGGACCACTGGCGATAGGGTCGTATAAGCGCCACCATCCACCGTAAATTCGATTTCGCCGCCCAGAATTTTGCCGTCCCTGCTCACCGCGGTCCGGTGCCGTGTCCGCGAGGGATGCCGTTTGGTGGTGGCGGCCATGTCCTCCATTCGGTCGTAAACAATCTTTACAGGCCGACCCGACTTCATCGCCAGGAGCGCGGCATGCCCGGCGATCATGGAGGGGTATTCTTCCTTACCTCCAAATGCGCCACCCGTCTCCGTCTGCACGACACGAACCTTAGCTTCCGGCAGGTCGCACAGCTTTCTTAGCGCCCTATGCACGTAATACGGACATTGCAAGGAACCCCATAGCGTAATCCCTCGTTCCGGATCGAAGCTGGCAATCATGCCGTTGTTCTCGATGTATAGCTGTTCCTGCGCCCCGGTCGTGTATTCGCCCTCGACAATGTAATCCGCATTCGCCCAAACGCGATCGACATCCCCCTTCTCGACCAGGTACGTCTTGAAAGTGTTGTTTTTCCCCCAGATGATCTCGGTGCACTGCTCACTCTCTTCGATCGTGAACAACGCCGGCAGGGGATCGTATTCAATCGAGACTGCCTCCACGGCTTTCGGAAGAAGATGGCGGTTCGAATGCGCCAACAACAGGATCGGTTCCTCAGGATGATTTACGACTCCGTCCGCCAGACAGGGCTGGTCGTCCGCGATCAAGGCGACGCAATTCTGGCCGGGAATATCCTTCGCAGAAACGATGACAAACTCATCCCAGGGGATTCCCGAACCCAAGGTGATCCTGGTGATCTTCCCGCGCGGAATGCGGCTACGTACGGTCGCTCCGTACAACATGCCAGGCAGCGACATGTCGTCGATATACTGCGCTTGCCCCGTGACCTTCTCCCGCCCTTCTTTCCGCGGAACTGCCACTCCGATGATGCGATCCGTTTGCACGTTATTTCATTCTTTACGAACTCTGTTCTAACCGCCCAGTCAGGGATTGAACTCTCGGCCGGAAGCTTCTCCGGGAAATCTCCCGTCATCAAACACGGCTGTGCCGCGAAGGTACGTCTTCTTCACCACACCGCGCAGCTCTTCACCCAGGTAAGGCGACAGGGGATGACGATGATGCAGCCGATCCGCGATCACCTTATATTTGGCTTCCGGATCAAACACAACGAAATCCGCATCATATCCTGCAGCAATCTGCCCCTTGCGCGCGCCGCAGCCTGCCAATCGAGCCGGTTCTCGCGACATCCATCGCGCGATATCCATTAGTGTAAAGCCTCGCTGGTGCGCCTCGGTCCACATGACCGGCAGTGCGATCGAAAGGCTCGCGATGCCACCCCAAGCACTGCTGAAGCTTCCGGTGTCAACGCTCTTCATCTCCGGCGGACACGGCGAGTGATCCGTTACCACGAGATCAATTACGCGCTGCTTCAATCCCTGCCAAAGCTGCTCACGATTCATGCGTTTCCGGATCGGGGGTGCGCACTTGCACAGAGTCGCTCCGTCCGCAATGGTCTCCGCCTCCAGGTGCAGGTAGTGGGGGCAAGTCTCGACAGTCACGGGCATCCCCGCTGCTCGTGCGGTTCGCAACTCTTCGAGTGCCAAGCTTGTCGCCAGGTGCACAATGTGCAGGCGAAATTCATACTGTTGGCACAACGAGAGCAAGAGCCGTATCGCCGCAAGCTCTGCTTCATCTGGCCGCGATCGCAGATAGGTCGAATAACAACGCCAGTCCGCGCCGATCAAACCCTCCTTCGCTGCGTCCAATGGACCAGGGAGTTCGGCGTGAACCAGCAGCGGGAGGCCCGTCCGGGCCACATGCGGCAGCGCCATTCGCAAATCCGCTTCGCGAACCATGCCGAACTCATCAATTCCCGGATGCACGAGGAAGCACTTGAATCCCCTTACGCCGGCGCCCGCGAGCGCCTCAATCTCACCCGGGTTGTCAGGGACGACTCCACCCCACGCCGCCCAATCAACGCGGCACTGCCCCTGCGCTGCACGGCGCTTGTGTTCGAGCGCCGCCACATTCGTGGTTGCTGGCACACAGTTCAATGGCATATCCACCAGCATCGTGTAGCCACCCGCTGCCGCGGCAAGCGTCGCCGTGCGAAATCCTTCCCACTCGGTTCGTCCCGGTTCATTGATGTGGACGTGCGAATCAACCAGACCCGGTAGGAATGCCGCCGCACCGAAATCTTGCTTCACCGCGTTCGTCGGCACGTCTTCCAGTTCCACAACCGCGCGGATCCGCTCCCCGTCCACCAACACCGCTGCCGGCCGAAGACCCTCCGGCGTCACCACCCTGCGCGAGAGAAAAGCCCGCAACTCCAATCTGCGCTCCTAAAACCTCGAACTCGGAGGCAAAAGCCTATCCGGAAGCGCCACCCTTTTCAATCGGAGGCGGCCCGACTCGAGGTGCATCGAAGAACATTCATGGATTCACCCGTTCCAGCTTATACTTCCTTCTTGGCGAGGCGACTGCGAACGCGTCCATGTCGACGGATCGCGTGCGAATTGTGGTTGATGGACTCAGGACACCGTTGACTGTTACGCATTGATCAAGCCCACACATGGACAACCCCTTCATGGCCCGCGCCGTTCAGCTAGCAACCGAGAACGTTCTCTCCGGCCTGGGTGGCCCGTTTGGAGCCGTCATCGTGCAAGATGGCGACATCGTCGCCGAGGGCGTCAATCGGGTAACCTCGACCAACGATCCCACGGCACATGCCGAAGTCGTCGCCATTCGGTATGCCTGCGGCAAGCTGGGCGTTTTCGACCTGAAAGGCTGCGAACTCTACGCTTCGTGTGAACCCTGCCCGATGTGTCTGGGAGCAATCTACTGGGCGCGTCTGGCTCGCGTCTGCTTCGGCGCCTCCGCTGCCGACGCTTCCAGGATCGGATTCGACGATTCTTCCATTTATGGCGAATTCGCGCGGTCCCACTCCGAACGATCTATTCCGATGGTCCAGATGATGCGCGAAAAGGCATTGACCGCTTTCCGTGCCTGGAACGAGAAGAGCGACAAGATTTCGTACTAGCGCAGAACCACGAAATCGCGAACCAGCATACTCAGAAGAAGTGGTTCGCCGATCTTCACCAGAGTTCCCATTAACCGTGCGCCAACTCAATCCCCCGAGCTCTGTCCGGAATTGCGAAGTCATAAATGCACCTCAGGGAAGCGCAGTGCGTGCGGCCTTACGGGTGTGGCAACTTTATTCCGTTCGGTTATTCTCAACCATGGGGGCCAGCTGTGACGAAACGAGCCGACGGAGAACCACAATATATTCCGTGTTCTACCTATCGTTTACAGCTAAACAGGTCTCTCACCTTTGCTCAGGCAGCGGCGTTGTTGGACTATCTGCAAGACTTGGGGATTACTGATTGTTATACCTCTCCCTTTTTGATGGCGCGTCCAGGAAGTCTCCACGGCTACGACGTGACGGACCACACGAGTTTCAATCCGGAAATCGGCAAGGAGGAAGAGTTCCAGCATTTCGCACAGCAATTGAAAGAGCGCGGCATGGGATTGATTGTGGACGTTGTCCCGAACCATATGTGTGTCACTCATTTCTCCAACACGTTGTGGTGGGATGTGCTCGAGAACGGACCGGGATCCCAGTACTCACGATATTTCGACATCGACTGGAGTCCCCCTAAGAAAGAACTCACCAACAAAGTGCTGTTGCCTGTCCTTCCGGACCAGTTTGGCCGAGCCTTGGAGAACCAGCAGATCAGGTTGATCTACGACGGGAATGCTTTCTTCGTCGACTGTCAGGGCATTCATTTTCCGGTTGCTCCTCGTTCCTGGCCGCTAGTCTTGGAGCGGGTGCTACACGAGATGCGACAGCAACCTGGGGGTCCTCCCGATCACGTGATGGAACTGGAAAGCATTCTCACCGCGGTCTCTTACCTGCCGCCGCTGGAGGAAACGGATCCCGCCAGGATTCGGGAGCGCCAACGAGAAAGGGACATCATTAAGGGGCGACTGACGAGGCTCATCGAAAGCAGTGACGCAGCCCGTTTCGGTCTAAGCTCGTCGCTGGACCATATTAATGGACGCAAGGGCGACCCGCGCAGCTTTGACGCACTCGAGCGCATCCTCGCCGATCAAGCTTATCGTTTGAGTTTCTGGCGTGTTGCCGCTGACGAAATCAACTACCGTCGATTTTTCGATATTAACGATCTGGCTGCGATCAGGGTGGAGGACGCTGAGGTATTTGCCAGGGTGCACTCTTTGGTGTTCGATCTCGTGCGCAGGGGCTGGATATCTGGAATGCGAATCGACCATCCAGACGGCCTGCTTGATCCGCAGAAATACTTTGAGGACATCCAGGAGCAAGTTCCGCTCCGCAGCGAATCAGAGACGGGCCCGGGCCAAGTGGCTCCTCGGCGACGGTTTTTCCTCATGGCGGAGAAGATCCTGGTGGGGGATGAGGAACTTCGTCCGTCCTGGGCGATCGAAGGAACCACAGGATATGGCTTCCTGAATTTTCTCAACGGGCTTTTTGTCGACTCGTCCCGGAAGCGTGCTTTCCTTCGCCTCTACCGGCAATTCAGCGGCTGGTCCCAGTCATACGCCGATTTGGTTTACCAAAGCAAGTTATTGATCTTGCAAGTATCCATGTCCAGCGAATTGGAAATGCTGTCCCGCCGGCTGGACCGGCTCTCCGAGCAGCACCGATGGTCGCGAGACTTTACACTACACAGTTTGCGCGCCGCCTTGCGCGAAGTGATTGCTTGTTTCCCGGTATACCGTTCTTACATCCGGGACAGCGGACAGTATCTCGATGACCAGGACGAGCGGCACATTCGTTATGCTGTCCGGTCGGCGAAACGGCACAATCCGGCCTTCAGCGAGTCGGTGTTCAATTTCATCGAAAACGTTCTCCTACTCAAGGATCCGGAAGGCCTCAGCGAGGCAGATCAATCCGAGCGCCGCCTTTTCGTGATGCGCTTTCAACAGCTCACTGGGCCTGTTATGGCGAAGGGTCTGGAAGACAGCGCGTTCTATCGTTACTGCCCTTTGCTGTCCCTGAACGAGGTGGGCGGTGCGCCCGACAGGTTTGGTGTTTCAGCCACCTTCTTCCACGCAAAAAGCCTTATTCGCCAGACATCTTGGCGCAATTCTCTTCTCGCTACTTCGACGCACGACAACAAGCGGAGTGAGGATGTTCGCGCCCGGATCAATGTGTTGTCTGAGATTCCAACTGACTGGTATCGGGCAATCCGTTCCTGGCAAGTGCTCAATCGGGACAAGAAGATATCGGTTGCCGGAGATCAAGTGCCCAGCCCCAATGATGAATACTTCTTGTATCAGACCTTAGTTGGCGCCTGGCCCCTGCACGGCATGAATGACAAAGCATACGCGGAATTCGTCAGCCGAATTGGCACTTACATGGAAAAGGCCCTCCGGGAAGCCAAGGTTCATACGAGCTGGATCAACCCAAACACAGAATACGAAAGTGCCTTTCAGCATTTCCTCACTGCGATCCTGGATCGCTCGCCAGGAAACAACTTTCTGACTGCGTTTCAACTATTCCAGGTCAGGGTCGCGCGACCGGGGATGTTCAATTCGCTCGCTCAGACTGTACTGAAGATCACTTCGCCCGGTGTGCCGGACTTCTACCAAGGGACGGAAGTCTGGAACTTCAGTCTTGCCGATCCAGATAATCGACGCCCTGTGGACTACGAGCTGTTGGGGAGCCTGCTGCAGCGGCTTCGAGGGGCCGAGAACCAAAACCCGGAAAATCTGCTCGACCAGTTCATTCAGGACCCTGGCGACGGAGCTCTCAAGCTTTATGTGACGCGATCGGCATTGCGCTTTCGGCGGGCCAACCGAGAACTATTTGCGAATGGCAGTTATACCGGCCTTCGCGTCATCGGCAAGAGACAGAGGCATGTCATTAGTTTTTCCCGGTTGTATCGTCACAAAGAGGTGGTCATCGCAGCTGGCCGTTTCTTTGCTCTCCTAGGTGCAGACGGAAGCCTGCCGGTAGGCAAAGAGACGTGGAGCGACACCGCCGTCATCCTGCGGAAACAAACTACCGCCACTCATTTCCGTGAATTGTTTACGGGCCGCGTCATAGCCACCGAAAAGCGAAATGGAAACCTGGTCCTGCCCATGTCGGAAGGGTTTTCCCATCTCCCAATCGCATTGCTGACAAGTTGAACGGAATCCGATGAGATCCGATGATTCTAGCGAAATCCGCAGACTCGATCGGCAAACGGTGATTGGATGCGCTATCTCGATCGGTTCACGTGGCCTCTGTTTGAACAAGGAGAATTAGACCTGAGAGTATGGGCTCGCCTACAGAGGCGATAGTTCATCCTCTTTCTCCTCCTTCTTTCTCGAAACAAGCCTCTTCTCCAGGAACTCCCGCGCTACGTCCTTGCCTCCGATACCGAACGCGATCGCCAGGCTGAGCATGATCGCTCCAAATGCAGTTCCGAACGTGATCAGCATCGTCTCTTTTGCAACTCCCAACACCTCGAACACCATAGACAGCGCAAAGATGCTAATAATGATCCGGATCGAAATACTTAACAGTCGGGACGACCGAAAGTTCACGTTGACCGCTGCCAGCAGTGCGGCACGGGAGAAGAAGCTGGCCGCTAACAACCCCAAGAAGAGAATGACCAAAGCCACAAACAACCGAGGCAAGAAGAGAAAGAACTGCGAAATGTACTCCTGCAAAGCCACGATGCCGAGTACGCTCACGCCCAGAAGAATGAAGCCGACCCATGCCACCCAAAAGACAAACCGGCTCAACAGTTCCGTGGAAGACGGCAATGCCGCCTGATTCAGGAGCTGGGTGGCGCCTGCATTTTCCGAAAGTTTGGAAAACTTTGTCAGGCGCAGAATGCTGCGTGTCACGACCTTCAGTAAGTAGGCGACCATCCATCCCACCAAAGCAATGCTTAACATCACAACCAAACGGGGAAGGTAGTGTGCAAAGCTTCTCGCCAGGTCCTGGAAGGCCTGGGTTAGTTCGTTGACAATGATTTCCCGCATTGACGTCTCACTTTCTATCAGCCCAGACTTCGACGAGGTATGGCTTCAGTCGTTCGAAGTCGGCGCATAGAGATTCCAAATTGTTTTCGATGTCTACTCCGGAACCATCTCGATTCTCCAGCAAAAAGGTCAACGCTCTTCCACGGTAAAGAGGAACCAGGGCCTGGACGATGTGGTCACGACTGATCACGGATTTGTGGTATGAAGCCGCGAACTCAAGCACGGTCTTAGCCCACAGGTCCGCCGGGTAGCTGAACTCGTTTATTTCGAGAGTCGCGATTCTTTGCAGTTCGGAAAGGGTCGACGCGGAGAGGATTGATCGAAACACAGGTTCTAATTGGGCAACGCCCGTGGAAAACATCTCCCGTAGGCGCTTTCGGTTTACCCGGATCGGCTCCTCCATGACTTCTGATTCTGTGCCTAAAGTTGTCACCGGTTGAGAACCCGTGATCGCACTCCAAAGGGGGAAATCGCTATCCATGGAAGAAAACAGAGCCCCGACCGTGCGGCGCATAGCGGCTACGAGATCGCTGGCACCTCGATCGGGCGGTGCCTTCGGTCCCAGGAATGACTGGCACACGCGGTAGTTTCCTGTGATAGCCGCGACGGTAAGGCAGATTTCAGCACCGACCCTGCTTCTTTCATCGTTCCAAATTTCTTTGTTCAGGAAATCCGTTGCCAGGCGGCCCGAAATGGCAAACTCCGAGGCGTAGGGCTCACGGACTCTATATCCATAAATGGCGCGTGTCATGGGGTAAAGCAGATTTCGCATGAGGACGCCTTCGAACTTCTCCCTGCGATAGAGGGGAGAGACTAGGTCGAAGTTGTCGTTGTAGATCGGGCGGACGAGGTGCTGGAGCCAGTCCGGTTCGATGGTTGTCGAATCGGGTGAAACGACCACACAGGCCTTGGCGCGCAGCAAGTCGGCTGCCGCCAGGATGGTCCGCAGCGCGGTCCCAGGTTCGGGACTGCTCGCATACCGGGTACTGATGGAGTGCAAGGTGCGTAACGCATAAACTTTGGACGCACTCCATACGTCATCGATGGAAGCACCAACTATGAGTTCCGGAGTTCTGTCTTGCGATCCGCCATCGGCATTAATGATTACAGCTCGTTCGCGGGGAAAGCACTTAAGAATTCCTGTCTGAATGGCCCGGATGACGGGCTCAATGGTGTTGGCGTTATTATGGGTCCGCAGGCCTACCAGGATGTCCACTTCGCCCACGTTGATGAGCTGGCGAAGAAAATCATCCGTCAAGAGCGTCTCTTCCGCCAATTCAACCTCCCAACAAGATTTTAGAGCTGTGAGTCCGTACCGACATGTCCAGTATCCGAAGCAATCAGATGCGCCGCAGCCTGAACCAGTAAAACTGGTAGGGGCCCATGGTTAGAAGGTAGGGGAGGTCACCGATCCGGGGAAAAATGTTTCTCCCGAACATCTCAATCAGAATATTTCCCTTGTAGCGTCCCAGATCGAGTTCGACCGCCTGCGCGGCGCTAGAGAGATTGTTCACGATCAAAATCGTCTCCTTGGCCAATTGCCGGATATAGGCCAGCACCCTGTGATTCGCTGGGTACAAGAACTCGATCGAGCCCGACCCGAACACAGGACTTGCACGGCGAATCCGGATGATGTGCTTCATCCAAGAGAGCAGCGAATGTTCACTGCGCTTTTGGGATAACACGTTCACCGCCTGGTAGCCATAGACCGGGTTGAGAATCGGTGGCGAGTACAGACTTTCCGGATCAGCCGCTGAAAAGCCTCCATTCCAGCCGCCGCTCCATTGCATCGGAGTTCGTACTCCGTTGCGATCTCCCAGATGGATATTGTCCCCCATGCCAATCTCGTCCCCGTAATAAATAATAGGAGTGCCGGGCAGCGACAGCAGCATGCCATTCATCAATTCGATTCGACGGCGATCGTTGTCGAGCAGCGGAGCCAGACGTCGCCGGATGCCGAGATTCAATCGCATGGCCTTGTCGCTGGCATAAATGTCATACATGTAATCGCGTTCGATATCGGTCACCATTTCGAGAGTCAATTCATCGTGATTGCGCAGAAATAGGCACCACTGACACGAAGCGGGGATCTCCGGCGTCTGTTGCAGAATCTCTGTGATCGGCTTGCGGTCCTCCAGCCGCAGACCCATGAACATCCGCGGCATCAAGGGAAAGTGAAAGGCCATGTGGAATTCATCCTCATTGCCAAAGTATGGACGAAGGTCAGCCGGCCACTGGTTGGCCTCTGCCAGCAGCATCGCGCCCGGGAATTGATCGTCGACTTTCTTGCGTAGTTCCCGGATCACCTCGTGGGTTTCCGGTAGATTCTCGCAAGACGTCCCCTCCCGCTCAATCAGGTACGGGACGGCGTCCAACCGGAAGCCATCAACTCCGAGTTCCAGCCAGAACTTCATGACCCTCCACATCTCTTCGCGCACGACGGGATTGTCGTAATTCAGATCCGGCTGATGACTGAAGAAACGATGCCAATAATAGGACTTGGAAATTGGATCCCAGGCCCAATTCGACATCTCGGTGTCGAGGAAGATGATTCGGGTGCCCCCATACCTGGTATCGGTATCACTCCACACATACCAGTCACGTTTTGGATTGTCCTGAGAAGCGCGAGATTCAAGGAACCAGGGGTGTTGATCAGAGGTGTGGTTGGCCACCATCTCGATGATCACCCGGATACCCCGGTCATGAGCAACCGAAAGGAACGTCTTGAAATCCTCCAGCGTTCCGTAGCTGGGATGAACCGATGTGTAATCTGAAATGTCGTAGCCGTCATCCCGCAAAGGGGAGGGATAAAATGGCATCAACCAGATTGCAGTCACACCAAGTTCTTGCACGTAATCGAGCCTCTGCGCGAGACCCTGAAAATCGCCGATACCGTCGCCGTTGCTATCAGAGAAAGTGCGCACATGGACTTGGTAGATGATGGCATCTTTGTACCAACCAGTTTGGCGCTTCAACGACAATCGTCTTCCTCCTTAACGCTGGTGAGCCGCCGGACTCCAGACTCAACAGAATAGCAGTGCGGTTGCGGTGCGATCCGCTCCCCGGCGGCGACCTATTGTTTTTTCGCTGCACCGTTCGTCTTGCACAATGCAGACTCCTTGTCAGCCGCTACAAATATTAGCCTCAATTGGCGATCACACCCTGGGGACAGAATGGACGTTCGGCGCATCTCGGTCGCGCAATGGAAGGTTTACGCTTGCGTAAGCGTCGACGATCACGCCCTCGAGCAATTTGCATGCGATACGATGGGACCTTGCTGGAATGATGGAGAGGCTATCGGAAACAAAGCAGAACGCTGCAGCGCTACCGACGGCGATCACCAAGAAGATTCAACGATCATACGCTTCATTCAATTCTCGTAAGCGCTTCGCTAAGTCTGAACTGAGCACGCCGGTTTGAAAACGCCAACGCCAGTTGCCGCGTGACGTCCCGGGCAGGTTCATACGAGCTTCGGTACCCAGCCCCAGAACATCCTGCAGCGGAATGATCGCGGTATCAGCGATCGATGCGAGCACAGTGCGGATCATCGCCCAGTTGATCGGCTCATCATCCACATAACCCAGGTATGTTCTGGCGAACCTGTGTTCTTTCAAAACGTCTTCGGACGTGCGGATGCTATCAATCGTTCCTTCGCTATTCCACCACCCTACGGTGGTGTCGTTGTCATGGGTTCCGGTGTATGCCACAAGGTTCCGAACATAATTGTGGGGGCGGAAGCTGGGACCTTGCGGGTCATTGCCGAAGGCAAATTGCAGGATGGCCATTCCCGGAAATCCGAACTGCTGGCGGATTTGCTCGACTTCCACCGTGATAACACCTAGATTCTCGGCGATGATCGGCAGTTCTCCGAGTTCCTGTTGCAGTTTGGAAAACAACTCCGCTCCTGGACCCTTTACCCAGCGCCCGTTCATCGCGGTGCTTTCCGTGGCCGGCACTTCCCAGTACGCTTCGAAGCCGCGAAAATGGTCAATGCGGACGATGTCGTAAAGCCGGAAAGCAGCCCGGAAGCGCTCCACCCACCACTTGTAATCGGTGCTCTTGAGCAGCTTCCAGTCAAAGATTGGATTGCCCCATAGCTGTCCGCTAGCGCTGAAGTAATCCGGCGGTACGCCGGCAACCTTTACGGGATTCCCTTGAGGTTCGAGACAAAAAAGCTCGCGGTTCGCCCAGACATCGGCACTGTCATGTGCAACATAGATAGGGACGTCTCCAATGATGCGGATGCCGTGCGCGTGTGCATAGGAACGTAATACTTGCCATTGCTGGAAGAACTCGAATTGCCAGTACTTGATTACATCGATTTCCCCCTTGCAGCGAACCGCCCAGTCTTGTAGTGCGCGAGGTTCACGGGCCGCAATGTCGGCCGCCCATTCCGTCCAACGGACGCCACCGTGCGCGTTCTTACAGGCCATGAAAAGCGCGAAATCATCCAACCAAACTGCGTTTGCCGAGCAAAACTGTTCAAATTTTGCACGCTCCCTCCCGTCTCCTTGTTTCAGGAAAGTCTGCGCAGCCCTGGTAAGGATCGGAATTTTGAAATGCAGAGTGGCGCCATAATCAACGATGTCGCTCGGGAAAGAAGGACAGCGCTCCATGTCCACTTGGGAGAGAACCCCTCGCTCCATGAGCCTCTCAAGGCTGATCAGCAAGGGATTGCCAGCACTGGCGGAAAAGGACTGAAAGGGAGAGTCACCGTAGCCAGTCGGGTTCAAGGGCAGCACTTGCCACAGTTTGTTTCCTGACTGTTTCAAAAAGTCGATGAAGCGGTACGCCTCCGCTCCTAGATCACCAATCCCGGTAGGACTTGGTAGGGAAGTCGGGTGCAGTAAGACGCCAGCACGTCGTGGAAATTTCATGAGCCGTTGGTTGCTGCCCCATCACACATTCTAAACTGTTCGCCACGATCAACGTAACGACGGCTGATGTATGCTGCTTGTTGTCCCGGAACCTAATCGTCCTCGGTGATTTGTACGACATCAACGTGACCCACTTCGCGAGTGCTCTCCGGTCGAACCCGAATGATCCGATATCCTCCAATTTCGTCTCCGACGTTCAGCCGATGCGCATCAAGTACGGTTGCTCGTCTAATTTCCTTGCCGGTTGTGGCGTCGTGTAGAACTAGCTGATAGCTAGGGTGATCGAACGTCATGGCAAACTCAATTTCTGGCTCGTGAGATCCTCGTTGTCCTCACCTGAACCACTCCCCTGAGACAGGAAAAAGGCAGCGTACCTGGGGGAGGCAGCGGCACTCATTTTGTGTTGTCGAGTTTACGCCGCCCTGTTCAAACCCGCACAAGGTTACTTGTACCTGAAATTCTGAGAAGTTCCCAAGCAACCCCGGGGACCTACGCGTTACGAAACAAGAAAAACACAACTCCGAACGCAATAATCGCCAGTGCCCAAAATGCCGGCGAATGGAGCACGTAGACCTGCGCACCTGTGACAGCGATTAAGCCCGTCGCTCCTTGCTCCTTGACGAGCGAGACGGCCTTCCAGTGCAGCCAAGTGAGAAAGCAAAGGTAGACTATTGCCGAGGCGAGCAGTCCGGCCAACACCGGCTTTAGATATGGCACGCGTGCCTCCCATGCTCAAGCGACAATACTACTCGCTTGCTGATGCCATGAGGATCAGCAGCCAGGTCCTCCCTCAGCCCCAGGAGAGTCTGTTTCAAAAAGGCATGCGCTTCGGACCACTTTGAACCGCTGAGCTTCTTCCGATATTCGCCACCGCGGAAAAGTTCGAATTCATGCATTGGGATAGCGTGAGTTTTGCTGGGTGAGACAACCTGGGCGTCAAGAACGAGTTCCTAAAGTCTTCTGCCGATAGAAGAGCAAAGGTCTTGAGATATTGCATGTGCGCTCCGGAGCGCCACCGGAAGACGTCCCACGTCTTCACGGCAAGGCTGGCTCGATGTCGGTGCCCCAAATACCTTCGGCCCCATACGCTTGGCCCCAGCGACGAACCTGGTAGCGATCGAAATGTGAAGGCAGCGTGACATATTACATCGTGCTGAAACGCGACAATGCGCCTGCCTCTCCCAGTGGGAATTGACACGCTCCGCTAGAATGATCGACGCACAAAGCGTTTCTCCAGAGTGATCGGATGATCTCGCGCGTCTTTTGCTTGAATACTCTCTTGCTCAGCTTGGCTCTCGCACTCACAGGGCGAGCGTTCGCGCAATTCGCAGACAACTTCGACGGTCCGTCCATTCAGCTGGATCAGAGTGAAATGGCCGGTTGGATGTTTCGTGCCGGCGATGGCACCGCAACCATGGACGTGCGCCAGGGTGGACCGGGTTACGCTTCGGTTTTCGTGGACGGAACAACCGACAAGCGAGGTATCTGGTGGGCACTGATGGAGCGAAAAGTATCCGACAAAATGGACCTGCGGCTGATGCAAAAACCGGGCCATGAATTCCGCATCGAAGCCCGCGTTCGATCCAGCCACGCGCCCCGCCGCATCAATCTGCAGGTCTTGACGCAGCGAACCACCGACGATGAGTCCAACTTGATGGAGTATGACATTCCGGACACTGAGAACTGGCACACGTTCAGCATGACAACGCACGGCTTTGACGCCAAACCCGGAGATACAATATTTGGTCACCTGGCACTGATGGATTGGGGATTGGAAAAATATCGCCTGGATGTCGATTACATTAAAGTGGACATTGTTGATGCAGCCACCGCAGGGCCCGACCAGGGCGACGCAGTTCCCTACCATCCTCCCATCGCGGATCCAAAAAGTTTTGGTCAGAAAATCAAAATCGCCGCCGACAGCTCGATCGATATTGAGAACACTGACGTAAAAATGAATGACTGGTACGTCCAGGACGCAGCCGGCAACAGAATCAACCTGCTAGCCGTTGATGGAACCCACTACGTGATCCTGCGTTGGGACTTGCACCAGTTTGCCGGGAAAAAGGTGGTCGGGCACGGCCTATTGGAGTTGACCACACATTCAGTCCAGCAGAAAGCCGAACGCCTCAAAGATTTCGGCATCGTGCGAGTGGTGGAAATTCTGGGTGGAGATCCCCACTGGGACCAAACGAATGTGACGACCGACAGCTTCTGCCACTACGAACCCCTCAATCGTGTCCTCAACACGCAGATGATCATTGATTGGCCGATAACGGAGGGAGATGGCGGCAAAACGTATCTGACGATTGGGCACCCCGTCTTGCAGCGTTTGATCGATGGAAAGACATTGGGCATTGCCATCAAGCCGTTAGGCGCCCTGAATGCCTCGTTCTATTCAATGGAGGACGAGAACGGCAAAAACAGCGCGCAACTCTACTTCAATGTTGAGAAGTGAACGTGGTGCATGCGGGAGTGTTCGTTAGCGATCGTTGTACCGACGAGAAAACTCATCCTTTTCGGAGGCTTCTGATGGGTGCTTTGCAGATGAAAGTTTCGACGCTCCTCTTGGCAGGTCTTGCCACGGTGCCGTTCGTCCAGAGTCAGCAAACGGCACCGAAGCAACCACCGCCGGCGCAGTTGGCTCCGAAGACCGTGCCCGACCAGGTACAGCTATTCATCCCTTACAAACAATATTCTCGCGAGGACAACCAGCGCATCTTGAAGCTCTACGAACCACTGCGCGTTTCTGATGTCTCCGACGGAATGGATGTGATTGGTTTGCAGGACATCGGAATCGCGGACCCGGCCATCCAGCCACTGTGGCGCGACACCCAGAACTTCACTCACCGCATTGTTGGGATCGCTGTAACGGCACGTTACGTACCCACCAATAAGCGTCTGCCCAAGATCCCTCCGGAAGAGGTCGACAACTGGTATGCCAACATTACGGGAGAGCCCTTCATGGATGCGTTTTTCCCAGGCTGCGTGCTGGTGATTGATGCAGAGGGCGACGGCGACACTCGTAGCATCGGCTCAACCAACATTATGGACTGGCAAAAGCTGGGAATGCTGGGGGTCATCACCAGCGGCGGTCTGGCGGACAGCGACGAGATTATCTTTCACAAGGTCCCTGCCTACCACAAACGAAAAGGCCGCGGATTCCGCCCGGGCCGCAATGAAATTGAATCTGTAAATCGACCGATCAATTTGGGCGGCGTGCTGGTGCGACCTGGTGATGTGGTCATGGCAGACGGCGACGGCGTGATTGTCGTGCCACGCGAGCATGCCGAAGAAGTAGCGAAAGCCGCCATGCAGTTTCTCGATAACGTTGGTCTGGAGCGTTATCAGAAAATGCAGAAGAACGTGAAGCCGTAAGACGCAAGCTCGAGGTCAAAACTCCATTCGGCGTAGGCCGTCTAGCGAGAGAAACAAGATGAACGTGGGATTTGTCGGCTTGGGAGCCATGGGTCTGCCTATGGCCAAACGCATCCTCGGCGCGGGGCATAAAATGTACACAACTTTCCATCGGCGCCGCGAGCCTGCTGAAGAACTCCGAGGCATGGGGGCTGTGATCCTAGCAACTCCCGCGCAAGTAGCCACGGCTGCCGACGTGGTGATCACGATCCTGCCAGCCGATTCGGAATTAAAAGAGGTGGTTTTCGGCGCGACCGGAATTCTTGACGGCATATCGAGTGGCAAGGTGCTGATTGAAATGACCAGTGGGACCGCCTTGGCCATGGAAGAAATCGCCGCGGCTATCGGGGGTAAGGGCGGTTCGGTTCTAGATGCCCCAGTCAGCGGCGGCACGCCAGCTGCCGAGCAGGGCACGTTGACCATCATGGTGGGTGGCGACGAACCATTGCTCGAGCGCTTCCGACCCTTGCTCCAGGCGATGGGAACTCGCATCCTGTATGTCGGGAAACTAGGCCAGGGCAAAATCGTAAAGATCGTGAATCAGATGATGGCCGCCATCCACCTCCTCACCATCGGAGAGGCATTTGCGCTTGGCATCAAGAATGGCGCTGATCCTGACGTCTTGTACGAGGTGATCAAGAGCTCGTCCGGATACTCCAGGATGATGGACTTGCGGCTTCGCGGATTTCTTTTGGAGGGTTCATTCGAGCCTGGTTTTAAATTGGACTTGATGAAAAAGGACGTGAACCTGGCCCTCGAATCTGCAAAAACCTCAGACACTCCCCTTCTCCTAACCTCGGCAGTGGCACAGGTGTTCGCAGCCGCCAGTGCTGCTGGCAAGGGTAGCAAGGACTTTTCGGCCGCCGCACAATTGCTCGCCAGTCTCGCAGGCGTCGATCTGAGCCAGGGCAAGACTAGGTCCGCATGACAATTTCTCCCGAGCTCATTCGACAGTTGTCCGAATTCGATGCCGCTACTTTGTATGAGGCGGCCGGCCAGCGAGGAATGGTGGATCCCGCGATCCGCCCCATGTGGAATGGTGCTCATGTTTGCGGTCCAGCCATCACCGTGAGTTGCCCTGCCCGCGACAATCTCATGCTGCATCATGCGGTAGCGCTTGCGGCCCCGGGCAGCGTGCTGGTGGCAAACGCCGAACGATATCAGTATGCCGGCGCTTGGGGAGAAGTGCTCAGTGTAGCTGCACAAGCGCGCGGCATTGCCGGGTTGGTGATCGACGGGGCGGTGCGCGACATCGAAGCCATCACCGAACGACGCTTCCCTGTCTTCAGTCGCGGATTAGCCATCGGCGCGTGCAAGAAAGAACAGATTGGGACATTGAACGAGCCGATTGATCTCGGCGGAGTTACCGTTCGTTCCGGAGACATTGTTGTTGGCGCCGGCGATGGCGTGGTGATGCTCGACAGCCAAACGATCGACCAGGTGCTGCGAGCCGCCATCGCGAGACGGGAGCGCGAATCGGAAATCTTCCGTCAACTCAACCAGGGCAAAACTACGATTGAGATCCTGAATCTTCCAAGGTGGGATCCACATGGTAGGAAGCCCAGCCAATGACGGCCCCTCAACGCTATCGCGCCGAAGATTTGCACGAGTTCTGTTGTGCGGTCCTGGAGAAACTCAATGTACCGCACGAAGAGGCACGGGAAGTGGGCGACTGCCTGGTCCTGGCCGATTTGCGCGGTATAGATTCTCACGGAGTGATTCGCCTTCCCGTCTATGCAAAGCGCATTCGCAAGAACGTAGTAAACGCCCGCGCTGTGCCTCGGGTCGTCAGAACACATGCCGCCGCCGCTCTCATGGACGGGGACAACGGTCTTGGGGCGGTAGTCGGATGTCGCGCCATGGGAAAGGCCATCGAGCTCGCCGCGACAGCAGGCATCGGCTTCGTAGGAGTTCGCCGGACGAACCACTTCGGGATTGCCTCTTTTTACGTGCAGAAGGCCCTTCAACAGGGATTCATCGGATGTGCTGCGTCGAACGCGCCTCCACACATGGCGCCCTTTGGAGGCCGTGCGCGATTCCTCGGAACCAATCCCTTCTCGATCGGAATTCCTGCGAACCAAGAAGCGCCTTTGCTGTTTGACGCTTCGACCAGCGTGGTCGCGCGAGGAAAGATTATCGTCGCAGCCCAGGAGGGCAAGACCATTCCACCTGGTTGGGCGATCGATCCAGAAGGCAATCCGACCACCGACGCTCAGGCTGCGCTGGCAGGATCAGTGCTGCCATTCGGAGGTCCAAAAGGTTCCGCGATCTCTTTGATTGTCGATGTCCTCTGCGGCGTGCTCACGGGATCTGCCTTTGCCCTGTACCTGAACACACTCGAGAATCTCGAGGCCGAGCAAAACCTCGGGCATATATTTATGGCGATGCGCACAGACCTGTTCATGACCAAAGATGAATTTGCGGGTCGAATGGACGAAATGGTGCGTATGCTTAAGTCTTCACCGCCGGCTCCGGATGTAGAGCGCGTACTTGCTCCCGGGGAAATTGAGCGGCAGAACGAGACGAAAAACCGGGTGCTCGGCGTACCCCTGGTGTCCAGCGTCATCGATCAGCTCGCAGCGCTGGGAGACGAGTTGAACGTCGGCTTCCCCAAGGCGACAACCAGGGGAGCGCCTGCGGAGGCACGCCCGTGATCCGATGTGACCCGGAACAGATGTTTAACTTCTACCCCGTTCCCACCGACATTCATTTCGGGTACGGCACCTTGGCCAAGTTGCCGGAACGAATCCATTCCCTTTCCGCACAGCGCGTCTTCGTGGTCACCGATTCGGGGATCCGGGCGGCGGGCATTCTGCAATCAGTTCTCTATCTGCTCGGCACGGCAGGGATCGGCTGCGACGTGTACGACGCAGTGAAACAGGATTCGGGTTCAACGCTGATCGCTGAGGCCGCGGAGCAAGCTCGCCGATGCAAAGCCGAAGCAGTCATCGGAATTGGAGGCGGCAGCTCTCTCGATACCGCAAAAGCGGTGGCCACCCTGCTTACAAATCCAGGCACGATTCTCGACTATGCAGGCCTTCATAAAGTGAAAAGTCGCCTGCCAGCGGTAATCGCAATCCCCACGACCGCCGGAACCGGAAGCGAAGTGAGTCTTTGGTCGGTGTTCACGAATGACGATACCGGCCTGAAGGTTGCAGTCGGGAGCTTCTATGTTTATCCGATGATCGCTCTGTGCGACCCCGAACTCACGTTAAACCTGCCGCCAATGGTGTCTGCCGCGACCGGCATGGACGCGTTGGCACATGGCATCGAGTGCTACACCAACAATGCCTGCCAGCCGATCTCCGCCGCG
>JBKPEB010000040.1:0-149282 GCA_046728215.1 Acidobacteriota bacterium | reverse complement strand
CCAAAAACAGCTCGCACGGAACTACCGTCCACAACGGCTCGTGACCAATCAATCTTTCCGTAACGTGCCAGCCAATCCAGCAAAACGAAATGAATCAGTTGCCAAATGCCAAGCTGCTGCCAATCACGCAGCCGTCGCCAACAGCTCATTCCTGAGCCGCAGCCCATGTCTTGCGGCAGCATCTCCCAGGGAATCCCACTGCGCAGGACAAACAGAATACCGATGAGACACCTTCGATCTTGTAGGCGAGGTCTGCCACCTTTGGGGTGAGGTGGTGTAGACGGCAGCATCGGTTGAATCAGATACCACAAAGCATCGGGAAGCAAAGGAGTGCTCATGGATTGAGCATCCTAGCACTGGCGAGAACAGGGTGCCGAACCGTGTGATTGGTCAGGACTAGGTTTTGTTAGGCTCTCTTAGTAGAACGACGGGCGTCCCCGATCCAGGCTTTGCGAGCATTCTTTGCACTGTCGACCGCAACCGGGGTTATGAGTGTAATCACATCGGCGGGATCTCTTTCCTTGTAAGATGCTCTCGCTTCTCTTAGCCACAAATCACAGTGACTCGTTTAACACTCACTCCCATTTCACTCATTGACCCGATAGAGCGGTCTTCGAACCGCAAACGATACAGGGAGCGTTCCGGTTCCAAGCAACATGAGTGTTGCCGGTTCAGGAACCGGCGTGGCGGACGTGAAGGTCGCTCCCATCTGAGTATAGAGCGGAGATGGCAGGTCCGGTCTAAACTGTGCGGTGATATACCAAGGCTGATCTGGATTACCCCAGACAAATGGACCTGCGATGGGCAAGCCGGTGGAATCGTCGATCAGAAACGGCTGAATGAAAGCGGTTGCCGTGTACTTGACCGTCAGGATCCCGTTGGGAGCCACGCTCGAGACAAATGACACCGCGTCGAGACTAATGAGCCCTGAGTAGTATTGGTCGCCAACCGTTATGTTGCCAGAGACTATAAAATAGTTGACGTTGGTCAAAGGGTCACAGCCCACACAATTCCACAAGGTACCACCCGGGTCGTCCAGGGCACCCGGGATAGAGATATCGTAGCCCCCCGCCATGAAGCTGAAAAGTAAAGCCGGGACCTACCTGAAAGGGAGACATCGTTCCAGAACCCGAAGTTAGATTGATAGAGTCAGCATTTGAAGACGCGGCCGAGGCTAGTAACACGGGCGATCAGAATTGGAATGCTTTTCATGGAGTGCCTCCTGCAATGGCCACGCTCGGAGGGGGACGTTTGCTAAACATCGGGCATAACGCGGCGAACCACGAAACATTTTGGTAGCGAATTGTGCTCCCACTCGACCTGCGAGCAACTACCATCCAAACTGTACTTACATCGTAGGCAAGATCAGCTGACCAACTATACCCAATTTCACTCATTGCCCCTACAACCGACGGGCCACTGCAAGCGGACGCCTTGCAGCCTGACAATTTTAGATTGATGAACAGGCGTTGGAGTAAGTTAGCGACACTTCTCGGAGGATCCAAGCCGTATTCCTATAGGACACGGTACGGCGCGACTGAAGTCGTCCTCTGATGCGAAAGCCATTCTGCGCGACTTACGACGCGCCGGCAGGCACGCCGTCCGTCGCTCCAGCGTTGCTAACGAGTGGCGGCCGGCTCTTTTACGGAAGTGGCTTCCGGGTACTCGAAAACGCCACGGCCGGATTTTCGCCCCAGTCTGCCTGCTTTCACGTACTGCACGAGTAGAGGCGCGGGGCGGAACTTCTCTCCCAAGGTCTTATGCAGGTATTCGAGGATGTGCAGGCGCGTATCCAGTCCAACAAGATCGACGAGCTCAAACGGTCCCATGGGGTGATTGAGTCCGAGCTTCAGAGCTTTGTCGATGTCTTCGGCGCTGGCGATGCCTTCCTGCAGCATGTAGAAAGCTTCGTTGCCGATCATGGCATTGATGCGGCTGGTGATGAATCCGGGCGATTCGCGGATCACCACGACTTCTTTGCCCATGCGCCGGCCCACTTCGACGGCCGCCGCCAGCGTGTCTTCATCGGTCTCAAGCGCCTTCACGATTTCGAGCAGCTTCATCTTATGAACCGGATTGAAGAAGTGCATGCCAACGATCTTCTTGGCGCGGTAGGTGACGCTGGCAATCTCGGTGAGGCTCAGCGAGCTGGTGTTGGACGCGAGGATGGTGGTGGGCCGGCAAATCTTGTCGAGCAGGGTGAAAATCTCGATCTTCGACTCCAGTTCCTCGGGGACCGCTTCGATCACGAGGTCGGACTGCCGCGCGGCTTCGTCGACCGATCCCGCGTATTCGAGGCGCGCAAACGCCGCATCGGCATCGCCGGAGGCGACCTTCCCCAACTCGACCGCCTTGTCCAGATTCGCACGGATTTCCGATTCCGCACGGCGCAAGGCCGCGGGCAAGATGTCTTCCAGGATCGTGCGGTAGCCACCCAGGGCGGCGGCATGGGCAATCCCGCGTCCCATGGTTCCCGCCCCGATGACCGCGATGGTCTTGATCTGTGACACTAGCGCACGCTCTTCTCGAGCTGCGCGAGCACTTCCTTGAGCCCGTTGGTGGCCGAACTCATGTACTCGGACAAGCGCTTGCGCTCTTCGTCAGTCATGGTGCCGATGGTTGACGTGATCTTGCGCAAGGTTGCGTTAATGTCGTCCACATAATTCATGAGGCGGATGAGTTCTCCAGTTGCTGGCATAAGAAGGCGCTCCTGCGCTTACGGCTTATTCTGCTGCGCTCTTACCGGCGACAGCGGTCGCCGCAAGCGAACTTTCCATTCTCAAGGCTTGCCGGAAATTAGTAAAGCGCGCCGTCCCCACGAAGGACCAGCCCGCCACGTAAAATGGCCGTCGTCGCATAAGGAGATTTCGATGGCATTTGCCCAGGTTGCGCCCGAGGAGCACAATTCCGTGCTGCACGTGGGACGCACGACGCTCGCCGCGGTCGTTTCCCATCTCGTGGCGCAAACGCTTCGTATGCCGGAGCCGTATTGGGCGACCGTCACGACCATTGTCGTGATGCAATCCACGCTCGGCGGCGCGTGGAAGGTGTCGGTCACGCGGTTCGCGGGAACCGCCCTGGGAGCCTTGGTTGGAGGACTGGTCGCTTCGTATTTCGGATCGAGTCTTTGGGTCTTTGCCCTGGCCATCTTCGCGACTGGATTGATCTGCCTGGCTCTGCGGCTGAACCGCACCGCGTACCGCTTTGCCGGCATTACGGAATGCATCGTGATGCTGGTCGCGCGCCAACAGACGGCGTGGATCATCGCCGGGCATCGGTTCGTGGAAGTGTCGCTGGGAATTGCCGTGGCGTTGCTGGTAGCGGGAGTGTGGCCAGAGAAGATGGCCGCGCAAACGCCCGTTCAATCAAAGTCGTGACAAGCGCGCCGCGGTACGCTGGGTGGTATTCGCCATGGGAGAATAGCAAGCATATGCTCCGCGACCCAAATCTTGTGCCGCTCTCTCGGCAACATCAGCACGCTCTGGCGTTGTGCGTGCGCATCCATCGTGCCGCCCTGGCGACTGCACAGGAGTTGAAGGCGTGGCAGGCGGAGATCGAGCAGCATGTGGAGCAGGAGATCCAGTATCACTTTGCTGCCGAGGAAGCGCACGTTTTTCCGCTGGCTCGGCGGTATCCCGAGTTGCATGGCCTGGTCGAAGAACTGTTGGAAGAGCATGCGAAGCTTCGAAGCAGTTTCGTCGAAGCAAAAGCACGCACCCTCGATGCTCCGCGGCTAAGGAAATTTGCGGATATGCTGTCCATGCATATCCGCAAGGAAGAACGGCAGCTATTTGAAAGAATGCAACAGCGCGTCAGCGAAGAAGAAATGCGCTCTCTGGGCGAATTGATTGATCGAAGCTTGGGCGCAGCGCCACAAGTCTGCATCACGCCAACCGAACAAACGCTGAAGTCCGGCGGGACTTAAGCCAGCCTGTGATGCCGGCGAAAACCTGCGAGGCCTTCGCGCCCCATGTAGCGTTCCAACACGGTGGACTCGGTCTCGCGCAGGTCCACGACCACCAGGCCATCGAGTACGTCCGAGAACTTTCGATCCACGTTAAAGCCCACAAACTTCCCGCCAATCTTCGCGTATTGCTTGAGCAGAACGGGCAGCCCCTTGCCGTCCACTTCTACGTCGGCGATCGGTTTCGACAGTTCGTCGACGTCGCGCAAGGCATTGCAGGCGGCGCGACAATCCGAACGACGCAGTCTGCCCGGACGGAACGGCCGGCGCGGAGTAACCATCCCGGTGATCTCGTCCTCGCGCATGCGTCTCTCGAAGAACGAGTAGATCAGTTCGCGCGAGGCGCGGTTGTAGGCATTGCTGATGCTGACCGCGCCGAACAAAACTGGCGTCTCGGGGTGCAGGGAGACGAAGCGGGCGATGGCTTTCCAGAGAAGCAGCAGCGGCGCGTATTGCCGCTGATATTCAGGACGCACGAACGAGCGCCCCAATTCGAGAGCAGGCCCCAATTTTTCGAATAGTTCCGCATCATAGTGAAACAGTGTGCTGGTATAGAGCCCTTTGATGCCGCGCTCGGAAAGAACTTCGGCGGTATGCACGGCGCGGTAGGCGCCGACCAGTTCTTTTTTGGTCTTGCTCCAGAGCAGCAGATGCCAGTAGTAGCGGTCAAAGGCATCCAGATCGGTGGGCTTGCCGGTTCCCTCGCCCGCCAGCCGGAAGGTGACTTCGCGCAAGCGCCCGATCTCTTCGAGTAGATTCGGAATCTCGTCAGCGCGGCCCGCGTACACGGCGAGTTCCCCGTTCTCCGCAAGGCAACGAGCAGCAGGCAGAGCTTCGAGATCGCGGTGCAAGAGCTCCGGGCTGACGGCCGGAGCGATGGTGTCCTCGGCCTTTTGAGGCAGCATCGAGCGCCATGCCTGTGGCAGCTTGGCGGCCTTCTTCCCGCGCTCCGCGAGCAAGTAGGTGCGCCAGCGCAGGTACTCGGTGGCAGCGCGCTCGTCGGTGAGACTGCTGATGGATTCCGCCGGGATGCTGCTCCCGATGCGCAGCGCGACTTGTCTTCCCTGTTGCTGCAGAAACTCCTGCAACAGGAACGCTAGCCGCAGGCGCGGATGCAGCATGCCCATCAATTGGAATCCCAGGCTGTTCTGTCCGCAGAAATACACTGGCACGGTGGCCGCGCCAGTCTTGCGAATCAGTCGCGCCGCCGTGTCGTTCCAGAGCGGATCGACCACGCCGCCCTGCGGCAGTTGCCAGTGCGACACTTCACCGGCCGGGAAGACAGCCAGCATCCCGCCTTGCCGCAGCCATTCGACGGATTGCTTCAACGCGCGGCGGTTCCGCTCCTGCGACTGCGGCGTGCCCAACGGATCTACAAAGATGCAGCTTGCCTCGAGTTCGCGCACTCCCGCGAGCAGAAAATTGGTCATGACTTTTACGTCGGGGCGCACTTGGGAGAGCAACACGGCGAGCACGGCGCCATCCAAAATGCCGTAGGGATGGTTGGCTACGACGACCACAGGCCCGGTCTTCGGAATGCGTTCGAGGTCCGCAGCTTCGGCGCTGACCTCGACGTCCATTTCCCGAAGAAGGTTGTCTAGAAGGAAACTCGATCCCCGGTTGCGCGCGCGCACATAAAGCTCGTGAGCCTGTTTGAGAGGTAGCAGTTTGCTCGCGAAAGGCGGTAAGCCCGCGAGCACAGGCGCGCCACCAAGAACACCCACGTAACTATCCGTAGCGTGGAGATTGGGCATGCTGCCAGTGTTAACAAAGCGATTTTGCTGGGCGATGAAAGACAAGTTAAATATCAGTGAAACTACGTGGAAGGAAACACGAAAGTAACCAACGCCCCAGAATGGCAGTGTCGTTTTGGGACCGTTCGAATCGGAGAACTATGCGGCAAAGTCGTGGTCGGCGGGCTGCGGGGGCGGCTCTGGCAGTCGATCACTGACTTCCGCTAGCAAGGCCATCTTCTTCGCGAGTCCCGGCGTCAAAGCCCCCGGTTGTAGACGCCACCGCCAGTTGCCGCCGCGCTCGCTGGGCATATTCATGCGTGCTTCGCTGCCCAATCCGAGGAAGTCTTGTACAGGAATTACCGAGAGGCTAGCCACCGATCCCTGGGCCGCACGGATAAACGACCAGTGAATCCCGTCTTCCGCCTTACCGAAATACGCTTCCGCGTTACGCCTCTCCTGCTTGGTTGCGCCGCTAGCCCACCATCCAACGAGCGTGTCGTTGTCGTGGGTTCCCGTGTAGACGACCGTTTCCGGCGTCATCTGCTGAGGAAGATACATGTGCGCGCCCGTGTCACCGAAGCCGAACTGCAGGACGGCCATGCCCGGCATCTTGAGACGCCTGCGCAACGCATGAACCTCGGGCGTGATGTAACCGAGGTCCTCCGCGAAGAATGGCAGTCCACCGAGCGCTTCCTGCACCTTCGCAAAGAGGTCGTCTTTCGGGCCGTCGACCCAACGGCCGTTGATTGCGGTTGGCTCGCTCGCCTGGATCTCCCAGAACTGCTCGAAGCCACGGAAGTGATCGAGCCGGATGTAATCGCATTGGCCGGTAGCGGCTCGTAGCCGGGCGACCCACCACGCGTATCCCTGGGACTTCATCACATCCCAGCGGTACAGCGGGTTACCCCAGCGTTGACCGGTCTCGCTGAAAAAGTCGGGAGGCACTCCGGAGACGACCTCAGGCTTTCGGTCGGCATTCAGGCGGAACAGTTCCGGGTGGGTCCAGACATCAGCGCTGTCGTAGTTCACAAAGATAGCGATATCGCCGACCACGCGAACGGATTGGCGGGCGCAATGATCGCGGAGGGCGCGCCACTGTTCGGCGAATGCGAATTGCAGGACTTTACGCATGACAAGATCGCCAGCAGCGTCGTTGCGCACGCGCTCGAGGGCCGCCGGTTCGCGATGCGCCAATTCGCGCGGCCACTCATTCCAGTTCGTCAGTTTGTAGTGCGATCGCAGCGAGTCGAACAGGACGAAATCGTCGAGCCATTCCTGATTGTCGCGGCAGAAGCGATCGAAGCGGGCGCACTCGTCTCCCCGCATCCGCTTGGCGAAGTTGTTGGCGGCCTCCGCCAGCAGGGGCATCTTGCGGCGAAAGACCGCTTCGTACTCTACCGGCCCATCGGCTTCAGGGAGATTGGCGATCTCGCCAGGATCGATCCAGCCACGCTCGGCAAGGCGTTCCAGACTGATCAGCAGGGGGTTCCCGGCGAAGGCCGACGTGGCCGAATAAGGAGAGTTACCATAGCCCAGCGGGCCTAACGGCAAGACCTGCCAAAGACCCTGGCGGGCTTCGGCGAGAAAGTCGACGAAGGCGTACGCTGCGGGACCGAAGTCGCCGATGCCGCCTCGCGCCGGAAGCGAGGTAGGATGCAGAAGAATTCCAGTGGCGCGGGCGAACGACATAGTTATCCGGAAAGCACCAGGGTTAGACCGGAGAAAAACCGTAGCAGATTGGATTGGGCACGCTGTGGCGTGCCCCTCAGTTTTGCTGTTTAGAAGCCTTCCTCACCGCCGCCTTGTCCCTTGGTGAGGTTTTTCATTTCCTGCTCATTGATCTTGATCTTTCCGGACTTTTCCATCTGTGCGCGCAGGTTCGTCAGAAACATTCCGAAAAGCTCCTGTTGTTTGTTGCGCAGCAGGCCATCGCGGATGGAATCTTTTTTCGCCGCGAAGTCCTGCTCAGTCGGTTCCTGCTTGTCGAGGAGCGCAATTACTACGCCATTGCTTCCCGCGTTGACGGGACCGCTGATCTCCCCGGGCTTCATGGAGAACGCCACCGACGCCTGTCCAGCCATGCTGCCAATATCGGGGACCTGGCCGTCGGGCAACACGAAGTCGCTTGTCTTCATGGTCGCGCCCAGTTCCTTGGCGGCTTTTTTCAGATCATGTTCCGACTTCGCCCGATCCGAAAGCTCTTGCGTCTTCTGGTTTAACAGGATGCTGGCGCGTTCGTTCTTGAACTCGCCATCCAGCTTGGAGCGAATCTCTTCAAAGGTCGGCGTGGACGGCGGCTTGACCCCCTGTACCTGGAATACGACGGCCCCCGCGCTCACCTGGGCAATATCCGGCGGAGATTTCTCACGCTCGGAGAACACGGCATCCATCAATTGCGGAGAAGAACCGATGCCGGGCAACACGTCGCTGCGGCCGACGAAGTCGGTCGTGACAGCGCTCAAACCCTTCGAGGTAGCAGCTTTCTCCAGTCCCTGGCTGCGCGCCTGGTCGAGCAGCGCGTTGCCGGCGGTTTCCATCATGCGGGAAACCTTCTGCTGGCGGATCAGCGGTTCAATCTCAGCCTTCACTTCGTCCAGCGTCTTGAGATGCGCTTCGTGCTTGTCTTCCGTTCGAATGATGTGGAAGCCGTACGAGCTCTTTACCAGGTCGCTGGTTTGTCCTTTGCCTTGGGAGAAGGCAGCTTTCTCGAATTCGGGAACGGTGCGGCCGCGGCCAATCCAGCCGAGTTCCCCACCCTGCTTGGCGCTGCCCGGGTCGTCGGAGTACTTCTTCGCCAGATCCTCGAGTTTGGCGCCACCCTTCAACTGCTTGAGCACGTCTTCGGCTTTCTTACGCGCTTCTTCGACGCCCTTTTCGTCAACTTTGCCGTCGGCGCCGGCGGCGGGGGTCTTGATCAGGATGTGTGCAACCTTGACCTCTTCCGGAACGCGATACTGATCCTTGTGCTGGTCGTAATAAGACTGCAATTCCTCGGGTGTGACCTGCACTTGGCTCATTGCCTTGCTTTTGTCGACAAGGACGTACTGAATCTTGCGCTTCTCCGGGATGGAATCCTTGTAGCGCGCCTGGTTGCGCGTGTAGAACGCCTTCAGTTCGTCGTCAGTCGGGTGCAGTCCTTTGCGGATGTCGTCCTGCGACAGGACGGCATAGTCGAACTTCACCTTGGCGTTGCGCTTCTGAAATTCCTGGCGGATGTCGGCATCGGAGACCGAAGCACTGCCCGTGATCAGGGCCGCGAGCTTTTGCTCCAGGATCTGATTCTTGACATCGGATTCGAATGTGGCGACGCTGAGGTTGTATTGCTGGAGGAGATTCTCGTACGCTTGCTCTCCGATGAACTTGCCGCCTGGAAACAGGGTGGCACCGTAGCGGCCGTGCTGCAACTCATCGCGAACATCCGCATCGGTGGCTTTTAGTCCCATGCGATTGGCTTCCGCGACGATTGCCTTGCCCATTACCAACTGCTCGACCGACTGAGACAGCGCCCGCGGCATGATCATGGGAAGCAATTGCTTCCCCATGGGACCGTATTGGGCCACTTGCTGCTCGGCGAGGGCGCGCGCGCGGTCGCGAACTTCCTGGGTCGTGATATCTTGCCCGGCCACTTTGGCGATCACCCCCTGCGCAGGCTGGCCGAGCAGGTCTGAACCCAAACCACCGGGAATCAGCGTGATCACCATGCCACCACAGATGATCAGCAGCAGGGCGCTCAGAATAATCTTCTTGGTCGGACCAGGGGTTTGCAGAAAACGGATCATGGTTTCTTATTCACTCCAGAATTTTGGGGGCGTAATCTTTGATTATAAACTAAGGGGACTGAGGAACCGCTGTTGTACCAGGCACCCCTGCCGATCCCGGTATCGCGGCTGGAGCCGCGTAAAAACAGCTATTGAAACGTATCAATAAAACGTGTTATCCAACTGGGCGACATTCCGATCGCACCAACGTGGCTCGTCGACCTCGCTTCAAGAGGACTCATTTCATGAAACTTCGCATGCTGTTTGGGGCCGTATCCCTGACGTTCGCTCTACTTTCCGTTTCCCAGGGCCAGCAAGTACGCTCTGCCGCAGCATCCGCCGGAACCCAGGTTCCCCTCTCCGAAGGATGGATGCTTCAGTCTTCCCGCAAGGTCGATCAGACGGGAGACGTCCTCTCCAAGCCCGCTTTTCAACCGAAGGGATGGTATTCGGTCACCGTTCCGACAACCGTTGTCAGTGCCCTGGTCAAGAACAAGGTTCTTCCGGACCCGACGTATGGGATGAATCTGCGCCAGATTCCAGGGGTGACGTATCCGATCGGTGCAAACTTCTCCAACATCCCGATGGGGCCAGACAGCCCGTACCTCCTTTCGTGGTGGTATCGAAAAACATTCACCGTCCCCGCCAGCTACAAAGGCAAGGCGGTCTGGCTGAACTTCCGGGGGATCAATTACCGCGCCAACATCTGGCTGAACGGAAAGCAAATCGCGAAGTCCGACGACGTGGCCGGAGCCTGGCGCACCTACGAGTTCAACATCACCGACGGCGTGAAGCACGGAGCTGAGAATGTGCTTGCCGTGGAAACGTTCGCGCCTACGGAGAACGATCTCGCCATCACGTTTGTGGATTGGAACCCGGCCCCGCCCGACAAGAATATGGGATTGTGGCGGAAGGCTTACCTTTCTGAGAGCGGGCCGGTGGCATTGCGATATCCCACCGTGGTTTCGCATGTTGAGTCCCTCAGCAGCGCACAACTGACCGTGACGGCCCTTCTGAAGAACTCCACGAAGCAAGCAGTTAAAGGCACGCTGAAGGGCACGATCGACAAGATCGAATTCTCGCAAGACGTCGAATTGGCGGCTGGCGAAAACAAAGACGTGACGTTCGAACCCGACAAGTATTCGCAACTCAATTTCACCGATCCGCGGCTCTGGTGGCCTGTGCAGATGGGCAAGCCGGAACTCTATACATTAAAGATGGAATTCGTCGTCGATGGCAAACAGTCCGACCATGCCGAAACCAAATTCGGCATCCGCGAAGTCACTTCGGAACTGAACTCCGAGCAGCGCCGTGTGTTCTCCATCAACGGCAAGAAAATCCTGATTCGCGGCGGCGGCTGGTCCCCCGACATGATGCTTCGTGAAAACTCCCAGCGCACCGCCGACGAATTCCGCTACGTGCGCGACATGGGACTCAACACGATCCGGCTCGAGGGCAAGCTGGAAACCGATGAATTTTTCGAGCGCGCCGACCGCGAAGGAGTGCTGATCATGGCGGGCTGGTGCTGCTGCGATCACTGGGAGCATTGGGCCAAGTGGAAGCCGCAGGATTTCGATATCGCCAAGGCATCGCTGCAAGATCAGATTTACCGGTTGCGGAGTCATCCCAGCGTCGTGATGTGGCTGAACGGCAGCGACAATCCGCCGCCGCCAGATGTGGAGGAAATGTACCTGGCCGTTGAAAAGCAGTTGCTTTTCCCGAACCCAACCGTCTCGTCCGCCACCGCGAAACCGGCTGCGTCGTCGGGCGAGAGCGGCGTAAAGATGACTGGTCCTTACGAGTATGTTGCACCCTCCTATTGGACCGAAGACAAGATCGACAGCGGCCACCACTGCAACCCAGGAGGCTGCGGCGGCGCGTACGGGTTCAACACCGAAACCAGCCCCGGCCCGGCTGTGCCCCAGATCGAGAGCCTCCGCACCATGTTGCCCAAGGATCATCTGTGGCCGATAGACGATTGGTGGAACTACCACGCGGGCGGCGGCGAGTTCAAAGACATCCACGTTTACAGCGAAGCGCTCCAGGCGCGCTATGGGAAAGCCGACACTCTGGAGGACTACGTCCTGAAAGCGCAGTTGATGAACTACGAGGGCATCCGGGCGATGTTCGAGGCTTACAGCCGGAACAAGTACACGTCGACTGGCGTTATCCAGTGGATGCTCAACAACGCCTGGCCTTCGGTCATCTGGCATTTGTATGACTACTATCTGCGGCCTGCGGGAGGCTATTTCGGTGCCAAGCGTGCGATGGAACCGCTGCACCCGATGTACGCGTATGACGACCGCTCCATCTGGGTAGTGAGCAGTCGCTACGACGATGTGAAAGGGCTGAAACTGACGACAAAGCTGTACAACCTCGACATGACGGAGAAGTTTTCGCAAGAGTCACCCGTCGATGCCGGGGCCGACAGCACCAATAAGGTTCTCGCTCTGCCGGCCTTAGAGGACGCAAGCCCGGTGTACTTCCTCGTGCTGCGGCTGCAGGATGCAAGCGGAAAAATTGTCGGCTCGAACTTCTACTGGCTCTCGACCAAGCCCGAGACGCTCGATTGGGAGAAATCGAACTGGTTCACCACACCAACCAATCAATTCGCCGACTACACCGCGCTGAATCAACTACCGAAGACTACGCTGAAAACCACCAGCCGCACCGAGCGACGGACAGATGAATCAATAACGCACGTCACGGTGGAGAATCCGAGCAAGACTCTTGCATTCTTCGTACGGCTGAAAGTAAACAAAGGCGCGGGTGGGGAGGAGATTCTCCCCGTCATTTGGGAAGACAACTACTTCTCGCTGCTTCCGGGAGAGAAGCGGGAGATCTCGGCGAGCTACCGGACGGCTGCTTTGGGGACCGCAAAACCAGTCGTAGAAGTCAGCGGCTGGAATGTACACTGAGTGGCGCTTGGCAAGAATAACGGTCGTCGCTTTCCTCCAGCACAGGGACAAACGGACCGCGACGATCGAGTAACTTCGCTGACGACTGAAGAACCGACGACTGACGACTGCCCAAGGAGCCCATGGCTACTAACGCGACTACCACGACTGCCAACGCGCCCCGTCTCCGGCGCACGCTCACTCTCTGGGATCTGATCCTCTACGGCGTGATCGTCATTCAGCCGGTTGCGCCGATGTCGGTATTCGGCGTTCTAAGTGATCGCGGCCGCGGGCACGTGGTCACGACCATCCTGATCGCGATGGTGGCGATGCTCTTCACCGCTTTCAGCTACGGGCGCATGGCGCGCGCCTATCCCAGCGCGGGATCGGCGTTCACCTACGTTGGCCAGGAGATCAATCCCGCGCTCGGCTTCGTCACCGGCTGGAGCATGGTGATGGATTACATGCTGAACCCGATGATCTGCATCATCTGGTGCAGCCAGCAGGCCCATGTGTTCGCGCCCGGAGTTCCCTACTGGGGATGGGCCATCTTCTTCGCCGCGGTGTTCACGTTCCTGAATATTCAGGGCATCAAGACCTCGGCCCGAGTCAATACGTTGCTAGCCGCTGGAATGGGCGCAGTGGTGGCAATCTTCTTCGTTGCCGCAGCGCGCTACATCTTCGGGAATCCCCACGACGGTGCCGCGTTCTTTACGCGCCCGTTCTATGATCCCGAACTCTGGAATTCGAAAGCTGTGCTGGCGGCGACTTCGATTGCGGTGCTCAGCTACATCGGATTCGATGGCATCTCCACGCTGTCGGAAGAGGCCGAAAATCCGCGCCGCAACATTCTGTTGGCCACGGTGCTTACCTGCCTGGTGATCGGCATCCTGTCGGCGCTGGAAGTGTATGCCGCGCAATTGCTGTGGCCTGCCAGTCAGCCGTTTCCGAACTCCGACACGGCATTCACCTACGTCGCGGGCCGGGCCTGGGCGCCGCTCTTCGCGGTGGTGGGATTCACGCTGCTCATCGCAAACTTCGGCTCCGGTATGGGCGCGCAGATCGGTGCCGCCCGGTTGCTTTACGGCATGGGACGCAGCCGCGCGCTGCCGCAATCGTTCTTCGGAGTCGTCGATCCCAAGCGCCACGTGCCGCGCAACAACGTGATCTTTGTCGGGCTGATTGCCCTGATCGGCGCGTTTATTCTCAGCTACGGCCTGGGCGCGGAGATGCTCAACTTCGGCGCGCTCATCGCCTTCATGGGCGTGAATATGGCGGCCTTCGTCCACTACAGCGTTCGCCAACGCGGCAAGAGTCCGATTCCTCCGCTACTTCTTACCGCTGTCGTTATCGTGCTCGTGCTGCTGCCGACCTCGTCGTGGATTCCCCTCGCCTTTGCGGTATTGGGACTCTTGGTGCTGGCCGTATGGACGCCGCCGCTGGCCGGCTTCACCGTGTGCTTCTTCCTATGGAAGAACCTGAGTTGGAAGGCGTGGATCGTGGGCGGCATCTGGATGCTGGCAGGAGTCGCGTTCGGCGCGATCAAGACTCGAGGCTTCCGTGGCGACCTGGTGGATTTCGAACTGCCGCCGGAAGAAGCGTGAGGGTTCCGCAGAGTACTCTGCGGTGCAAGTGTTGGTTTTCTTCGCGAGTATTGCGGCTTGTCTTGGCGAGCTTTGCGGCTAAAAGGTTTTGAAGTTTCTCAGAGAAAGCGTCGTTCCACATCGAGGATTTTCATGCATCTTTCCCGTATTGCCCTAGTGGCCATTGTTTCGTTCATTGCGATGTCCTCTTCCGCACAAACTCCCGTCAAATCGGTGCAGGAGCGCCTTGGCTATCCAGCCAACGCGCGCCTGCTGATTCTGCACGCCGACGATTTCGGTATGAACCATTCCGTGAATCGCGCCATCTCCGAAGCGCTGGAGAAGAAGTGGATCACCTCGGCCAGCATTCTGGTGCCGTGCCCGTGGTTCATGGAAGCCGCAGCCTTTGCGAAGGCACATCCTGATGCCGACCTCGGCATTCACCAGGCGCTCAATAGCGAGTGGACGACTTTGCGCTGGGGACCAGTCACCTCAAAAGACAAAGTCTCAAGCCTGCTGGATCCCGACGGGTACTTGCCACTGGACACTCCCGAGGTCGCGAAAAACGCCAAGCCTGCTGAAGTGGAAACCGAACTCCACGCCCAGATCGACCGCGCCCAGAAGTTCGGGGTGCACGTGACACATCTCGATACTCACATGGCTGCGCTGTTTCGTACCGACGATCTCTACCAGCTGTATGTGAAGATGGGTCACGCTTATGGCGTGCCGATTCTGGAAGAGTGGGAGGGCACACATGGCCCGCTCGGCACCAAACCACCAGCAGAAGAAGTGCTGGTCCAGAAAGTGATCTCGATTGAGCCCGGCGTCGAGGCGAAAGACTGGACGGCGTGGTACGAAAAACAACTCGCAGCGCTAGACCCGGGCGTTTACCAGGTCATCCTTCACCTCGCGTACGACGATGAGGAGATGCGCGGCGCCACCCCCGAACATCCCGACTGGGGCGCCGCCTGGCGCCAGCATGACTTCGATTTGGTAAAGAGTGCCGAGTTCCAGAAATTCCTGAAAGACCAGGGATTCGTGCTGGTCGGCTGGAAGGATTTGGCCAAGGCGCTGCCGGCGGGTTACAAGAAATAAGCTGCGAGCTTCGAGTCTCGAGCTGCGAGCAATCAAAGAAGCATTGGAAGCGCCAGCGAATTTGCTCGCTCGCAGCTCACAGCTCGCAGCTTCCAGTAAAATGGATCTTCACCCCTCGGAGAAAGTTCTCGCTCATGCTGCGCGCATTCGGACTCAACATCCCGCAAACGCTCGATGAAGTCTGCGATCCCGCGTCGATGGCCCTGATCGTCTACGACATGCAGGTTGGCATCGTGCAGCAAGTGAAGCAGGGCGCTGAGATCACGGCGCGAGTGCTGCAGGTACTGGAAGCCGCGCGGAAAGCCGGAATGCGCGTCTTCTTCATGCGTCACATGTCTCTCCCCAAGGAACTCATGGGCGCGTTTCAACTGCGCACGGCGATGGCGTGGCAGCGGGTGAAAACGGTGGACGAAGTCCAGCCCTGGTTTCTCCGGGACTCGCCGGGCTTCCAACTGGTTCCTGAACTGAAGCCGCTCGCGAGCGAAGCGATCTTCGACAAGCTCACGATGTCGGCCTTCGAGGGCACGCCGCTTGATATCGCGTTGCGCGATTGCGGCATCCGCGCTTTCGCTATCGCGGGCATCGCCCTGGAGATCGGCATTGAACCCACCGCGCGACACGGCGCCGACCTCGGCTACATCCCGGTGATCATTAAAGACGCCTGCGGCTACGGCCATCGCGACGCCGCGGAGCGTTCCATCGCGAGCCTGGAATTCGCGGGAGATTCGATGCTCACGACGGTCGAGGAGTTCTGCGTGAAGCTGAACGGAAAACGGCTGCGCGTCGCCGGGTAAAGCAAAAGCTTTCACCACAGAGGACACTGAGAGCACAGAGGATTTCAGGGAACCTCGATGTTATGCTTCGTGTCTGCCGTGAATGGACACCCACTCAGGTGGGCCGACAGCCGACGACAAGGGTTTGCCAACGAACAACGACTACCGACCAACGACCGGATATCGGTACGAGTATCCACTCTCCTCGTTCCCCGAAACATGTCGCGTGTTGTATTCCAGCAAGTAATCGAGGTGCTCGCGATCCAACGGATAGGTACCAGAGTATGGATAGCCCTTCATTCCACGGAAAGGCAGCCGTTCCACGGTGAACCCGTCAGCCGCGTAGAAATCCATATCTTTTTCGTAGCCGTTGACCAGGAAGAAATAATCGCGGGACCAGCCGGCCGGAAGTTTCGGCAAGTTTGATGGATCAAACTCCAGCGCGACTTCGTCACCCGTGCCAAACACGACCAGGCGATCGTCGAACGATGTCAACAGTGGCAGCACGTCGCCGTAGCGCGTGTAATCGCCGGCCTGTCGCGCGAATGGGCCGGTCGGGCTGACTTCCTCGTAGACGTACTTCACATTGCCGCGAGGCTCGCCTTCCGTCTGCCGCGGATGCCCATAGAAGTCGAGCTTCGCGCTCGCAAGCGGAAGCGGCGCCAGGCGTGTTTGTCCATTCTGGGGGCTGCGATCGATCAGGATGCTGTCCCAATAAACCTGCAGGTTGGTCGTGATGCGAATTCGCCGCGTACCAGGGGGCAGTTTTCCGGTCAGATCAGGGGTAATCGTGCGGGGGCCTCCGGCGGGGAATCCCATGTCGTCAACGACGCGCACCCACTTGCCGTGAGCGTTGAGTGCTTCGACGTACGGAGCAATCGCCTCGACCTTGGCCTGATGCGCCGCATACACGCTGGTGGCCGTGAAGTATTCGGTCACCCCATGCATCAGGAGTGTGAGCGGCCCGCCGCGGTACGGCTCGCCGAGATCGAGTTCGAGGGAATGCGCCTTGGTGAAACCGTGGAAGGGCAACAGTTCGAAGTCGCCGAAGTACTTGTGCGCTTGCAGCGCCGGCATCCAGTCGTGTCCGTGCTCGTCGCGGGCTGCTGCCGGTAGCTGCGCATCGCTGCTCTGGATCACCCGAAACGCAGGAAACGGCGGATTGCTGGCGAAGTATTCATTGGGGAACACGTCGAAGCTACTCGGGTGATCGACCGCGAACAGCTTCACCTCGTCAAGATAGACAGCCTCTTCCATCGGCTCCATCAGACGGAAGCTCAGCTTGCCGCCCTTCAGATGGATCTTGTTGCGATCCACCTTGATGTATTCCGCCGGTCGTGGCACGTTGCGCTCATTCGGCCCGACCCAGTGGCCAACCACCCCGGCGCCGATCATGTCACCGACCAGTTCGTAGTGGTGCCCGTCCCAAACAAACAAGGTCGGGCAGGAACTTCCACGGCGATCGAGTTCAAGATACGGCTGCTCGCGATTCGCCGCGACTTCGATCTCGTCCTGCAGCACACCGGTGGGCCAGAGCATGCGAACGACGTCGGCCTGCTTGGCCTGTCCGAGGCCAACGGTCAGGTAAGGGGAGTTCTGCCCCAGGTATCCCGACGAGCCGTAAATCTCGAACTTCTGCCGGTTTGCCCCAGCGAAAACCTCGACCTTGGTACCAATCGCCGACTTGTTGTCGTTGAGTCCCTTAAGATTCAAGCGCAACCAGTTATTCTTATTCCCGCCTTCATTGCGCAAGAGCGCCGCGGGGCCGTGGTTCTGCGTAATGAGAAGATCGACGGCGCCATCGTTGTTGTAATCGCCGGCGATGATGGCGCGCGGCTCTTTCAGCTGAATCTTGTCGAGGCCGACGTCGGCAGTGACGTCTTTAAAACCGTCAGGCCCGAGGTTGCGGAAGAGGCGAATTTGGTACTTCACTTCTTCGAGCTTATGTATCGCCGCCTGGCCAACAAGAGCCAGGTCAACCCAGCCGTCATTGTCATAATCGAAAGCGACGAGCCCGAATCCGCGGTGCCAATCAAATTCTGGTAAGCGGGCTTGTTCGAAAGTCTTACCTTGATTGTTGCGCCAGAGGGTGATTGCGGAAGGACCAAAATGCGTAAAGGCAAGGTCCATCCAGTCATCATGATTGAAGTCGAGCGCAGTAACTCCGAAAGTCGGGGAAGATTCCATGAGTGACACTTCACGGAATTTGCCTTCTCTTGGATTTTCGAACATTAGCGCGGAGTGCTTGCCTCCTTCACCCAAACCGGTCGTCACGATGTCGATCGCTCGATCATTGTTGAGATCTGTGCCGATTGCTGCCGTAGTGGAGTCCAGGCCGTTCAGGCCCGTGGTTTCAGTCACGTTTGTGAATGTACCGTCTCCGTTGTTACGCCACATCATGTTATTACCCGGGATCTTTTGTCCCGACAAAGTCACGCCCGGTTTTGCAGCCAATCGAGTGATGTAGAGATCAATATCGCCATCGTGGTCGTAGTCAATGAAAGAGGGGCCGAGGATCTCCAGTCGTCCCGCTTGCGGATTGATAGACGTGGATGCTTTCGCCATATCGATTCCGGCCTGTTGCGTCACGTCTTTAAAAGTGCCGTTCTTTTCGTTGTGAAGAAGGAGAATGCGATCGCCGAGACTCACGGCGAGGTCGGCGAAGCCATCATTGTCGTAGTCCCCCGCTGTGCAGGAAATCGCCGATCCGTACCGATCCAACCCCGCCTTCTTGGTCACATCTTCAAATGTGCCATTTCCCCGGTTGTGAAACAGCGACATCGAGCCCTGGGTCCCGTTATCTGCCAGAAACAGATCGACATTTCCATCACCGTCATAGTCCAGAAAACACGCACCGGGGCCAAGGAAAGACGCCACGTCATCGGCTCTTCCGCTTGAAGACTTAGAGATTAGTCCCGCCTCCGCCGTCACATCCACAAACCTCACCGGAATCTGCGCCGGCACCTTCTCCACCACACCCGCCGACTCCTCCGCGCGAGAGTACTGCCCCTGCTCTCCATAAGACAAACTCATTGGCGAGCCAAGCTTGTTGTCCTTGATGTACTGAAACTTCTTCAGATGGTCGCGCGAGGTGTCGGTGTTCCCCGACTGCTGGTAGGCACGCGAGACGCCGAATTCCGCCGAAGCGTGGAGCGGGTTCAGCTTGAGCGCGTGCTCGAACGCGTCAATCGCCTGGGGATACTGCTTGGCCTGCGCATACGCTGTGCCCAGGAAATACCAGGTGTCGGCGTCGTTGGGATCGATTTCGGTGACGTGCTTGAACGCGGCAACAGCCTCGTCGGTCTCATTCGTGTTCTTCGAGAGCAGGCCGAGGTTGTACCAGGCATGCGCGTTTTTGGGATCCTGCTTGGTCACTTCTTCGAGGATCGTCTTGGCTTCATCGACCTTTTGCAGGTTGAGCAGCGCGACGGCACGATTCAGCTTCGCAATCAGGAGTTTCGGATCCTGCGCGGCCGCTGCGTCGAACTGTTTCAACGCCTTCTCGAATAACTGTTGGTTCATGTAGGCGACGCCTATGTTGTTCAGGCGGGCGGCCTCGGCAGCCTTGGCAGCGTCGGCCTCGGCGGCACGATGAGGCGCGGCCGCGAAGAATCCGGCCGCTAGCAAAATGAGCACAGCGAGAAGCGCAACACGGAACCATTTCATGATGTGTGATGGAACTCCGGAATTCTTGCGGCGCTTGCGGGACATGTCAGCGCCGGCGGCCCAGTTCGAGAAGACGTTGTAGTCCCCAGCCCACGCCGAAACCGACAATCGCCCCGAGAATCGCGCCGATCGTTTCACGAGCCGGGCTGGCGGAAGCGCCCCTGCCTCCGAGCGCATACCCGACGAAGGCCAACCCGAATGTCCAGATCCAGACTCTCAGTCTCATACGCACAAGTGTCGCCGTGAGTTTCTGTGGCACCGGCGACCGCGCCGTCCATCCTACCGCAAAGGGCTTTAGCCCCTGAGGTTGGCTACTGTTCGGCCGAGCCACCGGCACCCTGTCCCGAGCGCATTTAAGAGGTCCTCTCGCCTCGGGACGCGCGATGCACGTCCAACTGACCTACGGCAGAGTCGAAGCCTTCGCATGCGCACCCGCCGGTCGCTCCGCCTTCCTCGGTTTCCCGTACGCCCGAGTTCCGACCACCCCTTTGCCTTCCTCCACCGCCACCGTCTGATCGCCCGCTACTCCAGAGAGTTTGTCCACGTGCCCGCTCGGCCACTGAATCTCGACTGCATCGGCCTTGGCCGCGTTGCCCAACCCAAACGTCAGCACCAACTCGCTTGCCGACAAATAACTTGACCCGCTGCGCAGCATCTGCCACTGCCTGGCGCCGCCAGAGGAGACGTGCACAACCGCGCCGATCCCGTCGCGATTCGACTTCGTCCCCACCAGTTTCAAGCGCAGGCTGTGATTGTTTGTGGCTTCGTTGTGAAACAACCACGGCCGACCACCGTTCGTCGTGACCAGCACATCGAGCGCCCCGTCGTTGTCGATGTCGGCGTATGCGGCGCCGCGTCCAACCTTTGGACTCGCGAAAGCCGCGCCCATCTGCGAAGTCACTTCCTGAAACTTGCCGCCGCCCAGATTGCGGAACAAGTGCGGCGGCTCGGCGTACGACACCCGCTTCTGGACACGCTCGATTTCATTTTCAATGTGCCCATCGGCGACGAAGATATCCGGCCAACCATCGTTGTCGTAGTCGAAGAAGAAACAGCCAAAGCCGAGCGTCACAAGAGTATTGCGGCCGACTTCCGACCGCGGCGCCTCGTCCACGAACAATCCGTTGCCTTCGTTGTGGTAGAGCGAAATCATCTGGTTCGCGAAGTTGGTGATCATCAGGCTCGGCCGCCCCGAGCGGTCATAGTCGCCCGTGTCCACGCCCATGCCGGCGCGCGCCACGCCGTCTTCACTGAACGCGATTCCCGCGGCAACAGCCTTCTCTTCGAACGTGCCGTTCTGCTTGTTGAGATAGAGCTTGTTCGGTTGCGTGTCATTGGCCAGCAGGATGTCGGGCCAGCCATCGCCGTTATAGTCGAGGATCGCCACCCCCAGGCTCTTCGAAGTTGGATCACTGAGTCCGGATTTCTGCGTGGCGTCTTCGAACTTCCCGCCGCCCAGGTTGTGCCACACACGCGCCGAAACGCCCTTGTACGACTCCGGCGTGCAGTACGACTTATGCGCTCCGTCAAGCGTGCAGTAGATGTCGGTCTGCTCCGTCCACTGGACATAGTTCGCGACCACCAGATCCAGTTTGCCGTCGCGATCGTAGTCCACCCACGCAGCACTGGTAGAGAGTTCGTTCGGTCCCCACAAGCCCGCAGACTTGGTTACATCGGTGAACGTGCCGTTCCCATTGTTGTGGAACAGGCGGCTCTGTCCCAGAGCGGTGATAAACAGATCGTCGTGTCCATCGTTGTCGTAGTCGCCGACGGCCACGCCCATTCCAAACATGGATACGGCCAAGCCTGCCTTGCGGGTAACGTCGGTGAACGTGCCGTCGTGATTGTTGTGGTAGAGCTTCAGCGTCGTCGCCGCTTTTGCGTGTCCCGGCCAGTCTTGCCCATTGACCAGCAGGATGTCAGGATAGCCGTCGTTGTCGTAGTCGATGAATGCACAACCCGCACCGAGAGTTTCCGGAAGCCACTTCTTTCCGAACGCTGCGTTGTTGTGCACGAAGCGAATCCCGGCCGGCGCGGTAATGTCGCGGAACTGCGTGGGCTGTGCGGCAGCCGAAACGCTCAGGCATGAAGCCAATAGAAAAATGGTGATCTGAGTTCTATTCATGAAAACCGTGGGGTCGCTATCTGTTCTGCCCGCCAGAAGATGTAACAGTGTCTGGTTGGCTCGTGCTTGAGCCGATGTTTGGGCTCGTGCTGGGGAAGGGCACGACTTCAGTCGTGCCACTCACAGCGGCTTGGGAGCGGGCTTTCGCCGCTGAGGTAAGCTTCGACACCGCGCGTCGGGTTCCCGATTGCGCAGTTCCGACTCCACTCAAAGCCACCGACACATGCTCGTGGATCGTCTGCCGCTCGTTATTGTCTTCAGGATGCAGTTGCCGGTACTTGCCGGTAATCGTCTGCGACGCCTCGTCGGCCTTGAAGCGCAGGTAGAGCGCCTGATGCTCTTTCGCCAGTTTCTCGTTCCCCAGCCCGTTGTAGCAGAGCATCAGGTTGTAATGCGCCTGCAGATCTTCAGGATCGATCGCCAACACCGATTCGAGTTGCTTCACCGCATCGGCGTACTTGCGTTCCAGGAACAGGATGCGCCCCAGGTCGTTCAACGCCACACGATCGCGCGGGTATTGCGCAATCACGGTGCGCAAATGATTCGCGGCGTCCTCATACTTGCCGTCAGCCCGCAAAACTCTTGCGTAGAAGTAATGCGCACGCGCCAGATCGGGGCTGATGGCCAGGGCCTTCTCGAGCACGGGACGAGCCGCGTCCATATCGCCTTCCTGTACGGCGGCGCGGCCAAGATTGACCCAGCCATCCGGATTCTTCGGATCGATCTCCGTGACTTTTAGAAATGCGGCCTGCGCGGATTTCAGATCTCCCTGCAGAAACAATCCGATGCCGTAGTCGTTCCAGCGCTGCCAGTCCTCGGGCTTCAGTTCAACTTTCGGCGTGGAAGCCGGGACGCCCCTCGCAGCCACGGGCAGGGTGACCTCATCCTCCGCAATGGCGACGATCGGCACATCGGGGATCTTCTCTTCCTTCGCGGATACGCCCGTCATGGAAGCATCGAGCGTGAACTTGCGGTCGTCGTAGCTGGGAGTCACCAGTTCCGGATGGGCCGGGTCCGGCTGTCCTACGAACGAGAATTGCGTGCCCCACCAGGAGAACTTCCGGTAGCAGAGGCGGGCATGCAATGTGATCTTGTTCCCGGCATTCTCGGGAACCTTCAGCCGATAGTGCACGGTGTCGGCCGCCCCCGGAGGAATCAGCCGCACGTACACCACCGCGCGCGTCGCCCAGGCGTTGCGCTTATTAATGGGATTGCCGTGCTCGTCGACCTGCAGTGAGCGGTAAAAGTGCGCGCCCTTCTCGACGGGCCCCTTGCCTCCGTCTTCCGCCATACCGCTCCAGAAGATGGTCTGGCCCTTGTCGTCGGTGCCTTTGAGCTCGAGCCAGGTATCGTAAGCATCGACTGTACCGCCGGGGAAGAAATGTCCGATCTTCTTCGTGCGCACCACCACGTCCACGCGCACCGTATCTCCGCGGCGCAGAGTCGGCTGCACACGATTCAGCGGAGCAGTCACGGACGCCGCTTCCACGCCAGCGCCTCCGGGAGCGATTTTCGCCTCGGCTTCCTCGCCTACCGCAAACGTGGTCGCCATATCGCTTTCGCCGGTCGCTGCAGCCTTGCTTACCGCCTGGGCCGGCGAAAGCGCAAAGATGTCAACGCTCAGGATGCCCGCTTTCAAAAAGTCTTGCGTAACTTTCATCTGCGCGGCGTCTTCATTCGCCGCCGGCAGCGCAGTGTTGGCCCCGGGGAAACGATGGGAGTGCACACTGCCGTTGACGTTGCCCATATCGGTTGAGCGCTCGAGCGGCATGTGGCAATCGGCGCACTGCTGAGGCTTCTTCGGATAGTAGAACGACCGCGCACCCTGTCCTGAAACACCGCTGGCCTGCCAGTTGTCGTACTCGTTGAAGCCGCGAATCCAGCGGTAGTGATTCACGGGCTCGTCGAGGTGCACCTTGTGGCACGAGGAGCAGAATTCCGCGGTCTGCGTCTTCATGAACGGCTTGAGGAATGCGCGCCGGTGCGGTTCCGGGTTCAACTTCACCAGGAAGTCGTGCATGTAACGGACGAAAGGATTCTTGCTGGCCGCGAGTTCATGCAGTTCCGGGTACTCGAGGTAGAAGTCCCCCTGCCCCATCGTCGACTTCACGGCGGCGATCGAGTGGCACATCATGCAGCCCAGTCCAGCCTGCGCGGGCGGAGTGTGCACGATCTGCTTGATGGGCGTATCCATCAAGCCCGCATACAGTACAGCGGGATCGTGGCAGCCGCCGCACCACTTCGAAGGCTTGGTGCCGACCGTGTCCTGCATGTACTCAATCGACTTGCGATACCACTGGTTATTGAAAGATGAAAAGTGGTGTGCCGAACTGAACCACTGGTTGTAGATGTCTTCATGGCAGCGCTTGCACGAGTCCGACTCCATGAAGAACTTGCTGGGAATTTTCTTGTGCCCGTAGACCTGCGCGGAACTGGGGAAAAATGGACCTTGCGGTCCATCGCCTTCCGCTTCCATATTGAGCGGAGGCATGGCGGGATTCTCGATGCGCGCGTGATTGGCCCAGCGCGCCTCGCGCCAATAGCGCATCCCAGCACCGAGCCCGACGATCACCACGATACACGCCGCCAGCCGCATGACCACCGGGCCCGCAGACAGCTGCTCACCAGAACGTCGGTGCCACGCTTCCGTGATGAGGAATCCGAGCGACGCCGCGCTTGCCACCACGTGCGCGTACATCCACTTCCACTCGGAGCGGATCGTTCCGGTATGCACCAGCCAGAATCCCAGGGCGGCGCCGACCAGGAATAACGCCCATCCCGCGGCTGACAACCAACTTCCCTCACGCATCAGTCGTCCCAGCATCGGCAGCAGCACCAAGGTAGCCGCGAGGCCGACGGCCAAATGCAGCAGAACGATTACGGCATAGAAGACGTTTTGCTGGGGAAAGGCGTACAGGTAGATCGCGGACGCGGTCAGAAGGACGACCAGGCCGAACAGGATTCTCTGTCCCAAGGATCGTGGCAAAGAGGGCATCAGGAAATGAACCCGGAGTCGCCCGTCACGCCCACAACCGTGACGAACGCAAATCCATGAGCCTAGCGAGGATAATGCTCGGCGCATGGAAGTGGTAATAGTAGAAAAATACTAGACGAAGTTCTCGCAACGGGAGCAGGTCCAAGATCCGCCTAGGCGGACGATCATGAAATTAAATGCCAGGCTTCCGATATCCTCCGCATTCCAGCTCCACCTGTGCCGCCACCGCCAGCACGAGTTCTTCTTCCCACGGCCTCCCGACGACCTGCACCCCGATTGGCAATCCTTCAGGCGACTGCCCCACCGGAACCACGGCCCCGGGGTTTCCCAGCAAATTGAAGAATTCCGAGTAACTCCAGGCGTCCAGATACTTCACCATTTTGCCGTCGACGACCCATCGGCGTTCGCCATGTCGAAACGCGGGGATCGCCGCCGCCGGGCACAGCAGGATCGGGAACACCTGCATCTGCGCGAGAATCTGGGAGCGGAGCGCATCACGTAGCAGCCAGGTGTTGAGAAGAGTGTGTCCAGTGTGCTCAGGTTCAGCGGCGACCCACCCCAGAAATTCTTTCAGGAGCGGAGACAGATCGCTTTCGCGTCCCTTCGTCAGCGGTCCCAGCATCATGCCGCCGGCGATGCCGAACAATTTCCACCACAATTGGCGGGCCTCCTCAAGCCCCTCTGGACGGAATGGAACCACCTCGAAGCCCGCGCGCGACAATCCCTCGGCGGCAGTTCGAACTGCCGCTCGAGTCTCCGGCGTCACCGGTGTACGGCCGTCATCCTCGAAATATCCGATGCGAACCTGGTGCCGTTCTTCCTGACCGATCTTGCGAAGCGCAACGGGAGCGGACGAGGGGTCGCCATCGTCCGGGCCGGCCATCACTTCAAACATCAACTGCAGATCTCCCACCGTCCGCGACATCGGACCGACCACCCCAATCATGGCGAACGGTCCCGCTGATACCGGATAGTGTCCAGTCGCAGGAATGCGACCGGGTGTAGGTTTCAACCCGCAGATACCGCTGAAATGCGCGGGCACGCGAATGGATCCGCCGCCGTCACTGCCCACTCCTGCCGCCGAGCATCCCGATGCGATGGCCGCTGCTTCTCCGCCGCTCGACCCCCCGGGCGTTCGCGCCACGTCCCACGGGTTGTTTGTGCGCCCGTAAAGAAGATTGTCCGTCTCCCACGCCATTAAGAGTTCCGGCGCGTTGGTCACTCCCAGAACAATGGCGCCCGCATTCCGCAAGCGCGTAACCAGCACCGCATCGTTGGCCGCCACATAACCTGCGCGCAAGCGTGTACCGGATTCGCAGCGCATGCCGGCCGTGTCGATGGCACTTTTGATACTGATGGGGACGCCATGTAGAAGCCCGCGCAGTTTGCCGGTCATCGCTTCGGCTTCGAGGGTGCGCGCATCACGCCGCGCGCGTTCCTCGTCGAGTGCGACGAAGGCGTTCAGCCGTGGATTCACTTCCGCGATGCGCGCAAAGTGTGCGTCCACCAACTCGACGGGTGAGATCTTTTTCTGACGGACGTGTTCCGCCATGGCCACGGCGGATAGAAAATTCAACTCGTTCATGGAAAACGACATGGGTGAAGAGCGAGTCTAGCAGGGTGAAAGGATGGATGATGTATCGCAGGTGCAGGTCTTGGGTAGAGAGTTCAGATCTTGGATTTTAAAGATCGGATTGCGCTTCAATCTGAAATCTGCAATCTACAATCTGAGATCCTTACGCCTTCACAAGCTCTTAACGACCGCCTAGTTGGCCGGCGCTGCCGACGCCCCGTCTTCGCCGTTCGCACCGCGGCTCGGACTCTCGATGGCTTCTTCTTATCCCGTTTCGCCAGCCACGCCTTCAACTGCCGCCGATCCGCCGGGCTCAGATCGCTGAAGAAGATTCCCCCTCGGCCGCTGTCGTCGGCCCACGTGACTTCCCCGCTGCCCTCGATCATGTAGGACGTGCCGGGCAAGATGAATCGCAACGGCACTTCGGCCGCAGGCAAGGGCTCGGAAGCTTGCACCGAAAGGCCGTCTTCGCTGATCTCAAGCACCAGCGCGGGCACCGGGCATACGTCACCGAACCGCAGGTACACCATCGCTTCCGTTTTTTGTCTCGGAGACTTCCTGCGATCGGGACGCATGAAGGCACGCCCGGCGCGCAAGGAGCGTTCCACCTGTTCGGGCACCAGAGGTTTGTACAGAACGAAATTCGCGCCCGCCTGGAACGTGCTGCCCACATCTGTGAACACGCCGATCATCGCAAACACCACCGGCCGCCGCTTCGCCGGAGCCAGCCGCGCCATGCGCACCACCTGTGCGGCACCAGGCAAATCGAAGTCCACGATGAGCGCCGAGTAGTATCCGAGCGCCAGCAGTTCCATGGCTTCCGGCTCGGAAGCACAGACTTCCTCGTCGATCCCGAACGCGTCGAACACACTCACCAGCATGCGCAAGGAATCGTGCTCGCGGCACATCAGCAGCGCATTCAGTTCCATGGCCCGCAGCTTATGCCGCGTTACCGGGCAGGTAAAGTAACCCCAGTAATCCGGGAATTCTTACCTCTGGAGGGACTGATTTCGGAAGGAGAAAACGTCGATCAGGTTTCGATCAGCCGTTCCAATGCGGGCTTGTTGAGGATCATCAAGGTCGACCCGCGCAGTTGCGCCAGCTGCTTCTCGCGGAACTCGCCCAGCACGCGCGTCACAGTCTCACGTGACGTTCCGATCAGCTGTGCGATCTCTTCGTGCGTGAGCGCTACCTTGATGCGGATTCCTTCCTTCGTCACATCTCCATCGCTCGACCACTCCAAAAGAAGCCGCGCGAGTTTCTCCGACACGGAGTGGGACAGACCGAGCGACCGAATCATCTCATACGCACTCTGGCAATTCTTGCTGAGGTGCTCGGCGGCGTTCAGGCAGGCATCGGCGTGATGCTGCAGAAATCTCAGGAAGTCTTCGCGACGGATGAAATCCAGTTGGCAGGGCTGCAGCGTTTCGCCAGTAAGCTCGTACGGCTTGCCCGAAACTGTAGCGTGCAGGCCCAGCACTTCTCCCGCCTGGGCGATCCGCAGGATCAGCGTCTTGCCGTCCCGCGACGTCGTTGATAGCTTCACTCGCCCGCTGCAGATCACATAAACCCCGCGGGGCGCTTGCCCTTCGACAAACAGTACCGCGCCCTGCGGATAGGCACTGGCATACTTCACTCGCTCCAGTTCCTGCAGGGGGAGCTTGGGCAGGTTGCAAAAAAATCCTGTGTCGCGCAGCTTGCACAGCACACAGTTTTCGCTGATTTGAATGCCGTAGGGCGTGCTCATAAAGGTCTCACGGCACGCACTCTATCACCGGGTATCACTTTCGCCTGTGACCTGGATCACCCCAGGGGCGGTTCTGTTAACCGAAAGGGAATTACCGGATGGAACTCTGGTAATCGAGAAAATGGATGGAGAGGGCGAGACGTTCAATACTTTGTGCAGATTTCAGGAGACGGCTTTCTCTTCTTCTTCGTGATAAAACTCATCGAGCGGGTAACCTTCGTCTTCCCAGGCCTTCAGCCCTCCCGCCAATGGGCGCACGCGGGTAATTCCTATCTTTTTCAATTCCATCGCAACTTTCGCGCTCGTGGCTTCGCTCGGGCAGGTGCAATACAGCACGACTTCGCGGTCCAGGGGAAGTTCCGCGCGGCGCATGGGCAGTTCGTCTGGCGCGATACGGACCGCGGTGGACACCGTTCGCGGGTTCACAAGAAACTCCAGCTTGTGCCGTAGATCGACGACGAAAGGCCGCTCGCCCCGATCGATCGCCTCTTTCAATTCCTGCACGCTCATGCGCGATATACGCAGCGAGCGAATGAATCTCTGCCGCTGCACATATTTCCAGATCACATTCGCGATCAACGCGACAACCAGCAGTGCCAGCAGCCATCCCGCCGCCGCTTCCAGCATCACGTCGATCGGAAGCTTCTTGGCTGGGATGTATCCCGCCAGCGCGAACACAGCCGCCCACAACAGCGATCCAAGCCCGTTGAACAAAAGGAATCGGTCGCGCGACATGCCCGACATCCCAGCCACCGGGCCTGCGAGACGTCCCACACCGGGAACGAACTTGGAATAAATCAGCGAACCGGTCGTGTGCCGAGCGAAAGCATTTTCCGATCGACGAACACAGGAGTCAGGCTCAAGCGAAATCTTGCACAGAAGTCGCAGCACCGAAGACCCCCGCTGGCGCCCGAGTTCATACCAGACGAGATCTCCGATTTCAGACGCAACGACGGCAACGGCAATAATTCCCAGCAAACTCAAGTCGCCGATTCCCGCTACAGCACCCGCAGCTACCATCACGGGCGTGACGAGCAAAGGCAGGCCCAGCCGCTCCACGAGCGCGGCCAGGAATAACCAAACATAGCCATGCCGGATGATGTCTTGTACTTCCGGATTCACAAGCGCCCCAGATTGTTTCTTGCTACTGGCTATTATCTTCTGACGAGTAGCTACTTGCCGCCAGCCGGTGCAAGTGTAACCCTTTTGTCGACCGAGAGACTTTCATCGATCCACACAGTCGGCCCGCTCGGTCCTTGTCTGCCAATAGCCAATTAGCTAGAAGCCAGTAGCCGCCCTATCTCACCTTACTCAAATACTGATGCACCATCTGCACCGTGATTGACCCTTCACCCACGGCCGAAGCCACGCGCTTGATGGAGGAGTGCCGAGTATCCCCCGCCGCAAACACGCCAGGGATGATGCTTTCGAAAATAAACGGGTCGCGTTCCTCGTTCCATCCCTTCGCACGCTCGCCGTCTTTCGGCAGCATCGAGCCGGTCAGCAGGTATCCGCGCTCATCCATGGGAAGTTGCCCGCGGAGCCACGCTGTGCAAGGCACAGCCCCAATGAAAATGAAAAGATTGCTGGTCGCCTCGGTCCGAATGCTTTCTGACGCGTGATTCGCAATCGTGATCGATTCCAGGTGGTTGTCGCCGTGCACCTCGACCACTTCGGCCTGCGTTTCCACGCGAATATTTGGGACTTCGCGAATCTGGTCAATCAGGTAGTGCGACATGCCTTTTTCCAACGAGTCACCGCGCACCAGCATGGTCACCGAGCGGGCGAATCGAGCAAAATACACGGCCGCCTGCCCTGCGGAGTTCGCGCCGCCCACCACGTAGATGTCTTCTCCGGCGCACAACGACGCCTCCGCCATTGAAGCACCGTAGTAAACGCCTGCCTCCTGCAGCCGCTCGACTCCGGGAATATCGAGCCGTCGCCACGCCAGCCCGCTCGCGATCAGCAATGCATGACAACTGATCTCGTTCCCATCCCGCAGTTTGACAAATCGGTAAGGGCCGTCCACCCGCAGGCCCACGGCCTCCTGCGGTGAGAGGATCTCCGCCCCGAACCGTTTTGCCTGGGTGAAAGCCCGGCGCGCAAGGTCCGCTCCCGTGAGTCCCGACGGAAATCCCAGATAGTTCTCGATACGCGAACTCATGCCGGCTTGTCCGCCGGGAGCCGAGCGCTCCACCAACAGTGTCTTCAGGCCTTCCGACGCACCGTACACCGCCGCCGCCAATCCTGCCGGCCCACCGCCCACGATCACGAAATCATAAAAGGTTGTTTGCGCACGCGTCCGCAAGCCGAGGCGCGCGGCCAGTTCGTCCACCGGAGGATTCGTCAGCACTTCCCCACCCGGCAGAACCACCACGGGAAGCGTCGCCGTCTTCAAATCGACGTTGGGAATCAGTTCCTTAACTTCTTGATCGGGAGCCGCACTCTCGATATCGGTCCATTGATAGGGAACCTGATTGCGACCGAGGAACTCCTTTAACTGGTGACTGGCCGGCGACCACCGCGTGCCCAGCACCCGCAGACCGTTATAAGGAGGTCTGTATTCCGCTTGCCAGTCCTCGAGAAGGTCGTCCAGCACTGGATACAGCTTCTCCTCCGGCGGATCCCATGGCTTCAGCAGGTAGTAGTGCACTTTGGCGGTATTGATCGCCGCAATGGCAGCGTTCGTGTCGGCATATGCAGTAAGCAGAGCTCGCTTGGCTTGCGGGAATATGTCCATGGACTGCCCCAACACGTCCAGACCCGACATATTGGGCATGCGCTGGTCAGCCAGCATCAACGCCACGCTGTCCCCGCGCGTCTTCAGTTGCTTGAGCAGGTCCACAGCCCCAGAACCCGAATCCGTCCCCAGCACACGATAGTCCTTGCCATATTTGCGACGGAGGTCTCGCTCCACGGCCCGCAAAACTTCGGGTTCGTCATCCACTGTAATGATTGCAGGTGCTGCCATCTCAAATAATCCTTGGAATCAGTTGGGTCAGACTGTGGCGAATACAACCAAACGACTTTGAGACATTTAGACGACACAAACGTGACTTTGGATTCGGATATCGCTAAAGCCGGGCCGTTGGCTTCGGCCATGGTCGTCACTCCCGGCCATGCTTCGGGCAGGATCCGGGCACCCATGACGTTTGCAGTTCCGATAGAATACCCGGTTTCTTTCTGTTTTCCTTGAGGAGACTCGCCATGCCCCCACAGCATCCGCCCCGCTTCCTGGAAATTGTGAACGACGCCAAACGACGAGTGCGTGAAACCACGGTGGACGAAATCAAGTCAAGACTCGATCGTGGGGACAAATTCCTGCTGGTCGACGTACGTGAAGAGAGTGAGTGGCAAAACGATCATCTCCCTGGCGCCATCCACATGAGCAAGGGCGTGATCGAACGAGACGTCGAGAAGAAGGTGCCGGACCTGAACGCAGAGATGGTCCTCTATTGCGGCGGCGGATTCCGCTCAGCGCTCGCCGCCGATAATCTTCAGAAGATGGGATACACCAACGTCATCTCCATGGATGGCGGCGTGCGCGGCTGGCGCGAAAAGGGCTATCCGATGACCAAGGGTTGAACTGGTCGGCAGTCTCCAGTCATCAGTCTGCGGTCGTCGGTCGCCAGCCGTTCAATCGCCCATTGATGCTCGTGAAGCGTCAGTAGGAAGACCGACTAAAGGGCGGTAGCAAACTGAGACATTCCATCCTCCGCGCCCCTCACCCCTGCGGTTAGAAATCCCCGCGGGAAAGAATCGTTGACGGCCCTCCTGAAGACTAGCGACTGAAGACTGACGACTAACAACGACTGAGCTGCAAAACCTTGCACTTCCGGCCAGGAGCCCGTTTGCCATTGACACTGTTTCTCGGCCGAGGATAATTCTCCGGCCACTATCACCCGCAAAACGAAGCGTTGTTCTCCAGGTTCGGCTTTCCAATCTCCATCGAAAGCGCGACTAAAGGCTTAAGTTTCGCGACGAGACGACCTCCTGTCGCTGTCGCCCGGGCCGCTGCCGCCCGGCTGCGTGGCTGCACCGCAGACTCAATGGGCCGGAGTGGCCTTTTCACCACGCCGGATCATCGCTTCATCTAGCGCGCGCTTCTCCTGCTCTTCAAGCATCCTCGTTTGGCCTTTGGGCAACACCCCAAGTTCGAGAGGTCCTATGCGCACACGCACCAATCGCAAAACCTCCATGCCAAGAGTTTCGAGTAATCTCCGGATTTGTCGGTTCTTGCCCTCGTCCAGGACAATCTCAATCCAACTGTTCTTCTTGCCGTGACGCAGGATAGATGCGCGTTTGGCGCTGAGTTTCTCGCCATCGGACGTTCGCACACCTCGCGTGATAGCCGTGATGGATGCCTCATCGGCGATCGCGTTGATCTGCACGTGATACGTCTTCTCGAGGTGAGTGTCCGGCGATAGGACCCTTGCGCTCCACTCTGAGTCGTTGGTCAGGAGCAGCAAGCCCTCGCTCGCCTTATCGAGTCTCCCCACCGGACCAACCCAGGGCACTGTTCCCGGAAGGCTGTCATACACCGTCTCTCGACCTTTTTCATCCGAAGCAGTCGTGACGACCCCGCGCGGCTTGTTCATTGCCAGGTACACGAACGGCGTCGCGTCAATTCGGGCGTCGCCGATTGCAATCCGATCTTTGCCGATCCGGACAGGAGACTCCGGGTTCCGCGTAATTGATCCGTTCAGGCGAACCCGCCCGCTCCGAATCAACCCCGCCGCCTGTAATCGCGAACAGCAGCCCAGCTTTGAAAGGGCACGCGCCAGCCCCACGCGCCTCGGTTTTCCAGACTCATCCACGCTCGTCATGCTAATCCACTGAAAATGAAAACGCTCTGCGCATGTTCAATTGTCACAGGTGGCGCACTCGCCTCGTCTATAATGTCAACTTCAACGTGCAGTCGCCTCCGCAAGACTCGCCGGAAACTTACCGCCCGGGGACCCGCTGGTCTTATCCGGGCTACGCCATCGTAGATAAACGATTTTCGGATGCTGCGGATTTCGGGTGTCGCGATTTACTGATGCAGCCATATCTTTCTTATGAAGCCTAAGACCAAGCCCCCGACAATTGCATACTTCTCGATGGAGATCGCGCTCGATCCCAACATGCCCACCTATAGCGGCGGCTTGGGAATGCTGGCTGGCGATACACTCCGCTCCGCCGCCGATTTGGCCGCGCCCGTGGTCGCGGTCACACTCGTGTATCGCAAGGGATATTTTCGCCAGTACCTTGACAATTCCGGCCAGCAAAGTGAACAACCTCAGCAATGGGAGCCCGAACGCTCCCTGAAGGCCGTCGAAGGCCGCGTCAGCATCGAGATTGAGCAGCGCCAGGTCTGGATTCGTGCCTGGGAATACGACGTGCTTGGTGTCGACGGCGACACGGTGCCCGTCTACCTACTCGACACCAATGTTCCCGAAAACGCCGAATGGGATCGGCACTTGACCGACAGCCTGTATGGCGGCGATGAGTCCTACCGGCTTGCCCAGGAAATCATCCTCGGTCTCGGCGGCCTGAAGTTGCTACAGAAGCTAGGCCACGATCGCATCCAGGCCTATCACATGAACGAGGGCCACTCGGCCTTGCTCGCACTCGGCCTGCTCGAGCGCCGCCTCGATCAAAGCTTTGCCGGGCGCGTGAAGCAGCTCGACATCGACGGCATCCGCCGCATGTGCATTTTCACCACGCACACACCGGTTCCCGCCGGACACGACCAGTTTCCGAAGCCGCTCGTCAAACAGTTGCTGGGCGAAGAGCGCGTCCTGCTGCTCGAGCAAACGCAGGCTCTGCACGACGACGCACTCAACATGACCTATCTCGCCTTGCGCTTTTCCGGATACGTCAACGGAGTCGCAATGCGGCACGGCGAAGTTTCGCGCGGCATGTTCCCCAACTACGCCATCAGCGCCATCACCAACGGAGTGCACGCCCTTACCTGGACCTCGCCTGCGTTCCGTGAGCTGTTTGATCACTACATCCCCGGCTGGCGCACCGATAACAACTACCTCCGTTACGCGATCAGCATTCCCCTGGAAGACATTCGCGTGGCCCACGCCGCTTCGAAAGAAGCATTGTTCGCCGAGATTCGTCATCGCACTTCCACCGTGCTCGATCCGAAGGTCTTCACGATTGGGTTCGCTCGCCGCGCCAGCACGTACAAGCGCGCCGATCTTCTCTTTCAGGATCGCGAACGCCTGAAGCGCATCGCACGCGATGTTGGCCCCATTCAACTCGTCTATGCAGGCAAGGCGCATCCCCGCGACGAAGGCGGAAAGAAAATCATCCGCCAGGTGTTCGAAGGCGCGTCCTCACTTTCCGACACCATCCGCACCGTCTACGTCGAGAACTACGACATGAACTGGGGCCGTCTGATTACCAGCGGCGTCGACATCTGGCTCAACACCCCCATGCGTCCGCAGGAAGCCTCCGGCACCAGCGGCATGAAAGCCGCCCTCAACGGCGTCCCCAGTTTCAGTGTGATCGACGGATGGTGGGCAGAAGGCTGGATCGAGGGCATCACCGGCTGGGCGATCGGCAACACCGACATCATCGAAGATCCGGCGTCGGAAGTCGCCACCCTCTACGACAAACTCGAACGCCAGATTGTGCCCATGTTCTACGGCACGTCCAACCGCTACACGGAAGTCATGCGCAGCGCGATCGCGTTGAACGGCTCCTTCTTCAACACGCAACGCATGGTCCAGCAATACCTGGCCAACGCCTACATGCTGCGCGAAGTGGCTGCGCCAACCCCGAAACCTAAGCAAGCGGTGCCGGTATTGGCGAGCGAATGATCCGCCCTTGGCTGGGAATTCGTGCTTCGATGCATGACTCGCTACAACTTTAGCGCCCTTGGCGATCCCTTTGCGCCCTTTGCGGTTAAAAGCTTTTGCTCTATGCGAAGACTAACTCTTTAATCTCCTCACCAACTCCGCCCGAGTCACCGACACCTGCTCCCCGGTCTCCTGATTCTTGAGAGCGACCGTCCCCGCCTTAACCTCGTTTTCCCCGATAATCGCCACGAACCGCGCTCCCAGCTTCGCCGCCGCCTCAAACGATTTCTTCAACCGGGAGCTCTCGTCGCCCAACTCGACCACGAGGTCCTCGCGCCGCAACTCGCGCGCCAGTCGCGCCGCTTCGCGGTTCATCCCAGCACCCAACGGCGCAATGTAGACATCGGGCTTCTGGGCCACCGCCCGCGCCGACTCCGCCAGCGACATCACCAGCCGGTCTTCGCCGATCGCAAACCCGATGCCCGGCGCCGCCGGACCACCCAGCGCCTCCGATAAGCCGTCATACCGACCGCCACCAAGAATTGCATTCTGTGCTCCGAGCGCTCCATGCGTGAACTCAAAGGCGGTGCGCGTGTAGTAGTCGAGCCCGCGCACCAGGCGATCGTTCAACGTGAAGGGCACGCCCAGCGCTTTCAAAATCTCCTGCACTTCTTCAAAGTGCTTTCGGCAGCCTTCGTCCAGAAACTGGCTGATACGCGGCAGCTTCTCGATGATCGGCTGATCCTCGGGCACCTTGCAGTCGAACACGCGCAAAGGATTCGTCACCGCCCGCCGCTGGCAGTCAGCGCACATCTGCGCCGCCACCGGAGCCAGCGCTTCTTTCAAAGCAGCGTTAAAGCGCGCCCGATCCGCCGGACAGCCCACAGAATTCAATTCCAGATTCCAGTTCTTGATACCGAGCCGATCGAGCAGCGTCGCCAGCATTTCCAGAATCTCCGCATCTCGCGCCGGAGACTCGCTGCCCGCCGTCGAAGGCCCGATCACTTCCGCGCCAATCTGATAAAACTGCCGGTACCGCCCCTTCTGCGGCCGCTCCCGCCGAAACTGCGGACCGATGTAGTAGAGCTTGTTCAGCCCACGATCCCACAACTTGTGCTCGATGTAGGCACGTACAACACCCGCCGTATTCTCTGGTCGCAAGGTCAGCGACTGTCCCGAGTCCGACTGCGCCCGTCCGCGGTCTTCCCACGTGTACATCTCTTTAGCTACGATGTCGGTTTCTTCGCCCACACCACGCGCAAACAATTCCGTCGACTCGAAGACCGGCGTCCGAATCTCCTGAAAGTTGTAAGCCCGAAACACATCGCGCACCTTCGCCTCGACGAAGTTCCACAACCCCGTCTCCGGCGGCAGCAAATCCCGAGTTCCTCGTACGGACTTGATCATTGGTTCTCAGTTCTCAGTTCCCGGTTCTCAGTTCTCGGTCTCTTAATGCCCAATAACCTTGTCATTCCGACACGCGAGCGCAGCGAGCAAGGCGGAACCCGCTGTTCAACCACACTGCCAAGAATCACAATGACTCGGACACCCCGTCTCGATTCAAACTGAGATCTGAGAACCGAGAACTGCGAACTATCCCCTCAAATACTCCTCCCGATACCCCAGATAGTTCCTTGCATACCGCAAAATCGTCTCCTGATCCTCCGGCCCCAGCTTCCGCCGAAACTTGCCCGGCGAGCCCATCCACAGCGACTCCGGCTCCACCACCGTCTTTTCGGGAATCAAAGTTCCCGCGGCGATGATGGACCCCGCCCCAATCCGCGCGCCATTCAGAATGATCGATCCCATTCCGATCAGGCACCGGTCTTCGATGACGCATCCGTGCAAAGTCACCGAGTGCCCCACCGTCACGTACTCGCCCAGGTAGACGCCGTACTGCTGCTTCATCCCATGCAGCACGGAACAATCCTGCACATTGGAGTGCGCGCCAACGCGGATCTCGTGCACGTCGCCGCGCAGCACGGCGTTCATCCACACGCTCGCGTTGTCCCCAAGCACAACGTCGCCAATGACCTGAGCCGAGGAGTCCACATAGCACGACGCCGGAATGGTTGGATGCTTCCCTTTGAACGATCGAATCACGATGACGGTATCGGCACAGAGCGCCTCGCGACCCGGTGCCGAAGTAAATGAACATACCACGCACGTCGCGATGGAAGCGAGGCGGGGGACCGTCGGGGCTGCAAGATGCCAAGCGCGGAACGGTCCAGCAAATTGCCAGTTGGAATCAGTGCGAACTCGAGACCTGAAATCTTCGCGCAACTAAAAGGCCTTGGGTTTGTATCAGGGCGCGCCTTCAGGCGCGCCGCCACAAATCGCAAAAATAGCGCGGCTTTAGCCCCTGCCTGCCTCGTCCTGAAACGCACCTGCGGTTAAAGCCGCCCTCGTCTCCGTATATCCGGCCCGTCCAAAGGCTCGCCCTGATACAAAACGAGTTTTCGCCCGAAGCGCTCCGTTGACACAAACAATGACATCCACCGTGACATACCTCACTCCCCCAATCGTCGCAGGAGTATATTTTCATCTTCCGCAATCGCCGCCCTCAAACTCACCCGGCAATTGGCAAAGCACGATGAACTCCTCCCTCCGCAATACCCTGCTGCTCGGAGTCGCGCTCGGCCTCTTCCTCGGGCTCGGCTTCTTCACCTTCATCTATTCCAAGGGATACTCCTACCTCACCAACAACCCAGCCGCCTGCGCTAACTGCCACGTCATGCGCGCGCAATACGATGCATGGCTCAAGTCGAGCCATCACTCGGCTGCCACCTGCAACGACTGCCACACGCCGCACAACATTTTCGGAAAGTATGCCGTCAAGGCCAACAACGGATTCTGGCACTCGTTCTACTTCACCACCGGCTGGTATCCCGACACAATCGAGATCACCAAGTTTGATCATCAGATCACCGAGAAGGCCTGCCGCCACTGTCACGAAAACATAACCGCCGCCATCGACGGTAACGTGGTGCACGGCCGGGCCGAAGGTCTGCAGTGCACGCGCTGCCACACCTCCGTCGGTCACTCCGAAGCGGCCGCCTCGATTCCTCGACCCGTCTTGGTAGGAAGCAAACATGACTGATATCCCCTCTGCCCACACCGCCTCTACGCGGCGCATGCTGGCCCTGGTGGTCGTGCTCGCCGCTGTCGCTACCGTAGCCATCGCAGCCTTGCTGATCAACATTTTCGAGCGCAAGCAGGAAGCGCGAAACCCCTTCTACCGCGTGGTCGAGTTGAACGACACCATCGACGACCCGGCCGTCTGGGGCAAAAATTTCCCCATGCAATACGACCTCTACCAGCGCACGGTCGACATGCAGCGCACCAAGTACGGCGGCAGCGAAGCCATGCCGCACTCTCCGACCCAAGCCGATCCGCGCTCCGTCGTCGCGCGATCGAAGCTCGAGGAGGATCCACGCCTGAAAGCCATTTGGGCCGGATACTCTTTCTCCGCCGACTATCGCGAGCGCCGCGGTCACGCATACATGCTCGACGACCAGACCTTCACCGAACGCCAGAAGTTTGCGCCCCCGGCGATGTGCATCAACTGCCACGCCTCGATCGTCACCACCTATCTCAAGCTCGGCAACGGCGACCTGATGAAGGGCTTCAACGTCATCAGCGATACGCACATGACGGATCCGCAGATCCGCGAGACCATGAAGCACGCGGTCGCCTGCATCGACTGCCACGACCCCGCCACGATGCAGTTGCGCATCACGCGCCCGGCGTTCATCGAAGGCATCCGCGCGCTGAAAGCATCACAAGGCGTCGCCAACTACGACGTCAACACCATGGCCACCCGCCAGGAGATGCGCTCTTACGTCTGCGGCCAGTGCCACGTGACGTACTACTTCCAGCCGCCGAACAAACGGCTTACTTTTCCTTGGGCAAAAGGCATCAAGGTCGAAGACATCGTCGCCCTCGAAGGCGAGCAGAAGATCAATGAGTGGACGCATCCCGACTCAGGCACTCAGCTCATCAAAGCCCGCCACCCGGAATTTGAAATGTGGAACCAGGGCGTGCATTCGCGCTCGGGCGTAGCCTGCGCCGACTGCCACATGCCTTACATGCGCCAGGGCGGACTCAAGATCAGCGATCACCAGGTCAACAGCCCGCTGCTGAAAATCAACCGCTCCTGCCAGACCTGCCACCATTTTTCAGAAGAAGAGCTGAAAGCCCGGGTCGAGGACATTCAGGACCGTTTCTTCGGCCTGCGAAACACGGCGCTCGACGCGCTCGTCGACCTCATCAACGACATCAAAACCGCCAAGCAGAATGGTGCCACCGACGCGCAACTCGCCGCCGCCCGCGACTACCACCGCCGCGGCCAATTCATGATCGACTTTGTCATGTCGGAGAACTCGATGGGCTTCCACGCTCTGCAGGAAGCGATGCGGATTCTTGGCGACGCAATCAACCTCTGCCGCCTCGGCCAGCTGAGCCTGCACGGAGGCCCACCACCAAGCCACAACCCGCCGAACATTGCGCGGGCGAGGCCAACAAAGCAAACTACAGAACGTAGTTCAGGTATGGAGTGAACGGCAACAACGCGCTTAGTGCTTGGCAGGAAGGCTATTCACGAAGTCGCTGATCTGTGAGATCACTTCCTCCTCCCGCGAGAGGAATATGTAGTGGGTGGCGTTGGGAATCACGATCACCAATTCTCGCGCGACCTCCAGTCCTCCACTGCCAACTCCAACGAACCGCGGACGCACATTACCAATGTGCTCGACGGCATTGGCCGCTCCGCGATCCTGCCGCGCGATACCCGAGAGCACCGGCTCCATCTCGCCGAGACCTTGAGCATCGAACAAGGACGCAATTCCTTGAAGTTCGGCGGTGACGCCATGCTCACCTGGCTCTACAACTTCTTTCCCTCAATGTTCGGAGGCGAGTACTACTACGACACCATTTCTGTCGATCCCTGGACATTCGAACCCATGCGCTACGGCTTGAAGCTCACGCCGCTGCGCGCCTATGCCCACCAGGTCCCGCGTTACTACATTCAGAATTTCGGCTCGGCCGTTTCGCATCCCGACACCAACGAGTACTCCGCTTTCGTTCAAGACACGCTTCGCGTCACCAGCGGTCTCGCCCTTAGCCTCGGAGCCCGCTACGACCTGCAGACTTTCTCCACCAGGGAACTCGTCACCAATCCACTCTGGCCCATGTCCGGCAAGATCCCTTTGCGGGATCGCAATGTCTCACCGCGCACTGGATTTGCCTACTCGATCGGACATGACCGGCCGCTGGTAGTTCGCTCTGGATACGGACTCTTCTACCCCCGCATTCCGCAGATCTACACTTCGACCATCGCCACGCATAACGGACTCTCTTCCGCGAACCTCTTTCTCGACAACACAAACTTCTATGAGCACCGGGCGTGTGACCATCACGGATGATGGCTTCACGAACAGCGCTACGGATTTCATCCAGCGGGATAAAGCGATTGGAATCAAATACTTCCCCGCGTATTATCAAAAGCCGGCGAACCTCACGAGGGCCACGAGCGCGTACGCACCCCGCCAGTTTCAATTCGCTCTCAAATTCATTTTCTAGTCAGAACGAATGAGACACCCGACGGTCGAATATTGAATAGAGCCCCTGTTTTGGCCCAGAACTTCGACATTCCCCCTTGACTTGCCTACGGAACCTTGCAATAACTATCGGGTCCAACGGGACGAGTTTGGGGGTGTAGTTAGTTGGCGGAAGTCAGACTCCAAGAAGGTGAGTCCCTTGAGATTGCACTGCGCCCGTTCAGGCGCAGGGTGCAGCAGGAAGACATCACTAAGGAGGTCCAGCGCCACTCCTTTTATTTGAAGCCCGGCGAAACGAAGCGCGTAAAAGAAGCGCTCGCGACAGAATGCCGCCGGGAAATGGCACGGAAAGAACAGGATTGATAACCGGCGGGTCGCTGCTTCGAGGCGGCGGCCCGTTTCTTCTCCCCACCGTCTAAAAAGCGCCGCGGTTGTCGATCTGGCAGCTCAGTTTCTTCCTCTGCAGTAGACCTGCGCGCGATCCGCAGGTGGGCCGAATCCAGGGTAATTGTTCGAGGGGGGGTGCGTAACAACTCTGCGCGCATTTCGCGCGTGGGGAAGGCTGTCTGCTTTTCCACGCAGGGAAGCGCGACCGGGGAATGGGGTGAGGGATGGAATTTCAGGACAAAATTCTCAAATGTATCGACTGCGGCTCTGACTTCATCTTTACCGCGGGCGAACAACTGTTCTTTCACGACAAGCAGTTCAAGAACGAACCGAAGCGTTGTAAGGGCTGCAAGGCGAAACGCATTGCCGTTTTGGGGGCGGCGGTGCCCGGACAAGCTCCCGCCAAGACCGAAACCCGGACCACCTGTTCCCAGTGTGGGAAGGAGACCACCGTTCCCTTCAAGCCTACGCAGGGACGGCCCGTCTTCTGCCGCGAATGTTTTCAGCAAAAGCGGCAACAGGCAGCGACCGCCTGAGGGTACGGCAAGCGGCCGGCATGCATAGGGGCAGAGTCACCCGGCCAAATCGATTCCAGGACGATCGACCTTTCCCCCGTTCTCCTGGCGTTTCCCCCTGAAGATCTCCCGTCCCTACGACGCGGGCTCTCCGCGACGCGGCAGAGGTGTGCCCGCACGGCGCGCCAGCAGGGTCTCCAACTGCTGCACCAGCTGTCGCGTTCCGATTGGCTTGACCAGCAGCGATTCCGACCTCTCGTTTCGCCAGCTGTCGTCATCCGGTGGGTAAGCGGTCAGGATAGCGGTGGCTGGCTGGTTGCGCTGCGCTCGCGCCAGTCGCAGAACTTCCAGACCCGCCTGTTCGGTTTCCATCCGGATGTCGGTGATCACCACGTCGTATTCGCGGGCCTGCATCTTTTCCCGGGCCTCGTTGGCCGAGGCGGCGGTGTCGACTTCAAAGGCGTTCAGTTCGAGCACCGCTTTGAGTGTTAGTAGGACGGGCTTGTCATCATCCACGAGCAGCACGCGACGTGTCACGACACTTCTCCAGGGCACTGGCAGATCGAAAACACCTGCGATCTTGCCCGTTGAACGCAACCCCACCGGTAGGATGGCAGGATTCGTTCCAGATCCGCTCGAACGTCCAAATGCGCTGCTACTATAGTACGGTGTCCAGTTTTTACGTACAGAATTTTGGGTGTCGCGCGACGCAAGCCGATGGCGCCGCGATCGAGCGCCAGTTCCAGGAACGGGGATTGGAGCGCGCCGCCGAAATCGGTGATGCGGAAATCGTCGTCCTGAACACCTGCACCGTCACTGCCTCTGCGGATCAGGATGCCCGCGCCGCCATACGCCGAGTCCAGCGCAAGAATCCACAGGCCCGCATCGTCGTCACGGGATGCTACGCCCAGCGCTCGCCCGAAGAGCTAGCCGCTTTGCCCGGCGTCGCGCAAGTGATCGGCAACTCGCACAAGTATCAATTGGCGAAGCTTGCATTGCCGCAACCGGTCCACGCCAACCCAGCATTTGTCCCCCTTGCGTCACTGAGAACTGAGAACCGAGAACTGAGAACTGACGTTTACGTCTCCGATATATTCGCCCACACCGAACTTCTCGCGGCCCCGGTCTTCGACGCGCCGAACGAGCGAACGCGGCCGAACCTCAAAATTCAGGACGGATGCGACAACCGCTGCTCCTTCTGTGTGATTCCCTACGTCCGCGGCCAAAGCCGATCGATGAAGCTCAAGCAGGTCCTCGACGAGGTAAGTTCGCTGGTAGCCGCAGGCTACCGGGAACTCGTGATCTCAGGAATCAATCTTGGAAGATGGGGGAGAGATCTGGAGACAGGTCACAGGCCGGATGAAGCAGCCGACAGGTCACAGGTCACAAGTCACAGGCCCGCAGCCGAGGCAGTCATCACGACCGCAGCGATCGAAGGATTGAGCCAACGACCAACGACCAAGGACCAACGACTGGCTTTCAGCCGACGACTGATGACTGACGACTGGCGACTGCCTTTCCTCATTCACGCTGTCCTCGACCACACGTCGCTCGAGAAGCTCCGCATCAGTTCGGTCGAACCCATGGATTGGAGCGATGAGTTAATCGAATTGGTCGCCAGTTCCCCGCGGATCGCCAAGCACGCACACGTTCCTATGCAATCGGGAAGTGATGCGGTGCTTCGCCGCATGCATCGCAAATATCGCCCCTGGCACTATCGCGAGAAGATCGAAAAGATTCGGGCTGCCATGCCGACAGCCGCCATAGGCGCCGATGTCATGGTGGGCTTTCCCGGTGAGACCGACGGCGAATTCGACGAAACCCGTCGCATGATCGAAGATCTGCCCTTTACTTATTTGCACATCTTCACGTACTCGGCGAGACCGGACACGCCCGCTGCGCAGATGCCGGGGCAGGTGCATGTCGAGGTCGCGCGGGAACGCAACCGCATCCTGCGCGAAGTCGGAGAGCGAAAGAGACTAGCCTTCATGCAGGGGTTCGTCGGGAAGACCCTCGAGGCCATCACCTTGGCCGCGAACCGCCAGCACGTGCCAGAAATCATCCCCGAGCAACGACCAATCGGACTCTTCACCGAGGCCCTCACCGACAACTACCTCAAGCTGCGCCTCCAGGGAAGGCACAAACCGAACCTCTGGATTCGCGCCCGGGTTCGCCAGGTCGAAGGCCAAACACTGATCGCCACCCCCGTCTAGCAAATGCGCACGGTCGACGGACGACTCAAGACTTCGCGTCGATGGAACTGGTACCGCGATGAAGCCGACAGGCGTCCCCGACCGGCGCTCGCCAGCATTGTTTTCACTTTGCGTGTGCGCTTGCAGTCTCATACGAATCACCCAGATGCTTCGTATCAGGTCATGCCTTCAGGCATGCCGTTCCAAGCCAAAACCGACGGCGCCTTCAGGCGCTGGCTTTGCTCAACTTAAAAATCACCCGCCACCGTTCGTGGCGGGTCCATTCAGCGAAAAGCCGTCTCCCAAAACAACCAATGACAGATCGCTCCATTTACGACGCGAGCCCACGCCCCACGACCCTCTCACTTGCCTTCGCCGGCCGGATCGGCAAAATCATGGGCACTCGCTCGCGATAATCTGCGTACTCGCGATGCGCCCGAGCCAGATCGCGCTCTTCCAACTGAATCGCCACGAAGATGTAGGCGGACGTCGCCAGCGCAAATACCAGGTGAGCCGCGGTCATCGTCGGAGTCGCCCAGAACGAGAGCAGCCAGCCCACGTAGAGTGGGTGGCGGATGTAGCGATAAGGACCAGGCGTGACGAATCCCAGCGATTTGTATGGACGGCCGATCAACGGCAGCCACACCTGCCGCAGACCGAACAAATCGAAATGGTTGATGAGGAAGGTCGTCACCAAGACGGTCAGCAATCCAGTGGCATAAATCGTGTAGATCGCCACTTGAGCAATCGGGTTCTCGACACTCCAGACCACGCCACCCATGGGCTGCCACAGCCAGAAAAGTAGCAGTAACGCCAGACTCGAAAACAAAACGTACGTGCTTCGCTCCACCGTTTTGGGCACGAGCTTTGTCCAGATTTCTTTGAACCACGGCCGCGCCATCACACTGTGCTGAATGGCAAAGATTCCCAGCAATAGCGCATTGATCAACAAAGCTTCCAGGAACGGCACCTCCGCTCCGGAATCGATGGTCTTGGGCACTCCAAAATTGCCCATGAAACCCACGGCGTACAAGAAAGTGGCAAAAAACGCCAGGTAGCAAACTACCCCATACACGAATGCTGCAATTCTTCTAAACATGTATTCTCCTTCGGGACGCCTGTAATTCTGTTGCACTGAGACACACCAGAAGGAACCCCGTTGCCGCTCATTAACTCGCGCTCGGGCCGCTGACGTCCTTTGGCAATACTGATTTTTTTCTGCTATTTTTCTGAAACGTGCGTTCCGACCGCGCCAACTCGGTGTACGAGTTCGGCCCCTTCCGCCTGGAAGTGCGTGAGCATCGCTTGTCGCGCGACGATCGATCCCTTCCGCTTACCGGTAAGGCTTTCAACACGTTGCGCGTACTTGTGGAACGTCACGGTGAACTGGTTTCCAAAAAGGACCTGATGGACGCGGTCTGGCCGGAAACCATCGTGGAAGAGAACAATCTCGATCGCAACATCTCCGCCGTTCGAAAGGTTTTGGGCGATCAGGCCAACGGCCAGACCTTCATCGAGACGGTTCCTCGCGTCGGATACCGCTTTGTGGCGCCCGTAACCCAATCGGGATTGAAGGAGTCGGCAGCAACGGGTTGTCCCGAACCGGCCCGCCAGGAAATTCGCTTCTGCATCACGCGCGATCAAGTCCGCCTGGCTTATGCGACCGTGGGTGCAGGCTACCCAATGGTGAAAGTGGCGGACTGTTTCAATCACCTCGACTTCGAATGGGAAAGCCCCATCTGGCGACATTGGGTGCGTGACCTGGGGAAGGATCTCAGCATCGTGCGCTACGACGGCAGGTGTAGCGGCCTCTCCGACTGGGATGTGGCCGATGTATCGTTCGAAGCCTGGGTGCACGATCTCGAAACCGTCATCGAAGCGGCCGGCCTCGAGAAGTGCGCGCTCATGGGACACTCACAAGGTGGCGCCGTGGCGATCGCCTATGCCATCCGTCATCCGGAGCGCGTCAGCCACCTGATTCTATGTGGCGGATACGCCCGCGGGGCCTACCACCGCGATCGTCCCGACGCAGTAGAAGTGCGGCGCGCGCTGGAGACGCTCGTCCAGATGAATTGGGGAAAGACCAACCCGGCGTTCTTTCATGTCCTTACCGATTTGTACATCCCCGAGAGGGCTACGCCAGAGGAGCAGCGGTGGTTCAAAGATCTCCAATTGGTCTCGGTTTCCACCGATAACCTCGTGAAGTACATGAGGGCATGCGATGACATCAACGTGCGGTCGCTGCTGCCCTCCCTCTCGGTGCCGACGATTGTGTTCCACAGCGAACGCGACCGCATCGCCCCGCCTGTCGAGGGCCGAATCCTCGCCGCCGAAATTAAGGGGGCGCGCTACGTTCCGCTGGCCAGCGCCAATCACGTGCTGCTGGCGGAGGAACCGGCATGGAAGGTTTTCCGGGAAGAACTGGTGTCGTTCCTGCAATGTACGGGCACAAGCACAGGCGTAGCTTGAAACCCGCCTTGGAACGGTTCTCGAAGAAAATCTGGATTGCCTGTCTCGCTCAGCGGATGGAGGTGGCGTGCGCGCGCCGGTGAGTAGCCAGTGCGCTCTTCGTCCAGCACCACTTTCCACATTGTGAACACCGGATGCCGAAGCTTGAACTGGACATATCGTGCTTAAGGGTCATAGCGATATCTTCCTCGGCTTGCCGACAGTTGGCGCACGCCACCCGGACCAGCATCTCGCTCTTTCCTCTTGCCATGTCGGCCAGGCATTCGGCACAAGAACTTTGCCCCATCGACGACCTCAGAATGCAGGGATTGCCCTTGGGAGAGGACAAAGCAGTTTTGAGCGGGAGGGTTCCGTCGCAACACTATCCGTAAATGGCTGCCCACTGCGGTGACGGATGTCACTATTGGGGGTGCTCCTCGAATGACTTCCACGCTACTGGCCCGATAGGGCCATTCCCCTCACTTTCTGCCTGGAGTAGCCTCCGAAAAGCCTATACTTTCATCGGTACTCCCATGGTCGATCGTAAGCCTGACATCTCCGATCTGGCGTGCGAGCTGCCACAAGCGGTGAGCTCGCACGCCTGCTCCTGTTCCGCGGACGACAGGCATTGGTATCAATTCGCAACTCTCGTGCGAGATTGCTCCGCGAAAGGTGATACCCGTAACCTCCAGAGCGCTTTCGATCGCCTGGAGCAATTCCTTACTGGCGAGGACGCGCTTCTACGCGATTGGGTAACAGGATTTCTGCAAGCGCTGCAAGACGTAAGCTCGTGGAGTGTCGGCGACGGAGAACCCTTCTTGCCGTTCATGGGTGAGCACACCCGCCACATCTGGTCCACCCTCTACACCATTCGCTACGATCTCGCCGACTGCTCAACACTCGAAGCCGAAGTCCTCATGTGGCGAGTCGTGCATCCGCCAAGGCAAGACATCGCCCGCAGCTAGACCTGCTCACATTGGTACCGATCGTCTTCCGCTCCGCAAACGGCCCCAATCGCGGAATTGAACTGATTTCCCGGCTTGCCCCCGACATCACGGAGTTTCCGGGAGTTCCTTTGTGGCTATCGGGAGGGACCTGACTTCAGTTCGGCCAAATCGCGAGCGGTGCGGGAGGCTTCGGCCGCTGAGGTCCGCCGTACCAGAAACCAAGGAAGATGCGGTAGCAGGGTGCTCCAGCAGGGGCGCGCTGACGCTCCTTGCAACCCGCCATCATGCGGCGCGAGGACGCCGGGAGGTCCCGGAAGACGCGGCCTAGACCCGATTCGCGGGACTCGCGGTCGAATGCGGCCCCTCCGCCAGATTGGCCGGAGCCACTTCCCGACTCTCAAAGCCCTCAAGATCGGGAAGCGTCGTCGCAATAGCGGTCAGGGTAGCGTTCGATCTTTCCAACACCGTCAGCAGATACTTCTTGGCGACAGCCCGATCCGCAGGCTGAACCAGGCACCACCAACGGGCAATGCACTCGGCGATGTCGCCTTCGTGCTTGGCGCCCTCTACAACCGCATCCATTAGCCGATGCACCTTGGTCTTCACCGCCTGATACGAAACCGAAAGCTCCTGTGGCATGAACCGGGCTCCTAGCCTCCGGAAAGCAAACCACTATCCAAACGGATAGGTACGCGATTTCCGCGATTTGGAGAATGTTACATACCACTTGTTGTAGAAACGCGCTCTCGTCTATGAAACTGCATATCCGTGATTGCAGAGGTATCGCGGCGACTGCTCGTGGTCACGGGTCATTCCGCTGTAAACGTAGTTCTTACAACGATCGCTTCGGGATGGCCATGCTATAATTTTTCCTCGTGTTTCTGCCGGAACCGCACGGAGGATGGTATCGATAAAAGGTTTATCCGCACGAACGACCGCATACGTGCCCGCGAAATCAGGGTGATTGACGACGAGGGGAACCAGATTGGCATCCTGCCCCCCTACGAAGCGCTCAAGATGGCCCGCGAGAAAAACCTGGACCTGGTTGAGATCTCGCCCACCGCCCAACCTCCCGTGTGTCGCATCATGGACTACGGGAAATTTCTGTATCAGCAGGAAAAGAAAGAGCGCGAGGCCAAGAAGCATCAGAAGCAGATCGTGGTCAAGGAAGTCAAGTTCCGTATCAACGTGGATGACCACGACTACGAGACGAAGAAGAATCATGTGTTGCGTTTCCTCGATGAAGGAGACAAGGTCAAAGCAACCATCTTCTTCCGCGGTCGCGAAATGACGCGCACCAACCTCGGCCGCCAAATTCTCGAACGCCTGATCAAAGACGTTCAGGACAAAAGCATCGTCGAGTTCCGCCCGCGCCAGGAAGGCAACACGTTGCACGCGATCCTGGCTCCTAAGAAGGACGAGAGCGGCGGCAAGAAAGAAAAGCCACGGACAGCGCCACCCCCGCAGCCGCAAGCGAAGCAAGCGTGAAAGAGCACTTGGCATTTAGCACTTAGCATTTGGCCTGCTGCCGGCGGTGCCCCCCAAAAGGAAATCTCGCGAATTCGCGTGATTTTTGCCTGGGAACAGTACGAAGTGAGAATGGCCAAATGCTAACGGCTAAGTGCTAACGGCCGAATCTAAGAACTGAGAACTGATTTTTATGCCTAAACTTAAAACCCACAAAGGCGCCGCCAAGCGCTTCAAGAAAACCGCCACCGGCAAGGTGAAGCGCCGTCACTCGCACCTTCGCCATATCCTGACTTCGAAGGGACAGAAGCGCAAAGACAAGCTCGCGAAATCCGTGCTGGTCAGCGACGCCGACACTCCCAAAGTCCTGCGCATGATTCCCTACGACTAGACTGTGTGGGGCGGACACTCTTGTCCGCCAAGCCGGCTATCGTAGATGGATAATGTCGTAAACTGATTGTGAAGTTGCTTTGGTAAGGGCATGGCTTCAGCCGTGCCGAAAAAGCGATCGACTTTCAGGGACTTCCGTCCCTGAGGGTACCGGCGCACAGGGCGCTGAGCATCGTGCCCGGGCGTGTGAAGAGGTCATCGTCGAAGACGATCCTTACCTCCAGCCGCCAGCTGTTAAGAAACGAAAAAGGAGAAAGCCATGCCTCGCGTAAAACGTGGAACCAAGCGCCGCGCCAAGCGGAAAAAAATCTTAGACCGCGCCAGCGGTTATTTCCTCACAAAATCGAAACTCTACCGCTCCGCCAAAGAAGCGGTCGAGCGCGGATTGAAGTTCGCCTACTCGGGCCGCAAACAGCGCAAGCGTCAGTTTCGCTCGCTCTGGATCGTGCGCATCGGCGCCGCCGCCAAGGCCAACGGCCTGAGCTACTCGACATTCATCAACGGGCTGAAGAAGGCCGGCATCGAACTCGACCGCAAGATTCTCGCCGACATCGCCGTAAAAGACGAAGCCGGATTTAGAAATCTTGCCGAGCAGGCCAAGAGCGCGCTGGGAGCGTAGAGAAACAGCTGCCAGCTTCTGGCCGTTAGCCCTTAGCTCAGTTGAATTCGGGACGGGCGATGGCGCTCGTCCCGTCTCTATCACTTACGCATTTGTCTAAGGTTTGTCATTCTGAGCGAAGCGAAGAACCTGCTTTCGCTTTGGGACGCCTGGAAGCTCAGCTCATGTACACAGTTCCGGCACTCACGGACTACTCAACCTCCGCGCTCGACACGGCCTCGCGCGATCTCCTCACTGCGCTTGAATCCGAATCCGCTGCCATCTCAGGCGAGAACGAACACAAACTCTTCCGCGACCGCTGGCTCGCGCGCAAAGACGGCATCGCCACCCAGATCAATGATCTCTGGCTCAAACCCGCACCGAAAGACGCCAAGCGCGAAGCTGGCCAGCGCGTCAACGAACTGAAACAGAAGATCGAATCGACCGTCGACTGCACGCTCGAACGCCTGAAGAGCGGAGCTGCCACCAGCCGGCTCAGTGCTGAGCGTCTCGACGTCACCCTCCCCGGCACCCGCCGCCCACTGGGCGCGGAACATCCCGTCATCCGAACGATGAACGAGATTGTCAGTGTGTTCCGCAACCTCGGCTACTCCGTCTCCGAAGGCCCCGAGATCGAAACCGACTATTACAACTTCGAATCGCTGAACTTCCCGCCCAACCATCCGGCGCGCGACATGCAGGACACACTGTTCCTGGCCGATCAGGACAAAAAGTCCCAGCGCGAGCGCTTGCTCCTGCGTACGCATACATCGCCGGTACAGATTCGCACCATGGAGCGGCTGAAACCGCCGCTGCGCATCGTGATTCCGGGCAAGGTCTACCGCAACGATCCTCCCGACGCGAGCCACTCGCCGATGTTTCATCAGATCGAAGGCCTCGCCGTCGATACGAACATCACGTTCGGCGATCTGAAGGGCACGCTCGATCACGCCATGAAAGCGCTGTTCGGCTCGAGCGTGAAGACGCAGTTCCGTCCATCCTTCTTCCCCTTTACCGAGCCCAGCGCGGAAATGATGGTAAGTTGCTTCATCTGCGGCGGAAGCGGTAAACGGGGCAGTGACCCGTGCCGGCCTTGCAAGATGACAGGCTGGATCGAAATTCTGGGTTGCGGCATGGTCGACCCCAACGTGTTCGAGTTCGTAAAGCACAACGGCTACGACCCCAAGAAAGTCTCCGGCTTCGCGTTTGGCATGGGCGCCGACCGCATCGCGATCTTGAAGTATGGGGTCGACGACATTCAGCTGTTCTTTCAGGGGGATGTGCGGTTTTTGAAGCAGTTTGGATAGGAGCTTCGAGCTGCGAGCTTCGAGCCAGGGGCAATCACAGCGCGATCTGCGTGTCTCTGTTTGCTCATCGCTCGAAGCTCGTAGCTCGAAGCAGCTCTCATGAAACTTTCTCCCACATGGATTCGCGACTTCGTTGACCTCAAGGTTGACAACACTACCCTTGCGCGCGATCTGACCTCGATCGGCATTGCGGTCGAAGGCATTTCGGGCGAGGGCGACTCGACCGTGTTCGAGATGGAGATCGGCACCAACCGCCCCGACGCGATGAATCACTACGGCGTGGCGCGCGAGGCTTCTGCCTTCTACGACGTCGCACTCAAAGCGTACGCTGCCAAGCTGCCGCCGTTCACCGACCTTGCAGGCGTCATCATCACGGTCGAGGACGGCCGCTTCTGCCCTCGTTTCACGGCGCGCGTGGTGCGAGATGTAACCATCAAGGCTTCTCCGGCCAAGATCGCGCAGCGGCTCGGTTTGCTCGATCAGCGGCCCATCAACAACGCGGTCGACGCCACCAACTATGTTCTGTGGGAAAGCGGCAAGCCCACGCACGTTTTCGATCTTGACTTGCTCGAAGGCCGGCGCATCGTCGTGCGCTTTGCACGCGCGGGCGAGACGCTCAAGACTCTCGACGGCGTGGAGCGCAAGCTTACCCCCGAAGATCTCGTTGTGTGTGACGCGAAGAAACCGGTCGGCCTCGCGGGCGTCATGGGTGGATACGACACCATGATCACCGACCGCACCCGAAACATCCTGATCGAGTCGGCTTGGTGGGATCCGGCCACCGTCCGGAAGATGTCGAAGCGCCATGGGCTGCACACCGACGCCTCGCACCGCTTCGAACGCGGCGCGGACTATGAATCGACTCTCGTCTCCACCAACCGCGTGGCCGAGCTGCTCCTGAATTCGGCGGGCGGAACGCTGGTGGGCGACGCGATCGATGTGGTGGTGGGCCGGCGCGACCAGGCGCCCATCGTTCTCAATATCTCCGAGGTCCACCGAATTCTGGGCAAGAGCCTCAGTGCTGAGGAAGTGCTGCGCATTCTTTCGCGGCTTGGTTTTGAAGCCACGCCCGGCCGGCAGGAAAATGAAGAATTTGAGGTGCAGGTCCCGTCGTGGCGTCTCGATGTGGAGCGCGAGATCGACATCATCGAAGAAATCGCTCGCCTGCACGGCTACGATCGCTTCCCCAACACGCTGCCCGCATTCGCCGGCGCCGTGATCGAACTGCCCGATGCGCACAAGGACGTGAAGGTGCGCAGTTCCCTGCTCGCGCTTGGCTACGACGAGGCCGTGTCGCTGACGTTTATCTCGTCGGAAGACGCGAAGCGTTTCTCTTCCAAGGCCACGATGACGCTCGCGAATCCGCTGAGCGACGAGGCTTCTGCCATGCGCACGTCGCTCGTGCCGGGCATGCTCGACATGGTGGCGTTTAATCTGAATCGCGGAAACGATAGCGTGCGGCTGTTTGAAGCCGGCCACGTCTACGAAGCCGACGGTGCGAATTCGATCGAGCCGAAGCACGTATGCCTGGCGTCGACGGGCCAAGCTGTGCCGCTGAACGTAAACCGGCCTGCCGAAGCGCGCCCCTTGACGTTCTACGACCTCAAGGGCGATGTGGAGGATGTGCTCTCGGCATTTGCCGCGGAAAAGCTCCACTACGATACTGACGCGGCTGCCTACTATCATCCCGGACGCTCGGCGCGGGCCGTGCTCGATGGCAGCGTGGTCGCGCAGTTCGGGCAGTTGCATCCGGACGTGGCCGCCGCCCGCAAGTTGAAGCAGGAAGTTTTTGTGGCGGAATTCTTTCTGGATCCTCTCTACGAACATACCTTGCGAGAGCCGCGCTATCAGACCTTGCCACGGTTTCCGGCAGTGGAACGAGACTTCTCGTTTGTGTTCGCAGACGAGGTGACCTACGAGCAGATCGAGCAAGCCGTTGCGAAACTGAAGCTGAACGAGTTGCGCAGCTTCACGCCCGCCGAGGTCTTTCGAGGGGGCAGCGTGCCCGCCGGCAAGTACTCGATCCTGCTGCGCGCCGTGTTCCAGTCGAATGAGCGGACTCTGCGCGAGGAAGAGGTGGCGGAGTGGTCGGGACAGATCATCAAGAGTCTCGAAGTGCTGGGCGGCGCGTTGCGTAGTTCCTCGTAGGCCTTTGCTTGTAGCGCCGACCTCTTACCGGCAACGGCGGGCGCGGACGCCCGCCGCTCCATCGTTTCATTTGAAGAACTCTGGGTTGCAGATGCGCCCGTCCCTACCCAGTCAATCTCGCCTGGGTCTTCGAGAGATCCTTATCCGATATACTCCCCGCCGGGACGAAGGAGGTATTAAGTGCTATCGCGACGAAGCTTCGTGGGTGGAGTGAGTGCCGTAGCTGTTTCGGGTCTGCTGCAGGGTACACTTGCAAAACACGCGCTGGCATCGCCTATAGCACCAGGATGGAGGCCGCAAACTCAATCTACCGATCCCTCCCTGGTCGATCGCGCTCGCAACTTGCTTCGCCAGGCTCCGTTCGTCGAGACGCATAACGATCTTCCCTCCATGCTGCTCGAGCTCAAGGGTGATCTGACGAAGTATGACCTCAGCAAAGTACAGCCCAAGCTGTGCGCAGACATTCCCCGCCTTCGCGAGGGAGGCGTTGGCGCTCAGTACTGGTCGGTGTTTGTCGAGTCGGCAACCCAGAAGACGCACACGTCCTTGCACGAAGCCATGCGGGAGTTCGATATTGCGCTGCGGCTGATTCGGAGCCAGGCCGATTTCGAGCAGGCGCGCACCGCGGACGACATCGCGCGCATTCACAAGGCGGGGCGCATCGCTTGCCTGATGGGCGTCGAGGGCGGACACATGATCGAGAACTCGGCCGCTTCCCTGCGCATCTTCTATGATCTGGGCGCGCGCTACATGACGCTGACGCATTGGGACAACATCGATTGGGCGGACTCGGCGACCGACCGTCCCGAGCACTACGGGTTGACCGCATTCGGCAAACAAGTTGTTCGTGAGATGAACCGGCTTGGCATGTTCGTGGATTTGTCCCACGTGAGCGCCGACAGCATGCGCGATGCGCTCGGCGTCACCCGGGCCCCCGTGATCTTCTCGCATTCCAGCTCGTTTGCCGTGAATGCTCATCCGCGCAATGTGCCCGATGACGTGTTGAAGAAGCTTCCGGCAAATGGCGGCGTCGTGCACGCCAACTTCATCAACGAATTCATTTCGCCACGATGTCTGGCCTGGCAGCAGGAGCACACCGCAGCCCTGCGCGAACTTCATCCGCGCGCTCCAGATGAAGAGACGTTGCAGAAATCGATCAAGGACTGGGAAGCCAAGCATCCGCAGCCGCGGGCCACCTTGGCCGAGGTTGCCGACCACATTGACCATCTGCGCGAAGTCGCGGGCGTTGATCACGTCGGCATTGGCGCGGATTTTTATGACGCCAGCAACAAGTCCATGGCAGAAGGCCTCGATGATGTGACGTGCTATCCCTACCTGTTTGCCGAGTTGCTGCGGCGGAAGTATTCCGACGACGACGTCCTGAAGATTGCCGGACGCAACCACCTGCGGGCGATGCGGCAGATGGAAACCGTGGCCGGTGAATTGCGCAAGTCGGAAACGCCTCTGGAAGCATGAGAGGACAGTAAGCAGGGCAGTCGGTACAGGCTTGTGCGCGCCACACACGCAGGGTGACGCGCAGCCAGTGCGACATTTACGTCATTTTGTTGGAGTTACGGGCTGAACAATTTCGGCGGGATGGGTGCCGAGTGGTTGCTTATTTTGTGGGAGGCTTTCCGCCTTCTGGTTGCGGCGGATCGCGCTCAACGGTCAATCGTCCCTGTTTTTCGTCCAGGAGTCGGCTGATTTCTCTTACCAACTCCATAAGTTTCTGAGGGTCTTGCTCCACAGCGGCTTGAGCACACAACTGCCTCCAGCGCTCATCACTATCTGCCATGACGGGGGGTTTCTCCGGTGGGAAAGGGTTTGACTCCACTTGCATGAAGTTAGCCTACCGTGAAATTTCAAGGCAAGTCGGTGGCTTTCCCTACGGACAAACGCCTACCTTACGAGGCCGAGTTCAGTGTTGAACCGTTTGAAGGTCGCATAGCATTTGCACGACTGCTGCTCGAGCAGAGGGCGATTCACCACGAAAATCGATCCGCGGTTGCGCAGGATTGTGCCGTCCCGTTCCAGATCGCCGATGGCCACGCTGACGGTGGGCCGGTCGGTGCCGATCATCTTGGACAGAAAATCGTGCGTGGTCGTAATCCGGTCGGAATCGATCCGGTCGAGCGTTACCAGCAACCACCGGGCGAGCCGTTGCCGGACGTTGTGGAGACGGTTGCAGGCCGCATTTTGCGCATATTGGACCGAGCGGATGCCGAGTTGCCGAACCAGCATGCGGCGCAGCTCGGGCAGCGACTGGATCGCTTTGCGCATGACGACCGCCTCCACATAAAACCCGTCGCCCGGCACCTGCACAATCACACTGTGCGGATAACTGTCTATGCCGGCGGCAAGCGGCAAGCCGATCATGTCCTCGCGTCCGGAGACACCGACTTCGACACTGCGGCCGTCGTCGGTTTCAACCAGCATCGACGCGATACCGCGATTCATGAAATACACGGTGTCGATACACTCGTTCTCTCGCTGTAGACAGGCAGAAAGTTCGAGCGGCACGAAATGCAGATGAGGAAGCAGCGCCTCAAATTCGGTGTCAGGGAGGCGCAGCAAGATCGTATTGCGCACGGGCTTGCCTTGCGCCATTCGTTCGGCTACAGCTTCGACTTGGGGTTTGGTTGTCACGCCTCATGGGATGATCCGGTCGCGCGAAACAACGTCCTGTCTTCTCTGTAAGTTTTGAGAGGCCGTCGGGTACGAAAATTCGGGTGATTTTGGGAGGAAACTACTCGATCGGGCCAGAAACAATGGTGAATTGTGGTGTCCGCGCAGCCATTTCTGAACAATTCCCGTTGAACAGTTGTCCAGAGCCCAGAAGCCGGTATACAGCGTTAACTCTATGCAGGAATGGCAAATATAATTTCTTGCAAAGGTGCTACAATTACCATTAGCCAAATGTTATAGTGGAAGTATAGATTGTATTCCAGAAGCGCGGCTCTTCTCCGGGCCGCGCTTTTCTTTGGCAGGCCGAATTACGGGACTATTTCTAAGAAGCCCAAGCGCAATGCAACACCGGATGGCAGCATTGCGTCTCAAGGGCGCTCCACACGAAATGGAGGAAATCATGAAGTTGTGGCTCGCGGCGCCACTTCTGTGGGTGCTGCCTGTCTTGGCGCAAGACGGCGGCGTTCGTAGCTCGCCGTCGGAATTCATACGGACTGACAGAATCGTGAACTATCAACCGCCTGAAGGGAAAGATCGCGTGCAATGGTTCGCGGTATCGACGGCCGGGCCGATCAACCTGCTGGCCGGTGGACCCATCAGCGCGGGTTTCGGCACCGCGGTCAACCGCCCGAAGGAATATGGGCCGCATTGGGACGGCTTCGGAAAGCGCTACGGGATGCGATTGACGGGCGTGTCGACGGGCAACGCCATGGAAGCAAGCCTGGGAGCGCTTTGGGGAGAGGATCCGCGATACTTTCCCTCCCCGCGACGTGGGTTCGGCACGCGGTTGAAGTATGTGATCGTGACAACGTTCACGGCGCCGCATCGCGATGGAACGTGGCATCCGGCGTACGCCCGGTTCGCGGGGAATGTGGGAAACAACTTCCTGTCGAATACTTGGCGCGAACGTAGTGAAAGCGGCGCCGGGGACGCTTTGGTGCGGTGCGTGTTTGGGGTCGTGGGGAGGATGTCGGGGAACGCCTTGGCGGAGTTCTGGCCGGATCTGCGAAAGAGAATGTGGAGAAAGCGGTAAATCTTACTAACCACTGGGGGAAAGGGGGAGGAAGCGACACGGGCGTAATTTCAGATTTGCGATTTCTGATTTCAGATGGCAGGCTTGCGATTTTGAATTTTAAATTTTTTAAGCTTCGGATACTGACATCCTGCCTTCGCCGTATCGCTGTGCTAGTCTGGCGCAATTATGACTGAGGTGGCCACGCGGCAGAAACACTTTCTGAGCGACCGGGTTTCGCACTTTACCGAGTCGGTGATTCGCGAAATGACGCGGCAGGCGATGGTGCATGGGGCCATCAACCTGGCGCAAGGATTTCCGGATTTTGCGGCGCCGGCAGAAATCAAGAAAGCGGCGCAGAATGCGATCAGCGCCGACGTGAATCAGTACGCGATCACGTGGGGAGCAAAAAGCTTGCGTGGCGCGATTGCGCGGCAGATGCAAGCCTGGCAGGGTGTGGCGGTCGACCCCGAGAAGCAGGTGACGGTCTGTTGCGGATCGACCGAGGCGATGATCTCGACGCTGATGGCCGTCTGCAACCCGGGCGATGAAGTGGTCATCTTCGAGCCCTACTACGAAAACTACGGGCCCGATTCGATTCTGAGCGGAGCGAAACCGCGCTTCGTGAAGCTGAGACCGCCGTCCGCGGCGGGCGGCGAGTGGACCTTCGATGAGCGCGAACTTCGGTCTGCGTTCCACAAGCATACGAAGGCGATCATCGTAAACACGCCCAACAATCCGACGGGCAAGGTGTTCACGCGCACCGAACTGGAGTTGATTCGCGACTTATGCGTTGAGTTCGACGTGCTCGCGATCACGGATGAAATCTACGAACACATCTTGTACGACGGGACGAAGCACATTTCGATGGCCGCGCTCGACGGGATGGAGGAGCGCACCATCACCATCAACGGCATGTCGAAGACGTACAGCGTAACCGGATGGCGCGTTGGATGGACCATCGCCCCGCCGCACATCACGGACGCGATCCGCAAAGTGCATGACTTCCTGACCGTGGGGGCGCCGGCTCCCCTGCAGGAGGCGGGCGCTTCGGCGTTGAGCTTGCCAGGGAGTTACTACGTGAACCTCGCCCAAGGATATCGCAAGCGGCGCGACCGGCTGGTCCCGGCGCTTGAGGAAGCCGGATTCCGTTGCTTCCTTCCACGTGGCGCGTACTACGTGATGACCGACATCAGCAGGTTCGGTTACACGGACGATCTGGCGTTCACGAAGTATCTGGTCAGTGAGATTGGCGTGGCGGCGGTTCCGGGCTCGAGTTTCTATCGCGATCCGAAAGATGGAGCGCAGCAAGTACGGTTTGCCTTCTGCAAACGGGATGAGACGCTCGACGAGGCCGCAAAACGCTTGCGGACGCTAACGTCACAGAGTTGAGGAAGAACAACGCAAGGTGGTTGAGAATCAGGAACGCTTCTTTGTCATCACCGGCGGGCCAGGATCGGGCAAGAGCACGCTGGTTGACGCCCTAGAGCAGGTGGGCTTCGCGCGATCACTAGAAGCCGGGCGCGGCATCATCCAGGATCAGGTCGCGATTGGCGGTCGCGCGCTGCCTGGGAGCGATCCCGCAGCATTTGCCGAGCACATGCTCACCTGGGAGATGCGCTCGTACCACATCGCAGAGCAATTGGCGGGACGTGTTTTCTTCGACCGCGGCGTACCGGATGTTGCCGGGTATTTGCGATTGATGAAGCTTTCGGTTCCGGAGCACGTGGAAAGGGCTGTGAAGCTTTTCCGCTACTATCCCCGCGTATTCCTTGCACCGCCCTGGGAAGACATTTTCCAGCAGACCGCGAGCGAAAGCAGGATTTCGCAGAGGCGGTGCGGACGTATGAGGCGCTGGCATCGACCTATACCAGTTATGGATACGAGTTGGTCGAAATGCCGCGGGCGAGTGTCGAGGAACGGGTTCGCTTTGTTGAGAAGTGCATTGGAGACTGAGGCGGAAGGCCACTGACAGTTTGCACAGCATCGGGTTTCGCGGACAGGAGTGTCCGCCCCAAACGGGCCTTCACACTTCCGTTTCACACGGGTTGTTCTGGGGTATACTGCGAAGAAGTTCGATAATTTTTCTCTCGGGAAGAAGTGAGTCATGGCCCTAAAAGCGGTGGACGAGGTATCTGCTGAGGTTCCCTCCGACGATTTCCAGGCGCTGGAAGACAAGGTTTATCGCACTATTGAGATGTACAAGGCTGCGCGCGAAGCGAAAGCTTCGGCGGAGCGGGACGTGCAGCGGCTTCGGCAGCAATTGCGGGAGCGCGAAGAAGAAGCCGAGTCACTGCGCCGCGAGGCCGTACAGTTGCGCAAGGATCGCGAAGAAGTGCGCCGCCGGGTGGAAAAGATGATGCAGCAGATCGATGCGGCAGGCGAAGAGCAGGTCGCCAGCTAGCTTTCGAACCGGCGGACGAGAGGAGCAACCCCAGTTATGGCAACGGCTACGCGGCAGAATCCAACCAAGGACGCGAGCAACTCCAGCGTGCGCGTGGAGATCTTCGATCAGGGCTACAACCTGCGGGGATCGGATCCAGAATACATCTTGAAACTCGCCGAGTATGTGGACGCGAAGATGCGCGCGGTGGCCGAGCAGACGAATACGATCGATACCGTACGCTTGGCGGTGCTGGCGGCGTTGAATATCGCCGACGAATTTCATTTACTGAAGCGGAACAGCCACGTAGGATCTTCGGCGATCGTACAACGGGCCCATCGGATGGCGCGCGCGCTGGACGACGTCCTGGAAGAGGACCGCGCGGGCGCGAAAGCTGGGTAGAAATTATGGGGTTAGAAAGCAAGCCGCCTTTGGCGGCTTTTTCTTTTTGGTGGCCTTTGCGTTGGTAAAGCTCGCCTCAGGCGCTGAAGTGCATTTTTAGGGCAAGTGGTGGCACGAGTAAACTCGTGCCCTTCCCGTTGTTGCGGTCTGCCCGGAGGTCAGGAAAACAAACTCCAGGTAGCGACGAAAAGTCAAGGTCACGTTCGGAAGTGCGGGCAAACCAAGTGCCAACTTTTTACCGTCCGGGACTTGCGAAACTCTCAAGCTTTGCCTAGCATCCAATCCTGAAAGCCGGCCTGCGGCGTTGGTGAGGTGGTCACCGATTTTTGAACCAACACCGAATGAACGGGGACTTGACTCGAAAATATGATCCGGTGTGCGATGCTCCGCCATGCGGAGATGCCTAAAGGGTCTCGGCAGGTTCCCACCGTCTAGGACGGGTTCATTCTCGGCCCACCGCACGGCTCAGCGGGTCGGCTTTTACTTCAGTCGTCAATCGCTTGTCTTCAGTCATCAGCTTCCTGCTCTCGTCAGATCGCGTCCATTTGAGTTTCCTCCTGATAGACTGGAATTGAACAAATTTCTTTTTCGCGCATCCAATTAAACGTGTATCCCCAACTCTTTCACATAGGGCGATTTTTTCTGCCGACGTATGGCTTGCTGGTTGCCACCGGCGTGCTGCTCGGCTTGTGGATCAGTGTTCGCAATTCTGCGCGGCAAGGCATTGACCCGGACAAGGCGTGGAACTTGGGAATCCTGGTCGTGCTGTGCGGGATCGTCGGCGCGAAAGTTCTCTACGTCATCTATGACTGGAACACCTACCCGCGCTGGACCGACATTTTCAGCATCAGTACGCTGCAAGCGGGGGGCGTGTTTTCCGGCGGACTGATTGCAGCACTCGTAGCCGCGGCCTGGTACATCCGCCGAAATCATATGCCGCCGCTTGCGACCTGCGATGCCTTCGCACCCGGCCTTGCGCTGGGACACGCCATCGGGCGCGTGGGATGCTTCGCGGCAGGATGTTGCTTTGGGAAGCCGACGCATGCGTGGTGGGGAGTGACCTTCACAAACCCCGTCGCCCACGATCTGGTGGGGACTCCTCTAAACGAAGCTCTTGAGCCGACGCAGTTGTTTGAGTCTGCCGTGGAGTTGGCAAATTTCTTCTTGCTGATGTGGATGCTGAAGCGGAAAAAATTCGATGGCCAGGTATTTGGGGCCTATCTGATTCTCTACGGCGTGGCGCGCTTCTTCCTGGAATTCCTGCGCGGCGATCCCGGACGCGGTTCGGTGTTCGGCGGATTCATGAGCGGCACGCAATTGATCGCGATCGGCCTGGTGGTGGTAGGCGGCGTGATCTGGTTCCTGAAGGGCGGGGTGCGGAAGTCGGTCGCGGTGCAGGCCTAGAGAGTGCCGTCGCTGAAGGGACTGGATGGGATTTTGTGTTGTGGACCCCGCACTTACGTGCGGGCTAGCTTCTGGCGTCGCTGCGCGACTTGGCTCATGCGCTAGACTTTTCTCTTCATGGTGAATTCGTTTCCTTCTGCTTTCTCCGCAACAGCAGACGAGGCTGGGACTCGTCTGGATCAATTTCTGGTCGCGAAGCTGTCTGATGTCAGCCGGGCGCGCGTGCAGAAACTGATCGAGCAAAGTCTCGTGCTGGTGGATGGAAAAGCAGGCAAGGCTTCGCTGCGGTTGCGTGGCGGGGAGGAGATCAATGTTCTCGGGCCCGCCAAGCTTGAACCCCTGCGCGCAACTCCGGAAGATATCCCCCTCGACATTGTTTATGAAGACGCAGACCTGGCAGTCATCAACAAGCCGGCTGGGATGATGGTGCATGCTGGAGCGGGGGCGACCGAAGATGCGCGCAATCGCGGGACGCTGGTCAATGCCTTGCTTCATCGCTTCGGCCAACTTTCCGAAGTCGGCGGCGATTCGCGGCCGGGGATCGTGCATCGTCTGGATAAGGAGACCAGTGGCCTGATCGTAGTGGCCAAGAATGATGAGACCCATCGCAAGCTGGCGGCGCAATTCGCCAAGCGGCTTGTGAAGAAGACTTACATCGCGCTGGTGCACGGATTCGTCAAGGCCGACCAGGGGACGATCGACAAGAGCATCAGCCGCGACAGCGTGCGGCGCGTGCGCATGACAACGCGGGGAACGGGCGGACGCGAGGCCATCACGCACTACCGGGTGCAGCGGCGGATCGAGTCGCCGTTCGGCAAGTTCAGTCTGCTCGAGGTAAAGATCGACACCGGGCGGACGCATCAGATCCGGGTGCACCTAGCGTCGCTTGGGCATCCGGTGGTGGGCGATACGACATATGGGGCGCCAGTTCAGGTGAAGGGACGTACGAGGACGACCGGGCTGGAGCGGAATTTTCTGCACGCCGGGGCGCTGGAGTTTCGGCATCCGCGAACCGGACAGGCGCTGTCTTTTTCCCGGGAGTTGCCAGGAGAACTGGCGGGGTTTCTGCAGGAGATCGGGGTTAGAAAGACTTAACCCGCAGAGGGCGCGGAGAACGACCGCAGGGAACGCAAAGCGGCAGTGCGGAAGTTGTTTGGGGCTCTGCGGCGTTGTTCATTCTGGTGGTGCCGCGCACCATTGCATAGCTCCTTCGCTTCGCTCAGGATGACAAATTGAGGGGAGTGGCAGGTTGCTCGAGAGATATAATGATGACAATGGTACGGCGTCTTCTCTTCTTACTCGTAACCGCCCTGGCCTGCGCGGCGATGGCCGTTGCGCAGGCGGCGAATCCCCCGGGCGTTACCGGTCAAGGGCAACCTTCCGCTTCGATTCAGCCCCAAGCCTCCGGTCAAACAGCACCGCCGGCGGCAACACCTTCGTCCGTCCCTTCTTCGACCGCTGATGCCAAGGCGGCGGCGCCGGCAGTTGCAGGGCAGCAGAGCTCTACGCCGGATGACGACTCGGTCACAACGATTCGCAAGACCGTCAACGAGGTCAACGTGGTTTTCACGGTCACCGACAAGCACGGGCGTTACGTGAAAGACCTCAGCAAGAAAGATTTCAAGGTCATCGACGATGCCAAGCCTGCGGAAGAGGTGAAGGACTTCCGCAATCAGACCGATCTGCCTTTGCAGGTCGGCTTGCTGGTGGACGCCAGCAACTCAGTGCGTGACCGGTTCAAGTTTGAGCAGGAATCGGCGATTGAGTTTTTGAACCAGACGATTCGTCCGAAGTATGACACGGCGTTTGTCGTGGGCTTCGATGTCACTCCTGAAGTAACGCAGGATTTCACCGACAACACGGAGAGTTTGTCGCGCGGTGTGCGCCTCCTGCGGCCGGGCGGGGGCACCGCCATGTACGACGCTCTCTACTATGCGTGCCGCGACAAGTTGCTCAAGGCACCGCGCAGCGGGCCGCTCCGGCGCGCCATCGTTCTGCTTAGCGACGGCGATGACAACCAGAGCCACGTTACCCGCGAAGAGGCGATTGAAATGGCGCAGCGCGCGGAGGTCATCGTCTACACCATCAGCACCAACATTTCCGGCATGAAGAAGAGCGGCGACAAGGTGCTGGAACGAATTGCCGACACCACCGGCGGGCGAGCGTTCTTCCCTTTTCAACTGCGCGATGTGGCCAACGCGTTCTCGGAAATTCAGGACGAACTGCGCAGCCAGTACGCCGTATCGTACAAACCGGCGGACTTCCGGGCAGACGGGCGATATCGCACGATTGAAATTGTGGCGTCCGAGCACAAGAACCTGCACGTGCGGTCCCGCCGCGGCTATTTCGCTCCGGCTCAGTAGTCGATGCCGGGATATTCGGGCACTCCTCTTCCCAAGAAGCTAGGCCTCAAAGAAAATTTCCGCGTGACGTTCGTCGGACTTCCGGCAGACCTGAAGGCCGAGCTGCGGGATGCGTTGTCGGCATGCTCTCTGGCGAAAGACGGACACGGCCCGCTTGATTTCGCCATGATCTTCGAGAAGCAGCAGTCTGAGTTGACCAGGTCGTTTGTGCGTCTCGCAAAACAGTTGGCGCCTGCGGGAATGCTCTGGGTGTCGTGGCCGAAGAAGGCATCGGGGGTTGCGACCGACATGAATGAAAACGACGTGCGCAGGATCGGGCTGGAGGCTGGTCTGGTCGACGTGAAGGTGTGCGCCGTGTCGGAGGTATGGTCGGGGCTGAAGTTTGTGCGACGGGTCAGGGATCGCGGGTAGGTCACGCGAGGTTTTCGACTGCCGCCCAGGGCAGGCTTTCGCTTCGCCGAGGATGACCATGATTTCGGGAATATGAATATGAAGGACACGAAAAACGAATCGGCGGTAGAGAAAAAAGAGCACGCTCCACCTTCAAGTTCGTGTTAGTTTGCGTTCATGAAGTTTTGTCCCAATGACGCGTGCGTGGCTTATGGTCGCGTGGTCTACACTCCATCGACCCGCTGCGTATTCTGTCGATGGGATTTGCAGCCTCCGCGCATGAAGAGCGAAACCGTCGAAAACCATTCTTTTTCCTTCCCGAAAGCCCCCGAATCGTGGACCGCTTCGAAAGCTTTGCCCGATGCATCCGAATCGAGGCCGCATCAGCGGCGTTCACCACTGCGACCTACGGCGTAACTCCGGTTCGTACTCCGGTAACTTGTGACGCCCCCGAGGGTGACCTACGCTTTGCGGCATGGGCTTTGAACCATGGCGTCCGCGTCGCGAATGGCACTCGCCCCGGCCCGAGGACGACGTCAAACCGGCTGATGAGGACGTGATCCGGACGCTGGCGGAGATCGAGAAAGCTTCGACCTATCTTCCTTCAGCAACCTCCGATACTCCAGCCCACCCCGGCCTGGCGGCTCCTACTGGGTCCGGGCCTTCCGGCGCTGCTGGCGCACGCGCGTTGGCCATCGCTTTGGGGGCCGCCATCGGGTTTGCAATCGTCGGTCGAAACTTCATCAGCAAGCAGGCCTTCGATGGAAGTACGCGGAAGGGATCTGCGCGGGCCACATCGGGTTCGCCATTCAATCCGGCAATGCAGTCGGAAGCGGAACAACTGCTTCAGCGATCCGCTGCCGGGGAAGCTGGAGTTGCGGACCAGGTGCTCGAGCAATCCCCGGGATGGACAGGCACGACGCGACGCACGCCGAAGTCGGAGGAATCCGTTGGGGTCATGCTGAATGCCCCGGATCGGCATGTTCGTGAGGCGGCACTGCGAGCTGAGATGGCGCTGGATGGCGTCACCGTCGATGACGCCGGATTCCAAATGGCCAGAAATTCCGTGCGTAATCCCACCTACCGCGTCTGGGGGCTGTGGATGCTGGGTGCGTTGGGCAATCATGGGGTCAACGCGGAACAGGCCACGAAGCTCATCGGGGAATATTTAGCGGATTCCGACGCAAATGTGCGGGCGGCCGCGGTCAATGCGCTGGCGTTGGTGGGAACCGAGGAAACGATCCCGGTCCTGTTGGACCGGTTTCGGAATGATGCATCGCCGGTGGTCCAAGAGCGGGCGGCGTGTTCGCTGGCGGAGTCGGGAATGTATACCCACGAACAGCGGATCACGGCGGCCGCCAGCTTTGTGGGCTGGTTGGACGATTCGACCCTGAGCGCCGCGCAGCACGCCTGGGCATTGCATGCGTTGCGGGATATTTCCGGGAAAAATCTTGGGGAGAGTGCGAGCGCGTGGCGGGAGTGGTACGCCGGAGCACGATAATTAGGCCCCGACGCGATGGAAAAGTGTTGAGTCTGTCGTCTCTACAGGACTTTGGCAGTGCCGCTCCGCTGACCCCGGGCTTTATGCTGCCGCCGCTTCGCGGCTCGGTTGGCTAGCCGGCCGGCTAATCATCCGCGAAGGCAGAGCGGTTCAGTCCTTGTTGTGGGCGATGGCGTAATAACCGCTGCGCGTCTGGATCTTGTATCCCTGTTTGGAGCGGAGCTCGATTTTGCGGAACGTGCCGTCCTGCTTGTTGTTGAGCGGCGTGTAGCCGACGTTGTACTGGCTGCGCAGTTCCTTCGCGATCTGGTCGAAGGCGTCTTTGAGTTTGTCCATCTTGTTGCCCACGTCGATGACCCGTCCGCCGGTCTCGGCAGCGAGTTTCTTCATTTCGGAGTCGCCCGAATAGCCCATGCCGCCGTAAAAACCACGATCTGCAATCATCAACACATAGCAGATCGCGTCGGATTTCTGGGCGGCCTCAATGGCGTCGCGGACGTGCAGTTGGCTGCCCTGATCTTCCCCGTCGGTAAGCAGGATCATGGCTTTGCGGCCGACTTCATGGGCCAACTGGTCATGGGCGGCCAGATACACGGCGTCGTACAGCAGTGTGCCGCGGGGATTGCTGGAAGGCACCGGGCCGCCGCCCAGGCCAGGAATGCCGCCGCCGTGTCCGGCGTTGATCCTGGTTTTGTTCATTGCTTCCTTGAGCCGACGCACGTCGTTGGTGAAGTCCTGCAACAGGTCCACGTTCACATCGAAGCTGATCAGGAAGGCTTCGTCTTTCTCGCGCAGGATATCGTTCAGAAACGCTCCCCCCACTTCCTTTTCCATGTCGAGCACGCGCATCTGGCTGCCGCTGGTGTCGATTAGAATGCCCAGGGTCAGCGGCAGATTGCTTTCGGCGGTGAAGTACTTGATGGTTTGCGGCTTGCCGTCTTCAAAGAGCTCGAAATCGTCCTTGGTCTGGCTGGGAATCAGTGCGCCCTTCTTGTCTTTCACGTTGAAAAACAATTGCACCACGTTGACCTGGACCTTCAGAGTCTCCACGGATTGATCGTCATTCTGGCTCTTCGTTTGATCACGCAGGACGGGAGTAGAATCCTGCGCGACGGCAGCCGAAACCGTCGCCAAACAAAACAGGAGAGAAAGAAAGAGGTAGAGCTTTTGAGTTTTTGGCATCCGGCGGTTCTCGTGGGACTTTGTTAGTCTATTCCTGTAAGGTTAGATGCACCAATCTAAAGGCTTTGAGCATCTCTCATTAGAGACGGTTGCCTGCACGGGAGAAGATCATCTTGGATCAGCGGACTGGAAAGAGATTGGGCGCGGGACTCGGAATAGGCGCGCTGCTGGTCGCAGCGGCGTTCACCCTGGCGCAGGATCAGGGGCAAAAACAGTCGGGTCAACAGGATATCCCGGACGCGCCTTCCGCCGTGCGTCCTGTGCCGTCGTTTCCCGCAAACCTCCCGCCCAGCCGTCCCCAGCCTGACTCGGAGCAGCCTGCGCCTTCCACCGGTCAGCCGCCATCCTCAGCCAGCCAACCAGCGGCGGCCGAGGGCAAGGCTCCGCCGATGCCGCCGATAAGCACGGTTCCTCCGGGCAGTACTCCCCGCGATCAGAATACGCGCGAGGACCTCTACACCTTCCGCGTCGTCACAAACTTCGTACTGGTACCCGTGACTGTAAAAGACGGTTCGGGGCACATGGTTGATGGCCTGCTTCCGAATGACTTCTCCGTTTACGAAGACGGAAAGAAGCAAGACCTGAAGTTCTTCACAAGCGATCCCTTCCCGCTGTCGGCCGCTATTGTTCTGGACACGGGTATGCCTGACACGGCGGTGCAGAAGATCAATCAGACGTACTCCTCGTTGTCCGGCGCCTTCAGTCCGTACGACGAAGTATCGCTTTACACGTACAGCACAACGGTGAGCCAGGTTTCAGATTTCTCAACACCCGGGCAGAGGTTGACCTCGGTCCTCAATCAGATGAAGCTGGAGCGCGGGCGGAACAACGGCGTGCCGGTGATGAACGGTCCACTCGGTCCGCAGGGGCCGACCGTGAACGGCATCCCCGTGGAACGGCCGGGCGCGCAGCCTAATATCGCTCCTCCCAAAGACGTGCGCGTGTTGAATGATGCAATCTTGCGGGCAGCTTTGGATCTCGGCAAGCGAGACCGCGCTCGGCGCAAGATCATTTTCATCATCAGCGACGGCCGCGAGTACGGCAGCCGGGTTTCGTACAGCGACGTCCTCAAGGTGCTGCTGTCGCGCGAGATCACGGTATACGCGATCGGCGTCGAGTCGGCCGCCCTCCCGGTCTACAGCAAGCTGGAGAAGTTCCGTTTGCCGCATTACGGCTACGGGGACATCCTGCCCAAGTACGCGTCGGCGACTGGTGGCGAGGTGTTCAACGAACTCACCCGCGACAATATCGAAGTTGCCTATGCCCGTGCCACCGGCGACGCACGCAACCAGTACACGCTGGGATACACAACCCGCGCTACCCCCAGCAGCACATATCGGGATATTGAGGTGCGGGTGGCGCGTCCCGGGCTGAAGATCAGCGCCAAGAGCGGGTACTATCCGTTGCCCAATTCTACGAAATAGGCGCGGCGGCAACGCTCCTCCAAAGGTAACGGGAGTAACCTGCCGCATGCCTAAGGCCTTGTGATATAAAGGCCAACAGGTACCCAGGAAGAATTTTTGCGCGTTGGCACGCCAGCGGGTTGGAGTGCCTTGGCGATAGCTTCATTCGAGGAAATTCTTGAGTTTCATCAACTTTGCAGCCCGCGAGATCAACTGCAAGATCGTGTATTACGGCGCCGGATTAGGCGGCAAGACCACGAATCTGCAGCACATCTACCAGAAAACCGCGGAACAGCAGAAGGGCAAGATGATCTCGCTCGCGACTGAAACCGAGCGAACGCTGTTCTTCGACTTCCTGCCCCTCGACCTGGGCTCGGTGCGCGGCTTCAAGACCCGCATTCACCTCTACACCGTTCCCGGACAGGTCTTCTACGACGCCAGCCGCAAACTGATCTTGCGCGGCGTGGATGGGATCGTGTTCGTCGCCGACTCCCAGGGAGAGCGTATGGACGCCAACGTCGAAGCGCTCGACAACCTGATGGACAACCTTAAAGAACACGGCTACGACTTCTTCAAGATTCCCTACGTCCTGCAGTTGAACAAACGCGATCTGCCAAATGTGTTGCCGGTGGAAACCCTGGCGAAGGAACTCCGCCGCAAGAACGAGCCAGTCATTGAAGCCATCGCCTTCCAGGGCGGCGGTGTGTTTGAGACGCTGAAGGAAATCGCGCGCCAGGTTCTGACGGAGTTGAAGCAGGGTGGGTAGGAAAGTAGGCCCTACACTTTAGACTTTTGGCTTTGGTTCTCAGTCTCAGATCGGATTCCCCTCACAAGAAGGCTCGTACACGCACTGCTTCACTCCTAACCTCTGGGCCGCCGCTCCTTAGTACTTTCCTATTATTGATGGTTTTCTCTCTCCCTCACTAGACTGGCCGACACTCGGGGTCGCGGTCCCAAATTGTTGCAGACCGCTGTTCGGACATTCAAAAATTCTGTGGTCTCGTTCGAAGTCCCCCTTGGAGAGGGAACGAGTTTATGCGAATGCCTGCCGGTCTGCGTTGTCTTCTGAGTGTCGCGCTGCTTGCCGCGAGCGCTCTTGGTCAGAGCAACTATGCGGGAGTCACGGGCACCGTCACCGACTCCCAGGCTCTTCCGGTTGTAAAAGCCACGGTTCAGTTCAAAGCCCTCAGCACCGGTGCGATTCGCGTGGTCACCACGAACGACAAAGGCCTCTTTTATGCTCCGGCTCTTTCGCCCGACGATTATGAACTGATTACGGAAGCCCCGGGGTTCGCGTCCGTTACGCAATCGTTGCACCTGGAAGTCGGGCAGAAGCTCGCCATTGAAATCAGCCTCAAAGTCGGCACCGTCAAGGAAGGTGTCCAGGTAACCGGCTTGGCGGACGTTCTGCGCACGGCCGACGCCAGCGTCGGCGAGGTCATTGAGCCGAAGTCCATTCAGGAACTGCCTCTCAACGGCCGCATGCTGGTTGATCTCGTACTCACGGTCCCGGGTGCGCACATCGGCTTCGGCGCGCAAACCGGGGAGACGAATCCGCTCTACTGGCGGCCGGGCCAGCGCTCCGCCATCGTGATCGGCGGCAGCCGTCCCAACGCCAACTTCTTCCTGCTCGACGGCGCGACCAATACTGACCCCACCTTCAATACGCAAAATCTAAGCCCCTCGCCCGACGCAGTGATGGAATTCCAGGTCGAAACCAGCAGCTACACAGCCGACATGGGCGGTGCTGGTGGCGGGCAGATCAACATCGTCACGCGCGCGGGCACGAACCAATACCACGGTACTGTCTACGAATTCCTGCGTAATGGCGCCATGGACGCGAGCACCTTCGGGTCGATGGGCAACAACCATCTAGTCCAGAATAATTTTGGCGGGTCGTTCGGCGGACCGCTGCTCAAAAGAACGAAGAAGACCTTCTTCTTCCTGAACTACGAGGGATTGCGCCTCTCGCAGGCGGATGCGCAGGTGCTCACCGTTCCCACGCGCGACGAGATCGCGGGCGACTTCAGCATGGGCGGCGTCAATATCTATGATCCAGCGACCGCCGTCGCCAACCCCAGCTACGATCCTACGAAGCCGACCGGCCCCTCAAATTTTCCGTACACCAGAAGCCAGTTCCCCGGGAACCAGATTCCCACCGACCGGATCGATCCCAAGCTCGAAGCGTTTCTGCTCGCCCACTTGCCCGAGCCGAACATGATGATGATGTCGGGCGCGCGGGACTCAAACAACTATCTCGATGTCCGCAACGAAACTCATTTCCAGAACCAGGGCACCGCGCGCATCGACCACATCTTCTCCAACAACGACATGCTCTTTGGCCGCTACTCGCTCGGTTCCGAGAACGGCTTTTCTCCCAGCAGCGGAGTCACGGCCACCACGGAGAATCTTCCCGGCTTTGGCGCGAACTTCGACAACCTCTCGCAGCAGGCGGTCATCTCCTGGAACCACGTCTTCTCGAGCAACAAGCTCAACACGTTTTCGGCAGCAGTTTCGCGGCTCTCCATGGACCGCACGTCCCAGAACAACGGCGTCAACGACATCGTCGGGCAACTGGGCATCCAGGGGATCGGATTCGGTGGCCAGGGAGCCTGGGGCTCACCTTGGTTCGCTGCGCAGGGTTACACCGGCATCGGAGACACGTTCGCCGCTACGCCCATGCATGCCTGGGACACGACCCTAGAGTTCCGCGACACCTTTGCCTGGCAGCGCGGCCATCATGCAATGCGGTTCGGCGGCGACTTCCGCCGTTATATCTGGCCAATGTGGGGCTTCTTCCAGAATCGCGGCTTTTACCAGTACACCAACGGCTACACCACGCAGTTCGGCTTCAATGACGGCAGCGGCTCCGGATTTGCCAGTCTCCTGCTCAGCCTGCCTACCGTGAAGCAGCGCCAGGCTGGAATCCCGCAGATGAACCTGCGCAACTGGGGATGGAATGGATTTGCGGAAGACAGTTGGCAGGTGACTCCCACCACCACGCTGAGTCTCGGAGTGCGCTACGAGTACACCAGTCCGCTCTACGATCTGGACAATACGAACACCAACCTGCTCTTCCAGGATGGTGTGCCCTCTGTGTTCATCGGCGGCCAGCAGGGACGCCCAAAAGGATTGATGTATGCCAACCGCCACAATTTCGCGCCGCGCCTCGGCATCGCCAAGAACCTTCCTCGGTCCGGATTAGTGTTGCACGCCGCTTATGGGATCTTCTACACACCGGTCGATCAGAACACCTGGTGCAACCAGCGTCACAACGTGCCTTACGTCTTTCCTGAAACTCAACAGGCGGATAACTTCACACCCCCAGCAGCGCTGTTTACTAATGGTCTGAATTTTGGCACGCCCGTGTTGGGAACGGGAACGTTGCCCGCAACCACGGTGAGCTTTACCGCTTTCGATCCTCATGCCCCGGCGCAATACGTGCAGCAATGGAATGCCAGGATCGAAAAAACCTTCCGGACGAATACCACGTTGGAAGTCGGCTACCTCGGCGCCCGCGGCTTCCATCTACAGCGCTCGCACCTGATCAACAACGCGCCTCCCGGCCCGGGCCCACTGGGTCCTCGTCGTCCGTTCAAGACGCTCACATTCGTGCCGGGAACAGTCCTGACGCCCAGCAGTACCGATGCCGTCATACAGAGCCAGACATTCCCGGTAAGCACCATCAATCTGCTTGAAGACACGGCGCAGAGCTGGTACGACGCGGGCTACGTCAATATGCGCCGACGGTATGCGCGCGGGCTCAGCTTCCTCGCGAACTACACATTTTCCAAAACGCTCACCAACGCACCCGATTTCCGCTCACCCATGGACGAATCTGCCATCCCACAGAACAACAGCAACCTGGCCGCCGAAAAGGGTCCGGGCTGTGACGTCCGCCATCGTTTCGCGTTAAGCAGCGTCTTCGACATTCCCGCGTATCGCCGTACGGAATGGACACGCCTCCTGACTGAAAACTGGCACTTCACGACGATTTACCAGGTCCAATCCGGAATGCCGCTCACAATCTCCGTCTTCGGCGATACGGCGAACTCCGGAACAGTGCTCGGCGAGAATCCCATTCGAGCGAACTATACGGGGCAGCCAGTCTTCGGGCCCGGCACACACACCGCCAACCAGTGGTTCAATCCCGCAGCCTTCGCCACACCTCCGGCCTTCACCTTCGGCAACGTGGGACGCAACTCCGTGTACGGTCCGCCATTGCAGACGCTGGACCTTGCCCTGGCGCGCGCTTTCCGCCTCGGCGAAAGAGCCAGTCTCCAATTCCGCGGAGAAGCCTTCAACGCACTGAACAAGGTGAATCTTGGTACCCCGAACCGCTTTGTGAACACTCCCCAATTCGGCACCATCACCATGGCGATGACCCCAGGACGCGAGATCCAGGTCAGCACAAGAATTTCGTTTTAAACTCGCGGGACAGTTGCATAGCGGCGCGCAAAATCACGCGGCCGGGTTGGTCCGCGCGATGAAGACGGCAATCTCTATGGCCCATCTGGGCGGCGTGCTGTCCGACTTCGGCAGCCTCTTCGTACTGTCGTATCGTCGAGAGCCTCGACGGCGTGAGTCTGGACATTTAGGCTAGACACGCTCTTGCGCTTCGTACGATTTAGCAGGGGGCACACTATGGGACGAGAACGTGCGCTGAAGGTTGTGTTGGTCGTGGTGGGCTTAATCTTCTGCGGCCTGGTTTATCCCTTAATAAGCTTTGCGGGGCAGGAGCCTGCCTTGGCGATGATGCTCAGCGTGTATGTCACGCTCGGCATTTTCTTGCTGCTGGCGGCCCGCGACCCCTCGGCGAATCGCAGCCTGATCGCCTTCACCGCGTGGTCGAGCTTTGCCCACGCGGCGCTGATGGCGGTTCAGGCTTACCGCAATTTGATCGCACGCGGAGAACTGGTGGGCGTCGCTGCGCTCGTCATCATCGGCGTATCCCTGATCATGTTGGCTCCCGGAAAAACACCGTTACCAACATCTCCAACCGGAAGCAGCTAAAGCGCAGTTGTGCAAAGATTGCGGTCGCTTGTCGGGTTGCGGAGCCCAACCGATTCCTTCCTTTCAGGTGGATAGTTCAGACCAACGCTAAGAGTGCCCCAGGCGTCTTTCACCCAATGGTGACTAGCAAGCCGCCCAGAGCACAATACAACACCGCTGCCAGTCTAAGACAACCCATGCTGCTGAACCCGTGATTCGACTCACCGACTTTCGTGACACATGCCTTCGAGGAGTGTGACGCAAAACTCAGACGCTGCCCGAAACGCCGCCCGCTAGTCCGCCTGCCCTAACCGGCGGGTGTCCCCCGTCACGTACCCGAAAACTGCCCGCAATGTCGTCTGGTCACATCGTTATGGTGATGGGGATCACACAGAACTGTGGGAAATAACCCACCCCGGCACCGCCCAGCAGCCGTCGGCATCCCCCGCCCACGCAGCCTCATCAGGCCCTAAACTATTTGTAATACTTGACTTATATCAAATATGCGCTTGACGCTTCTCCGGTCCTGAGCTTGGCCAACTGCTTGCCTTCTATAGGTTTGTACGAGGAGGCAAGACGATGGCGACTGCCGCAATCAAACCGCAGTTCAAACCCCCAGTAACCGGATCGGCTTTCCACGGCCTGCCCCCCGCACTGATCCGTGAACTCGAGATGATCACCCTCACCAATCACTATCCGACCGGCGCCGTGCTGTTCAGTGAAGGCCAGACGGCCCGCGGAATCTATGTTGTGCAGCGCGGACTGGTGAAGGTTTCGGTTTGTGCCAGCGACGGCCGCACTTTGATCCTGCGCATCGCGCGCGCCGGCGATGCCCTGGGCGTCGCGTCCACCATTGGCAGCCGCGAATATGAAGCAACCGCAGAAGCCCAGCAGCCCTGCGACGTAACTTTCATCCGGCAGAGCGACGTGCTGCGCTTGATGCGCGTGCATGGAGAGTTTGCCCTGTGGATCACGCAACTGCTCAGTTGCGATTACAACTCCACCTGCCGCGAGATCCGCACTCTCATGCTTTCCGGTTCCGCCTCCGAAAAACTGGCCCGCCTGCTGGTGGGCTGGCTCGATGAACGAAGCGGCCAGCACCCCGAACGGATGAAGGTTCCCCTCACTCATGAAGAAATTGGACAGATGATTGGAACGTCTCGCGAAACCGTCACGCGCTTGATGGCGGGATTCCGGAGGCAGCGCTTCATCGAGCAGGAAGGAGCGACTCTGGTAGTTTCGGATCGCGTCGGGCTCGAGTCTCTGATTACCGCTTAGCAGACATAATAAGACCCCACGTCAGAAGAATTCCCGTTCAACATTTCCCCTGGCGTGGGGCCTGCGCCACTTCGTCTGTTGCCAACTTATTTGCTCCAGGCCTTCATTCGCAATACAGCGAAATCCGTAGTTCTTCCAAAACACGCACTAGGCTCTTGGCGCACCGGCGAAGTGTGCGATAGCGTCCTCTACGGTCGCGTGAAAAGGTAGAATGCGGGGGATCTGCGAGGAGTGCGCGATCTCCAGCACAATGCCGGTGGCGCCCGCCACGCGCAACTCGCCTCCGGCCTTTTTCAATTTTCCCGAGTTCAGGACAATCGTTCCGAAACCTGTACTGTCCACGCGATCGACATGGGTTAAGTCGAGCACGACTTTTCCGACGTTCTCGCGAATTAGCTCGTCAATCTGCGCGTCGATTTCCTGACAGGGCTTCCCCATCAGGATTCGTCCCTCGAACCGCAGCACCGCAGTGTCGCTGGCGATGAGTTCCTTCCTCATCTCAAACATTCTGGGCAGACCTCCGGGCTTCATGGAAACAGGGACCTTAACTGTACCAGACGGAATGGCTAGAACTTATACCGGGCGGAATAGGAAGGGACGCAGCGGGATCGAAAAAGGGCCCAACTTGCAGTCGGGCCCAACCCGCACCAGAAACGAAACGGTTTCAGTCTCTGAGGTCAGCAGATCGCCCACCCTTGGAGACACAAAGCATCCCAATCCGCGCAAACAACCAACGAAGAATCGCTGAAGACCGCTGACTGCTATTGAACTACCAGCGTAATCGGGATCGTCTGCGAAAACGATCCGGAACTCGCCGTGACCGTGACGGTGTAGGTCCCCGCTGGGGTGCCGGTTGTGGTTGTAGTGTTGCTGTGTCCGCTGCAAGCCGGCTGCAGCAGAATCAGCGTCGCGACGACAATAAAGAGCAGGCCGCCGAGCACACGCCGTCCGCGCCGCAAACGGCTTCCGATGCCGATACCAAGGAATGCAATCCCGGTAATCGGTAGCCAACTCGCGTAGAAGAAACCGCGGCCCGGCTGCGAACTTGCGGTCGTCGTCACTCTCGGAACCGTATTGATCACCAACGTCACCGTCGACGGACTTGTACCCTGCAGGGTCACGGGATTCGTCGAAGGAGTGCAACCCGCCGCTCCCCCCGTCCCCGTACTCGCCGGCAGACCGGCGCTGCATGCAATCGAAATCGAGGCCGTGAACTGGGATTGAGGTGACAGCTGGATCAGGTAGCTGGCTGGATTGCCCGCAACCACCGTGTCGCTCGCCTTCAATGCCGTCAGCTTGAAGGTGTTGACCACGACGGGGGTGGCGGTCTTGGTCGCCGTGAAAGATCCGACCGAAACCGTTCCGCTGTTCCCCACCGTCCCGCCGCCGGTCGGTAACAGATTGATGGTTACAGTACTGGTGTCGCCACCCTTGATCGTGCCCAGGCTACAGAGAACTTTGTTGTCGGTAGGCGAAGCCGCGCAACTCCCGCCCGACACGGAGGCAGACACAAATGTGACCGGTGCGCTTCCGCTGCCACCCGACAGGTTGTCGATGAATGCAACGTTCGACGTCGTATCGCCCGTATTCTTGATCTGGTAGTTGAAGGCGATCTGGTTTCCCGCATTCGTGGTGTTCGAACTCGGACTGGTCACCTGGAGGTCAAAGCTCAGATTTGGTCCGAGCTTGGTGACGAATACATCCTGTGGACCCTTCAGTGCACTCTGAAACGGCAGCGCCGACTTCGGGAAGTCATTGGGTGAGGTCGTCTCGCCCGTCACGTAGGCGTTCGAATCGGTGTCGATCGCGATACCGGTTCCAGTCTCCAAGCCTGAACCGCCCAGGAACGAGACGTACTGGCTGGTGGTGGAGGTCGTTCCAAGTGTATCGAGACGCGCGACGAAGGCGTCCTGCGTGCCGTGTAGCGTCCCTTGGAATGCATTGCCCACTGGAAGGGTCGTTGCCTGTATCAGATTTGCCGACTTCGTCGTTCCCACAACTTCCGCGCCCTGAACGTTGTCGACAGCAATCGCGTTGCCCACGTCATCGGCCGAACCACCGATGTAGGTGAAGTACGTGAACTGCACGTTCGTGGTCCCGGTACCAGTGGCGGGGTTGTTGATCTTGGCGACGAACGCATCCTGGCCACCGCCCGGAGCCTGTTGCGGTCCCTTGATCGTGTTGCCCTGGGTGCCGCTCGCAAGCGGAAAGGTTGGCGAATCTGTGGATCCCGTGATGTAAGCATTCCCCGACGCGTCCAGTCCAATGCCGAGGCCAACGTCAGTTCCGCTTCCGCCCAGGTATGTGCTGTAAAGCAGCTGAACGCCGGTCGTCGTACCCGGATTGAGCTTCGCGATGAATGCGTCGGACTGAGTAACGCTGGTCGGGCACGTCTGCGGCGGAGGAGCCGGTGCCGTTCCTAAGCAAGACTGATAAGCGTTCTTGATCGGAAAATCCGTCTGGCTGTTCTGTCCTGTAAACAGGAACGTCGTGCCGCCAGTTAAGTAGATATTCGACACGTTCGCGTTGTTATCGACCGCGATCGCTCCGCCCGTTACGGTTCCCGTCGTCGGGAATCCGCCGCCGAAGTACGTCGAGAAACTCAGGCTGTTCGCCCCGGTGCTGGTGGGAGCCACTTTACTGATGAAGAATGCCTTGGCTCCCTGCAACGTCGATTGAAACGTCCCGGCGACCGGCGCCAGCGGAAAATCGGTGGAATCCGTGATGCCGATCACGTACACAAAGCCCTTGTTGTCGAGCGTCATCCCGCTGGCCGTGTCAGTACCGGTGCCGGAAAGATAGGTCGAATACTGCAGCGCTCCGCTCATGGTCAGTTGCGTAACGAAGGCGTGCGGAAGGCCGCGCGACTTTGGCGTGCCCTGAAACGCACTGGGCGACGTCGGAAAATCTGTCGAAGTCGTGGTGCCCGCCAGGTACACGTTCAACGCCGCGTCCACCGCTACTCCGACGCTAGTATCCGCGCCTGTTCCGCCCAGATAAGTCGCAAATATCAGGTTCGCGCCGGTCGGATCAAATTTCGCCACAAAGATGTTGCTGGTCGCACCCGTCTTAAACGTGCTGCCATCCGTGACCGGGAAATCCGTGGAGTTCGTCGTGCCTGCGACATACATGTCGAGCGCCGAATCAACTGCGATCGACGGCAACCGCTCGGTGCCGGCACCTCCAAGATAACTCGAGTAATTCAGCGCCGGATCGATGATCAACGTTTTGCTGCGATCATAAGCTCCGACCGAAAAGCCCACCCGATCCTCCGCCAACAGCACGAAGCTCCCGGCAACGGGTTTCCGTACCGCACCGTCGGCCTGGTAAACGCGCGGAGCTTCCAATCGCACATCGCCCGCCGCGGTCGCCAGCACGAGGTCGCCATCAGCAAGTTTCAGATCCCGCGTTCCCTCAAAAGTGAGCTGAATTTTTTTCGGATTGGCGCCCGGCGCAACCTGGAAGTCGTACTCCAGATTTCCCTGGTTGCCGTAATACACAAGATCGACTCCCGGATACACTTCCGCGTACCGCACTCGCGCATACTGTGGAACGTTCCGGTGCCATTTGCTGGGGTCGTTGCCAACAAAGTAGTTGCTCTTGCCGGGGAGAGGGTCGGTGCCCTCGACAGCCACGCGTTCATTCGCACCCGCAAGCTTCATGTGCACAGCAGTCCGCGTCGGCTTGCCCGCCGCGCCTGTCGACAGCGAAAGCACGGCTTCCCTCTCCGTCAGAAACAGTCCGTAACCGGCCCCACGCGCGATGAACCGCACTTCCGGTGCGGTCTGTCCCTGGTTCGGTTCGAACATCAAGGGGAGGTGGGCGTAGTCCGAGAATTTCGCCTTCGTGCCCAGCGACGGTTTCGCCGCCATGGTCGGCAGCGGGAAGGGGGAGGCCTCTGAAGTCTTCTGTGGATGGGGATCCAGCGACAAAAGCGCCGCCCCGGCGGCCACCACCAACAACCCGGCCGGCACGATGCGACTTCTTAACAGGCCTGTACCCAACCCACGGCGATTCAGTCTCACGAGTTCCTCCGACGTATTCAATTCAGGTGGAGAGGGATGAAGAACGGCACAAAATTGTCCCGCGGCCCCGGAGTCTCGGAGCGGCAGTTACAGTCTCCAGCTTCAGGTGAAAAATAAATAAATACTTAAACATCCAGCGGATAGCAGTGTCAAGCGAACGCACCCGCGCAACCCTCGCGCGGCCACGCTTCAAGCGTGGTGAGATGCCGAACGTGCCCGCCAAAGATGCCGCCGCCATTCCAAAAAAGCCCCCGACCGTGAGCCAGAACAGAAACAGTTTGGTCTGCCAGCGGCAATGCCTTGCACTGCGGCAAGTCGCGGTCAACGCTCACACTTCATAAAGCGCCCAATTTTTGTAAAATCCCGCGCTTAACATCTGGCAGCGCGATTGCTTTGCTCAGGTCCGCACTCGTATCGTGCACACCTCCCTCACCCTCCTCGAATCCGGGGAGAGCACACCAGCACCCAAGCGTTTACCGAGTCAGTTCCCGGAACGTTTTGCTGTTGCAAAGTGCTGATAAATAATGGAAATTGGCATTTCACGCAGATAGAAGCAGCGCAGCGCGAGACCTGAAGCCAAGTCTTCCGCTGATTTCCAGACCGAGCCTTCCACGGTCTGGAAGACTAACCTTGCAGCCAGAAAGGCGCTCGATGCTACAAGAGTCGGCAGACCGGCGTTCGATGCGACGCTTCGACATGCGGCTTCCCGCAGCCATCCGCTTCAGCGATGGCGCCATGGGAGAATTTCTCACGGAAACGCAGAACGTCAGCGCGCGCGGAGTTTTCTTCTATCTCGACCGGGTGGTCGACGCCGGATCGCGCATCGAAGTCACCCTCACCTTCCCGCCCCACATCACGTTGACTGACGCGGTTCGGGTGCGCTTCGCCGCGCGCATTATCCGCGTAGAAACGCCGTCATCGTCGGCCCGCATTGGCATCGCCGCCATGATCGAAGAATACGAATTTCTCCGGTCCACCCCAAACGCTGACTTCACTGCGGCATTCCCGCCGCAATGGAAGGTCCAGGGATAACCGTTTTCCACTCGTAAGGGCTGACGGATCTGGAAGTAATCGCGATGCTCCGCTGGAGCGCCACCAAATGAAAATGAATTTCATTTTCTTAAAGCTTATTTTTGGCGCCAGGAAGCCCCGGGATCAACGAACGCCCCCTTCGGACGGCGCAAAAGCCTCACCCCACTCCTGAGACGCGCCCATAAGGGTTCTAATCGCCATTAACAGGTCAGCATGACCGGAATCCGGTCACAACGAAGCATGAAAAGAGGTCTCATGCCAACCACCTGTTTGCAGTGAGTTACGGCTCTTTTCTAGGGAGGCATCCTGGAAGCTCGCCGGATGGTGTTTTTGCGTCTTCGGACCGGGGTTCGAGGTTGGAAATTAATATCTTATGGCTAAGTGCATGAAACAGAACGGGCGAAGCCTTTAACCGCAAAGTTCGCAAAGAATGCGCAAAGTTCGCGAAGGAAATCCCTCAGAAAATGTAGCAGGGGCACCGGCCAGATTCGCTTTGCGGCATTTCTTCGCGCCCTTCGCGGTTCAAAGCTTTCTCCGGGCTCTGTGCGAAAGGCAGGACTACCGGCTGCTCTTCCGTAGTTCGTCGACGTCTTGCTTGAGGCGGGAGTAACGCAGGTACACGGTGATGAGATAAACAATGTGAATCGCCCAGGTCGCACCATACGCAGCGTAGAGAAAGTTCATCGCGGCACACTCCGGGGTTCGAGCAAGGCTTCGAGCGCCTGCGTTTCTTCGACTTCCCGCTTGATGCGTTCCAGTCGATACCGCGACCAGCAGACCAGAAACGCGAAGCACAGAAATGCCAGCCAGTTCATCAGCAGCACATGCAACATGCGCGGATCAATCGATCCCCCGCCGCCCACCACCGGCTGCGGATGCTGCGTGCGGAAGATCCAGATCGAGAAATAGACCAGGGGCACGTCCAGCGCGCCGAACACCGCCAGCGCCGCCGCCATTACCGGCGTCTGTCCGCTCGATGAGAAGCGGCGCAGAATCAGGTAGCTCACATAAATCAGCCACAACACCAGCGTCGAGGTGAGCCGTACATCCCAGGTCCACCAGATACCCCAGACCGGCCGCGCCCACAACGGCCCAGTCACCAGCACCACCGTGCAGAACACCACGCCGACTTCAGCCGTGGTGACGGCGAGCGCATCCACGGCTTCCACGCTGAAGTATTTGCGAATCAGAAAATACATGCCCGCGATGATGATCCCGGTAGTCGCGATTGACGAAGGATAGGTTCCCTGCGGAAGCGCCTTCTTCAAATCCGGCACCATGGCAATGACCACACTCGCGACGCAAGTGACGACCGCCACGGTGATGAGCGTCCAGTTCGCGACTTTGTCGCTCGACCGGCTCCGCCGCACCAGGTACTGGATCGAGGCGATGAAGTTGATGAAGAACAGCAGAAACGCGGTCCAGGCCGAGGGCACGTGGTAATAGAAAATCCGCTGCACGTCGCCCATGGTCTGCTCGCGGGGCGCGACCTCCAAGGCCAGGTAGAGCGCGTAGCTCAGGAAGATCGCCGTCAGAATGCCGAGGATGGGAAAGGCTTTTCTCATTCTGCGTGCAACACCGTTTCAAATAGCGCCAGACAGGCGAGGGTGAACATCACGTCGTAGGTGGCGAGCAACACGATCCAGAACTTCGCTGAGGTTGCCGGATCTCCGACCAGGATGACGGTCGTCGCCTCCACCGTCGATATTAACGCCGGAATGGTGATTGGGAATAGCAAGAGGGGCAACATGATTTCCCGGCTGCGCGTTCGCACCGACATAGCCGCGAAGAATGTCCCGTTCACCACGATCGCCCAAGTCCCGAGCGCCGCGACCGGAATCAGCTGCCATGCCGGTCCCAAGACGCGCAATTTGTAAAAAACTACGAACAACGGGACCATCAACGCTTCCAAAATGACGACGAAAATGAAATTTCCTACCGCCTTGGCAAGAAACAAGGCATTAGCGGGAGCGGGTGAGACCCGGTACGCGTCCAAAACCTGGTTTCGCAATTCCCGCGCCCAAGTCTGGTTCAGCGCGACCACCGAAGCAAAAAGGAACGCTACCCAGATCAGGCCACCCGCAATCTGCCGGGATTCCTCGGCGTTGGGGTCGAACGAGAAGCTGAACACCACGACCACCAGCAGCGCGAAGAACAGCATGGAGTTGATAGCGTCTTTCGAGCGCCACTCCAGGCGGATATCCTTCGTCAAGGTTTCGAGCATGACGCCGGTGGGCGCGCTCATGCGGTCTCCATGAACTTCAGGTCAGGTGTGCGATTGATGATGAGGCCGCCATCCATCCAGATAAACTCGTCGGCCGTGCCGTCCAGCAGAGACGCCTGGTGCGTCACCACGAAAATCGTCTTGCCCCCATCGCGCATGTGCGCCAGCAGCTTGACCATCTCGCGCGCGGAGCGGATATCGACGTTCGAGAAAGGCTCATCCAGCAGCAGAATCTTCGGATCATTCAGCAGCGCCCGCGCCAGCGACATTCTCTGCCGCATGCCCTGCGAGTACTGCCCGACCGGGCGCGATAGCATTGGATCAAGCCCGACCGCCGTAATGATCTCCGCACAGCGCGCGTCGTTCTCGAGCCCGTACAGGCGGGAGAAGTAATGCAAGTTCTCCATGCCGCTCATTTCATCGTAGAGCAGCGAGGGATGTGCCATGTACCCCAGTTCGCGACACACGTCCCTAGGACTCTTCGTTCCGAGGATGCTGATTTCGCCGCGGGTGGGAGCGACCAGTCCGGCCAGCATGCGCAGCATCGTGGTCTTGCCAGCGCCGTTGTCGCCGAGAATGCCGTAAAGCCTGTGCGCATTGAATGACGCACTCACGCCGCGCAAGGCGGCGAAGCGCCCAAATTGTTTGACCAGATTGGTTACAGTGATAACGGGATCGGTGGGCGCCGCTTGGGATTCGCTCACAGTCGAGTGATTTTCGTTTGAGAAGACGACAACGTTACAGCGTGACGCCCGTTTTCGATCCTTGCCCCTCGGTCATGCTCTTCGGAGGCTCGGTATTCGGAGTGCCGCTCGCGGGATCGCCCGGCTTCGCCGGCGCGTACTTCGATGCGCACTTGGCCTGCAGCGCCTTGGCGTGGAACACGCCGTCTTTGCCGAAGCTGCCTTCGGCGAGCGCCTGCGAGTTGTCCTTGAACGTGTCGGGCGGCGGCTCGGTTCCGGCATAGCTCACCGGAAGGCTCAGGTCCTGTTCCACCAGAATGAATTCGACGTGGGTGCCGCTACGCTTGATCGATCCGGCTTGCACATTGCCGGCCACGCGCAGACGCTTGGTGTACGCGCTATCGCCGAGGCCACGCAGTTCCTTGATGGTGACGTAGTAACTCTTGCTTTCCTGCACACCTGTGTAGGCAAGATAGCCCAGCATCAGCAGGATGAATACTGTCGCGCCGCCAAACTTCAGATATTTGCTGGTCTCACTCGACATAAGGAATTTCCCCCAGCCCCATCCTCAAACTTTACCCGCAGCCAACGGCCGGGTCAAGAAGCAAACGGGCCCCCTGCCCGTCCGGCCTTCATCCCGCAAAGTGCTGAGCGTCAAGGACTAACTGTGTTCCGGACGCGGAAAAGAGCGTGGCAACTGGTAAAATCCCCGCTTACTTCCCTGGAGAGTCGAGCTTCCGATGATCCATCCCTGGCACGACGTGACTCCCGGCGACAAGCTGCCCGGAGAGTTCAGCACAGTAATCGAGATCCCCTTTGGCTCGAGCGTGAAGTACGAGCTCGACAAGACCAGCGGCCTGATCAAACTTGATCGCGTACTCTACTCGGCTGTTTACTATCCTGCTAACTATGGATTCATTCCGCAGACACTTGCCGAAGACGACGACCCGCTCGACGTCCTGGTGCTCTGCCAGGAGACCGTGGTGCCGTTGACGATTATTCACGCACGCGCCATCGGGCTGATGACGATGATTGACTCGGGCAAGAAAGATCACAAAATCATCGCAGTCGCCACCGAAGACCCGGAGTTCAACACGTATCACGAGGCCAATGAAATGCCACCGCACCGCCTGATCATGCTGCGGCGATTTTTCCAGGACTACAAGCAGCTCGAGGGAAAAGCGGTCGAGGTCGACGAAATCCGTCCCGCGGCCGAAGCATTTCCCATCATCATGAGCGCGCTGCATGGATACAGCGAGCAGCGGCGCAAAGGATTCAAGGAACTCCCAGACAAGGGCTGATCCAGATCATCGCAGGCAGCTCAGTGCTACGATGGAGGCCGCTACTCAAGGGCCGTCTCGCTGCACTTTCCGCGGAACGAGTTCCAGACAAAGTTCTTCACGAAAAGGAAACGAAACATGGCAAAGAATCACTACTCCACGAAATCGAAACGTCGCAACCGCTCCGGGAAACGCAAGGACAGTCAGCGCATTGCCGCGAACATGTCGAAGATCAAGGAACTCGAAAGCAGGGGGGCGAAACCTTCTACAAAGTAGCGATTCGTCATGTTCGTGGTCGATTTGCGTGGACGACTTGTGGCACCGAATATTGTCGATGCAGACACTGGTGGCGGCGCATGTTAGGACTACCAGAAATATCGCAGCGGGATGGTTCGTGAGTAGGCACCTGTCATGAAAGATTGCATTTCCTCGCGTCGTTTCGTGATGGTTTCCGTTGTTCTTCTGGGCACCAGACTTGCATGCGCCGACGACCGGGTTCCGGTTCAGGCGTCGCTGGTTCATTCGCTGGAAGCCGGCCGCATCAAGGTCGGCGACTCGGTACTCGCGAAGGTGACCGCGCGATGGAAGAGTTCGGAGTGCGACCTTCGGCAGGGGGCGATCCTCAAGGGGCGGGTCACTGCGCAGACTGCAAGATCAAAGACTGTCAAGAATTCGGAGATTGCGTTTCTGTTCGAGAGTGGCGAGTGCGGAGGGTCCGACCTGAAGTCACTCCCGCTGACGGTCGCCGCCGTCATGGCCGGCAATCCCCGGCTCGATCCCAACATGTACCAAAGTCCTCCCTTGAACGACGCGGTGGGTCTCACGTTAAACGGGAACACTCGAAGCGTCAGCACCGCCGCTGCCACCGTGTTCAGCCAAGCCGACTCCTACAAGGGCCCTACCAGCATTCGGCCGGGGGAAGTGGCGGGCATCAAGGGCTTGCAACTCAAGGTCGGCGACGGGCCGGAAGGGAGTTCCATTCTTTCTGCTTCAGGACATAACGTTCGGCTCGACGCGGGGGCGCAGCTTGTGCTCGTGCCCAATGCCGCCGCAGGCAACCCCAGTCCTGCGGACAGTGCTGCGGTGACCATGCCATCTCCATCGGTAACGGCCTCTCCTGGCAAAGAAATTCCAGAACCCGCCGACGAGACGGATATCTGTTCACCCCCGCAATGCAGCCTGGCCCTGGCGACCGGCGAAACGGAAAACGCTTCTGCCTGGGCGACGCTTTCCATTAAAGACCTGGGTTACAGCCTGATCGACCGCGAGCGGTTTGCCTTCGACTACGACTCCGCCGTCGCTTTCCTGGGCGAGAAGAACCTTCTCTTCACTTTCAACCCTCACATGTTGGTGCCTCGCAGCGGCGCGGAAGCCAAATTCTCCAAACTCCGAATCATCCGGGCCGTTCTGATTGATATCGCCACCAAGAACGTTCAGAAGACCGTGGATTGGAAAGTACCTGACGACCGACAATATCTGTGGAGTATCGGACGCGATCGGGTGTTGGTGCACGTGGGCCGGGAATTGCGCATTTACGGTCCTGGCTTGCGAGTGGAACAACGGGTTGCACTCGGCGGGCCGCTCGCCTTCGTCCGCACATCGCCTTCGGCTTCCTACTTTGCGGTAGGCGTCACTCAGGAACGACATAGCGAGGCAGTGCATCGGGAGTTGGAAGAGGCAGAAGCTCGCGAACCTGAAGAAGACGTGGAAGTGAAAGTTCTGGATGCAAATCTCCACACCCTGGCTACAACCGTTCACTCTTCACGGGCCGTGCCTCCGGTGTTCTCCGACAAGGGAGAAATCCGCACTCTAAGGACCCGCAAGAATCGCTGGCGCATCATGGAGGCCACGTGGGATTCCCAGCAACGCGACATTGCGGAACTGAATTCGACTTGCGCGCCCCGGGTCACCACCCTGCTGCCAGACTTCCTGTTTGTGATGGGCTGCGATCTTCAGGCGACCGGGAAGTGGTACAGGGTGCTGCGTTCTAATGGGAAGCCCGTGTTGAAGGGGTGGTCGAGTTCTGCCGAACTGGAGCAGCGCGTCAGCAGTACAGACGCCGGCAACTCCTTTACGGTCGGCGTCGCCGTGGCAGCGAAATCGCTCAGTGCCAACTCCCCTTTTCGGGTCGCCGACATCGCGGCGGAGCACATTGCCGTCTATCGCGTAGAAAGCGGCGGACGAATTTTTTCGCTCAACCTGGCTTCACCCGTCCCAACGGTGCAATCCTTCGTGCTCTCGCCCTACGGACAGCAGTTGGCGGTTTTGCGCGGAGACCAAATCGTGATTTATCCGATGAACGTGTCCCCACAACACCCATAGTGATCACTCGCTCCCTAGCCGATTTGTGGCTGCGGCAAAATATCGCGATTCCACTCATTGACCCGGTTTTGCGTAAGGCCCTCCTGGTAACGACAATCCTCTAGTCCTCCTGCATCTTTTTCGTGGGCTGGCCCGTATACCCCGGTAGCATGAACGCCGCAGCACATTACTTCGTGAATCTCATGGAGTCCGAGGCCAGCGCCATTGCTCGCGGTCTTCGCCGGCGGGATCCGGATCTGCTCGACCGTCTGATTGAGCAGTATCAGCACCGGCTGCTTCGTTACCTGGTCTACCTCTCAGGAAATCGTGAACTGGCGGAGGACCTTTTCCAGGAAACCTGGATTCGCGTGCTCGAGCGCGGCCACCAGTACGACGGCAAGCACGAATTCAGCACATGGCTGTATGCAGTAGCGAGAAATTTGACGATCGACTTCTTACGGAAGAAAAATCCGGTCAGCCTCGACGGGCTGATGGGGGACGAGGAGCACGCGCCGTTGGAGCCGGCCGATCCTCGGCCCATGGCCTGGGAAGTTGTGCAGCGGCAGCAGCAGGCGGAACACATCGGCGCCGCCCTGTTGAGCATTCCGGTGGAATATCGCGAGACTGTGGTGTTGCGCTTTCAGGAAGGATTGTCACTGGACGAAATTGCCACAGTCACCCGCGCTCCACTGGGCACGGTGAAGTCGAGGCTGTATCGCGGACTGAACATGCTGATGTCGCAGCTCGGAGGGACACAGGCGTGACCCGAGACGCACACGAGGAAGCAAGAGAGTTGCTCTCCCTAGGGAAAGATTTGCTGGACGCAGAGCGAGCCTGGTTGCAGACGCACCTCGAAGGATGCGCGCCCTGCCGCGACTATGCCGCGGCAGTCCGAGGCCTCGTGCAGGGCATGCGTTCCCTTCCGCTGGCCGCCGGTGCGCGCCTGGTGCGAGCAACGCAGATGCGGGTGCGCTTCCACGCTAGCCGGCTTCGGGAAGCGCGGGAGCGGCAGTGGCTGGTAGGGATGGCTTGTCTCGGCGTGGGCCTCTCCGCGACTCTTACCATCCCCCTTTTGTGGCGGCTCTTTGCATGGATTGGCGAGTGGGCGGGCGTCTCGTCTCTGGTTTGGCAAGCGGGTTTCGTATTTTTCTTTTTCGCTCCGGCACTCGCGGTGGGCGTGTTGTTGTTGGCCCGGGGTACACACTTAGCGAACGACGGCGAGCACCTCCGATAAGAAGAAAGCGAACAAAACTATGCTGGTAAGAGACGACACTCAAACTGGACTGGGGGCGGAAATCAGGATCGTTCCGTCGTGGGCATGGGTGCTGGCGGGGATCGTATTCGTTGCCGCGCAATGGTTCTTCAATGTTGCTGTTGCTCGTCACGCGAACGGTCCGCCGGCATGGGCCCGGCCACTGCTTGGCCTGCTGGCCGGCATAGCCGCAGGGTGTTACCTGATATTCATCGGCTACATCAACCGCGACGCGAAGCGCCGCGGGATGAGCTCTATCCTTTGGACGTTGGTGTCCATTCTTATTCCCAATTGCCTGGGAATTCTTCTCTACTTCGTCCTCAGACAACCGCGGCAGGCTGCCTGCGCGCAATGCGGGAATGCCGTACAGCCCGGGTTCAACTTCTGCCCTCGTTGTAATCACAAATTGAGCACGAGTTGCCCGCAGTGCCAGCGCCTGGTTGGCGCAAATGATATCTATTGCCCGTACTGCGGGAGTGCCCTGCGCGATCAGGGTGCCGCGCCCGCCGGTCAGAACCTTCCCGGTTAGGTCGGGGGTAGCAGGCGTCGAAGTGCGTCACGCGGGAAGGACTCTGAAAAACGCGGCCATGAATTGATCCCACCCACCCCACACTGATTTCACCCATTGATGCGCTGATTGAAATCAAGGCGCTACGATCGGCGTTGCGATTATGGGGCTGACACGCGAATACGCTCTGCTCCTCACTTTCCTCGTGGCAACTCAGGTGGCTGCGCCGCCGCCGCAGAAAAATGCGGCCGCCTATGGTCCGGATGCCGAGGTGAAGGAGTTTCGAGTGTCAGCGCTGGAAGCCAATCTGCAAAATATGCAGCCTGGACCGGAGCGCGACTTTTTCGCCGGCGTGCTGACAAACTGGAACGGGCGTGTTGATGACTCGATCCTTTTGCTGAATCGTGCCCTGGCAGGCATTCGCGAATCTCAACCGAAACGAGCAGCGCTTGCTCTGGAAACGCTGGCCGACGACTACACCAAGTCCTTTCGATACACCGACGCGGCGCGGACGTACGACGATTTGTTGGCACACTTCGCCGATCAGTTGGACAGGGGCGGAGCGAACGACGACTCGGACCTCGTGCACTTATTGCAAGCGGTTCCCGCACAAACGATCAGGATGCAGGGCCCCGTCCGGCTGAAGACGGAGCGTAATCCAATAGGGTCATTGGTTACAGAGCTAACCGTCAACGGTGTTCGAGGGCAGTGGCTGCTGGACACTGGCGCGAACCAAACCGTGGTGACCCGAAGCTTTGGACGAGAGCTTGGGCTTAGGCCTCTGCCAGGCTGGGCTAAGACCGGCTCAGGGGTCACCGGAATTGCGAACCCGCTGCAGGTTGCTGTGCTGCCAACGCTGCAGATGGGAGGTGCCACGCTCAAAAATGTAGTGGTGCTGATTCTTGAGGACGCGAACCTAAACGTTGGCAAGGGCAAACATTCTTATCAGATCAATGCCATCCTCGGATATCCGGTGTTTCAGGCGCTAGGCACGATCACTTTTCTGCACAGCGGTGGGTTCGAGGCTGGCAATGCGACTCAGGGAACCGCGAGCAGCGTCCGAATGTACATGAGACGGCTGACTCCGGTAATCGAGTGCCGAGTGGAGGGCAATGAACTACCGTTCACTTTCGATACCGGCGCATCGGAGACCGATCTTTCAATTCGGTACTACGAACAGTTTCGAGGGAACGCTGGATGGTGGAAACAACGCCAGAGCGAAAGTTCCGGAGCCGGCGGAACTGTAAAGCGAACGGTCTACGTGCAGCCAAGACTCGTCCTGAATGTAGGCGACAAGACAGCGACTTTAGAGAATGTGTCGATCTTTCCCGCCCGGATGAACTCTGGTATCGACGAGCTGTACGGCAACCTTGGCCAGGATTTGGTTGCGGGCTTCGAGAGCTTCACGCTGGATTTTTCGAGGATGACCTTCAGCTTGGGCTCCCCACTAGCCGCTCGGAAGAGAAGGTAGTTTACTGGCCGAGCAGAATCGGCGAGCGAGGACGCCCGCCGCATTATTGTTTGCTTCTCCCGACACGAGGAAGGGTAGAGCTAGCAACTCCTATTCTTACCAAACTCGGCACGCGTTCTCGGCCACCATCGGCTGGCCGGCTTTGCAGCCCCAGGCTTTCTGGAACTCGGGCATGTTCTGCACTACGCCGTTGATGCGGTACTTGCCGGGGGAGTGCGGATCGATGGTGACCAAGGTGCGCGAGAATTCCGGACGACGCTTCTCGCACCAGACGCGGCCGAAGCCGAGGAAGAAGCGTTGCTCGGGCGTGTATCCGTCGATTTTTTCCGCGGCCTTGCCGGATTTGTCCTGCGCAATCATCTGCTCGAGTGCGGCCAGCGCGATGCGGGCGCCGCCGTTGTCGGCCGTGTTTTCGCCCAGGGTCAGTTTGCCGTTCAGCTTGAGGTCGTCAACTGCGACGAAGTTTCCATACTCGTTGGCGACGCAACTGGCGCGGGTTTCGAATTCCTTGCCGTCTTTTTCTGTCCACCAGTCGCGCAGGTTGCCTTGCGGATCGAACTTGCGGCCCTGATCGTCGAAGCCGTGCGTCAGTTCGTGACCAATCACGACGCCGATGCCGCCCAGATTCACAGCGTCGTCCATTTTCTTGTCGAAGAACGGCGGCTGCAGGATGCCGGCCGGGAACACGATTTCGTTGCGCGAGCCGCTGTAGTAGGCGTTCACCGTGGGCGGCGTCATGCCCCACTCCTTGCGATCGAGCGGCTTGCCGATTTTCGCGATCTGGCGCTTCGATTCGAAATCGTTAGCGCGCAGATAGTTTCCAATGAGGTCGCCGGGCTTGATTTCGAGCGCGCTGTAGTCGCGCCACACGTCGGGATAGCCGATCTTGTTGCGAATGGCGTCGAGCTTGATCTTGGCCTGCTTTTTGGTGTCGTCGGTCATCCAGGGCAGGGTTTTGATGTCCTGATCGAGCGAGACTTCGAGTGCATCGACCATCTTCAGCATGCGCGCCTTGCCGTCGGCGCCGAAGGTTTCTTCCACGTACTTCTGTCCGAGCGCTTCGCCGAGAGCGTTGTCGGTGGCATCGACACAGCGCTTCCAGCGCGCCTGGATCTCGGATTGTCCGGTGAGTTGCTGCTGCATCTTGAAGTTCGCATCGACAAACGGCTTAGATAGCCAAGGCGCGGTCGAGTCGAGCAGATGCCAACTGACGTAGGTCTTCAACGCGGCAACCGGCTCGCTCTCGATGACTGCGTTCACCTGCTTGAAGAACTCGGGGTTTGAGACGTTGAGTTCGGTAAAGTCTGGCGTTTTCACGGCGGCGAAGTAGCGGTTCAACGAGAAATTAGGGGCCGAAGCGACGATTTCGTCGCGTTTCATCTTGTGATCGCGATTCTTTGGGTCGCGGCGGAGTGTGCGATCCATCTCCGCCTTGGCGAGCGCGATCTCGATGCGCAAGACGGTCTGCGCGGCCTCGGCGGCTTCGGCTGGGCTCTTGCCGGCCAGAGTAAACGTCTGGGTAACGTACTCAACCAGGTGCTTCCTCATCTCAATGCGCTTGGGATCGTCCTTGATGTAGTAATCGCGATCGGGCAGCGTGAGGCCGCCCTGGTCTAGGTAGGCAATGACCGTGTCGGCGTTGTGCAGGTCGGAGGATGAATAGAATCCGAACAGTGAATTGGCGCCCACCATGTGGGAGTGGGCGACCACGTCGATGAGTTCCGCTTTGTCCTTGACCGCGGAGACCCGCTCCAGTTCCGGCTTGAGTGGGTCGAGTCCCTTGGCGTCGGCGGCCTTCTCGTCCATGCAGGCACCGTAGTAATCACCGATCTTCTGCTCGATGGGGCCGCGGCTCGCGCCTCCTGTGGAGGCTTTCTCGAGGATGCCGCGCAGAGTCACGAGATTTCGCTCGTAAATTTCCGTGAAGCTGACCCACTCAGTCTGGTCAGCAGGGATTTCCGTGTTCTTCAGCCAGTTGCCGCAGGCGTACTGATAGAAGTCGACGCACGGGTCGACCGACTTGTCGATCGCCTGGATGCTGAAGCCATCAGGCATGTTTTGTTGCGGAGCCTGCGCGGTGGCGGCGATGGCCGAAAGAAGGATCACAGCGAAGAAGAAGAGGTTGAGTGTTCGCACAATGACCTCGAGAGGAGACAGAGGATTGTAGGTGCAGTGTTGTTAGACGGACAAGGGCCGGGAAGGTGAACAAGGTGGACGCGCTTGGAAAGCTCTTAACCGCAAAGGACGCGAATGAAAGTCCGCAAAGAACGCGAAGAGGAACTGTAGTGGGTTTCTTTGCGTCCTTTGCGGTAGTTCTTTGTGATCGTTGCGGTTAAGAGCTTTTGGCCGTCCGGCGTGTATGACTCCAAACCCAAGACAACCGCACCTACGGCGTATAATCGACGAATCATTCAACAGAAGTGAGGTTGCGCAGTCGATGACCCCGACGAATGGCACACCCGCAAACGGTTCTCCCGCCAACGGCAGCAACGGAAGCACGCCGAAACCCCGCGCCGAATGGCTGACCCGCCGCAAAGCCGAAAACCAGGACGGCAACTTCTCCCAAATGCACTATGCCCGCAAGGACCTGGTCACCGAGGAGATGGTGTACGTCGCCGAGCGCGAGAAGATTACGCCCGAGCTGGTGCGCGACCAAGTGGCCCGGGGCCGCATGATCATCCCCGCCAACGTGAATCATCCGGAACTGGAGCCGATGTGCATCGGCGTGGCGTCGCTGTGCAAGATCAATGCGAATATCGGGAACTCGGCGGTCACGTCGAATATCTCGGAGGAACTGAAAAAGCTGCACACTTCGGTGCACTATGGAGCCGACACGGTGATGGACCTCTCGACCGGCGGCGACATCCACGAGATTCGGGAAGCCATACTACGCAATTCTCCCGTACCCATCGGTACTGTGCCGATTTACGAGGCGATTTCCCGGGTGAAGCGCGTCGAAGACCTGAGCGCCAGCATAATGCTCGAAGTGATCGAAGAGCAGGCGGCGCAGGGCGTCGACTACATGACCATCCATGCCGGCGTGTTGATCCAGTATCTACCCATGGTCTCGAAGCGCATCACCGGCATCGTCAGCCGGGGCGGCGCGATTCTGGCGCAGTGGATGGCCTATCACCACAAGCAGAATTTCCTGTACGAGTGTTTTGAGGACCTCTGCAAGATTTTCAAGAAGTATGACGTGAGCTTTTCGCTGGGCGACGGGCTGCGTCCGGGCTGCGTGGCTGATGCCAGCGACGAAGCGCAGTTCGCAGAATTAAAGACGCTGGGCGAGTTAACGAAGATCGCGTGGAATCACGATGTGCAAGTCATGATCGAAGGCCCGGGACACGTGCCGCTCGACAAGATCAAGGAGCAGGTCGACAAAGAAAACGAGCTTTGCTACGAGGCGCCCTTCTACACGCTCGGACCGCTGGTGACGGACATCGCTCCGGGCTACGATCACATCACGTCGGCTATCGGCGCGGCTATGATCGGATGGTACGGAGCCGCCATGCTGTGCTACGTCACGCCGAAAGAGCATTTGGGCTTGCCCAACGACAAGGATGTGAAGGACGGCATCATCGCCTACAAGATCGCGGCGCATGCGGCCGATGTGGCGCGGCATCGTCCGGGGGCACGCGATCGCGATGACGCGCTCAGCTACGCGCGCTACAAGTTCGATTGGGAAAAACAGTTTGCCCTGTCACTGGATCCCGAAACCGCCCGCTCCATGCACGACGAAACGCTTCCCGATGACTACTACAAGGAAGCGGCGTTTTGTTCCATGTGCGGCCCGAAGTTCTGCTCGATGAATTATTCGTCGAAGGTCGACGAGTACAACAAGCAGGTGCATGGGCTGGAGAAGAAAGATTACTCGGAGTTGGTGGAGAAACTGGTGACGCTTAAGTAGGACGGTCCCGCAAGAATCGATGAAGCGACGGGCGTCTGCGCCCGTCGTTTTTGTTTGAAGCGAACCAGCGGCTGAAGCCGCAATCAGGCCGAGACTCTCCGGCACGACGGAAGTCCTGCCCTTCCCGTGTGAATTCGGCTTCAGATCCGTTCCGATTTGGGCCTCGGCTCGGCAGCTTTGACCGGCCGGAACGGACGGTCTGAAATGGCTGATCCACGTTTGTTCGGCCGCTTGGCTTACCCAAGCGTTCCAGAAATGTTCATTGCGGGCAGGCACAACCGGGAAAGGCGTCATTTTCAGTCCCGTGCCAATCAGCATGCGAGGTCGTCAGGTTTCACTTAAACTCCGCCATTCCGTCCCACACCAACTGCACGGCTATCGCGAGGATCAGGAAGCCGAAGATTTTGTTGATGGCGCCGACCGCACCCGGGCCAAGGCGGTCGACGAGCGGGCCTCCGAGACGCAGGAACAGATAGACCGTCACTGCCAACGCGGCGATTCCAATCACCATGCCGATGTACGCGGTCATGCTGTCGACGTGGGCCGCGAGTCCCATGACCACGCCGATCGATCCGGGCCCCGAGAGCATGGGCATCGCCATCGGGGTCAGCGAGATGTCTTCCTTCGTCGTCGCCTCGTCGCTCTCTTCACGCGTGATGCGGTCTGCGCCCGTGACCATGCCCCACGCGGTGTTGGCGACAATCAGGCCTCCGGCAATTTGCAGCACAGGCAGCGAAATTCCGAAAAAGTTCAAAACGAACCGGCCGAAGAACATGAACGTCACGAGAATGACAAACACGTAGAAGCCGGTTTTGAGTGCGGCCCGATAACGATCACTGGGTGTGAAGCTGGACGTGATCGAGAAAAAGAGCGGAATACCGCCGAAGGGATTCACGATCGGAAACAGCGCCAGAAATGTGGCAGTAGCTGCCGCCGGAATGGTCAGCAGCAACTGCTGGATGGCGTTGGCGGTCTTCATCGCACTTCCCTGTCGGTCACGCGGCCAGTTTCCTCATGGTCCGGATTCATCCCGCTTGCGGCCCGCCAAAGTCCGGTCATCATACGGGTCTCTGCTTCTGTGGGTCAAATCTTCGTGCGCAGGTAAACCTCTGAAAAACCGTTACTTGGAGCTTGTTCCGGCCCGGGCTGGGAAAAACATGAATCAACATCAATTGACATGTCATCTATTTTGGTCATGACGACGCGGGAAGGCCAAAAACCGAAAAGCCTGCGGGACGAGATCCGCCAATCGAAGCCGTTCGACTCGCCGGCGCAGGAAGCCATTCTCGCGCTCTACCGCACGAGCGACATGCTGCGGCGCCGTTTCGCGCAACTGGTCGAACCTCATGGCATTTCCCTGCAGCAGTACAACGTTCTGCGAATCCTGCGGGGTGCCGGCAAAACCGGAACACCGACGCTCGATATCGCCGACCGCATGATTGAGATGACCCCGGGGATCACGCGTCTGCTCGACAAGCTCGAAGCAAAGAATCTGGTACGGAGGCAGCGCTGCCCGGAAGATCGCCGGCAGGTGCTTTGCTGGATTACCGATCGCGGCTTGCGGCTGCTGGCCGAACTGGACCGTCCCTTGGCAAGCACAGGGACCAAGTCGCTGGAGCATCTGCCGACTGCCGACGTGCGCGCGCTCATCGCCACGCTCGATAGAATCCGGGAACATTTGAGCTAATTTTTTACGCATACACTTGACTAGTCAACTAATGACTGTACTCAAGGGTTTCGAATTCAAGACGGAGGCATTCCATGTTTCGCAAGCTACTCGCAACTTCCAATGACTGGACGTTAACTCTGCTACGCCTGGTGATGGGGCTGATCTTCTTCGCGCACGGTGCACAGAAGGCGCTGGGCTGGTTCGGAGGCTACGGCTTCTCGGGCACGATGGGATTCTTCACCCAGATGATGCACATCCCTGCCCCGTTCGCTTTTCTGGCAATCTGCGCAGAATTTCTTGGTGGGCTCGGCCTCATCTTCGGAGCGCTGAGCCGTATCGCGGCGTTCGGCATCGCCGTCAACATGGTGGTCGCCGTCCTCCTGGTCCATAGCCAGTTCGGCTTTTTCATGAACTGGACCGGCCAGCAAAAGGGTGAAGGCTTCGAGTATCACCTGCTTGCCCTGGTGATTGCGATCGTGCTCATGGTGCGAGGCGGCGGCGCCTTCTCGGTCGATCAGGCGCTTAGTTCTCGTCAGTGAAAGCTAGTTCGTGTCGGAGTAGCGCTTGACGTCGGAAGCTGGCGGCAGTTTCGGCTGGCGGGGCGGGGCGGGACGGCGGTTGTAGAAGGTCACGGTGTCTTCGGCGACGATGCCGTCTTCCGACGACGACCGGCGGCGAGGCACGGCAGCAGGGTGAGTTGACGGATCGGCGGGGCGCGCGGCGTCCTTGCTGGCAGTTACTTTCTTCTCACCCGCGGCAGTCGATCCAGTGACCTGGCTGGAAGCCGCCGCAGTGGAAGATTTCCCGGTAGAAGCTTGCGCGGCGGGCAGAAAAATTGGCGGATTGGCGCTGGTGTTTGCCTTTCGAGTCGCAGGCATGGGAGGCCGCACGGCGACAACCGTCGCTAGCAGGGCGGCGAGCACGGTTAGTGCTAATGTGACGGATGCCGTGCGCCAGAGCTTCGGACCCGACTGAAACGATACCTTGTAAGACTTTCTGACAAATCGCCGCTTCGTCTTGACGGGCGCCGGCAACTGCAGAATGAGTCTTGGTTCCACGCGTTCCGGAACCAGAGGAATATCGGAGACCAGGGGCCTTCTTACAGCAATCTTCCTGATGCGCTCGAGCGAGACAGATTTGGAAACCGGGGCAGCCTGCGCCTTGACCTCGACGACTGACTCTGCCACGGCTTTCGGTTTCGCATCCGGTATCACTGCAACAACGGAAATAGGAATTGCTTCGATCTGCGAAATGGGTTTCGGCGATTCGACGATCTCGATTTGCCGGGCAGCTAACTCGCAAAGAATCGGATCGTCTTCCGGCTCCAGGGCCGGTCCCTTCCCATCGACGACCGCAACTTCCACCTTGGGCCGTATTTCCGCCACCGCAGCCGCCACAACTTCCTGCGTACGCATCTCGGCGACTTGCGGAATAAGTGGGATCAGCCGCATCGGTCTCGATCGCTCATCGAGTGCGCCGGGCGCGACGAACACCCACAGATCTTCGCTTTCCTTCACGAGGGCAGCCTTCGTCAAAACATCCTCGGGTGCGCACTCTTCCAGGCACACCTCGAGGTCAGCTGGACCGTTAGGAATGCGGTCGGGATCAACGGTCTCAACCCGGAATCCACGCGAACGCAACTGCATGGACAGCTCCAGGGAGTCGTCTGTTGACTTCGTGATGATACGTGCCAAAGGCATTGGGCCTTCGGTGCGGCTGCAGCCATCCTGATGGTAAGGGTAGTCGTTCCGTTACAACGGGGAGATTAGAACCGGAGAGCTTTTGTTACAGCTACCCTGCCGACACCGTAAACGCAGTTTAACTCAAATTGGCTCAGCCTTCTACCGACAATCTTATAAGTGCAAAATGTTGCAGAGTCTGGGGCATGTTGTTCTGAAGCATGGCGCGCGGAATTGGCGGATCCGCAAAACGGGTGCTTCATTGGCAAGAATCATTGCAGCACAGCAAAGATCCGCTCAGAGTGACGGCGCGATCACAGAACTCAGGAAGGCAGAAGCACCGGTCAGCGGTAGGTCTCAAGAACGTGCGCAGCACGTTGCAGGGCTGACGTGAGTGCGGCGATCTGCTGACGCGTACGCTCCTCGTCGCCGGCATCGATGGCTTCATTGACTCCGGGAATGACTACTGCGGCGTAGCCTGTGTACTGCCCGGGCGCGAATATGGCGTGCTTGTACCAGGGCCGGTTCGGCAAGCCTTCGGGGAGAAGCAAGGCGCGCTCGGTTTCACGCAGGGCACGATTCAGCCGACCCGCGTCCTCAGGCGCTTTGCGCTCCTTACTCAGCATCCTGCCGCCGATTTCCTCGAAATGTTTCGCGGCTTCGAGGGCGGAAGAAAAATCCGGAGCCCTGGGGCCGAATTTCGATTCTGCTTTCTTTTTGGCCGCGTCGAGATACGCCAGCACTTCCCTGCCGTATTCCTCGTAGTTGTACGGCAACACGTCGGCACTCGCCATCCGCACGGCCTCGAGTCCATAGACGCGAGCCATTTGCTGTTCGTACGCGAAAGAGGGATCTGCGAATTTCTTGAACCAGCTGAAATTGTCGAACACCGAGTGATACACGCCGTAGGATCCGGTCGATCCGACATCGGTGGACGGCACTCCCAGGTGCTGGAGAAAGACTGTGTAGTCGGAACCGCTTCCCAGGTCGCCGACCGAAACATCAGTGGGACCCTGTGCAGCTGGCGGACGGAAAGTACTGCTGGAAGTCTCTTGCGGATTGAAAGTGTCGCTGCCGGATTGGTTCGTTCGACGCCACGCCTCGTAGACCGAGCCGCCTTGCGGACTGGGTACGGACTTGGTTACTTCGCGCAGGAATTGTTTCAGGCTGGGCACACCGGATGCTCCGAATTTTGGGCCAGAGACCGCGACATCCATGTTGAAGTAGGCGGCCGCTTGCGACAGTTCGTCGGCGTGTTGTTCGCCCCACTCGGTTGAGCCGATCAGGCCCTCCTCTTCCGCGTCCCAGCTCGCGAAGACCAGGCTTCGCTTGGGCTTCCATCCCGACTTGAGCAGCTCTCCCACGCCGTGGACGGCTTCGAGCATGGCGGCGGTGCCGCTATTGGGATCGACTGCGCCGTAGACCCACGCATCGCGATGATTGCCAGCAACGACCCACTCGTCGGGAAGGTCACTGCCGCGCGCGCGGCCGATCACGTTCCAGATCGTCCTGTACTGGTAATCCTGCTTGACGTGCAGTTTCACCCGGACTGGGCCGGGTCCAACGTGATAGGTAAATGGCAATGCACCTTGCCAGTCGCGCGGTGACTCGGGGCCTCCCAGATGCTCAAGCACGGGCCAGATGTCGCCGTAGGAGAGTGGTGTGGACGGAATTTTCGGAAGTTGCGCCGATTTCTCCACCGGAATTCGCTGGGAGTCGGGCAAAGACGGAACCGATGCGACCCCCGGCGTAGTCGGGTCTCCCGGAAACTGAAACATGTATCCGATCGAGCCACGCTGTACTCCCGTGTCTGGCCGCCACGGGCCTCGCGGATATTTGTCTCCACGCCTCCACCCGTCGTCGGCCGGATCGGAATAAATGATGACGCCGGCCGCGCCATTCTCCTGCGCCACAAAGACCTTCACGCCCCGGAAATTCTGTCCGTACCTTACCAGCGCAATCTTGCCGCGCACGTCGATCTTCATCTGGGCGAGTTTCTGAAAATCTTCTGGCGAACCGTAATTGGCGTAGACGACCTCAGCTTCCACATCGCCCGAAGGCGACATGCCGTTATAGGGGATGACCACGCGCGCATCGTCCTGGAATGGATCACCATCCACGTGCTCGCGCGAAGGGCCGTGCATCGATACGCTCGGTGGGGCGGTCGCATCGACGCTGATTTCTGTCGGGTAGTTGAACCAAACGCGGTACTCAACGATTTCGGTATCGAGGCCCGCTTCCCGGAACTTGGACGCAACGTAGTCGGCCGTAGCTTTGTCTTCGGGAGAACCCGCGATGTGGGGTTCGCGCGTGAGGATGCGCAGGTGGTCTTCAGCTAGCTTCGCGTCGGGCACGGCGAGAAAGCGGGATTCGACTTTCATTTGTTGAGTCGCGTCACGGAAGCCCAGCAGCTGCGCGTCGTATTTTGCTCCGTCCAACGGAGAACTGGCGCCGCTGGGGTTCAGGAGAAGCAGGGACGCGAGAAGGCTTGCGGGAAAGACTCTCATCGGGCTCCTGGGAAAAGAATCTGGAAGAAATTGGCCGGCTTGTCCGGGCTTCGCTGCACTCGCATTCTCAATGTTTTTGCATAGCCTCGAGTGCTTCAGCGAATGGTGGGACTTCCTCCAACCCATAGACCTTGCGAAAGACAATTTTGCTGCTGCGGTCAATGACAAAGACAGCTCGTTCACTCGTTCCGGCCAGCGCGTCTTTCTCCCGAAAAACGCCGTACCGCTGGCTGACCTCGCCATGCGGCCAGAAATCGCTGCATAGCGGATATTCGAGGGGACCGATCTCGCGCTCCCATACCGTCGTGTTCATGATGGAGTCGACGCTGACGCCGACCACTTCCCCATTTTTTGGTAGCTTGTCGCGCTCGGCCTGATACTCCACCAGTTGGCGTGCGCTTACTGTTTCCCAGTTCAAGGGATAGAATGCGAGCAGCACGCTGCCCTTCTGGAGTTGTTCCTGCAAACGGAAGCGCTTCTTCACGCCCGCAACCAGCGCGGGCAGTTCGAAGTCAGGCGCCTGGTCACCGGGAGAAAGCAGGTCGCGAGATGCTTGAGGACTGATTCCGCTCACGTGAGTACCAATGAATGAAGTAGGGATTGTATCGCGAACGATAGCAGCTATTCGCGAACCTGTCCGTTCCCCACCACTTCGTATTTCGAGGAGGTCAGCTCGGCCAGGGCAAACGGGCCGCGACAATGCAGTTTCTGGGTACTGATGCCCATCTCCGCGCCAAAACCGAATTCGCCGCCATCGGAGAAACGCGTCGACGCGTTCCAGAATATGGTGGCAGAGTCGACGGCTCGCAGAAAGCGGCGGGCGTTGACTTCATCGGCGGTCACGATCGCTTCCGAATTTTTCGTCGAGTAGTGATTGATATGCGCGATCGCTTGTTCTACGTTCGCGACAACTTTTATGGCGATGCACAACCGTAAATATTCCTCTGCCCAGTCTTCTTCGGTGGCGGCCTTGATCGAGGGGACAAGGCGGCGCGCTGCTTCGTCACCACGTAGTTCCACATCAGCGTCGTCGAGCTTTTTCGCGATGCGCCGCAGGTAGTTGGCCGCGATGGCGGCATGCACGAGCAATTTCTCCGCGGCATTGCAGACCGATGGTCGCTGCGTCTTGGCGTTGAGAACGATGCGGTCGGCCATGTCGAAGTCGGCCGATTCATCGATGAAAATGTGACAGTTCCCTGCCCCGGTCTCGATCACGGGCACGACGGAATTCTCGACCACAAAGTTGATTAGTCCTGCGCCGCCGCGAGGAATGATCACGTCGACCAGGCCGCGCGCCGCGATCAATTCCCCCACCGAATCGCGCGTGGTCGAGTCGAGCAACTGGACTGCGCCCTGCGGCAGGCCCTGTACCCCGCTCAGGATTTCGACCAGGCGGTGATTGCTATGCGCCGCTTCCTTGCCGCCGCGCAGAACGATGGCGTTGCCGGTCTTGAGCGCCAGGGCAACCGTATCGACGGTGACGTTCGGACGCGACTCGTAGATGATCCCGACGACGCCCAGAGGCACGCGCACCTTGCGGATGACGAGGCCGTTGGGCCGCGTCCATTCAGAAATGGACTCGCCTACCGGATCGCTCAGCACGGCGATTTCGCGCATGCCCGAAGCCATGGCGGTGATCCGCTCGGGAGTAAGCGTGAGCCGGTCACGCACGGCTCCTTCAGCCGTGCCTGATTCCAGATCGCGCTGATTGGCTGCGAGGATGCTTTGCCTTTCTCCCTCAATGGCCTTTGCCATGGCCATGAGCAGTCCGTTCTTCTGCACGGTGGAAAGCTCGCCTACTCGAGGCGCCGCGTCGCGCGCTCGCACGAGTTGCTGGCGGGTCGAGAGAACGGGAGAGGGTCCGGTCGCCATGTCAGTGTTTCGCTTTCTGAGCAGGGAAGTACGTGCCAATCTTTCGCGCGATGGCCCATTCGATCGCGTGCGGATGCCGTCCGTTCACGATGGCCACGTGGACGCCGGATTCGCTCGCGGCTTTGGCCGCACGAAGCTTCGAACGCATGCCGCCAGTGCCGAGCTTTCCCTTGCCATTGCAGAGGGATTCCATTTCCGGAGTTAGCTTGTTCACGGTGCGCATCAGCTTGGGAGCCTTGCGGCCGTTGGGAACGTAGAATCCGTCGACGTCGGTCAGCAGAAGCAACCAGTCTGCCTTCACTGCCGTGGCGAGAAGCGCGCTGAGTTCGTCATTGTCGCCGAACGCTCCCACCAGTTCGCGGACCGAGACGCTGTCGTTTTCGTTCACGATGGGAACCACTCCAAGCTTGACCAGTTCATGCAGTGCGTTTTGAAGATTCTTGTAGCGCACAGGAGAGGTGAAGTCGTCGCTCGACAGCAGCAGTTGCGCAACGACTTTCTTCCCGAAAAATAACTGTTCGTAGGTGTGCATGAGCAGGCTCTGGCCGACCGCCGCGCAGGCTTGCATGCGTGGGACGCTGCCGGGCCGCTCTTCCAGCTTCAGATTCGACATGCCGGAAGCGATCGCACCCGAACTGACGATGAGGTACTCGTGCCGCGACAAGTCCAACTGATCCACCAGTGCGCGCATGCGCTGGGTGTCGATACGCCCACCCGGCGCGATGAGACTGGTTCCGACTTTGATGACGAGGCGCATGGTTCACGATAGTTTAGCAAGCCGCCTTCGGATGCCCGCCTTGGACACTCCAGACATTCGGATAAACTTGAAAAATGCCTCCGCTCAATTCCACCCTTCGCTTCTCCGACCGCGTCGAGAACTACATTCGCTACCGTCCGGGCTATCCTGCCCAGGTACTCGAAACCTTGCGCACCGAATGCGGCCTCACACCGTCGTCCGTTGTCGCTGACATCGCCTGCGGCACCGGAATTTTCACTCGTATGTTGCTCGAAAGCGGAAATCGGGTGATCGGCGTGGAGCCGAATCGAGAAATGCGCGAAGCTGCCGAACGCCTGCTTTCGGGCTATCCCAACTTCAGCAGCGTCGCCGGAAGCGCCGAAGCCACCACGCTCGCCGATCGCAGAGTCGACTTCGCCACCGCCGCTCAAGCTGCGCACTGGTTTGGCCTGCCCAAAGCACGAGCGGAATTCGGCCGCATCTTAAAGCCAAGCGGATGGGCCGTGCTGATCTGGAACGAACGCTGTACTGACACCACCCCATTTCTGCGAGCCTACGAAGAACTGCTCCGAAGTTACGGCACGGACTACGAACAAGTCCGCCACGAGCACACGACCGACAACATCGGCGAGTTCTTCACGCCCGCACCGTTTGAGCAGCGCGTGTTCGACATGCGCCAGGAATTCGATTACGCCCAACTTGAAGGCCGGCTGCTATCGTCCTCCTACGCACCGACGCAAGGCCACCCGCAGTACGAGCCCATGCTGAAGGGACTTCGGCGCATGTTCGACGCCTTCGGGAGAGACGGCCGAGTGAGCATGGATTACCTGACGCGCGTGTACTATGGGCGGCTCGATTGAAGTGCTCGTGAGCGGGCGCGTCCTCCCTGAGGCTGGCCCCCTAACGGATTGTCATTTCGAGCGAAGCGAGAAACCCCCTTTTACTCGATCGCGGCAAAGAGTAGACCCCTCGTGCTCGCAGGATGACAATTCTGAGGAGAGAGTCTTGTCAAAGGACAGAGAACCGCACGGTACTACACTCCTGCACATGACTTCCGAAAAGTCCCGCCATATGACCCCCGACGAATTCCGTCGCCACGGACACGCCGTCATCGACTGGATCGCCGACTACTACAGCAGGATCGAGTCCTTCCCGGTTCTCTCGCAGGTGAAGCCCGGGCAGCTCCGGGCGTCACTTCCGCCGAGCGCCCCGCAAAACGGCGAATCTTTCGACACCATCCTCGCCGACGTCGAAAAACTCATTCTGCCCGGCATCACCCATTGGCAGTCGCCGAATTTCTTCGCCTACTTTCCCTGCAACGCGTCTGGCCCCGCGATTCTGGGTGACCTGCTCTCTTCCGGATTCGGCCTGCAAGGCATGCTCTGGGCGACAAGTCCAGCCTGCACCGAACTCGAGACCCATGTTCTAGACTGGCTGGTCCCCATGCTCGGCCTGCCGGAGAACTTCCTTTCCACAAACACCGGCGGCGGCGTGATTCAGGACACGGCCTCCTCCGCTTCTCTCTGTGCCCTGCTCGCCGGCCGCGAGCGCGCCACCAGCTACGCTAGCAACACGAAGGGATGCACCGGCAAACTTGTCGCCTACTGCTCCACGCAAACGCATTCATCGGTCGAGAAGGCTGCGAAGGTCGCTGGTCTCGGCGCCGCTAATCTACGCGCCATTGCGGTCGACGACAAATTCGCCATGCGCGCGGACGCGCTCGCCCGCCAGATCGCGCAGGACAAATCCGCGGGACTCGTCCCTTGCTTTGTTTGCGCCACAGTCGGCACGACTTCCTCGAATGCCATCGATCCCGTCCCTGAAATCGCGCGCATCTGCCATGACCACAACATCTGGCTGCATGTCGATGCCGCCATGTCGGGCACGGCCGCGCTCTGTCCCGAGTTTCACCACATCCACTCGGGCGTCGAGCATGCCGACAGCTATTGCTTTAACCCGCATAAGTGGATGTTCACGAATTTCGATTGCGATGTCTTCTACGTTGCCGATCGCAAAGCGCTTATCCAGACGCTCAGCGTGCTGCCCGAATACCTGCGCAACCAGGCCACCGAGTCGGGCGCCGTCATCGACTACCGCGACTGGCACATCCCGCTCGGCCGCCGCTTCCGCGCGCTGAAGTTGTGGTTCGTCCTGCGCCACTATGGGATCGAAGGCCTGCAGCACCACATTCGCGAACACGCCGCGCTGGCCCAGGAGTTCGCTGGCTGGGTTCGCAACGACGAACGCTTCGAAGTCGCGGCTCCCGTTCCCCTCAACTTGGTGTGTTTCCGTCTGAAAGACGGAGACGCCGCGAATCAATCGCTCATGGAGCGTCTCAATCGCTCGGGCGATCTCTACCTTACGCACACCAAGTTAAATGATCGCTTCACCCTGCGGATGAGTATTGGCGGGACCAACACCGAGCGGAGACACGTGGAGAAGGCTTGGAAGAGAATTCAGGAAGAAGCGGATGGCTTGAGCCATTAAAGATAAATTCAGCCGGGCCGCACACCATGCGGCCCGGCCCCACCGGATTATTTCTTCAACTCAACCAGAATCAAATCCATTCCCTTGTCCCCGGTATTCTCCGGCAAGTGAGTGCTCCCCGGTGTGAATTGCGCCTCGCCCGCCTTCATCGTCATCGATTGCTTCTTGCCGTCCGGAAGGGTGAACTCGGCCGTGGAGTCGGTGAGGGGCACCGCGACCGAATTCGGATGGCTGTGCATCACAGATTTCTCGTGCGGGCCGTAGTGCACTTTCAGGACCCTCACCTGATCGTTTTCACTGACTACGGTGTAATGTTTGGGATCGGCCTTCACCGCATCTTGCGCCGCTACAACTTGAACCAAACAGGAGCACAACAAGGCTCCGCAAAGCGCCATGGGCAATCGCATATCGCTCTCCTTTAACTTTGTTCCTGAATTTTGTGTAGGAAAAGCGACCAACGCTACCTCTCACCCTGCCGAAAGTCAATTCCACTGTTGTCCCAAGAAAACTTTTCTGGCCCCGAAACTTCCCCAACCTACCGGGGTTCGACCCTGCTGGTAGGACCCAGCCCGTTAGCGAGGTACATCCCCGCAACACTCGCGATCTAGACGGGAGACTCTTCGACACAAGGAGCATCTCCATGCCCCGTCTGACTCTTGCCGCGCTCCTCGTCGCGGTGTTGTTTCTTGCAGGCTGCAACAACACACTTAACCCATTTTGCGGTAGCTCCCGGCCGGTCCCGCTCATCGGCTCGCTGTCCCCCAGTTCCGTCGATTACTCACAAATCCAGCAAGGTATGGTTCTCACGGTGAAGGGCAGCCACTTTGTGGCGGCCTCGCAGGTACTAATTAATGGCCAGCCTTTGAGCACCAGCGTCCTCAGCGACGCGCAGCTCAAGGTCACGCTGAGCAGCGGGATCATTTCCGGCCCAGGAGCAGTGAACGTAGTCGTGCACACGCCCAGCGGAGGCTCCGGCGACGTGGGATGCTCCAGTGGAGGTAACAGCAGCACGCTTATGCTGACTGTGAACTGAGATTGCGGCGGAGGTGGTGTGAAACGCGGAGGTCGTCCGCCGGCCTCCGCGGAAACCTTTTAACCGCCAACGGACGCGAAAAAAACCACCAAGAGCGCAAAGAAGCACTGGTCGCATGGACAGGGCTTTCCGTTTTTCTTCGCGACCTTTGCGCACTCTTGGCGAGCTTCGCGGTTAAAAGCTTTTCACGGAAACGGGATGTTCTTGGATCAATCGGAAAATGAACTGGAGCACCACGGACTTGAACAATCTTGGGCAGTTGCCAACGACCAAGGACAAATGACCAACGACTTGCCTTGCTGGCTGAAGACTGGCGACTGACGACTAGTCCGCCGGCATCGTGGCCGCGTGCACCAGGGCGCCCGCCGTTTTCGCTTTAGCGTCGGGCTGGCGCGCGTCGATCCACTTCTTTATGGCGGGCACCGCCGCTCGCATCGCGGTCTCTCCCGCCTTGATCAGCGCGGTCGTGTGCACGAACGCGTCGTACTCAAACCCATTCACATCCGGCTCGACAATCAAATCGGCCGCTTCTTTCCAATGACTCGAGCACATGTCCTGCGCGATCGCGAAGCATTGACCGATCACATCGAATAAGTGACGGGGCGCGCTGCCTTTTGTCCAGCGTCCCTTCAAGTGCACGGCCACTACATGTTTCGCACCCATCTCGACCAATGGCCGGGTCGGCACTGCGTGGGCCAGCATGCCATCCACCAGCCAGCGTCCGCGGATATTTACGGGCAAAAACATTCCCGGATAAGCGCAGCTGGCGCGCACTGGTTCGACCAGTGGTCCGGAATGAAACACCACGCCTTCGCCCGTGCTGAGATCGGTGGCTGCCACCGCCAGCGGGATGCGCAGGTCCTCGAACGACTTCACCTTCAACACGCTGTTAAGGAAGCCGATCATGCGTTGGTTGGTAGCGAAGCCATGCCGCGAAAGCGTCCAGCGTGCGAAGGTCTTGAAACGCACGCGCCGCGCGATGACTTCCAACTCATCCAAGGTCACGCCGCTGCAATACGCCGCACCAATCAGCGAACCGACGCTGGTGCCGGCGATGAAACTGATGGGAATTTTTTCTTCTTCAAGGACTTTCAGAACACCGATGTGCGCGATGCCACGCGCGAAGCCGCCGCCCAGGGCGATCCCGATTCCCGGGTTCGTACTGTCATAGCCAGTGCCGGCCGACATGCGTGAGAGTTCGCGCCCGAAGGCCTGAACCGACCGGATGATCCGTTTGACCGACTTCACGAGAGCCCCACACCCCGGTTCCCCGGGCAAATACCGCAATCCCCACTACTGCGTAAGATGCCATTTTTCGCCAAAGTGGTGCAGACCACTTTAGTGTTACCTTTCGTTACCTCGTCTTTCTGACGCAACGCACCATCTGCCCGTGAAAGACCGACATGCAAGATTTTGCGACTTCCTGCCAACCTTCCCGATTACTTGCGAAACGTTACCCAGTGCCGGGTAGCAGGGTGGCCTTCGCCTGAGCGAAGTTCGAGCGCCCCTGCCCGGACCAGAGGCGAAGGGGCCTAAACGTCGGCACCTGAGCGCCTTCCCGACCACCCACGGTGACGAAGCCCCGTATTTCCTGCTACCTTGTCTCGGCATGGTTCGCGAATTCTCGGCGGGCGGCGTGGTCGTCCGGCGCATGTCCGGCGAGTGGCATATCACGGCCATTGAGCCTCAGAAAGAAGGCGCTGCGACCCTCCGCCCGATCAGTCGCACCCGCCGGCAACCCCCTCGCAAAGTCGTGCTCGCGCTCCCCAAGGGCCTGGTCGATGAAGGCGAGAAGCCCGAGGAAGCCGCCATCCGCGAGGTGCGCGAGGAAACCGGCATTACTGCCACCCTGGTCACGAAGCTGACCGACATCCGCTATGTGTACGTTCGCTCCTGGGGAGACGGCGAACGGGTCTTCAAAATCGTCAGCTTCTATCTGCTGCGCTACCAGTCCGGCCGCATCGACGAGGTCACGCCCGAGATGCGGGTCGAAGTCCGCCGTGCTCTCTGGCTCCCGCTCGAAGAAGCTCCCGTCAAGCTCGCTTATAGCGGCGAACGCCAGGTGGTTCGCAAGGCGATCGATTACATCCAAGCGCACCCGGAGGTCTGAACCGCCAGATGCCCATCACGCCACACGTCGAAAAACACTTCACTGCTGGCTTGTTCGTGCGCGACGTCGTCATCGGGATGGCCGATGGGCTCACGGTGCCCTTCGCCCTGGCCGCCGGACTTTCGGGCGCGGTGAGTTCCACGCGTCTCATCGTGATTGGCGGAGCCGCGGAAATTGCGGCCGGATCGATCGCCATGGGACTCGGCGGCTATCTCGCCGCCAAGGGCGATGCGGAACATTTCCATCAGGAAAAATTGCGCGAGGAGCGCGAGATCGTCGAGATCCCGGAAGCCGAGAAGGCCGAGGTCGAAGAACTCTTCGAGCATTACGGCCTCACCGAATCCGAAGCCAAGCCGGTAGTCGAAGCGCTGAGCCAGCGTCCCAAAGCCTGGGTGGATTTCATGATGCGTTTCGAACTTGGACTCGAAGAACCGGATCCCAAGCGGGCCGTGAACAGCGCCACGACCATCGCCCTGTCATACGTAGCGGGAGGCTTCATTCCGCTGTCGCCCTACATGATTCTCGCCAACGCCTGGCATGGTCTGCTGTGGTCGGCCGGGGTAACGCTGGCCGCGTTGGGAGTGTTCGGCTACATGAAAGCGCGCTTCACGGGCACCGCCCCGCTTCGCGGCGCGTCACAAACAATGGTGATCGGTGGCCTTGCGGCGGGAGCCGCATTTGTGATTGCGAAACTCATCTCATAAGTCGCTAGTAAAACGATTTTCCTTGACATCCAGAGAACATGATCCTAGGCTAGATACAACTTAATAGGGCGCGTACCGATGCCATCCTCACCCCACATCTAATTCGGTACGCGCCTGTTGTGTTTTTGGCCCAGCCCTCTGGCGCGACTTTCTTCCCACTCGCACGCGTACCACACTCATCATTCCGCCCACGCCCCGACCCGTGCTAACAAAAATAGTGCTTCTCTGGAATCGAACTCGCTTGGTCGCGACACTTCTGCTGTTCGCCGTCGTCACCGCCAGCTTTGCGCGCAGCAAGGTCACACCACAAGCGGTCGACTCCGACTACGTGCTCGCGCTGTTCACTGCGAACGATTTTCTTCACGCCTGGCAGGTGAAGGACCGCGAAGCCGGAATTCTCCTGCTGACCGACCGCTTGAAGCAGCGCACCTCGGAAGATGCGTTGATGAATTTCTTCTCCGCCGCGACCCCTTGCACGCAGAGCTTCGAAATTCAGCGCGGCAAAAGACTCGCGCCCGGCCGCTATCGCTTCCCCGTGTCTCTGTTTCAGAAGACGTCGAGCGCGAAACGAATGCGCTCTCAAACCTCCAGCCTGGTTGTTGTGAAAACCAGCAGAAATGAATGGTCCATCGACCAGCTCCCCTGAGAGAGATTCCTCTCTGTGCGCTCTGTGCCTCTGTGGTGAACGGGTTTTCTTCGCTCTGAAAAAACGCAAACCCTGTATCACACTCATTCGCGCACCGAATCCTTTAGAATGATCGTCTTCATCACCCCCCATGAAACGAATCCATAAAGTCGCCGTCCTCGGCGCGGGCACGATGGGCGCTCGCATCGCCGCTCACTTCGCCAACGCCGGTATCCCCAGCTACCTGCTCGATATCGTGCCCCCGGACGCGGACTCGCCGGCGCGCAACCAGATCTCCAGCCTCGGCCTTGAAGCGGCGAAACGATCCAAGCCCGCGGCGTTCTTCGAACCGTCGCTGGCGAGGCTGATCACGGTCGGCAATTTCGAAGACGACCTGAAAAGGCTCGCCGAGGTCGACTGGATCATTGAGGCGGTCGTCGAGAATCTCGACATCAAGCGCGCCCTTCTCCAGAAAGTGAACGCGGTCCGCAAGCCGGGTACCATCATCACGACCAATACAAGCGGACTGCCGGTCGGCAAAATCGCGGAGGGCTTTCCCGAGGATTTCCGCCGCTCGTGGTTTGGCACTCACTTCTTCAACCCTCCGCGCTACATGCGACTGCTGGAACTGATCCCCACGCCTGACACCGATCGCGCGCTGCTTGAGGCGGTTGCCTGGTTCGGCGACGTGCGCCTCGGCAAGGGCATTGTGCACGCGAAGGACACGCCCAACTTCATCGGCAACCGCATCGGGACGTTCTCTGTGTTGAACGTCATGCGCCTGATGCAGGAGATGGGCTTGACCATCGAAGACGTCGACGCTCTGACGGGCACGCCGGTGGGCTGGCCGAAGTCCGCGACGTTCCGCACCATCGACCTGGTCGGGCTGGACATTCTCGGGCACGTGGTCGGCAACATGACCAAGAGTGCCCTTGACGAACGCGGCGAACTTCGTCTGCCCGACTTCTATCAGCAGATGCTCACCCGCAAAATGCTGGGCGACAAAACCCGGGGCGGTTTCTACAAGAAATCCAAGGGCGCCGACGGCCAGGAAGAACGGCTGGCTCTCGACTGGAAGACCCTGGAGTACCATCCGCGTCAAAAGCCCAAGTTCCCAGCTCTCGACATGGCCAAGAACGTCGAAGACACGGGCGGGCGCGTGCGCATGCTGCTCGGCCTCGAAGGCACGCCGCAGAAAAACGACAAGGCCGGAGAGTTCCTGTGGGCCGCGCTCTCCGATCTCTGGACGTATTCCGCCAATCGCATCCCCGAAATCTCCGACACGGCGGTCGAGATCGATCGCGCCATGAAACTCGGCTTCAACTGGGAGATGGGACCGTTCGAGCTTTGGGACGCCGCCGGTGTCGAAGCCACCGTTGCGCGCATGAAAAAAGAAGGCAAGCCGGTCGCAGCGAATGTCGAGAAGCTCTTAGCCGCAGGCCAGAAGAGCTGGTATGTAGACGATCCGAAGTCGCCCGCCGGGAGAAAATTCTGGGAACTGAGAACCGAGAACTGGCAACAGGTTAAAGTGCCAGAAGGCGTCTGGTCAGTCACGGTTGCAAAGAAATCGAATGGCGTGGTGAAGAAAAATTCAGGTGCCTCGCTGGTCGATCTGGGCGACGGGGTGGGCTGCATCGAGTTTCATTCCAAGATGAACTCGCTGGGCGCCGACATCATCCAGCTCATCACGCAAAGCCTGAAGCCGGGCGGACCGGGCGATCACTTCGACGCCTTCGTCATGACCAACGACGCAACCAATTTTTCGGTCGGCGCGAACCTGATGCTGCTGCTCATGGCGGTGCAGGAAGAAGAGTGGGATGACGTCGATATGGTCATCCGCCAGTTCCAGGGCATGACGCAGGCCGTCAAGTTCTCGCCCAAGCCGGTGGTCGTCGGCGCCTTCGGACTGACGCTGGGCGGTGGCACGGAAATCTCGCTGCACGCACCCGCGCGCCAGCCGCACGCCGAACTCTACACGGGCCTGGTGGAAGTGGGGGTGGGCCTGATCCCCGGCGGCGGTGGCTGCAAAGAGATGCTGTTGCGCGCACTCGATAGCGCGAATTCGATACGGTCAGGCGGGCGGGGCGAATCCGTGGAGCTCCTCGAAGCTATGAAGCGCGCGTTCGAAACCATCGCCATGGCCAAGGTCGCGACTTCTGCGCACGAAGCCCGCGGACTGGGCTTCCTGTCTGAATCGGACGGCATCACCATGAACCGCGAGCGTGTGCTTTCCGATGCCAAGGCCCGCGCTCTCGAACTCGCGCGCGGCTACGAGGCTCCCGTCATGCGCACCGACTTGCCCGCGCCCGGCGAGAATATTCTGGCCACGCTCAAGATGGGCGTCTACCTGATGCGGCAAGGGGAGTACATCAGCGACCACGAAGTAAGAATCGGAAACAAAGTTGCTGAAGTTTTATGTGGGGGGAACGTTACACCCGGCACGCCAGTAAGCGAGCAATACATCCTCGACCTCGAACGCGAAGCTTTCAAATCACTGTGCGGCGAGAAGAAGACCCAGGAAAGAATTCAGTTCACGCTCAAGACCGGCAAGACGCTGAGAAATTGATTGCCGATGGAAATGACATCTGTTTTGTAGCGCGGGGCGCCACGCCCGCGAGCCGTCAGAAAATAGCAAACGGCCTCACACATCAATCGCCGGGTTACCAAAAAAACTGCCGGTCGCTTGTCCGACCGGCAGATTGTCTTTCGCAAACCAAAGCGCTTACTTTTTATCCTCCACCTTCGAGGTCTCAGCCGCGTTCACTACACTCTTCTTCGGCGCCGCTTTAGCGACGACGGCAGTCTTGGGAGTCCAGTAATCAGGAGCGGCCGCGATCACGTCGGCGGGTGGATTGCTCAGCTCCGGCAGGAAATGGTTGATCACGGTTTCGGTGTTCTCGACGATTTCCGAACCCGTCTTGAGGTATTTGGCGAAACCTTCGTCGCCTAATACCTTCTGCAAGGGTGCGATCGAATCGAACCCGGCCAACGATTTCTCGACTGTGGTCACGTAGTAAACCGTGCCCTCCTGGCCGGCGACACCTTGTGAAACCAGCGTGGTCACGTCGGGAGAATTTTTCTCGCGCGCGGCTTTCACGTCTTTAAGCAGCGCCTCGAGTTCCGGTCCCCTGCCCGGCTTGACATGGATCACGGAAGTCCGCAGCCAGCGCGTCTCGCTGAGCATCTTGGCCATGGCGGCCGCGTCGGCAGGCGTGTTGCTGCTGAGATCGAAGCGCCGCTTGCGCAACTCTGACCGACTGTTCACCAGACACGCGCTGAATTCCTGAAACAACTTTTCCGCACCGGGTTGGCCGAGCGATTTCACTAGCGCGCCGTAAAACGCATCGCTACCTTTCTCGGCGTCGCCATAGCTCTGGCGCGTGCTGATAAAGGACACCCGATTCATGGGCCCGTACGACGTCTCCATGCTCAGCCAGAGGTCGCCTTTGTTCTGGCGATTGGCGGCGACCATCTTCTTCGAGATCGCGTCGAAGTCGGCGCGCTTTTCCGGCTTGACCTGCGCGATGTAGACATCGAGATACTGTTCCTGCGCGACGGCAAACGCCGCGAGCAGGATCACTGCCACTACAGTCCACGTGGCCCTGTGCTTCATGGAAGCCTCCTAAGTTTTTCTTTTGGAATTTTTGGACTGGGCCGAACAAGACGGGGACACGCTACTCCGCGGGGAGCCGCCCGTCAATGTCGCACCGATGGAGCACTGGGGGACCAAATGAAATGAGCCGAAGATTCGCAAAAAGTGTTCCACGTGGAACATTCCCAAAACGGCATATCATTGATTGATAGAGACTTATGCCGATGCGATGAGTTCTATCTCATTGGATTTCGCCTTGGTATATACTAACGGTATATATCGCGGAGGCAGAATTCAAAATGTCGAAAACTGAGACTGCCCGACTCTTTCAGAACGGACGGAGCCAAGCCGTGCGTCTGCCGCGAGAGTTTCGGTTTGAGGGCGAGCGCGTGCGGATTCGCCGGGTTTCCGATGGAGTTTTGCTGCAACCGCTGATCGATGATCCCGCGGAATGGTTTGCCCGGCTCGACGAAGCCAGCAGCGAGCCACTTGTTTCCGACCGACGTCAACCGAGTACTCCCAAGCGAAAACTCTTTCGATAACGCGCAGTGGCCTACTTACTGGACACCAATGCGTGCATCGCGCTGATCAACGGATCGCCATCGTCGGTACGTGGACGATTCAGCAAGGCAATTCACATTGGCACCGAGATCTATACGTCAAGCGTCGTGCTTTTCGAATTGTGGTACGGCGTGGACAAGAGTTCACGGCCGCAAGCCAATGCAGAACGAGTAGGGCTTTTCTTGTCGGGGCCAGTGGGAGTCCTTCCGTTCGACGACGCCGATGCACGTGCAGCCGGCATGTTGCGCGCAACCCTGGAACGCATCGGCAAACCGATCGGGGCGTACGATCTTTTGATTGCAGGGCAGGCGCTGGCACGTAAGATGACTCTCGTGACGTCCAATTTGCGGGAATTTGCCCGGGTGAAGGAACTGGCATGGGAAGATTGGGCGAAGGAGTAGGCCGTCCTATGTCCGAGGAATGGGTATACCCGTATTTCGATGTGAAGGGACTTCCCAGCGATGCTCTCCTTGCGAATTGGCGATGGCTGTGTCCGCAGGATGTTCGACTCGTTGCCGTGGACGCGTTTGGAGACTTATTCCTGGAGGACTCACGAGGCGCGATTTTGCGATTGGACGTATGCGGCGGGCAACTCCAGCCCATTTCGGAATCGAGAAACGAATTTGTGTTGGGTGCAAGAAGTCATGAGTTGCGAAAGAAGTGGTTTTATGAAGACGTCGCCGTCTCTTTAGGGGAGCATCGGCTTTCGGTGTCGAAGGGCAGGTGTCTCGGGTACAAAACTCCTATCGTGTTTGTCCAAAGCACAGGAGACGCGGCCAATGTCTACGCCGCGAGGATCGAAGAGTACGTTCCATTTCTGGGCGATTTGCACTTCCAGATGAGGAATGTGCCGGAGGGAGGCCGGGTTCGGCTCATCGTCGGGCGGAAACCGGATGCGGGCTAGGAGGAATCAGAAACGTCCCCCGCGCATCCAAACTACACATTGTTTCCTGCTTCGCCCGCGTGAGGCCCAGTTGCAGAGGGCTCGGTTTGGCGGGACTATTAAGACGAGTGCTTCATCAAGTTACGGTTGAGTTAGAGGTCCATATCTGAACGTATGCCCCCCAAAAAAACAAAAGTATGGTTAGCGGAAACGGTTCTTCAAAAGCAGTTCGGCCGCAATGCGCTCCATAGTTTAGTAACTGCCAGTCGAACCTTTCCAGTTACTGCTCGCGTGGACGTGCAAATTGCGCTGGAGAAGTTATTCGCAAAACGTCCCAAGTCTCAACTCGTCGGATGCCACACCCAGTTCGGACACGAGACGCTGACGATCGCACATCTCTTCAACAATCCGCATTATCCGGTGGTCGTCTCCCCGCTGCAGCACGACGAAATCGACGTTGGCGACGCGGTTCCGGCGCGATGCCTGAAACAAGGACTGTGGCTTTCTCGATCGGGCAAGGATCCATTTGCTCTCCTGCTCAGTCCAGGAACCAGTTATGGCCGCGTTCAGGGCGTATACGTCGAGGTTGCTGTCCTGCCGGGGGAGGCGGGAGCCAAGCTGTCTCGTCAACTTCTCGATGAACTCGAAACGTTAGTGAAGCAAAGCGGCTCCTATCGCGGAAAAGTAATCTCGCTCGAGGCCACGGATCACTACGCAGGCCAGGTCGGAGTGATCAAGGTACACAAGCTGCGCAGCGTAAGCCGGGAACAGGTCGTGCTTCCAACACGAACAATTCAGTTGCTGGAACGCAACATCGGCGATTTCATCAAACAACGGGAGCAACTCAGAAGGTTAGGAATGCCCATAAAGAAAGGACTCCTCTTTTACGGGCCGCCAGGAACGGGAAAGACCCACACGATTCACTATCTCGCGAGCCAGCTTCCCGATCATACAACTCTGCTGATCACCTCAGAGCAAGTTGCTCTGCTCGATCACTACTTTCAGCTGGCACGTTTTCTTCAACCCGCCATGATTGTTATCGAGGATGTCGACCTAATTGCGCGAGCCCGAGACAAGATGTACGGGCCGTGCGACGAGAGCTTGTTGAACAAGTTGCTCAATGAAATGGATGGATTGCGGGAGGACGCTGCCATCCTGTTCATTCTTACCACCAACCGACCTGAAAATCTGGAAGCTGCGTTGGCTTCTCGCCCGGGTCGAATTGACCAGGCGGTTGAATTTCCGCTGCCGGACGAACGCGGTCGTGCCCTGCTCATCCGGCTGTACGCCGGCGACCTGCCGTTATCCGATGGAATTGTGGATCTGATCGTGAAAAAGACCGAACGCGCAAGTGCCGCCTTCATCAAGGAGTTGATGCGCCGCACGGCCCAGTTCTATCTTGAGGACGGTAAACGGGACGGGATCAAGGTAGAGTTTCTCAATGCAGCCCTGGAGGAGATGCTCTTCAGCGGTGGTTCCCTGAACGTGAAATTGCTGGGCGGTGCTGCGTCGAACGAGTACGTGAATTGAAAACTGAGAACCGAGAATTGATTTTATGAGAGATGTCGTCATCGTATCTGCTGTTCGTACACCGGTCGGGCGGGCGTTCAAGGGGACGCTGCGGGCAACGCGTCCGGATGAGTTGGCCGCGGTTGCCATCAGGGGTGCGCTGGAGCGCGTGCCACAACTCGATCCCAAGGAAATCGAAGACGTCATCCTGGGCTGCGCCATGCCGGAGGGCGAGCAGGGGATGAACGTAGCTCGCATTGCTTCGCTGCGGGCGGGGCTGCCGGTGGAGGTGTCGGCGCTGACTATCAACCGCTTCTGCTCTTCGGGACTGCAGTCGATCGCGATGGCGGCGGAGCGCATCATGGCGGGCGGGGCGGAAGTGATGGTCGCGGGCGGGACGGAATCGATGTCGATGATTCCCATGGGCGGCAACAAGATCTCGCCCAATCCGTGGTTAGTCGAGAACCACCCGGGCGCCTATCTTTCGATGGGACTGACCGCCGAGCGCGTGGGACAGCGGTTCGGCATCACGCGCGAGCAAAGCGATGAATTCTCGCTGCGCAGCCATCAGAAGGCGCTGGCCGCCATTGCGGCGGGGAAGTTTGCGGATGAAACCGTGCCGGTGCCGGTGAGCTTCACGACGCCGAACGGCAAGAAGCCGTCGCGGCAAGAGGTGGCGTTCAAGATCGACGAAGGTCCTCGTTCGGACACATCCCTTGAGGCGTTGCTCGCACTGAAGCCAGCGTTTCATGTGAAGGGTATCGTGACCGCGGGAAATTCTTCGCAGATGTCGGATGGCGCGGCCGCGGCGGTGGTGATGTCGGCGGAGCGGGCAAAGGCGCTGGGAATTGTGCCCCTAGTACGCTACGTTTCGTTCGCGACCGCTGGATATAAGCCCGAAGAAATGGGGTTGGGCCCGGTATTCGCGATTCCCAAGGCCTTGAAGATGGCGGGGCTTAAATTGACTGACATCGATGTGATTGAATTGAACGAAGCATTCGCGGCGCAGTCGCTGGCGGTTATTAAGGAGGCGGGCCTGGATGCTGAGAAGGTCAATCCAAACGGAGGCGCCATTGCACTGGGACATCCGTTGGGATGCACGGGCGCGAAGCTGACGGCGTCGATCATTCGGGAACTGAAGCGGCGGAATGCGCGCTATGGCATGGTGACGATGTGCGTCGGCGGCGGGATGGGCGCGGCGGGGATTTTTGAGAATTTGCATTAGGTGCGAGCGCGGGCGCAGGTAAAGTGTGCAGTCAAAGGGTAGGACGCCCCGATCTCTTGTGCTTCGTCGATGTCGGCGGGCTTGCGGGCTCACGCCCGCTGCGCGGAGTGCTGTCCCTATGGGACTTACTCGTCGCTTCGCGCCTACCCCGGGCTTGCGCCCCGGGCTACGCTCTGCCGCCGCTTCGCGGCTTGGGCGCGCGGCTACATGCGCTCGACAAGCGCCGACAGGAATACTCCTGTGTAGGTGGCGATCACCAGCAGCACAAGCAGCACTCCGAACGACAGCATGGTCAGCAGGCTGAATGGGCGCTGCACGCAGCTTTGCACCAGTTTGAAGACTCCGAACACTTCAGCGGCAACCAGGGTGGGAAATAGAAACACGGCGAGCATGCCTGCGTGCGCGATGGTCGGATGAAAGACCAACGTCGCGAACGACGGGAGAAAGGCGAGCGCTGGAATCAGCGAGAACGCGGAGCCAAGATAAAACAGGCGCTCGCGCTCGTGCCACGTCATGCATCTAGTTTAAAACGAATGAGGAACCGCATTCAGAACGCGAAAAGGTTACGTCCCCCCCTCGAAGACCGTCTTCCCTCCCACTACCGTTCGCAGAACATGGGTATCAAGCAACTTCTGGGGCACGACTGCGGTGATGTCGCGGTCGAGCACGACGAAGTCGGCGAACATCCCGGGGACGATCAAGCCTTTCTGTTTTTCTTCGAATTGCGCGAAGGCGGAGCCGGCGGTGTAGGCGGCGATGGCCTGGTCCATGGAAATTTTCTGTTCCGGAAAATATTCGGCCTTGCCGTTTTCGCTTTTGCGGGTGGTTGCGGCGTATAAGCCGCGGAATGGTGAGATCGATTCAACCGGATAGTCCGTTCCAAACGCCAGCGGCACACCGCGCTTCAGGAATTCGGTCCACGCGTAAGAATGCGCGGCGCGTTTCTCGCCGAGCCGGGCCTGCGCCCACTTCATATCGCTCAACAGGTGACAGGGCTGCATCGAGGCGACGATTTTCAAGTCACGAAACTTCACGATCTGCAACGGGGTCACGACCTGCGCGTGTTCGATGCGGAGTCGGTAATCGTCGCCGCCGTTCGCGGCTTTGACTTTCTTTTCGCGGGCGGCTCTCTCTGCTTCGGCAAACGCATCGAGCGCCATCTGTGCGCCTTTGTCGCCAATCGCGTGCAAGCCGACTTGATAGCCGGCTAACACGCGTTCCTTCGTCATGTCGTTGAGCTTGGCGGTGTCATATCGCGGTAGGCCGGTATTCTTGGGATCATCGGCGTACGGCTCGATCATGGCGGCGGTGTGCGAGCCGAGCGATCCGTCCATGAAGCCTTTCAACATTCCGGTGTGCAGCATGGGATCGCCACTGGTATGCGATTTGCGTTTTGTGTCGAGCTGATTGAGTGGATCGTCGAAGGGCAGCCACTCGCTGACACGGGCCGTCAGTTTGCCATCTTTCTCGATTTCCTCCAGGACGCGGAAGTCGTCCCAATCGGCGGAATTGTCCTGCACCGAGGTGACGCCCCAGCGCGCGGCTTCAGCGAGCGCGCGCTCCATGGCGGCACGGCGCTGGTCGTGCGTGGGCGCGGGAATCGCGTCGGCGACGGCCTGCCGTGCCGTTTCGCGCAGGATGCCGGTCGGCTGGCCGTTCGTGTTGCGATCAATCTTTCCGCCATTGGGGTCACGGCTGGCGATGGTGATGCTGGCCAGTTGCAGAGCACGCGTGTTGGCGACGGCGATGTGCCCGTCCACGCGTTGCAGAAAAACTGGATGGTCGCCGGAAACCTCGTCAACGTCCCAACGCGTGGGCACGGTCTTCACGGGCCACAGGTTCTCGTCCCAGCCTCCCCCGAGGATCCACGCACCCGGTGGCGCCGACGCGACATTGGCGCGAATGCGGTCCCGAAATTCGTCGAGAGACTTCGCGCCGACGAGGTTCACGTTCAGCGCTTCAAATCCACCCTGCGAAAGGTGCGCGTGGGCATCATTAAAGCCGGGCATCAGGAACTTGCCATCGAGTTCGATGACCTGCGTGCTCGGTCCCTTGAGCTTGAGAATGTCAGCGTTCTGTCCCACCGCCTGGATGCGGTCGCCGCGCACAGCGATGGCCTGGGTGCGCTTAACGGCGTTGAATGCCGCTTTGTCGACAACCCCGGTGTAGACATTGCCGTGGAGGAAGATGACGTCGGCCCGAGGAAGCGGCTGGTCCTGGGCGATGAGCGCGCTGAGGGGAAAGAACAGGCACAGCGTCACGCAGATCTTCATTCGCCGACTCCCGCCAGCACAAGCAAGGTGAGGAGAATGCGTTTCAATCCGAGTTCGCGTCCGGTGCAGTCGAACCACTCCTGCAGAGTGTGTGCGCCGCCGCCCGACCCGCCACCGCCGATCGCGATTGCTTCGCGGCCGAGAGAGAGCGGAATGTTCGCGTCGGTGGAGGCGCGCTGCACCTGAGCCACGTTGCCAAGATGCGCATCGACGGCGCGCACTACGTGAAGGAGACGGGCGTTAGGGTCAAGCTCACCGGCGGGGCGGTCGCCGATGACCACGACTTCGCAAGTGATTGCGTGAGTCTTCCGCTGAACCGAACTGCGCTGCTCGGCCAGTTGCTGCTCGGCTTCGACGGCCTGATCGAGGCACAAGCGCAGCGAGCGTTCGAGACGTTCGAGTTCCGTCGTCGAGGTGGAGCGCAAATCCACGCGCATGCTGGCTGACTCGGGAATCGAGTTGACTGACGTGCCGCCGCGAATCACACCGATGTTGAACGTGCTTTTGGGCGCGGCGGAGACAGGAGTCTGGCAGAAGCGTTCGATGGCGCGGGCAAGAAGCACGATCGGATTGGGCGCGCCGAAATCGCTCCAGGAATGTCCACCCGGGCCGCGCACAATGATTTCAAAACGGCGGCTGCCCAGAGCCTCGGCCACGATCGTGTCGGAACCCGCACCGTCGAGAATCAGGCTGAAGGCGATGGAATCTTTCCAGCGCGGGGTGGCGAAGATGTGGCGCATGCCGCGCAGATCGCCCTCGCCCTCTTCGCCAACGTTGCCGATGAAGACGAATGGCATGGAATGTCGCACCCGCACCGAACGCAGCAGAGAAGCGATGGCCAGCAGGGCCGTTACTCCGGCGCCGTTGTCAGAGACACCCGGTCCGTATAAGCGCGTTCCCTGCTGGCGGATGTTGAGCGGCGTTCCGGCGGGGAAGACCGTGTCGATATGGGCGCTGAGCGCGATGTAGCGCTTACCGAATCCGGGATGGATGCCGAAGACATTGCCGACATCGTCGATGCGCACGTCGTCGAGTGCGAGTTCGCGAAAACGCTCGGCGAGCCAGGCGCCGCGAGCATTCTCTCCGAATGGAGGAGCCGCGATGCGCGTCATCTCGAGCTGCCAGTGAGCCAGTTGCGGCTCTTGCGCTCGAAACCAGTTGAAGGCGGAGCGCACCTCCGGGGCCGCGGAAAGGCGCGCGACTTCTTCCTGGACGGTGGGATACACATCCGACACTTCGGCGCGGGGGCTCGAGGGCATGGGACTGGTTCCGTCAGTTTACAACGGCCGGTGGATGGGCCGGGTTGCTTCCGGAGAGTCGTTGGTTACGGTTGGGTCGCGACGGTGGTCACCTGTGTGAGGCTATGTTTCTGGGTGGCGAAGCTAAGTGGCTTGTCCGGCCGCGAGAACGTGCAGAGGTCTTTCGCTTCGCTCAGGATGACAATTCTTAAAACTCGACGGCTACTGGTTGCGATGCGGCGCGGTGACGCAGCCCAGGACTTCGGTATCGGTCAAGGTGTGGTCCGATTGTTTGGCGAGCGCGTAGATGCGGTCGACGATTTCGTCCGTAGCAGGGATGCCGCGGTGTTCGAGCCAGTAGAGGACATTCGATTTCCCGCTCATGGGTCCGATGTCGATCACCTGCTCGAGCCCGAAGACGTGGGACGGTACGCCGGAGTACACGGCGTTCGCGAGTTCGACATCGTTTTTCTTGAAGGCTTTCACGATGGCGGCGGCGTGCACACCGGTTGCGGTGCGGAAGGCATCGTCGCCGACCACGGGATAGTTGGCGGGGATGGGAATGCCGGTGGCGTGCGCGACTGCGACGCAATAGTCCTTCAATTTAGTGAGGTCCTGGGTCGCCCAGGGCGCAATGCCCATGAGCTTAAGATTCACGAGCATCAGATCCATCTGTGTGTTGCCCACGCGTTCGCCTACGCCGAGGGCCGAGGCGTGCACGGAATCGGCGCCCGCAACCAGGGCGGCCATTGCGTTCGGAACTCCGAGGCCTCGGTCGCAGTGTCCGTGCCAGTCGACGCGAATCTTTTCTCCGGAAGGCTTCACAACTTCCTGCAGTACGAAGCGCACGAGAGCAAACGCGCCCATCGGTGTCGCGTGCCCGGCCGTATCGCAGATCACGATGGCCCGCGCCCCGCTGTTGATGGCTGTCAAGTAAAGCTTCTTGACCATTTCAGGGTCGCAGCGGGTCGTGTCCTCGGTGACGTACATCGCGTCGAGCCCGAGCGAAACGGCGAACTTGACGGCTTTCTCGGTGGTTTGCAGGAGGAAGTCGTCCGTCCATCCTTCGGTGTAGCGGCGAATGGGGCTGGAGCCGATGAACGTCGCGGCCTCGATCCGTAGCCCCGTCTTGCCGGAAATCTCGGCGATCGGCCGGATGTCATTTTCATGCGTGCGGGCCGCGCAGTTGGCGCGGATCTTCATCTTGTGACTGACGATTTCGCGGGCAAGGGCGGTCACGTGCTCGACGGCCCGCGGACCGGCTCCCGGCAAGCCGAGGTTGAGCGAGTTGATGCCGAGAGATTCCATCAGGTGAAGGATTGCGATCTTGTCGTGAATCAGCGGGTCGCGGACCGAAGGAGATTGCAGGCCATCGCGTAGAGTTTCGTCATTGAGCAGGACCTGTCCGGCGGGGCGCAGCGATTGCGGGTGAATCGCGTTCCAGTCGTAGATGAGGTCGGAGTTCAAGGTCAGTCGCTAGTCTTCCCAGTCGTCAGCGAAATGCGTCGTTGGACGTTGGTCCTTGGTCGTTGGCGAAGCGTCACTAGTCGCCAGTCGTCAGGAAAAAGCTTGCTCGACTCGCTCCAGGCCTCAACCTTCAAATTAGATGACCGCCGCCATCATCCCGTTGCTGTCAATTGCGGCTGACGACCAGCGGCTGACCACTGAAAACTACTTCTTCTCTTCTTTCGCCGGGACTGTCAGGCCGAATACGGAGAGCTGACCTTCGCCGGCGACGTTGACGCCGCGCGCACTTTCGGGATTCGGCAGGTACAGGGTCTTGCAGATCTCACAGCGGTAGACCTCGACGTCGGGTCCCCAGGTTTTTTCGATGCAGCCGCATTCCTGTTCAATCGCGTCAGTGGTGTAGAACCATCGCTTCAGGTGGCCGCCGCAGAATTTCCCTTTCTCGTCTTTCTCGTTACAAGCGCGCTGGCCGGGCTTCTTGGTTTTGACTTTGTGATTGGGAAGCTGCTGAACGGCGTGCGGAACTGTGGTTTCACCGGCTGCCAATGAGGGATCCCTCGCTTTCACGCGGTGTGACTCGGCCCGTAGCGGCGCCGCGCATTCATTTTACTTGATGGCTCGCGATGGACCAAAATCCGATGCAGCGAAGGAGTCCGGTGTCCTGCTACTCGAAGCAAACGCGTGGGTCCTTCGACTTCGCTCAGGATGACACTTTAGGAGCGGATGATACTCCTTGGAAACCGGAGACTTTTCGAATTTCTCGCCCACGCGGGTGCTTAGAGCTTTCGGCTTCTCAAGACGCCGATGGACCTTAGAGCGGCTCGGAGACGATCAGACACCCGGTATGCAAATTGCAACTCGACGAATGCTTCCATCTGGCGCGTAAACGTTGCGCCGTAGCCATACCACCAGAGTTTCTTCATGTGCGAGGTGCGATCGATGTCGAGGTACTTCACCCGCACCATCTCCTCGAGACCGAATTTGCCATGCGAACGGCCGATACCGCTTGCCTTGACGCCTCCGTGAGGAGCCTCGCTGATGCCGAAGCAGGATATGGTGTCGTTCACCATAACCGTACCGGCGGCAATCCGTCGCGCCACGGACTCGCCGCGTTCCCGGTCGCGGGTCCAAACGCTGGCGGCGAGGCCGAATTCGGAGTCATTCGCCAGGCGAATGGCTTCTTCATCGGAATCGAAGGGCGCGACGGACAGAACAGGACCGAAGGTCTCTTCGCGCATGATGCGCATCTCGTGCGTCACGTCGGCGAGGATCGTGGGCGCATAGAAGTTTGGCCCGAGTTCCGGCAAACGCTTGCCTCCGATCAGCACACGCGCACCCTGGGCTCTGGCTTCCTCGATTTGCGACTCGACGATCTGTGCCTGGCGCCCATGGATCATCGGGCCGATGTCCGTTTTAGGATCGAGGCCATCGCCGGAGCGCAGTTGCTTCGCCTCAGCAACAACCTTCGCAAGAAATTCCGCGTACAGTGATCGATGCACGTAGCAACGCTCCACTGACAGGCATGCCTGGCCAGCATTCACGAACGCGCCCCAAACGGCTGCGGCCGAGGCAACGTCGATGTTGGCATCGTCCAGCACCAGCATTGGATCTTTACCGCCGAGTTCCAGCATGACCGGCAGCAAGCGTGCGGCAGCGGCTTGCGCGATCTTCTTCCCCGTGGGCACACTGCCGGTGAAGATAAGCTTGTCGATCTTGGAAGCGAGCAACACCGCCCCGGTTGTTCCGTCGCCGACCACAACTTGGAATATCGCCGGCGGTACGCCCGCACTCCGCAACAGGGACTCAAGCTTGAGCGCGACTAACGAGGTGAATTCCGAGGGCTTCAATACAACCGCATTGCCGGTCACCAGTGCGGCGAGCGCGTCTACCGCGGGAATGGAGAGCGGGTAGTTCCATGGCGAGATGATGCCGATTACACCGTGCGGCTCGCGCAAGATCCGGCCGACTTTCGTTTTCATTGCCAGGCTGCCATGCGAAACGGGCTCTTCACGCAGAAAGCCGTAAGCGTTCTCGATCAAAAAGCGCGCCGCGTCAAGCACCACCAGGACTTCGGTGAGCAGCGCTTCGACGTAGGGTTTCCCCGCTTCTTTTGTGATCAGGGTCGCGACGACCGACTTGTCCTCCTGCAGTTGCCGTTGGAATTTACGGAGGAGGGCGATGCGAAGGTTGGCATCCAGTGCCTGCCAAGCCGGTTGGGCGGCGCGGGCTCGCGCCACCGCAGTCTGCACGGTTGCATCGGAGGCGCACTCCAGTTCGCGCAGGATCTCGCCGGTCGCGGGATTCACCGAGGCGACGGTGCGGGCGGCGAGTTCCAGATCAGTGGGCATCGGGACACAGGACAGTTTACGCGGGCCTGAGTTTCCCGCGCCACCCGAATGACTTCAGTATTCGACGTTCACCAGAAACAGACCGCTGGCGGGAGCCGTCGCACCTGCGGCCGAGCGGTCGCGAGCGTCACGAATGCGGGAGACGTCGGATGGCTGCAGAGTACCCTTTCCCACCAGAATGAAAGTGCCCATCAGGTTTCGCACCATGTGGTGCAAGAAGCCCTTGCCGCGAATGCTGAAGACCAGTTCCTCGCCCTCACGCTGAAACGAGGCATGAAAAACTGTTCTTACATTCGATGATTCGCCGGTCTCCCGGCCGCGCTCGGGATCGACCGCCGCAAACGAAGTGAAATCATGCTCGCCTACGACCAACTTAGCAGCCTCGCTCATCGCGCCCTCATCCAGCGGATACGGGAAGTGCCACACATACCGCGCCAGGAACGGAGGACAGATCGGCGCGCGGTAGATTCGATAACGGTAGGTCTTGGCGGTGGCCGATTTGCGAGCGTGGAAATCGGCGGGAACCTCACAGGCGTCGAGAATGCGAATCGACGCGGGAAGCACGTCGTTGAGTGCCTTGAGGAAATTCTCCGCCGGGATCGGCGACTCAGTCGCAAACGTCGCGACCTGCGCCAGCGCATGCACGCCGGCATCGGTCCGCCCGGAACCCTGGGTCAGGACATTTTCTCCGGTCACGCGTCCAATCGCTGAAGCCAATGTGCCCTGGATCGTCGTGGCATCTGGCTGTGCCTGCCAGCCGGAGTAGTCGGTGCCGTCGTACGACAGTATCAATTTAAGATTTCGCATCACTTTGTTTGATTCGTCTCCGACCGTCCCTTCATCTAAGGTGCTTTCCGGGTTGGGTTCTCGGCGGGTTTACAGACTTTTACTCGATTTTTGCCGCGGCGTCACTGGGAAGCAGGAATGGGTCGGATATACTTGGAGGCTTCCCGGGATCCGCAATCTCCGTTCCTTTCGCCCGCTTCTTCCGAAAGGAACCTTCACCGCGTCCTTTGCGTATCAACTGTGGGAATCTGCCGTCAGGATCCCCGGGCAGCGTTTGTCACGAATTCATGCACTCTGCAAAACAACGCTTTCATGGACGGAGAATACGAATGCAACAGCCTTGTTTGAAGTTTGCCAGCCGACTGTCGTTCGGCTTGATTCTTGCGTCAGTTCTGGTGACGGTGGGGTGGGGACAGACGAACACGTCGTCCCCGATGCCACAGGCCCCGTCTGCAAGCCAAACCTCGACTACCCCAACGCCATTTGTCGTAGGTGAGTACAGCAAGGGGCGTTCCCACTTCCCCAATCCGCTAGCGCCTTATGCGGGCCGGACGGTGCATGCGCCGAACCTGACCAACACGCCTCGCCTGGACCAACTCGTGCAAAACGGCAAGCTCATGCTTTCGATGAACGACGCCATCGCGCTGGCGCTTGAAAACAATCTCGACATCGCGATTTCGCGCTACAACCTGAATATCGCGGACACCGACGTGCTGCGCACAAAAGCTGGGGCCACCGTGCTCGGCGTGAATACCGGCGTGGTCCAAGGGACTCCGGGCGGCGGCGTAGGCGGATTCGGGGGAGCGACCACGGCCAGCGGAGGCGCCGGCGGCACCACCGGTGGCGGCGGCGGTGCGGGCGGCGGAACGCTTGGTATTGTCAGTTCGACGCTCGGTCTTGGATCGCCTGTGAGTTCGTATGATCCGATCCTGACCGGAACACTGCAGCTTGACCGGTTCAGCCAGAAGACGTCGAGCGCCTTCGTCGGCGTACCAACGCTCACCCAGAACACATCCACGGTCGATTTCGCCTACAACCAGGGTTTTGCCACCGGCACGAACCTGTCGGTGGGATTCAACAACACCCGGATCACCACCAACTCGCCGTTCACCACCTTGAGCCCCACGCTGAACTCCAGCTTCAAGGCGCAGCTGACCCAACACCTTTTGCAGGGATTCGGCTTCAACGCCAACCGGCGGTTCATCATCATCGCAAAAAACAACCGCGAACTCACGGACGTAGCCTTCCGCCTGCAAATCACCACGACCGTGGATCAGATCCAGAACATGTACTGGGACCTGGTGAATGCTTACGAGAACGTCAAGGTACAGCAGGACGCGCTCGCGTTGGCCGAAAAAACTCTATCGGACAACAAGAAACAGGTAGAGATTGGGACTTTGGCCCCGATCGAAATCGTGCGCGCGCAGAGCCAGGTGGCCACGAACCAGCAATCCTTGATCTTGGCCAAGACGACTCTGGAACTCCAGCAGTTGCTCATGAAGAACGCCCTGAGCCGCACACTGCAAAGCGCTGGTGTCATCGACGCCGAAGTCATCCCGACGGACACGATGCGTATGCCGACCGACCAGGATACGGTTGCTGCGAGCCAGGATCTGATCAACGACGCACTCGTTCACCGGCCCGAACTCGCCGAATCCCGTATCGACCTGAAGAACCGCGAGATCAGTATGAAGGCCGTCAAGAACTCGTTGCTGCCGTCGGTCGACCTGTTTGCGTACTACGGAGGATCAGGCCTGGGCGGATCATTCAATCCGGCCGCGCCCGTCTGCACCGCTCCGGACCAACAGTTTTGTACGCAGCCGGCCGACATCCCGCCGAGTGTGAGCTATGGCGGGACGATTCACCAGCTTTTCAACAGCACCGCACCGGATAAGGGTGCCGGCCTGAGCCTCAATATTCCGATTCGCAATCGGGCGGCGCAAGCCAACCACATCCGTTCGCAACTGGAATTCCGTCAGGCCCAGATGCGTTTGCAGCAGGTGGAGAATGAAATCCGCATCGAGGTCCGCAACGCGCAATTCGCCCTGCAGCAAAACCAGGCGAGCGTGGCAGCGGCCCAGGCCGCTGTCGATCTCGCCAAGGAATCGCTCGATGCCGAGCAGAAGAAATACGCGCTGGGCGCTTCCACCAGTACGCTGGTCCTGCAACAGTCGAGCGCTTTAACGCAAAGCCGCTCGAACCTGGTCGCAGCACGCGCGGCCTACGAAAAGGCGCGCGTCGAACTGGATCGCGCCACCGGCCTGCTGCTCGAGCGTAATGGCATCGATCTGGCCGACGCACAGTCGGGCGTCGTCACGAAGTTGCCGTCGGTTCCTTACGTTGCGCCACGCTCGGAGATGCAACCTGACGCGCCGCCACAGAATTCGATTACGCCGGAAACGACGCCGCAGAACTCAGCACCGCCACAACAGAACCCGCAGCACTAGCTGTAGCTCTCAGTCCTGGCCTCGTTTCGCCACCCGGCGAGCGGGGCCTTTTCTTTTCGATTTGGCAAGGTTCTAGTAGGCTTTAGGGCGAAGAAACGAAAGATTGCGAGGAAATGACTGATGAAAATCGCCAATGACGTTACGGAACTGATCGGGCGCACGCCTCTCGTCTACCTGAACAAAGTCACTGCTGGATGCCACGCGAAGGTGGCAGCGAAGCTGGAGAGCTTCAATCCGTGCGCCAGCGTGAAGGACCGCATTGGCGTCAGCATGATTGAAGAGGCGGAACACGCCGGCAAAATCCAGCCGGGCAAGACGGTGCTCATCGAGCCGACCAGCGGCAACACGGGCATCGGGCTGGCCTTCGTGGCGGCCGTGAAGGGTTACAGGCTGATTCTCACCATGCCCGACACAATGAGTTTGGAGCGGCGAGTGCTTTTGAAGGCCTTCGGCGCGGAGATCGTTTTGACTCCTGGGCCGTTGGGAATGAAAGCCGCAATGGCAAAGGCGAACGAGATTCTTGCGCAGACTCCCAATGGATTCATGCCGCAGCAATTTGCGAATCCTGCGAATCCCAAGATTCACGTCGAAACCACCGGACCGGAGATCTGGGAAGACACCGATGGCAAGATCGATATCCTGGTTTCCGGCGTGGGCACCGGCGGGACGATCACCGGTGTGACCGAATACATCCGTCCGAAGAAGCCCAGCTTCAAGGCGATCGCCGTCGAGCCCACGGAAAGCCCCGTGCTTTCCGGCGGCGCACCGAGTCCGCACAAGATTCAAGGTATCGGCGCCGGATTCATTCCGGAAATTCTGCGCACCGACTACGTCTCCGAAGTGATCCAGGTCCCGAGCGAGGAGGCGGTCACGATGGCGCGTCGGCTGGCGAAGGAGGAAGGGCTACTGATGGGCATTTCTTCCGGAGCGGCAGTGGTGGCTGCGATTCGGGTGGCCCAGCGACCTGACAATGCCGGCAAGCTGATCGTCACCGTGCTCCCTGATTTTGGCGAGCGCTACCTTAGCAGTATCTTGTTCGACAACCTGCGTAAGGAATCGATGGAGATGACGGCCGTGCCGGTGGCTGTCTGAGTCTCGCTGTCCGTTTCGAGGCTGTCCGAGGTACGAGGTCGAAGTTCGAGGAATGATCGGCTTCTGGCAATCCGTGCGTGAAGACATCGCCTCGGTATTCGAGAGCGATCCGGCCGCACGCTCGTACCTTGAAGTTTTGCTGTGCTATCCCGGATTGCATGCGCTTTGGTTTTACCGCATGAATCACTGGCTCTGGATGCATGACCTGCGATTGCTGGCGCGCTGGCTCTCGCAAGTCTCCCGCCTCTTCACCGGCGTCGAGATTCATCCCGGCGCGCAGATCGGGCACCGGCTATTCATCGATCACGGGATGGGCGTCGTCATCGGCGAGACGGCCGTGGTGGGAGACGACGTTGTGCTTTACCAGGGAGTAACGCTCGGGGGCACGGGCAAGGAGAAGGGCAAGCGACATCCGACCATCGGCAACGACGTGATCATCGGCTCGGGGGCAAAGGTGCTGGGCAACATCACCGTCGGAAATAATTGCCGCGTGGGCGCCGGATCAGTCGTACTGCGCAGCATCCCCGACAACTCGACCATCGTGGGCGTGCCCGGGCACATCGTGTTGCGCAACGGGAAGCGCGTTGTCATCAGCGATCCCAAAGAAATCAGCGACCCGATGTCGGATGTATTTATTCGCTTGGCCGCCGAGGTCCACCAGATCCGCGAGCAACTCGAACAGCACACGCAAGCCGTGCTGCCTCCGGAGCAGAATCTGACCATCGACGAGGAATGGGACACGTACTCCGACGGCGGTGGCATCTAGTGGCTTCTTATTTCTGAGCAGTTGCGCTTCCACTTCATCCTGCCTTAGCGTCCTTGGGGGTTTTTCTTCGCGGCTTTCGCGGTTAAAGTCTCGTTGTCGCGTCATTCACGCAACTAAACATCATCCTCAGGGCTGCTTTTTCGCCATGAGACAATACGCGCTTTCATGACACTTTCCGTCGCCATCGTCGCCATGGACGAGGAGGCCAACATTGGCCGCACGCTGGCCAGCGTGCGCTGGGCAGATGAGATCGTGCTCGTCGATTCGGGTTCGAAGGACCGCACGTGCGAGATTGCCCGCGAATATGGCGCGCGCGTGATCGGTGAACCCTGGCGCGGCTACGTTGCGCAGAAGCAGTACGCGGTGGAGTTGTGCACGAAAGAGTGGGTATTGCTGCTCGACGCCGACGAAGAAGTCAGCCCGGAACTGGGCGAGGAGATTCGCGACGCGCTCGCGAATCCCGGCGACACGAATAGTTTCTGGCTGCCGCGCAAGAATCTTTTCCTTGGCCGCTGGATACGGCATGGCGGTTTTTATCCCGATCCCAAGCTGCGGCTGTTTCGCAATGGCATGGGCTTTGTCACGGGGAATGACCCACACGACCGCTGCGAACTGAAGACCGGCGTCGCGCAGCGCACGCGCCGGTTCAAGAACGCGATGCTGCACTACACGTATCCGACCCTGTCGTATTACATCGGGCACATGAATCGCTATTCATCGCTGGGCGCAGAACTGGCGATCGCACAGGGACGCACGAGCTTCAGCATTGCGGATATCGTGATTCGCCCGTTGGCCACATTTTTCTACAACTACATCGTGCGACTCGGATTTCTCGACGGTCGCGAAGGATTGCTCCTGCACCTGTACCACGCAGTGTACGTATCGTGGAAATACGCGAAGGCGTGGGAGCTGGCACGAAGCAATCCCAAATCTACTCAGCCTAAAACTCCAATATCATCCTGAGCGAAGTGAGGCGCCAGCCGAACGAAGTCGAAAGACCTCTGACGCCGGTGATCGATTGTCTCGCGCGGCTGGACCCGACCAACCACCCGGTTGGCGCGGCTTTCGTGCCTTGTCCCACCTGTGCTCGTCCTCTATGATCGAGCTAGTGAGGATGTGGGAGCCGCATGGCAGATCAGAAGAAACCGTATTCCAAGCCGCAAGTTGTCGACACTCCGATTGCAGATGTGTTTGAGGGACGCCATCCCTCCGACCGCGAAAAGCAGTGGGCACAGAAAACGCTGGCGCCCACCATCGAGAAGGCTCCCGAGAAACCGATCGGCGCACCCACAGGCACCAACCTCGACGAGCACGGACACGCGCGCTTCAGCACGATCTCCAACGTTCCCATCCGCCGTCTCTATACTCCCGCAGACCTCCCCGAAGACTGGAACGAAGAAAAATATCTCGGCTATCCCGGCGAGGCCCCTTACACGCGCGGCATTCACGCGACTGGATACCGCGGCAAACTCTGGACGATGCGCATGTTCTCGGGCTTCGCTTCGCCCGAGGAGACCAACCAGCGCTACAAGTACCTGCTCGAGCACGGCGGCGGAGGCCTGTCGGTCGCGTTCGACCTCCCTACGCTCATGGGATACGACTCTGATCATCCGGCGAGCGAGGGCGAAGTCGGCAAGTGCGGCGTGGCGATCGACTCGCTCGAAGACATGGAGATTCTGTTCCATGGCATCGATCTTGAAAAAACAACCGTTTCGATGACCATTAATTCTCCGGCCAGCGTGCTATGGGCAATGTACCTGATGGTCGCCGAGAAGCAGGGCGCCGATTGGAAGAAGATCTCCGGCACGGTACAGAACGACATTCTTAAGGAATATATCGCGCAGAAGGAATACATTTACCCGCCCGCGCCCAGTATGCGGCTGGTGGTGGACACCTTCGAGTTCGGGTCGAAATTCACCCCACGCTTCAACACGGTTTCCATCAGCGGATACCACATCCGCGAAGCCGGATCGACCGCTCTGCAGGAACTCGCCTTCACCATCTACGATGGCGTGGAATACGTGGAGTGGGCGCGCCGCCGAGGCCTCGACATCGACGAGTTTGGCCCGCGCTTGAGCTTCTTCTTTAACGCGCACAACGATTTCTTCGAAGAGATAGCCAAGTACAGAGCCGCCCGCAAAATCTGGTATCGCCTAACCAAGGACCGCTTCGGCGCCAAGAATGCACGCACCTGGCTCATGCGCTTCCATACGCAGACCGCCGGTGTTTCCCTGCCGGCGCAGCAACCGATGAACAACATCGCCCGCGTCGCCTTGCAGGCGCTGGCAGCAGTTCTCGGCGGGACGCAGTCCTTGCACACCGACTCTTACGACGAAGCCCTCGCGCTTCCTACCGAAGAAGCCGCGCGCATCGCCTTGCGCACGCAGCAGATCATCGCCTATGAATCGGGTGTCGCCCAGACGGTTGACCCGCTCGGCGGATCCTATTTCGTCGAGAAGCTGACGCTCGACATGGAAAAAGGCGCCTTCGACTACTTTGAAAAGCTCGACCAGATGGGCGGCATGGTGAAAGCCATCGAACGTGGATACCCGCAGAAGGAAATCGCCGAAGCGTCGTACCAGTATCAGCGAGCGGCCGAGGCCGGAGAAAAAGTGATCGTCGGAGTGAACGATTTCGTGATCGAAGAAGAATCGCCGCGCATCCTGTACATCGACGAAACGGTTGCGCGCCAGCAGTCGGCAAAGCTCAGAGCACTCCGGGCGCGTAGGTCGAACGAAGAAGTCCAGCGCCGCCTCGAAGCCTTGAAGAAGGCGGCCGCTCAAGAGCCAAAGGCCGACGGTTCAACCAACATTTCACCGGCCAACACTATGCCCTTCATCGTCGACGCCGTACGCGCGTACGCGACCGTGGGAGAAATTTGCGAAGCGCTGCGTCAGGTCTACGGCACTTACACCGAAGTCAGCATCACTTAGCACCAGTCGTGGCCGTTGGCCGCGCGTGCCCGATGGCACAAACTGTTAGTCTTGCCAGTGTCAAAAACCCCGATACACCAAAAAAATTGAGTCTGACGGGCTAACAACATTTAGCCTAAGAGCTTCGAGTAGTCTCCTTCGCTCACGCTTGGGGGGTGCATGAAAAACTGGCTCACCATTCTCCTTTTGCTGCTGATCGCATCCATCGCGAGGACACAAACCCAGTCGAACCTTCCGGACACTGTTGGTGAGGACACCGCTGCCATGCCACAAAATGCACCAGTTGTGGTGGACGGAATAGCATTGTTTCGTGTCACCGGAGTATCTGCGTATCCGCCCGAGAAGCGCGCCCGAGTGATTGGCGATCGAATTAGACTGGTCGCTGCGAATCGAGCCTATTCACCGCAGGCACTCACCACGAATGAAACGTCGCTGGGGACGCAACTCCTGATCGACAACCAGTACATTATGACCCTTCTTGGGGATGACGCTCGCCTGGAGGGAGTACAGCCACGCCTGTTAGCACATGCCTATCTAATGCGGATTGGAGAGGCGATCACAGACTTCCGGATTGACCGCGAACCGAGACGTCTCATTCGGCATGGCGCTTACGCGACGGCAGCGGCCCTGCTTCTTTTCTTCGGCCTGTTGGTTGCCCATCGAATCTTCCGGAAGCTCCGCTTGAGACTGGAGAAACGCTATCGCGAGAAGATACACGGCATCCGAATTCAGAAACTTCATCTCATTCACGCCGAACAACTCTGGCGAGCGCTCGGTGGAGCCCTAAGCCTTGTTTGGTTCTTGGTTGCTGTAGCTGTCATCTACATGGGCGCGCATTACATCCTTTCCCTCTTTCCCTGGACCCGTGGGTTTGCGAATAGCCTTTTCGCCTTCCTGGTGAATCCCTTGATCACCATCGCTTCGGCGCTCCTCAAGGCAATCCCGAATCTCATCTTTCTGGCGATCCTGTTCGTAGTGACCTGGTATGTTCTGAAGCTCGTTCGCCTCTTCTTTTTCGCGGTCGAGACCGGCGCGATCACGCTCTCCGGCTTCGAAGCCGAATGGGCCAGACCCACCTACCGTCTGGTGCGAATTGCCCTGATTGCTTTCGCACTGGTGGCGGCTTATCCCTACATCCCCGGTTCGAACTCACAGGCTTTTAAGGGGATCTCGCTGCTGATTGGCGTGATCTTTTCCCTGGGGTCCACAGCTCTTATTGGAAACATGATCTCCGGCTACAGCATGGCGTATCGACGAGTGTTCAAGCTGGGAGATCGAGTCAAGATTGGCGACCACATCGGCGACGTCGAAGAAATAAAGCTGATGGTTACATACCTACGCACTACAAAAAATGAATTAGTCGCAGTGCCCAACTCTGTGATTATTAACACGGATGTCGTGAACTACAGCACCCTGGCTGAAACGGACGGGCTGATCCTTCATACCACGGTCGGAATCGGATACGAGACATCCTGGCGTCAGGTCGAGGCCATGCTACTCCAAGCGGCCGAGAACACACCCGGATTGTTGCGTGAACCAAAACCGTTTGTCCTGCAGAAACAACTCGGCGACTTCGCGATTACATACGAGATCAATGTCTATTGCCATTCGCCGCGCGCGATCAATCGTCTTTACACTGCGCTTCACGCCAGCATCCTTGATATTTTCAATCAATACGGCGTCCAGATCATGACACCGGCCTATGAAGGCGATCCGCAGCAACCCAAGGTCGTGCCGGAAGACCAATGGTACACCGCGCCGGCTCGCCCTCCACAAAACCAAGACGACACATCCACCGCGAAATCGGCGATTGCGTAGCACTCTCCCTGTCATTAGACATAATCCCGAGCAGAAGATTGCGGTCTTTCTTTTCTGCGAAAACTCACGAATGGATAACTGTTGAAGTATCGCCATTACACTCAAAACCCCTGCTCGGGGACTGGCCGAGGTCAATGCATTATGAAAGAACGCCCCGCTTCAGAAAGGTGAAGCGGAGTTGGCGCTGCCCGCTGCGACTCAGGACGGTTAACTTTAGCTTCTGAAAGGGCGGGACTAAACCATGGCAGTTTAACCTTGGGCGAGTCCTCGATGTCCACGACCGCCAGAGCCCCGTTGGAATCATCTGTGATCGAGGCGCCCTTCTTGGTCATCAGTGTCAGTCGATCCATACCTTGAATCACGAAATTGCCTCTGCAAGCGCCCGAAACACTTATGGTGTTCGGCCCATGCGGATTGGTCGTCGCAAGCAGACGCAGGGCTCTGCGAATGGATCCTTGTTTGTCGCAATTTATGTTTAAGCTCGCTGCATGAGCGTATGGGCTTGCCGCCCCAATGGTCACCAACAGAAACAATGCAAGAATCCGTGCTCTTTGCCTCATATCGTTCTCCTTCTCTCACTAGGGTGAGTATGGTTCTTTTTGTAAGCTCGCAGTGACCCTCCGCCAACGCGGACGCTCGACAGCGGCTCCGTCCGGCTGTCCCCGACGCATAGCTGTGCTCTGCGTGACGCAACTTCTTGATGCTTGTGCTTGAAAGGCCCCAACGGCTCGAAAGCCAGCGCCTAGAAAGGGAAGGACAGATAAACTAGGAAGAGGCTCCCCACAACGTGGCTGGAACAGTGCGCCCGAAAGCACCGATTGTCAAGGTCCATGAATTTGCGCCCTTTCTTAATGAGCTCGTGAACTCGGGTGGTTGTTGTTATATCCCCATTGCACTCATAACCAACCCCAATCACGGTCCCCTCGCCCTTCCGAGTACCTTGACGCCCATCAACTTCATTCGCAAACCCTCCCCTGCCGCGTAAAATTCAACATGCCCAAAACCAGCCTCGCAGTCTCAGTCGAATCCCGCATTCTTGTTCTTCGTCAGCAGAAGGTGATTCTTGATAGCGATCTGGCAGAGCTTTACGCTGTTCCGGTCAAGCGTCTGAACGAGCAGGTCAAGCGGAATCAGGAACGCTTCCCAGCGGATTTCATGTTTCAGCTGACGGCTGACGAGCAGGCATCTTTGAGGTCGCAATTTGCGACCTCAAAAAACACGCGTGGCGGCCGCCGCTACGCTCCTTACGCCTTCACGGAACACGGGGCCATCATGGCCGCAACGGTGCTCAATTCCGAACGCGCCGTTGAGATGAGTGTCTTCGTGGTGCGCGCGTTCGTGCGACTGCGCGAGATGCTGGCCACCAACCAGCAGCTGGCTTCCAAGATCGACGAACTCGAGCAGCGACTCGATACCCATGACGCATCGATTCAGGAACTGATCGAAGCCATCCGCGAATTGATGGTGCCCGAACCTGCAACTGGACGCAGAATCGGTTTCCGGTTGCCGCCGAAACCACAATCCTGACGCTCCGACCCACCGTCTGAATCGCCGTGACGACGTTCTGCATCCATTTGACACGGGCACGCTGTTTCGGTTTTTATTCGCCTCAACAAAGGATTTCGTGGTAGAACGTTCAGCCATGCGAAAAGCCATCAATCACCTGAAAAAGTCCGACCCGGTTCTGCGGGCCATCATTGAACGCGTCGGCCCCTGCCGTATGGAATTCGGCGAGCCCACGTTTCACAGTCTGGCCGAGGCCATCGTCTACCAGCAACTAAACGGCAAAGCTGCTGTCACGATCTTTAAGCGCTTCACCGACGCTGCCGGAGAGCCGGTTACGCCGCAGGGAGTTCTCAAGCTGAGCGAGCAGCAGATGCGCGCGGTCGGCTTGTCGAAGCAAAAGTTCTCGTACCTGCGCGATCTCGCCGCCAAAACGCAGTCAGGCCTTCTGAGCTTCGAGAAGCTCGCCGACATGGCGGAAGCCGACGTGATCGAACATCTCACGCAAGTCAAAGGCATCGGCACCTGGACCGCGCACATGTTCCTGATGTTCACCATGCGACGTCCCGACGTGCTTCCTACCGGCGACTATGGCATCCAGGTCGCCATGAAGAAGTACTACCGCAAGCGCAAGCTGCCCAAGCCGAAAGATATGGAAAGGATCGCAAAGGTGTGGATCCCGTATCGCTCGATCGCGTGCTGGTATCTGTGGCGAAGTCTGGATATCAAGACGGTCTAGGGTGAAGTTGCGGTTTCCGATTGGTGGAATTTGATTCACCACAGAGTCACAGAGGCACAGAGCAAAGGGGGGCTCTGTGACTCTGTGGTGAAGTTTCCGACAGGTCCTTGTGTTCCCAAGCATAGTGTGTGTTTAAATGGCTCAGATGGCAGCCGAGCACAAGATCCGCGTCCTGGTGGCCAAGCCCGGCCTGGACGGGCACGACCGCGGCGCGAAAGTCATCGCCCGTGCGCTGCGCGATGCCGGGATGGAAGTCATCTACACCGGCCTTCGTCAAACCCCGGAAATGGTGGTCAATGCCGCACTTCAGGAAGACGTCGATGTGATTGGCTTATCGATTCTCTCGGGTGCACACAACGCCATCGTCCCGCGCGTGACCGAACTGCTTCGCCAAAACAAAATGGATGATGTGATTCTGCTGGTCGGCGGCATCATCCCCGACCAGGACGTGCAAGGCCTGAAGGCGGCCGGCGTGGCCGCAATCTTTCAGCCTGGCACAGCCATGGACGATATCGTGCAGTTCATCCGCGAGCATGTAAAGCCGCGTGGCGTGCCTGCAAATTCGTAAAAAAGTGAACCAGTTTTAACATTCCCGCATCTGGTTTTGTGGGGCGATTTCGCAGGTCCTCCCAGGGCGTCAATTCTCATGACAGATATGTCGGCAATGCGGCTGCAGGACTTGCTCGCCCACACGATCGGTCCGACCCCCTGGTATTGGCAGACTTTCCCAGCGATCACCTCCGTGGCCAGGCAACGCTTTGACTGGAGCCATCAGGGCCAAGAGGGCCCGACGGGCTACGTGGTGACCCTCGGTCTGGAGCAGGAACCCGAGAGGCCCCGCCTGGCGCTGAACACCTATTGCCGCCCGTTCTTCGTGCCGCCTTCATACCTGGGGATCTGGTGCCCCGAAGGTCGATCCGTTCGCCTGGCCTGCTTCGACCCGGATGGGCTGAAAGCCTTCGAGATGGCTGAAATTGCAGGCTGGTTTAAGCAATCCAGTGATCGGATTTATGCGCATACTGCGCCCGTCGCCGACTTCGACGTGCCTCTCGACCTTCCGGCTGGCACCCACAAGATCAGCGTTCCTCCGGAATTTGCCGGCGTGGAGGAACTGATCATTCCCACCAGCTACAGAGCCGTGTCGGCCGATGATCCGGCATTTGCGCTCTTCGTCTTCTACCTGCACGCCGGGCTGGTCGAGGTCCTGCCGCAGAAGTGGTTCACGTCCTCCCAGTATCGGGTCGGGCAGCAGTGGATCACGCGGGCCACGCGCGACGCCGAATCGCACCGCATCATCGGCGAGTGCCACGGGGTGGGGACGTTTTTACTTCAGGACGATGGCTGCCGTTTGGAACGATGGTTGCAGAGGATTGAGGGGTAAACTCCGCTCCTAAGCGGAAAACACAAGGCAACGACGTGCAAGGGACGATATGAATGGCAGAACGCAAGCGTATCTGAAAGCCACCGTTCTCGTCTTCCTCTGCTTCCCGTTACCGGCCTTTTCTGCTGGAATCTTCGCTCCCTACATTTTGCATCCCGCTCGCCACGAGATCACGGCGGCGCAGGTCGCCGCTGCCGACCTGGTCTTTTCACGCGAGCAGGCCGAACGAGTGGACTTCAAGGTGACCGCGCGCGACGGAGTCCTGCTGCGAGGATGGAAAGTGCGTTGCGCGCACCCGAGTGGCGACTGGGTACTGCTGCTCCACGGCCGTTCGCAAAACCGCCTCTCCACGCTGGAGTATGCGAGATTCCTGCTGCGGTCCGGCTACAGCGTCGTCATGATGGACGCCCGCGCACATGGCGAGAGCGGGGGAACGATTTCGACGTACGGACATGTCGAGCGCTACGACGTCAGCGACATCCTTAACAGCCTCAGTTCGACGGAACCCGTGAGTCATGTCTTCGCGCTTGGAGAATCGATGGGCGCCGCTGTAGCGTTGCAGGCTGCGGCTGTCGATCCGCGTATCGATGCCGTGATCGCTGAAGGCGCATTCCGCAACCTGCATGAGGTGATGTTCGACTACGCGGGATTGCGCTGGAATGCTTTTCTCGGCAAGACCCTGTTCCGGCCGGCCGCCATACTGGCGGTTCATGAGACGGAGCACCAGGGAGGCTTTCGCTTCGACGACGTGTCACCCGAGGCGGCTGTCGCCGAGAGAAAATTCCCGGTGCTGCTCATTTCTGGACTGAGTGACCACAATATTCCCCGGCGGCACGCGGAAGCGATTTACCAGGCGGCGTCGGGGCCAAAGGAGCTTTGGCTCGTGCCAAAAGCGCATCATCAGGGCGCGTTACAGACGGCTCCGCAGGAGTTCCAGCGCCGGGTTTTGGATTTCCTCTCCGTTCGACAGGCCTCACGCTGATCGCCGCCTAAAATACTGTTGCCCGACCACTTCAACATCATCGACACGGGGACGCACACGGAGGTGCGGCTCACGTCCGCTGACGAAACGAATCGCCTGACGCGTGCTTGCGTTCTGGCGCTGACAGATGCACTCGTCTCGCTCAGTGAAAATGCCAAGCCGCTTATCATTGCTGGCAATCCGAAATTTTTCTCCGCGGGAGCCGACCTGACTGAGATTCAGGCGCTCGACGCCGCCACTGGCATCGCGTTCGCCAAGATTGGCCAGCAATTGATGAACATCATCGAGCGCTTCCCCCGCCCAGTATTCGCGGTGGTCGAAGGTTACTGTATGGGGGGCGGATTCGATTTGGCGCTCGCCTGTCATTGTCGTATCGCCTCTCCGCACGCCATCTTTGGACACCGTGGGGCGGCGCTTGGACTGATGACCGGATGGGGTGGCACACAACGTCTTCCGCGTCTCATTGGAAAAACGCGAACCCTCGCTCTGCTTGCCGGGGCCGAGAAAATTCATGCCGGCGAAGCCTTGCGCATAGGCCTGGTCGACGCTATCGCGGATGATCCGATCGCCGACGCACTTCGCCGCATACACAAGAATCCGTACGCGAACCGACCTTTTCCGCCGGACGACTCTGTTCCCAGGTAATCCCTCGTCAGTTGAGGAGATTTCGCTGTAAATCAACGGTGTTCCCGGTTTGCGCACCCATGCTCGGCTGGTATACCGTAATTCGTTTGCAGTCCTTGACCCATGGCCGACCGTAACGAAGTCTCCCACTCCACCGCTGCATCCAGCCTGTTGCCTTCGAAGGTGGATCCGACGTCGGCGCGGTTCGAAGCCAACATGCGCTTCATGGCCGACCTGGTCTCGCAAATCCGCAACGAAGAAGAAAAAATCCGCGAAGGGGGTGGCCCCAAGGCCATCGAAAGTCAACATGCCAAGCGCCGGCTCACTGCCCGCGAGCGCATCCAACTTCTGATCGACCCCGGCACGTTCTTCGAACTCGGCAGCTACGCCGCGCACGGCATGTACGAAGAGTGGGGGGGCGCTCCCGCCGCTGGCGTGATCACGGGACTCGCGCGCGTGCACACCCGACTGGTGATGATTATCGCGAACGATGCCACCGTGAAAGCCGGCGCCTTCTTCCCGATGACATCGAAAAAAGTCATCCGCGCCCAGAATATCGCGATCGAGAACCGTGTGCCCACGATCTACCTCGTCGACTCGGCCGGAGTCTTTCTACCACTGCAAGAGGACGTGTTTCCCGATACCGACGATTTCGGTCGCGTCTTCCGGAATAACGCCGTCATGTCCGCGCTGGGCGTGCCGCAGATCGCCGCCATCATGGGAATGTGCGTGGCCGGCGGCGGTTATCTGCCTGTGATGTGCGACCACGTTCTGATGACCGATGGCAGTGGACTGTTCCTTGCGGGGCCCGCATTGGTGCAAGCTGCCATCGGACAGAAATACTCGGCCGAGGAGCTCGGGGGGGCAGAGATGCACGCGGCGATCAGCGGCACCGTTGACTACCGGGAACTAAATGATGAAGCCTGCATCGCACGCATCCGTGCCATTGTCGAGAAATGGGGATACCGGCGCCAATCTCCGTGGGATCGGCGCAAGCCCGAGGAACCCTCCCTCGCGGCCGAGGAGATCTACGGCATCTACGACTCCTCGCCTGCCCGCCCGTACGACATGAAAGAAGTCCTGGCCCGCATCGTCGATGCCGGACGCTTTGACGAGTACAAGCCCGAGTATGGGAAAACAGTGATTTGCGGCTACGCCCGCATCGGCGGATTCGCGGTCGGCATCGTGGCCAACCAGAAACTGCATGCGCAGCAGACCGACCATGAAGGCCACAAGCGCCTCGAGTTCGGCGGGGTAATCTACACCGAGTCGGCCGAAAAGGCGGCGCGCTTCATCATGGACTGCAACCAGAACCTCATCCCACTGGTCTTCCTTCACGACGTGAACGGATTCATGGTGGGGCGCGACGCAGAGTGGAGCGGCATCATCAAAGCAGGAGCGAAGATGGTGAACGCGGTGTCGAACTCGGTGGTACCGAAAATCACTGTGATCGTGGGCGGATCGTTTGGCGCCGGACATTACGCCATGTGCGGCAAAGCCTACGATCCAAGATTCGTGTTCGCGTGGCCGTCGGCAAAATACGCGGTGATGAGTGGAGACTCGGCAGCCGGCACGCTGCTCGAAATCAAGGTTAAGCAACTGGAGCGTAGCGGGAAGAAGCTGAATGAAGAAGAAAAGAAAGAGCTTTACGAATCGGTGAAACAGACCTACGACCAGCAGACCGATCCGCGGTACGGCGCGGCGCGGTTGTGGATCGACAAAATCATCGACCCGATCGAAACCCGCGATGCAATCGCCACCGCCCTTGAGGCCGCCGCGCTGAATCCGGACGTGCCGGAATTTAAGGTGGGAGTGTTGCAGACGTAGTTTCGAGACTTGAGAAATTGAGAGAACTGGATTTTGTAATTTGGTAATTTTGTAATTTGAAAAGCAGAGACAGCGTGCCAGGCGATTTCAAATTACCAAATTACCCGATTACCAAATTACAAGATTTCCCAATTTCCCAATCACTCAATTTCTAACATGCTTTCTTCCGTCAAATTGATCGAGTGTCCCCGCGATGCATGGCAGGGCTTGCAGGGCCAGATTCCTGCCTACATCAAGACGGAATATCTGAAGGCGCTGATCAGCGTGGGGTTCAAGCATATCGATGCGGTTTCATTCGTTTCACCGAAAGCGGTTCCGCAGATGGCTGACTCCGAGGAAGTGCTCAAGGAACTGGATCCGCCCGATGATGTGGAGATCATCGGCATCGTAGTCAATGAAAAAGGCGCGCAGCGGGCGGCTGAGACCAAGGCCGTCAGCACACTGGGCTTTCCCTACTCGCTCTCGCCGACCTTTCTGCAGAACAACCAGAAGCAAACCCTCGAAGACGCGATCGAAGAACTGGAGAAAATCGGCAAGGTCGCCGGAGATGCCGGTCTCGACATGGTCGTATATATTTCGATGGCTTTCGGCAATCCCTACGGCGACCTGTGGAACATCGATGAACTGGTGGAGGCGATTGGACTACTCGAATCCGAAAGCATTCACGCGATCTCGCTCGCCGACACGGTAGGCATAGCATCGCCCGAGAAGATTCGCGAAGTGGTCTCCGCTGTGATGGAGAAATACAACTACCTCGAAATCGGCGTGCATCTGCACAGCCGGCCCGAGCAGGCGGTCGAAAAGATCCTGGCCGCTTACGATGCGGGGTGCCGGCGGTTCGACTCGGCGATCGGCGGGCTGGGGGGATGTCCGTTCGCCCAAGATGCGCTGGTTGGGAATATCCCGACCGAGAAAGTGCTGGAGGCGCTCGCCCAGCGCAACGTGCCGCCGCCCATTACTCGATCGCTGGATGCGTTGATCCGGGCCACTGCCGGAATCGCAGCCAAGTATTCGAATTCATCAGCCGCGGATTGAGTGTAAGCCGGGCAACCTTGTTATGAATGTTCGAACTCTCCAACTCGAGTACGACAGCGGCATTGCGACTATCACACTCAACCGTCCGGACAGGCGGAACGCGATCAGCTATGAACTAATCCATGATCTGCTCGCCGCGTTTGCAGAAGTCAGCGCCTCTTCTGCGCTAGTCATGATCTTGACCGGAGCCGGCAAAGCATTCTGCTCCGGCATGGACCTCGAAAACCTTAAAGCGCTCATCGGACGCACGCCCGAACAGAGTCTTGAAGATTCCAAGATCATGGCGCAGTTGTTCCGCACCCTCTACGACTTCCCCAAGCCCACCATCGCAGCAGTCAACGGCCCGGCGGTAGCCGGCGGCACCGGCCTCGCCACTCTTTGCGATTTCACACTGGCGGTTCCCGATGCGAAGTTTGGTTACACCGAGGTCCGGATCGGCTTCGTTCCCGCCATTGTCTCGACATTCTTACTGCGGCAGGTAGGAGAGAAAGTCGCGCGCGACCTGCTGCTGACCGGACGGCTTTTCGACGCGGAAGAAGCTAAACGAATTGGGCTCGTCAGCGAGATTGTCGATGCCGACAACCTGATGCCGCGCGCCAGAGAACTCGCCACGCAGTTAACGGATAACAGTCCGGCGTCGTTGCTGTACACGAAACGCCTGCTCAGCAACGCCGCCCGCGCCGAAATGGACACGCAAATTGACGCGGCCGTGCGGGAGAATGCCGCCATCCGCTCGACTCCGGACTTCCGGGAAGGAATCTCGTCATTCCTCGAAAAACGGAAACCGAAGTGGAGTTCGAAAACATGACCGACACGCGCAGCGGCATGGGGAGCCAGGGCGTGCAACTCCGTTCCATCGTCAATGAGACGCGCATTCGCGTGCGCTACGCGGAAACGGACCAGATGGGAATCGTTTATCACGCCAACCACTTCATCTGGTTTGAGGTTGGCCGCGTCGAGCTTCTGCGCCAACTCGGATTCTCCTATAAAGACATGGAGGAGCACGACGAGTGCTTCATCGCGGTGGTCGACGCCCGATGCCGCTATAAGGCTCCCGCGCGTTACGATGACGAGGTTGTCGTCAGAACCTGGCTGAAGAACATTCGTGAATCGGTGATTCACTTTGGATACGAACTGGTGCGGGTAGAAGACGGATCGGTTCTGGCCGAGGGTGAGACGACGCACATTGTTGCGGACGCCCAGATGCGAAAGACGGCGTTGCCGGAGAAATACATGAAAGTGTTTCGGGAGGCCGCGGGAAGATGAGCGCAAGCTTATTCACCACCGAGGCACAGAGACACCGAGAAAATCAGGAAAAACATTCCCTGAAGGACTCTGAAAACTGAGAACCGAGAACTGCCCTTGAACGCCCTACACATCAGTGGAAACGATTTGACCCTCGAAGCGGTGCGCGAAGTAGCACTCGAGCGTCGCCCTGTACTTCTCGCGCCCGATGCGCGCGAGCGCGTAAACGCGGCACGGGACGTGGTCGACACGCTCGTCGCCGACAACCAGGTGTCCTACGCCATCACCACCGGCGTCGGCAAACTCAGCGATGTGCGCATCGCCGGCGACCAGATCCGCGAACTGCAGATTAACCTGGTGCGCTCCCACGCGGTGGGTGTCGGCGAGCCGCTATCCATTCACGAAACTCGCGCCATGATGGTGCTGCGCGCCAATTCCCTTTCCAAGGGATTCTCCGGCGTACGCGGCGTGGTCATCGACACGATCTGCGAACTGCTCACGCGCAATGTCACGCCCTGGGTTCCCTCGCAGGGCAGCGTGGGCGCGTCGGGCGATCTCGCCCCTCTTGCCCATCTCGCCTTGCTGCTGGTCGGAGAAGGCGAGTGCCACGATGGCAAAGGCGGCCGCCTCGCAGGCGCCGACGCACTGAAAAACGCCGGCGTCAAGCCGCTGGTACTCGAAGCGAAGGAAGCGGTCTCGCTGATTAACGGTACCCAGGCCATGTTGGCGGTGGGAACACTGTCGCTGCTCGCCGCTGAAACTCTGGTCGATTCGGCGGACGTGATTGGAGCGATGGCGTGTGACGCCCTCAAGGGAACGGATGCGGCCTTCGACGAGCGCATCCACAAAGCCCGCCCCCATAACGGACAGATCACAACCGCCGCGAATCTACGCAAGTTGCTCGAAGGCAGCGCCATTCGCGAGTCGCACCGTCACTGCGGTCGCGTCCAGGATGCCTACTCGCTCCGCTGCATGCCCCAGGTGCATGGGGCCGTACGTGACACGCTGGCCCACTGCCGATCAGTCTTCGAAACCGAGACCAATTCCGCCGTTGATAATCCGCTCGTGTTTCGCGATCCCAAATCCAAAGACGATCACGCCGACGTCATCTCCGGAGGCAACTTCCACGGCGAACCGGTCGCCTTCGCGCTCGACTTTCTGGGCATCGCGCTGAGCGCGCTGGCCGGCATCAGTGAACGACGTCTGGAGCGCATGGTAAATCCCGCCCTCAGCGAAGGCTTGCCGCCATTTCTCGCGCCCGGCGCCGGCCTCAACTCCGGCTTCATGATGCCGCAGGTCACCGCCGCTGCGCTGGTCAGCGAAAACAAAGTGCTGGCTCACCCCGCTTCCGTCGACTCGATCACAACGTCGGGAAACAAGGAAGATTACGTCTCGATGGGGATGGGCGCGGCCATCAAACTGAAGAAGATCGTCGAAAACACCCGCAACGCGCTGGCTATTGAAGCCATGGCCGCTGCGCAAGCGCTCGATCTGCTGGCACCGCTGAAAACGTCCAAGCGACTGCAACAGGTCCAGGCGGCAATCCGTGCAGTGTCACCAAAGCTAGAAAAAGACCGAGTGATGTACCAGGATTTCGTGCGCATTGCAGAAGTGCTCGCGAGCGGGAAAATCGCGGCCGCGCTGCGGTAAGAGCCTCTCACCACAGAGACACTGAGTCACAGAGGTTCGTAGGTAGGGTTTCATTTTGCTGGGAAACCTCTGCCGACACGGTTAGCGAGGTACTGGTTGTCGAACCTCCAATATGGGGTTCTCTGCGTCTCGGTGCCTCTGGGGTAAAATTAAGCGCTCTTCGCCGCGCTCCCATCCAACCCTAACTCCCCGGCGATCCCACGCATCGCCTCAATGCAAAACGCAATGTGTGGCTCCAACTCCACCCCCAGATCCGCCGCCCCATTCGTAATGTCCGCTCGATTCACGCTACGCGCAAACGCCTTGTCTTTCATCTTCTTCTTCACCGATGGCGCTTCCACCTCCGCTAGCGATTTCCCCGGCTTCACCAGCGCGCAAGCCGTGATGAACCCCGCCAGTTCGTCGCACGCGAACAGCGCTTTCTCCATCTGCGAGTCGCGCGTCACCCCAGAGTATTCGGCATGTGACAGGATCGCGCGTCGAATCTCGTCGGACCAGCCGCGCTCCTTCAGAATTTCGTTCCCGCGATACGGATGATCCTCGCGACTCGGATACTTGTCGTAATCGAAGTCATGCAGCAGTCCCACCACGCCCCACAATTCTTCATCGCTCCCCAACTTCCGTGCGTAGGCGCGCATGCACGCTTCCACCGCCAGAGCATGCTTCCGCAAACTTTCCGATTGAGTGAACTCAGTTAGTAAACACCACGCCGACTCGCGATCGTTCATCGATTCTTCCCTGTTTTCTCCGGCTTTTCGCCGTGTCGTTTTGGTTTTTATGGATTCTATTTCTTGTTTTGCCCTAGAAATTCCTTGACATCCACAGGCTCCGTGCCCCAGATTACCTTGAGATTTGGAGCCTGACCACCGGCTCCGCGGAGTGCCTCCGCTCTGGCAGCTCCCAAAACCTAGATGGCCACGACTCTTGCCCCGGTAGATTCAAGGGAAGTCGTACGTTGCGACCACTGCCTGCTCGTTCAATTCCGCACAACCAATGACATGTGCCGCCGGTGCCATGCTTCGTTAGACGAAGAGGAGCCCGAAATCGTTTCGCCGGCACCCATGCCCGTAGTCGCACCCTCGCACGGAAATGGTCGCGGACACTTGAACCTCGCGGCCTCCATCCGTGCCCTGCGCCTGCGGAACGGGCTGAGCCAACGGCAGCTCGCCGCCCGCATGTCGGTCCCGCGCACCTACGTCTCGAAAATCGAAAACGAGAAAGCCACGCCCACGCTCTCCTCGCTGGAGCGGCTGGCGCGCGCGCTGGAGGTGACGGTGCCCGACCTGCTCACGGGAGGCGAACGCAACCGGCAGGAGGAAATCCGCGACCTCGTGCAAGACCCGTTCGTCGCCGAGATCCTACCCTTCCTCGCCCAGCTGAACGGCATGCATATGTCGAGCATCCTGGCGCAAGTAAGGGATCTGACGGTGCGTCCAAGAAGGACGGCGTAAGCGAGGCGGCGTAGGGACGGCCGCCTCGGCCGTTCACCGAAAAAAATGACCTCTTAGCGACGAGCTGCGAGTAACCAGTAGCGGGGAGACTGTAGGAAGCGAGCCCAGAGCTCAAAGCTCTTCGCTCTTTAGACTTTTATCCGGGCAACCAGCCAACTGCAGCCGAGGTCTTTGGGCCTCGGCTTTTTCTTCAGCGACGGTCCAGAAGTTCGTCGAGCCAGCGCGCGAGCTGCACTCTTTCATCGGCGTGGCCAACGGCAGCAGGCCCCGCATCCGTCAAAGCTGCTAATTGATGCGCCAAGGTCCATACCGCAGCTTCGCGCGGCAGGTACCGCGGCTCATCGGGCATCGTCATCTCCCATCGATCGTCGTCCGCACGCCGCAGCATGAAGCGCTGCGTGTCTTTCGTTTTCTGTGGAGCGCGCCCGCTTCCGGCAAGCGCGACCAAGCCCCGAAAACGAATCTGCGCCCAGCCGTGATCTCGTTCAAGATGTATCTTCTGCACCTCGAACGAATCAAACGCAGCCAGCGAACGCGTGTCGTCGGTGTTGAGGGATTCCGTATTTTGGTTTTGCGAATCGAAATACGCCGCCAGTGCCGCTTTCACGTGATCGGTCTTAGGACGTCTCGCTTCCACGGCAAGGACAGCAGGAACAGGGATGGGCGTGCGCGATGCCTCCAACGAACTCGTAGACTCGGGCGACACCGTTTCCGTCGTCTCGGAATCGTTTACCTCGACCCGCTCCACGGCCGGAGAACTCTTCATCGACGCCGGCTTCATCCCCGTGACATGACGTGCGGCGAGCACCGAAGCCGGGCGAGCCTTGATGTAGCGCAGAAAGCGAGGGCGCCCGCGACCCTTCCAATACCTCGAGTCATAGGGCTGCACACCGAAACCGGAACGCAACGCGCTGTAAAAAGTATGCTGCACAGGATTCACCACGATCCCCGCGTGTCCCGGCCACACAATCAGGTCCCCCGCCTGCGGCTGCGCGACACGTTGGAAATCCTCATCGCCCGCGTAGAGGTCCGACGACCTCTGATACTTGTATGGGAACCCGGCCTTTTCATAGATCGAGTGCACCAGGTGCGAGCAGTCTGAGCGCACTTGCGACTTGTGGCGAGTCTCAAGCGCAGCTCCGAGAATCGCCAGGCCATCGTTGGCATCGAGCAGCCGGACAGCCGGCGCCGACTTCCCCGACGCCGCTCCCGCACGAAGCGACTGAGGCGCTGGGCGCACGGTTGCAGGGGTCTGCGCGCTCAGCACGCATCCACCGGCTAGCACCAAGCAACCCACACTCCAAGCCCAACGCCGCATAGGCTTTGTTCTACCGCCACTCGCCGCTCGCGCACAGGTCACCATGGTGCAATACGCCGCAGGCAAACATCCTCGCCATTCCGATGCACTATCGGGCTCGAACAGATGGACCGGAAGCGGCTACAGAGTATAGCCCCGGGCGTAACCCGGGGAAAGCGCAAAGGCCAGGCGCAAGCCCCGGAGGGGCGAACCGCCGCGGCGCGAGCCTGCAAGCCTCGGCTGAATCCGCCACCCAGCCTGCCTCATCTATCTGCCATGCATTCGGATTTAAGCCCTGACTTCGTTTCATCGCTCGACGACCTCTCGGCCGGGGGCGCCACGGCTGCCACCACCACCGCGCCAGCAGACGATTCCGCCCTGCTCGACGCCTACTCCCGCGCAGTCACCCAGGCGGTCGAGAAGGTCAGCCCGTCAGTTGTTAATATCGAGGTCCATCAATCTAATAACTCCGGCCGGCGCGGGGAGCCGCAGGAACGCCACGGCGGCGGTTCAGGATTTGTCTTCACCCCAGACGGCCTGATCCTCACCAACAGCCACGTCGTCCACGATGCCACCCGTATCGAGGTGACAGTCGCGGACGGCCGCAAACTACCCGCCCGCACCATCGGCGACGATCCCGCCACTGATCTAGCGGTCATTCAAATCGACGGTACCGGCCTGGTGGCGGCCACGCTGGGCGATTCGCAGGCGCTGCGTGTGGGGCAATTGGTCATGGCGATCGGCAGTCCCTACGGATTTCAATCCACGGTCACCGCCGGTGTAGTGAGCGCTCTCGGCAGATCTTTGCGTTCGTACTCCGGCCGGCTCATTGAAGACGTCATTCAGACGGACGCGTCACTGAATCCCGGCAATTCTGGTGGACCGCTGGTCTCGTCGGACGGGCGCGTTGTGGGCGTCAACACCGCGACCATCCTTCCGGCTCAGGGTATATGTTTTGCGATCGGAATCAACACGGCCAAATTCGTCGCCAGCCGTCTGCTGCGCGACGGCCGCATTCGGCGCAGCTACATCGGCGTCTCCGCGCAGACCGCACCCATTCACCGGCGCCTAGTTCGCTATTACGACCTGCCAAAAGAGACGGGCGTGATCGTGCTCTCGGCCGAGCCCAACAGCCCTGCCCAGCGGACTGGACTGCGCGAGGGCGACGTCATCGTGGCGCTCGATGGGCACGCGGTCGCCGGAGTCGATGACCTGCACCGGGTGCTCAGTGACGTGCGTGCCGGAGCCAAGGCCGAACTCACCGTGCTTCGTGGCACGGAGCGCATCAGACTGTCGATAGTCCCCGAGGAAGCGGGGCAGACAAACTAGACGGTGTAGGGCGGACACTCCTGTCCGTCTCCGGTTGTCTAGTCGGAATAGGCCGGTTCTGTCTTCAGCACAGCAGAATTCCGTGGCCGCCATTCCACCGGCTCAATCGGTCCCACAACAAGAATCCACGCCAGCGCGCCGATCCACAGGATCAACGACACGATCAGGAATGGCCAGAAGAAATAGCCGGTTCGATCGAGCAGATATCCGTCCACTGCAGGAGCGATAATTCCCGATGTATTGCTGATGAACAATTGCAGTCCGCACCATCGGCCAATAGCCTGCGGACCCGCCAGGCGCTGGATAATTGCCCAAATGTTGGAGCTGCTCAGCCCGAAACCGAGGCCGGTGAGCATCAACAGAATTACCGAAAGATCCTGGCCAGCAGTCACGCTGGCTGTGAGAAAGGCGCCAACCGACACGTTTCCGACCACTACGAAGGTCTTGCGTACGCGAGTGGGCGTGCCGCCCGCCAGAATCCAGCGATCGGACAACCAACCACAAAGGCTGGCAGAAAGCGCTGCCATCAGAAAAAATCCACCCCCAATCTTCGCCATCGCGGTCATGGAGAAGTGCCGCTCGCGCACCAGATAGAACGGCAGCCACGTGACCATGGAATACAGAAAGTAATTCCCGCAGAACAGGCCAACACAGGTGCCCCATGCCGAACGCTGGCGCACGATTTCGCGCAGGCCCGGACCATCTTTGCTCTTCGAAAAGTTCTCCCTACTAGTCGCCGGCATCCAGCGCACCCACGGCACCAGCCACAGCAGACACACTGTCCCCAATACGACAAAGAATGGCCGCCAGCCATATCGTGCGACCAGCGTGCCGCCGAACAACAAGCCGAAGCTCGGGCCCAGCGCCAGGCCCGCTGCAATCATCGAATTGGCAAATCCTCGCCGCCCTTCCGGGCAATGCATGGCCAGGATCTTCGAGTACCCGGGGTACGCGACCGACTCGCCGATCCCAAGTACCACTCGGACAACCGTTAGGAGAGCCAGCGAGTGAACCAGTCCGGTGACGGCCGTCGCGCTCGACCACAAGAAAAAAACCCGCCGCAAACACCCATTTCACATCGAAGCGATCCACCAGCCAGCCGGAAAGAATCTGGCAGCAGGAGTACGTCCAAAAGAAAGCAGAGAGCAGAATGCCGAGTTGCGAGGCCGAGATGCCGAGCTCGTCCTTGATCAGGGGCGCCGCGATCGAGAGATTGCTGCGATCGATGTAATTGATGAAGACGGAAAGGAAAAGCAGAACCAGCACCCGCGAGAATCCCGGAGACAGCCGCGGATTGTCACTTTTGGGAGGCACGGGCTGGCACGGGGAGCGGCACATTGTGGACCGCGCCCGGCGAGAATGCAAGACCTGACTTGCCTATTGTCGTAGTGCATTAGAAATGTCCCCTATTTCAGCACAATAGAAATGTCCCCTTTTGTTCGATAAGTATTCGTCATGCATACAGCAGCAGCCGAAGCTGTGCGAAAAGTGGGAATCCCGCGCTGTTCGGGATTTCCAAGC
>JBKPEB010000039.1:0-11011 GCA_046728215.1 Acidobacteriota bacterium | reverse complement strand
GGTTCTAGCGCAGATCCGGCTCGCCAGTTTGCTGCGCGCAGATACCCAACTTCCTCACGAAGTTTGGGCATCTCAGGCGACCCTTTTTATGACTCACCACCCAGGCTATCTCGCCATTCAGTGGGTGGACGCGACGTACCACCGGCAAAGCGGGGAAAAGAAATATCGTACAGAGATTGTCGCCCGGGACATTGTTCTGCTGGATTCGCGGGACAACGGCCACGAGGACAAAGGAGAACTGTCCGGCGAACAATCCAGCCCGGAGCCTGCTCCCGCAGTTGACGACGATATTCCCTTCTAGCACTTCGAGAGATCTGTGGAAACCTCTCCATCTTGGCAGATCTTGGCAGAGCAACAGACAGGGACGGGCGCGCGCCGCCTGCTACTCACCCCCATCCCCGCGGTTGAGTGCCCGTCCCGGCGCCTTTTTCCAGCTTCAATATCTCAAACCGACAATAATTAAGGAGGGAATGAAACGTGTTTGTTGAACTCATGCCCATTGCTCAAAGAACGGACCAGTTCAGACTGGCTCTTGCCAGATCAAGCCGCAGCGTTGGATGTACGGCCAGCAGTGGGGGCGACGAAGTGCCCAATACGTGCGGACGCGCCCAGGACCGAGCACAGCCACGTTGGCCGCTGACCCCCTTCCCAAAAATACCGTGAGCGGCAGCAAGGGCGAACAAGACCGTCCACAGTTCAAGGCAATGATGGACGCGGCATCGCGACGGGAGTTCGATGTCCTGAGGGCTGGAGAAAAATCCACGCGAGCAGCCAATCGGAATCAGTTGCAGCGCTCCCATTGGCGGACTGGAGTTCCGAATCGTGCACGATGCCCGCGGCCAATTCTGGATCCATGTACCAGAGGTCTTCCATCGCGTGCTGCCATCCTGCCGGCCCCTTCTGCCCAAGCTGGCGGCTCACTGTGCAAGCGGCACTGGAGCAATCTGCTCGATGACGGAGAGGAATCCCGAAAACCTTGGCAAGAGGAGGAAGAGATCCAACTCATCTCGCTGGGCGATCGGAGGAAATCTTCGACGACCCGGCGAGAGCTTTCCGGATTTCCTCGAAAAGACTTTTCTGAAACGTAGCCAAGCGGGCGTAGAACCGCAGGCGTTCGGCAGGATTCGGCGCTAGCCGCTGCCTCGTCCGAACGTACAGGAAGACCTGTATCACTCTGTACGCAGCGAGTCGCGGCCCTCATTGAAATCCAGCGACAAAAAGTTAACACCAAAATGACCAAACAATGACCTCCATATGACAATGTCCTCCTCCTAGCTGCGTAAGCTCTCTTTAAAGAAAGCAAAATCAGGTCCCAAGCGCCAGGGGCAGAAAGTTGGTCCGTATGACAACCAAGAGCCTCATTCTCGTAGCGACTTTAACCCTAGTGATTTCCATGTCAGGCCAGCCGGGTGTAAAGGCAGGAGGCCCTGCCACTTCGGCAAATGGGGCTACAGCGACTCTCACTGGTGTGGTCAAGTTCATGGGGACAGCAACCAGGGGTACACCTATCAAAATGGCGGCCGATCCAATCTGTGCCAAACAGCATCCGACTCCCGTGTTGAGCCAAGAGATTGTCACGGATACAAAGGGTGGGCTTCAGAATGTGATCGTGTTTGTTGCCAACGGGTTGACTCAGCAAACCTTCGAGCCACCCCGTCAGCCAGTCGTTCTTGATCAAAAGGGTTGCATGTATCAGCCTCACGTGTTGGCTATGCAGGCGAATCAGCGGATAGAGGTCGTAAACGACGATCCGACTTCCCACAACATCCATCCCATACCCGCCAACAACCGGGAGTGGAACAAGTCCGAGCTCCCCGGAACCAAAGCAGAAGAAACTTTTCCGCGAGAAGAGATTGCGATTCCGGTGAAGTGCAATATTCATCCCTGGATGCGGGGATACGTTGCGGTGTTCAAACATCCATATTTTGCAGTCACGGGGAAGGACGGCAGCTTCAACCTGAGCGGTTTGCCACCAGGCACCTACACCATCGAGGCCTGGCACGAGACGTTGGGCACATCAACGCAGACGGTCACTCTGGGTGCGAACGAAACCAAAGCGCTTGATTTTGTTTTCAAGTCGCAACCCAGGAGCTAATCCGCTGGAAGTGCCACAGGATCGGCGTTGTCTTGAACATACTTTCCCGGACCGCGGTCTCTTCTGAGAAGGCCGGTCCCGGTTATAGCTCTCGATCAGGATTGCGGGGAAGCATACGCTCGCAAAGGCTATGCGACAAGTCTGGGCTGATCAGAGCCGAGAACTACCTACACAATCCAGCGGCTGCTGCGAGTAGGAACAGGAGGCGGAGTGAGCCGCCATTCGATCAGGCCCAGCTAAGCAGACACAGGCACGACTCCGTATCCACAATGAGGCCTGCTGACTGAGTTGTGAGACCGACCAAGGCGGACAAACCATGCCAGGTCAAGCATCAATATCATGGCTTGGTCCGCGCGGGTACCCCGTGCCATGAGAATTTTGTGGCCAATCGAGCAGGGTCGCGGAACAATGGGCTCGCAACGTTAAGCCGCTCTGTCCGCCGTGTCTCTTTGTTGTGTGGGACGTTGGCTCTTGACCGAGCGTAGTTCAATCGTAGAACGGGAGTAGCTGGTAAAAAGCCGACTTTCCGGTGCTAATCTGGCATCGACGAGTGCATTGGCGATTATGCACTCATTGACAGACCGGGCAGTGAATGCGTCGCGGCGCTAACTGAATCCTCTATCGACTTCCAGTTACGCTCCTTCCAGACGAAGGACGAAGTATGTCCTTTTCTGTTGTCCGCTTTCACGAGCGTGCTGCGCAGGACATTGAGATAGAACATGCGAATGTTTCCCGATCCTACCGCGGCACGGTGATCGCCGAAGCGTTGCCAAGAACAGTCCTCGCAATGATCGCCCTCTGCCGTGACATTGCTTTTTTAACCGGAGCAGCAGCTGTCGTACTCGTCATGGCGACGCCACCAGTGGCCAGTCTCGTTGCGCCCCTTAGGAGCCGGTCGAGCCATTGCCACATGCTCCAGAGAGCATCCAGCCCGCGCGCATACGCCGAATACGTGTGGTAGATGACGCCATCCTCCAGAACGAAGGGCACTCACCCCCGGCCTCTCGCGCAAGAACGTGGCCCGATCGACTCCAGTCCCCCAGATATTCGGGTTATCGGAGCTGGAAGCGAGCAACGCGCCCTCGCGACGATAGTTGTATTCGATACCGCCCTCGCGCTGCTGCTCCTCAGCAGTAAAACCGACGCTGTAGTCGGTGTTGAAATCGCTCCCCGCGAACGATGCCCACGGAAACGTCCAGCCCATGCGCCTTTTGTACGCTTGCAGCTTCGCAAGCGGCCCACGCGATACTTGTTATTCGCCAAAACTGCGCCGTCGCGAAACAGCAGAAATCATGGGCGAAGAGCGCGGTGCTGGGATGAGCTTTTTCTATCATTATCCGGCTCCGGAATATCGCCAGTACATGAACAAGGAAGGTGAAGTGATCCCGGCTTATCAGAAGTGGAATGAATCGAATGGCACGTACTCATTCTCCCATGGGTTGGGGATCGTGATCGTTCTGATGGCGGTGCTGATCGCGGCGTATCCCATCCTGCCGCAAGTTTCCGCAGTGGGTAGCTCCTTCTTATCCTAATGTTGTGGTTCCTCAAAACCTTCCGCGTTAAGGCAACCGTGTCGGCTTAGCATAGTAAGGTCGAGATTAGCGACGTGACTCTTGGTTCTGCCGATGGCCCACAAGGAAACAAACAAATGCAGGTTGTCCGACGAGCAACAATCGCATGAAGAAGAAATCAGGATTTACGCAGCCACAGCATAACGGTGGTGCAGCCCGCCCAGCCGAGGGAAGGAACGAATCTTGCTTTCGAGGGCAGAACGAATTGTGGTCGGCCGACCCGCCGGCGTGTCCTTCGCGAGGCCGAGATGCGTTCGGTCCTCAAGGTGGTAGCGCACATATTCGGACATCAGCCTTTTCAAATGCCGCTCGGTCAGGACGATTACGTGATCCAGCAAGTCTCGTCGGCAGCTTCCCACCCAACACGGCCACTCCGTTCTGCCAGGGACTGCGAAAAGCGGTGCGCACTGGTTCACTGCCCATTTCGTGGGCTGAGGTGACCACATCGTCGCCAAACTTGCGCAGCTTCCCACCCCTTCCCTCTGAGAAGCGATATCGGCACTCCGGCAAAAGCAAAGGTCGAGGTAATGGCGTCGCTTCTGTGGTGCCAAGCATCGCTCCTAACTGCCATGCTGCCGATGGAGTCTCCAACATTGCCACATGACGAAAGAGTAGTTCCTTTACGATGAGAACTCCGGCCAAGACGATCAACGTGTAGGGAGCGGGTGGCGGATGCGGGGTGACAATGCCGTGGATGCTTTCGATACCAACGGTGATTGCCGCTCCAATCAACGAGAAACCAACTATCAGGGCCGCTATTGGCTCTGCCTTGCCGTGACCATAGGGATGGTTCGCGTCAGGCGGCTTTCCCAGGGCTGGTATTCAGGGTCGAGTGCAGGCGAAAATGTCGGTATAGAATCGCAAGTTATTCATAAGCCAATGCTTGAATAACATCCTGCTTCACTGCTTTCCACGCCGGGAGGATGGCTCCCAACAAAGCTCCTACGACCGAAACACCTGATGCTATAGGCCACCAGCTGTATACAGTCTCTTGCGTCAAGCTTGCTGGCGCAACGTGCATCATCAGCCATTTGCTTGCACCTGTCATCACAATTCCTAAAATACTTCCGAGTATCGCGATCAGAAGCGTCTCCCGAAAAAGCAGATTCAAAATGTAGCCCGACGAAGCCCCGAGCGCTTTCAGTATTCCGATCTCTCGCGTTCTTTCGAGCACTGCGGTGTACATGGCCATTGTCACGACGATAAAGCCTACAATTAGGGCGATTCCAATCACAACGCCGATGAAGTCTCGCAACAGCCCAACACTGTTGATCGTCAAGAGTGAAGTAAATTCTTCCATCGTATAGATGAAGTAGCCAGGCATTGTGCCACGCAACTGGTCAACGATGAGCTGCGCACGGGCCGGGTCATCCACTTTCAGGTAAATCTGGCTGAGCCGCCCAGGGTTTCCGGTCAGAGCCTGAAGGACGTTCAGCCGCGCGCAGATGTGGGACAGCTTGCCAGATTCGAAGATTCCCGCCACTCGCCAAGCGTGATTTGCCAGTGTGATTCTGCTTCCAACACTCAGCTTCTTCTCCCTCGCATAGTATTCATCGACAATCACATCATCATCGTTCTCAAACGGGCCACCGCTGACAAAGCGGAACCCGCCGCTCAATCGGTTGAATTGGGCGAGATCGATACCCGTTAGGACGTCAAAACCAGCCAGGGGTTGACCCATCGTTCCCGTAGCAAATGTGACATGATGCTGCTTCATCAAGAATGGAACCAGCTTTTCGCTCATTGGAGAGGAACTAAGGCTAATGATGGAACTCGCGGGGGGCCGGACTATAATATCGGCCCCGACTCCGCGGGCACGACGGGCTGTTTCGTCGAGAGTCCCGTAACTGATGCCAACGAGCGTGAGGATCATCGTGACCTCAACGCCGATGGCGAGCACGCTCAAACATGTTCGGACGGGCCGCTGACGTAGGTTCTCAAAGACAAGTCTATTCAGCAAGGCAACCTCCGGCGGACAGGCATGGACCAGGAGCTTTGAAAGCCTCCGGGCACGCAGATAAGAATGGCACTTTGCACAATACGGCGGTAGTCGAGGAAGGGGCGGACGAGGCTGAAAACCAGGCGAGAGGGTTTGTCAATTCTTCAAATTAAGCGCGCTGACCGACGGTAACGAAAAGGCCACCCTCGTGCCCAAGGGTCCCAATCCAGCCAATTTGCGCCAGCCAACCCTCAAATCGCCAGTTGTCTGCGGCGCTAGCGAACAACTCCTCCGACTCCTCGCACAGCATTGCGCTTGGATACGCACGTACGTATTCGACGCCATTGTCGGCAAACCAGCTCTGAACCTCAGCCAGGGTGTGACGGTGCTCCTCTGGATGCTGATACTGGTCTTTCAGCCATGCCTTGCGCCGGGCCGGCTCACTCTCTCGGTCGCGTAGTACCGGATCGCACGGGATGAGTCGAAATCCTGAAAGCCGCGCGACGAGGCGGCGAGCTCGCAGAGGAATGCGTGCGAGTGAGTTGTAGACGCCGACAACAATCATCCCGCCCGGGCGCGCCAGCCGCACGATGCGCGCGAATGCCGCACGCGGGTCTGGAGTGTGGTGCAAAACTCCTGACGAGTAGACCACGTCGAAAGCACCCGCTCGTATGCCGGGATGATGCAAGTCGGTTTCGATGAAATGTACCTCATCGAGTTCGAAACGTCGAGCCGCCTCAACGCCTAGCCTGAGCGATGCGCGTGTGAGATCCGCGCCAATTACAATCCTATGAGCACGTGCCAAATACAAGCTCATCTGACCGGTGCCACATCCGATCTCTAGGACGCGCGCATCGCCGGGAATCGCTCTGTCGATCAAGCGCGCGAACTGGCTGCGCTCGGCGCGTGCTCGCAACCAACTCAGGCTGGCGCGTGGCGGATAGTCGGGAAAAGGTGTCCGGTCGTAAAAGCGGCGCACAACTTCGATTCGCGTGTCGCCTGGCAGTCGTAAGTTAGGGATGCCATCGGGCGCTTCGTAGCGCATACCACAGTCGCAACAGCACCAATCGGTCCTGAGCGATCCCGCACACGATGGGCAGGCCAACAACTCCAGGAAGGCGTCCACGGATTAAAACATTGAGTAAATGAATGGAGCCAGTGCTTCAACCGTAGTTGCCACTATTAGCAGCAACCCCGTCACACACAGAAAGACGGCGAGCGGCGTGAGCCAGCGCTTGTCAGAGTCGCTTTGCCATAATCCCCGCGCCAGCTGCGCTATCGATCCGAACGTACTGCCGAACACGATCAATCCCCGTCGGGTCCTGCCACGAGTCTTAATCACGCGACCTCCTCCTTCATCTTGTCTACTGGTGTTTTTGCCATTGCCGAGATGCGCTTCATCACTCGAGTCCCGCCGCCGACCAGAACATCGATCTTGCACCGCAGGAATGTCGAGTACCCTTCGACCGCCCGATTGACAATCGGTTCCCCCGCCAGATTGAACGAGGTGTTGAGCAGCACTGGTATCCCGGTGCGCCGCCCGTACGCCGCTAGCAATGCGTGCAGGCGTGGCGCCATCGCAGGCTCGAGCACCTGCAAGCGAGCAGTCCCATCGACGTGTGTGATTGCCTGGAGCCGCGGCCGCCATTCGCGCCGAACCGGAAACACCCCCGACATGAAACGCGCCAACCGTGTGCCCCCTGGTGGAATATCGAAATAGCGCGCTGCGGCTTCGATGGGCACGACCGGTGCAAAGGGGCGGAATGGCTCGCGGTACTTGATTTCGCGGTTGAGCCGATCGCGCATTTCGGTCGTATGAGGTGCTGCCAGGATGCTGCGGTGGCCAAGCGCGCGGGGCCCAAACTCAAGAGCGCCCTCCATCCACCCCACAATCCGGCCAGCGGCTAGATCGTCGGCAATGTGATCGATGAGCGCCTCGTCCTGGAATTCCGCGGTGAGGTGACCGTCTTCTCGCGCGAGCCGTGCAACTCAGATCCATCAACTGAAGGTCCCCAAAAAGGATGATCGGGTAAATCGCGATCCGGATTTCGAAAGTGAATGCGGTCGCAATAAAGTGCCGCGCCAATTGCGCACCCAGCATCGCCCGGCGCAGGCGGGACAAATATGCGCTCAAAGCCGGATTCTGCCAGGAGACGTGCATTAGCTACGCCATTTAAGGCCACACCCCCTCCCAAGCACAGATCGGTCAAGCCGGTTTCCTGATGGAGTGCTTGGGCAAGCTCCACGATTGTGTCTTCCAGAACCCGCTGCACGCTGGCAGCGCAATCGGCGAATCGCTGACCTTCCATGCTGTCCAGATCAATCGGTTCGTACGGATTTCGTGGCGGACCAAAGAGTTCGATGAAGCGCGATGAATAACTTCGTTCTGCGGTGGTGTGAAATTCGAAGTAATTCAAATCGAGGGTGAACGCCCCATCGGGTGTGCGGCGTATCAGCCTACGGACTTGCTCGACTAGCGTGGGCTTACCGTAGGCAGCGAGGCCCATGACCTTGTATTCATCCTCATTCACTTTGAAGCCCAGATACGCAGTGAATGTCGAATACAGCATCCCCAGAGAATGAGGAAACCTGATTTCACGAAAGCGCCTGATTTTTGTGGGACCGTTTGACGGTCGCTCGCCGTCGCCGACTGAAAGTGTCGCCCACTCGCCTACGGCGTCGGCCGTCATGATTGCTGCCCGGCGCGTCGGAGCGGTTAGAAACGCGGTTGCTGCGTGAGACTGATGGTGCTCCGTAAATAGGACCTTTCGTCCGGGCACGCCTAAATGCGATGAGATAATGCCGCGCATCCACACTTTTTCACCGAGCAGATTCTTCATTGCCTTGGGAAATGTCCGCCAGGACTTTGGGAAGGCACGTAACGCACAAGTCAGTACGCGATCGAACTTCAGCATCGGGCGTTCGTAGAAGACTACGGCATCTAATTCATGCGGCTCCATCCGTGCGTGTTGGAGGCACGATTCGATTGCCAACAGCGGAAAGGCAGCATCGCCTTTGTGCCGTGATAGTCGTTCTTCCTGGACAGCGCAGACGGGCACACCGTCGACGACGAGGGCCGCAGCTGAATCGTGGTAATGCGCCGAAATGCCGAGAATATTCATCTCAATATTGCCTGTCGAGTGAGTCACTCCGTTCGGGCGAGAGGATTGTCCATCCCGAACGTTCCCGTCGCGCGGCACGCTTCGCCAGCCAAGCGAATGGCGGCAACAAGACGAAGTACTGAAGTGTCAGGAGTATCGAGCCCAGTATTCCAGCAAGGCCCGCCGCCAGCCGCAAGTAAACTTTCCATATCCGGCTGAGGCGCGCATGCCACAAATGACGCTTGTGCCGCTTGGGTTCAACGCGGGCGAGTTGCGTGAGTGTGTAGTTCATGTGAAACGTTTCGTCGTGCAGAATTTCCTCAAACACCGCACGCGTCGGCGGGTCGTGCTGCATTACATTGCGATAAACGGTGAAGCGGCTGGCAGCTGCCTTCTCCGATAAATGAAGAAATGCCAGCATGTCGCTGTCCGATTCACCGTCAACCTGTAGATCATCGAGACCGTGGCCACCTGGGGCGAGCCAGTCACCTTGGAACCCAGGATTGAAACGGGAGGGGGACGCTTTCAAAAGCGCTGCTGCCCGGTGACGGAACAGAACGCCATGACGAAACTCGTCAATCGCGTGTTCCAGATATAGTCGTCGTAAGAGAGGGTCTGAAGTAACTTCGGCTGCGCGTAATATATCGCGCCCTCCGTCCGTTTCCGTTTCGCCGAAGCGGAACAGTTTCTGTACACGCCGATCGGCATCGCTCCAAATCCAGCGATGCACAGGGGTCAGCATTCGATCAAAAGCTGTGGGCCGCTCATGGGGCCGGCCGGAATCCATCATGAGCCTGAGATGTGAGATTTGAGTCTGAAAAAGTCAAAAATTTGTCAAAAATTTGCCCTCAATTTGACCAGAACCGAGCCTATTGCATTGATCTTGCAGCAACCAAGAAGATTCGTCCGGCAACGAACAGCGCGACCCGGATCCATCTGTGACAATTTTTGGACTTGATACGACATCCGGCTCTGTAGGTGCGCGCATCAACTCATCGAGGTGAAACCTTGGGAAGTATGCCTCCGTGGCGTGAGCAAGTGTCAAAACATTTCGGGGCGCGTGTGATTGCTGAGATCGTGGTCGCATCGATCGGCGGCGCGTTCCTAGCCTGCGCAATCGTCGCTAATCAGCGCTTTCTGGATAGGCACTTTGTTCCGTCCTTCTTTTTGCCGTGGCATTGGAATGTGGTGCTGGAAACGTTCGGTCGATTGGTCATGGCCGCTCTGGGCGGATGGCTTTTGATTGTTGTGCGGTCACGTGCTGGACGCTTCGCCTCCCAAACACCAACTCGCGCGGTGCACGTCGTCATCGCTACGGTCTTAGCACTCGGTGCGAGCAATCTGATGCTACGGCGTGTGAACCTGCGCCCGGCTGAATGGTTGTCGGCCAAAGATGAACCACGCCGCCGGCCAGACCCGCAACTTGGCTGGACGTGGGTACCAGAGCGCACTGGACAAAAGAGCATAGGCGGGCGCGTCATCGACTACGCCATCGATCGGGCTGGATATCGCGTCAGCCATGTCGATGAACCTGTGGATCCTGAGCGACCGACGATCTTGTTTACCGGTGAGTCTGTGATGTTCGGTGAGGGACTCAGGTATGAAGAGAGCATTCCTGCACAAGTCGGCGCGATGATGGGAGTACAGACTGCGAATTTGGCAGTTCACGGCTATGGCAACGATCAGGCATACCTGAGGCTGCAGACGGAACTCCCTCATTTTCGCCGACCCGTGGCCGTAGTGTCGCTGTTCATGACAGCACTCTTTGGGCGTAATCTAGATCAGGATCGACCTCACCTTGGTCCGGGTCTTGTCTGGTTGCCGGCAGAACAGCGCTCGCGCCTCTCATCGCTCGCGAAGTTGATTGTACCGTACCGAGCCGACACGACGATCGAACGTGGCGTAACGGTGACCCGGGAGGTGCTCGGTGCCACCAGCGAACTGGCACGTGCGCGTGGGGGCAGGCCCCTTCTTGTCGTCCTGCAGTTTGGGCACGAAGAGCAAGCCGAGCAGATGTTACGTCGCCGGATTCTCGACGACGCGAGCATACCTTACGTCTTGGTCGAAATTGATTCGTCATGGCGTCTGCCTTGGGATCGACATCCCAACGCCCGCGCCGCTCGCGCGATCGCCACCGCCATCACGAGTGAGCTGCGAGGACGGCTGTCCGTAGCAAGTTAAAATGTCCGGTTTTCTTAGCACACGATATGTCCGGTTCTAACGTTAACCAGCAGCAGTCGGGGCTGTGGGAAAGTGGGAATCCCGCGGGGTTGGCGGGATTTGCAAGCGAGGTGGGAAAGTCGGC
>JBKPEB010000038.1:0-206523 GCA_046728215.1 Acidobacteriota bacterium | reverse complement strand
CCGCGCCTCGATCAGTTAGTGCGTGACGGAAAGTTGTATCTCTCCTTGAAAGACGCCATCGCATTGGCGCTCGAAAATAATCTCGACCTTGCCATCGCGCGTTACAACCTGCCCATCGCCGAGACCGATCTACTCCGTACCAAGGGGGGCGGATTCTTTCGTGGGGTGAATACGGGTGTGGTGCAGGGAACACCGGGCGGTGGGGTCGGCGGTTACGGCGCGGGAGCCCCTGGAGCCGGTGCTGGCGGCACGACCGGCGGCGCGGGCGGTGCTGGTGCGGGTGCATCCGGACTCGTGCAGTCTACCCTGGGCACAGGAGCGCCCGTGGCCTCCTACGATCCGGCTCTCAACGCGAACCTCGGCGTCGAGCACCAGACGTCGCCGCTTTCGAACCAGCGCATCTACGGTATTCCATCCCTGCAACTCAATACGGGGCAGGTCAACATCGCCTACACGCAGGCATTCCCGACCGGCACAACTCTGACCGTTGACTTTCAGAACAACCGGCAAACCACGAATTCGCCCTTCACAATTTTGTCGCCGGCCCTCAATTCCGCCTTCCGGGTCAGCTTCCAGCAACAGCTTCTCGCCGGCTTTGGCCTGGCGTCGAACTTGCGCTATCTGTACATCGCGCGCAACGACAAGAAGATTTCCGACATTGCCTTCAAAGATCAGGTGATCGCCACGGTCACACAGATCGAGAATATTTATTGGGACCTGGTTGGCGCTTACGAGGAAGCGCGCGTCAAAGAACAATCGCTGCAGTTTGCCAATCAGACGCTCGAAAACGCAAAGAAGCAGCTGCAACTGGAGGCCATCCCCGCCCTCGATGTCATGAAGGCGGAAGCGGAAGTCTCCAAGCGCGATCAGGATCTGACCGTGGCCCGGACCACTCTGCAGTTGCAGGAGTCGCTCATGAAGAATGCCTTGACCAAGAGTCTGGACGATCCGTCGCTCGAGGAGATGCCGGTCATTCCCACCGATCGTTCGCTGAACACCGGCGACGAGGCCAATACTCCGATCCTTGACCTGATCGCGCAGGCTCAGAAGAACCGTCCGGAATTGCTCGAAACCGATATCGATTTGGTGAACCGCCAGATCAGCCGCAAGGCCGCACGCAACGCCCTTCTGCCAACCCTCTCGCTCGTCGGTTTCTATGGGGGCACCGGACTGGCAGGGCTGGTGACGCCGGGAAACTCTGCTAGCGTCCCCCCCGACCTTTCCGGTGCGTGGCAGAACGCATTCAATAACACGTCACCGGATTACTTCATCGGACTCAACGTCAACATTCCGTTTCGCAACCGGGTGGCCAAGGCCGACCAGTACCGCTCTGAGTTGGAGTATCGCCAGGCTGAATTGCGGAAAGAGCAATTGCGGAAACAGATTCGCATCGAAGTCCGCAACGCGCAATACGCTCTCGAGCAGTCGCGTGCCCGAGTGGAGTCAGCCCGCAAAGCCCGCGACCTCTCCCAACGAACATTCGAGATCACCCGCAAGGAACAGGACCTGGGCGCCGGCTCCAGCTATCAGACCATGGCCGCGCAGCGAGACCTGGCCCTGGCAGAGTTAGACTTAGTGACGGCCTCGACCACGTACCAGAAGGCCAAGGTGGAGCTGGATCGCGCGACCGGCACGACTTTGGAACATAATGGAGTATCGATTCAGGATGCGCTGACCGGAACTCTTTCCGCCGCATCCCCGTAACGTATGCCGACCTCGGCCAAGCCGCATCCCTCAACCTCCGCTCAGCAACTGCTGCACGCAGACTATGCCGGCCGCATTCTTGCCGCCGATGATCAAGCGCATGTGCTCGAAGCGCTGCTGCTCTTGTTACGTCCGCAAGGCTATCTGGTCGACGTCGCAAAGTCGCCGGGCGAAGTTCGCCAGGCGCTGGCATCGTCCTTCTATGACGCGGTGCTGATCGATCTGAACTACACACGGGATACGACCTCGGGCCGGGAAGGGCTCGATCTTCTTTCCGAGATCGTCAATCTCGACAGCAGCCTGCCTGTGATCGTGATGACGGCGTGGGGTAATGTGGAACTGGCGGTCGAAGCCATGCGTCGCGGCGCTCGAGACTTCGTGCAAAAGCCCTGGGAAAATGAACGGCTCATCGCGATCTTGCGCACCCAGATCGAGCTTCATCGCGCGCTGCAACGAGCCGACCGCCTTGCCGCCGAGAATAAACTTCTGCAGGCGCAAGGCCGGCCCGAGTTCATAGCTTCGGCCGCCGCCATGCAACCGGTGCTTGACGCGATCGCACGCGTCGGCCCTTCCGACGCAAACGTATTGATCACTGGCGAACACGGTAGTGGCAAAGAAGTTGTCGGGCAGACCTTACATGCGCTCTCCTCCCGCTCGTCTCGTCCGCTGGTCGCAGTGAACACCGGAGCCTTGGCAGAAGGGGTCTTTGAAAGCGAACTCTTCGGACACGTGAAGGGAGCATTCACGGACGCCCGCACGGACCGCATGGGACGGTTTGAGCTGGCGGACGGCGGCACGATTTTCTTGGATGAGATCGGCAACGTACCCGTACGGCAACAGGCCAAGCTCTTGCGTGTCCTCGAGACTGGAGAAATCGAAAGGCTGGGTTCTTCACGGTCGCGCAAAGTCGATGTGCGTGTGATCACCGCCACTAACGCCGATCTTCAGGCCGCCTGCTCTTCCGGGCAATTTCGGGAAGATCTTCTCTTTCGCCTGAACACCATCGAGATTCGCATTCCTCCCCTCCGCGAGCGGCGCGAGGACATTCCGGCGCTGGCCCTGCATTTCCTGCATCGCTATGCGCAGCGCTACCGCAGGGAAATCGATGGCTTCGATAAGCTGGCGCTGCAGGTGATGGCGCAATATTCATGGCCCGGCAACGTTCGTGAACTGGATCACACGGTCGAGCGCGCGGTGCTGATGTGCCGTGGCCGCGAAATTCAACCCGCCGATCTCGGGCTAAACCTGCAACGGCCCCAGGGAGCGATTCTCGAAGAACTCAGCCTAGAGGCGGTCGAGGCCCTTCTAATCCGCAAAGCCTTGCAGCGCTTTCAAGGAAACATCAGCCAGGCCGCCGAGGCCCTTGGTCTCAGTCGCGGCGCGCTCTACCGGCGGATGGAAAAGCATGGCCTCTAGCCCGCAGTCCAGCGGACAGGTGCAATCCCGGAAGACCCCTCGCCAGCGGCGATGGCGGTACGAGCGACGCGTTCGGCTGTACTCGCTCCTCGTCGCGTCCCCCGGGCTTCTGCTTGCCATGATCTTGCTCTGGTTGCAGCCTTGGTCCACTGAAGCCAAGCTAACTCTCACACTCACGATTCTCTTGCTCTTCTGGATTCTCGGACTAGCCTTGCACGACCAGACGATTCGTCCTCTGCAGACCTTGGCCAACGTGGTCGCCGCGCTCCGCGAAGAAGACTTTTCCTTTCGCGCCCGTGGGGCCGCCGTCGATGATGCTTTGGGAGAACTGTCGCTCGAAGTGAATGCTTTGGCCGACCTGCTTGCCGACCAGCGTTTGCGGGCCATCGAAGCGACTGCCGTTCTTCGTCGAGTGGTCCAGGAAATCGACGCACCCCTGTTCGCCTTCGACTCCGCGCGCATGCTCAAGCTGGTCAATCCCGCCGGTGAAAAGCTATTGCAGCAGGCCTCGACCCGCTTGCTTGGCCGGAGAGCCGACGAAATCGGCCTCTCCCAGTGCCTCGACACGGCAAATGAAGGATTGATGGCATTGCCGCTTTACGGGTCAACCGTGCGCTGGGTCGTTCGCCGCAGCCGGTTTCGTGAAAAAGGAGAGCCCCATACGCTGGTTGTCCTCTCTGACGTGAGCCGCGCACTTCGCGAAGAGGAGCGTTCCGCCTGGCAACGACTGATTCGCGTGCTCGGTCACGAGTTGAACAACTCGCTTACACCGATAAAGTCGATTGCCGGAAGCCTGAACGCGCGACTCGCCGAAACAGAATTGGGTCAGGAACAGCGCCGCGACTTCGAACGGGGCCTGGCCATCATCGAAGCGCGTACCGCCTCTCTCAATCGTTTTCTGCAAGCCTACCGGCGACTAGCGCAAATGCCGCCACCCGTGATGAAGCCGGTACCTTTGCGTCCGCTCGTCGAGCGCGTCGGACTTTTGGAAACGCGTTTGCAGGTTACGATCGAGAGCGGACCGGAAATTGCACTCATGATGGATGCAGACCAGATCGAACAGATGTTGATCAATCTCGTGCGCAACGCTGTCGAAGCGGCCTCTCAGACGCAGGAAGGTGACGGGGAAAACCCATCTTCACTTCAAGACGTGCGACCCAGGGAGGATCGAAGCGCACCTGAGGTGAACCTTCGCTGGTCGGTCGAGGGCGACAGTGTTGTGTTGATGGTCGAGGATAACGGCCCCGGCCTTCTGAATCCAAGCAACGCCTTCGTGCCCTTCTACACCACCAAGCCCACCGGCAGCGGCATCGGGCTGGCTCTGTCGCGGCAGGTCGCCGAAGCGCACGGCGGCTCGATTGAGTTGTCGAATCGGAACGGAAATCGTGGATGTCAGGTTCGCGTGAGATTGCCCCGCATGCAAGAATGACGCCTTGCACACGCGAGGTTGAGGAGAACGCATGAACGCACTTTTGCAAGATCTACGCTTTGCGTTTCGCCGGTTGCGGAAGGCCCCCGGCTTCAGCCTCATTGTCGTCCTCACGTTGGCTTTCGGGATCGGAGCCACGACCACCATCTTCTCGCTGATCGAGGGCATTCTGCTTCGCCCGCTGCCCTTCAATGTCCCCGACCGGCTTGTCCTTCTGGGAGATCATCTGCAAAACGGATCGGGCGCTTCCGTGACTGCTCGCGAAATCGACGCCTATGCGGCGGCCAACAGCGCATTCTCATCTGTGGGTGGCTACATCCCGGAGAGTTACGAGATCTCCGGCGGTGAAACCCCGGACCAAGTGAAGGCCGCCCGGTTCACCACCGGCGTCTTCACCACGCTGGGTGTCCGTCCGATCCTCGGCCGCGTGTTTACACAGCAGGAGGAGAATGCGCACGAGCCGCTGGCCGTCATCAGTTATGCCCTGTGGCTGACTCGCTATCATCATGACCCCGGAATTCTCGGCACTTCCATCACGCTCGATCGCCGGCCGTACTCCATCATCGGCGTGATGCCCCGCGGCTTTGAGTTTCCACTGGAAGATGGCCGCGTCGATCAGGTTCAACTCTGGGTGCCCATGAGTCTGACGCCCGAAGAACTTGCCGACGAGCACGCCGGATTCTGGGGATACCAAATGGTCGCGCGCCTCAAGGACGGCGTGACGATCAAGCAGGCCGCCGTGGACGCCAATCGTGTCGCCCAGCAGATCATGCGTGATTTTCCAGCCAGCCAATCCGCCATCCACATACGAGGCGACGTCATCCCGCTGTTCGAGTACGGTGTCGGAGAAGTCCGTCCCTTGCTTCGTATCCTGTCGCTGGCCGTCTCCGTTGTCCTGCTCGCCGCCTGTGCCAACGTCGCCAGTCTGCTGTTAGTCCGCGCCATCCGGCGCCGGCGCGAATACGCCGTCCGCCTGGCCCTGGGCGCGAGTTCCCGCGCAGTTGTGCGGGGGTGTGTAGCTGAAGGCCTGTTACTCGGGGTTGCCGGCGGGCTGTTAGGCCTGGCGTTTGCGGCCACCGTGATACGAACGACCCTCCACCTCCTGCCAGAGTCCATGCCGCGCGTCGACTCAATCACCATCGATGCAGGCGTCGCTGCATTTGCTCTGGTTCTCTCGCTGGCAACTGGTATCCTCTGCAGCCTTGCACCCGCGTTCGGGGCCTTGCATGCCAACCCGATCGAAAGTCTGAAGGCGGGAGGACCAAGCGCGCCGACCACTGCCAGCCACTCCCGGCTGCGATCTGCCTTGATCGTCGCTGAAATCGCTGTTGCCTTAATTCTGGTCACTACCTCCATCGCTTTTCTACGCAGCTTCCAAAGAATGCGCGCTGTCGATCCGGGGTTCCGTGCGGACCACGTACTAACCGCCAGCTTTCGGTTGCCGCTTCCGACTTATCCAACGGCGGCTTCGTCGCAGGCGTTCAACCGTGCAGTCGTTGACAAGCTTTCCGCCAAACCCGGTGTCATTGCGGTGGGCATTGGCAATACGTTACCCGCGACCGGCCTGGTCCCCCAGTCCGCCTACACCGTTGAGGGTGAAACCGCGGCGACCTGGAAATTGCGATTCGCGATGTTTGCGACCACGTACGGCGACTACTTCAAAGCCATGAGGATCCCGCTGATCGAAGGCCGCTACTTCACTGTCGACGATCGAGCCAATTCACCGGCGGTAATTATTATCAACAAGTCCCTGGCCGAACGATGCTGGCCCGGTCAACAGGCGATTGGCAAGCGTATGCATGCGGGTAATCCACGAAAATTACTGCCGTGGGCGACCGTGGTCGGTGTGGTCGCGGATACCAAGATGGGCTCACGCGATGAGCCGAGTAACGATCAGTGGTATACCCCCGAAGAGCAACCCACCCTACTGACCAGCCCAGACCCATCGGGAAAGCTGACGGATGCAGCCGGTGGATTCATCACACTGCGGTCCGCGCTGCCTCCCGAGCAGATGGTCCAAACTCTGCGCGCAAGCATCGCCGAGATCGATCCGTTGCTCGCACTCGAACAAGTGCAGACCATGGACGATGCCATCGCGAATATCGAAGCACCGAGGAGTTTCAATACCAGCCTCATCACCGCGTTTGCCCTGGGCGCTCTCCTGCTTGTAGTCACCGGGATCTATGCGGTTGTCGCTTTCTCGACTTCCCTGCGAACCCAGGAGATTGCGATCCGTATGGCGCTCGGCGCCCAGCGCGCTCGCATTGCGCAAGTCGTGCTTATCTCTGGCGCGAAGCTGGCATTCGCGGGCTGCGTTTTGGGGCTGCTGGGTTCGGTCGCGCTATCGCGGCTGGTTAGCTCATTTCTGTTCGAGGTAAGCGCTACGGACCCGAGCATTTACATGGCTGCGGTGGGGACCATGTTGCTTGTGGTGCTTCTCGCCTCCGCATATCCCGCCGTACGTGCGGCGTCCGCAGAGCCGCTGGACAGCCTGCGGGCAAGTTAGTGCTGTAGAGATGCGGCGAAGAACGGACACCTCGCTGTACTGAGCGGGTCACTGAGTCGAGTGCTCGGTCAGTCGATGAATTGCCGGCGGATTTCCCCATGCGATCTCTGGCCAATTCGAATGCGAATTTCTCACAGCATCGATGCAGTTCTATCGCACGCAAACTGAGACCTGTACAATCCTCGGAGTATTCCGCATTCGTTGAGCCACATTGGACAAGTTCATGGCTTTTGGCATTCATAATGCGGCCTGCAATTGTTAGCAACATGGATCTTGGCGTGTGTATCTCTTAGGAGGAGGAAGGGCGTGACAGTACCGGCAGAACTCAAGAAAGAGGTCCAAGGCGAACCGCGTCTCCTGGAGGCGCTGGAACAGATTGCATCGCTGCTCGTGCCCGGCGAAGCCATCGAGGCTTGGGCAGTACAGAGACGCTTCTTGGCTCTGACCCATCGACGGGCATTGATCGTGGCTACTACCGGGCGGCTGATCGACATGAAGCGAGGTCTCTTTGGCGGCTTTCAGCCGAGGAGCGTGCGATGGCAAGATCTGAAGGAAGCCCGAATTTCGATCGGGATCTTTGGGGCGAGTCTCACGGTTTCCTTCTTCGAGGGCCCTGATCTGGCAATTACCGGTAGAGAAGACTCTCGCACCTTCCCGGGTCTCCGAAAGACTCAGGCGGAGGCTGTCTACCGCGTCTGCCAAGCGCAGGATCAAGCCTGGCGCGAGAAGCGGCGCGTCCGGGAGTTAGAGGAAATGCGTGCAAGATCGGGAGGAATTCAGCTGGGAACCTCCGGTGCCGGGGCGGGTCTTGCATCGTCCCCGACCGGAGGACAGGACGATACCGTGGCCCGCCTGGAGAAGGCGAAGGCGATGCTCGACAAGGGGCTGATCTCTGATGCGGAGTTTGAGGCGCTAAAAGCGCGGATCGTAAACACACTTTAGCGGTCCTCTTTAGTTCGGCTAAGTTCCAGCGTTTTGAGCGTTTCATTTCGCCACATCACGAGGGCACATTTCGTTCCACGCCATCCGTGGCGGCGCGCATTACACCGGAAGTCCAGATACCTTTGCTTTTTGCACCCGATTGTTCCCCCTCGAAAATTGCGTGAGACTGGTAGCTCTGGGGTGTTCGGAGCAGCATTTCCCAATTTCATGAGGCCGTTGACGTGCATTATTTAGGACGCAGACTCGTTCGTGCTGTGCTCCTGCTGACTGGAGTTTCGGTTCTCTGTTTCCTCTTCACGGAAATGGCGCCGGGCAGCTTTTTCGACGAGATGCGCCTCAATCCGCAAATTTCCCCGGAAACGATTGCCTCCCTGCGTTCGCATTACGGACTCGATCGACCCCTGCCGGTTCGCTACGTGCGCTGGGTTGAGTCCGTGGCGCGGGCCGACCTCGGCTACTCGATCGCGTACAACGCTCCCGTCGGTCCGCTATTGTGGGAACGGGCGAAGAACACGCTGCTGCTCACGAGCGTGGGAATGGCAGGAACGTGGATGGTCTCCGTTCCGCTGGGCGTCTGGATCGCCGCCCGTCGAGGCCGGCTTCTCGATCGAGTCGTCAGCCTGGGAGGTTCTCTCTTCATCTCGATCCCCGAAGTGGTGATCGGCATTGCCCTGTTGGCGATCGTTGTGCACTGGCGAATTCTTCCGGTCGGCGGAATGCATTCGGCCGATAGCGACAGTCTTTCAAGTTGGCTGCACTTTGAAGACACGCTTCAACGATTAGTCTTACCCGCGACTGTGCTTGTGCTGGTCGAGAGTTGCGCCATCATTCGGCACGTGCGTGCCAGCGTTGTGGAGGTACTCCAAACGCCTCCGATCGAAGCAGCAAGGGCATTCGGTATCTCGAACGCACGACTCCTGTTCCGGCACGTTTTGCCGATAGCTGCCAGTCCGGCAATCTCGTTGTTTGGATTCTCGTTGGCGGGCTTGATCAGCGGATCTCTGCTGGTCGAAGTAATTTGTGGATGGCCTGGCCTCGGCCCTCTCATTCTGGAGGCTACCCTCTCGCGCGACTTCTACCTTGTGATCGGGGGCATCATGTTGTCGGGTCTGTTCATGGTGGCAGGTAACCTGGTCGCCGATGTCATGTTGCTGGCAACGGATCCCCGTATTCGAGTGAGGGAAGCTGATGCGGCGTAGAACCATAGCGTTAATTACGGCGTTAATCACGCTGCACCTGGCTCTGTTGTTCGCGGCATTTATCGCTCCGTACGACTCCACCGCGCAGAATCGCCGGATGCCGTACGCGCCGCCAACGCGTCTGCATTTTCACGATGCCGCTGGATGGCATCTGCGCCCGTTTATCTATTCCATGACGTTCGCACCCGATGGGTACTTCGAGGACAAGGGCGAAACCTTCCCGCTCCGCTTCTTGGTGCGCGGCTCTGCCTACAAACTTTTTGGCTTGCTGCCGACAGACTGGCACCTATTTGGCGTCGATGCTCCCGGGCGCATTGCGTTATTCGGAACAGACGGCTTCGGGCGAGACGAGTTCTCACGAGTCTTGCTCGGCGGTCAGATTTCCGTTGCCGCCGGTGTCGCGGCGACACTGATTGCCTTGTCTGCAGGCACACTTTTCGGAGTGCTTGCCGGGTTCTACGGTCGATGGGTCGACGAATCGCTGATGGCGGGTACGGAACTGTTTCTTTCCTTGCCGTGGCTTTATTTTCTGCTCGGCGTGCGTGCCTTTCTCCCTCTCCATCTGAGCCCGGTTGCTACCTTCTTCTTACTCACGGGAGTGATCGGCCTCATTGGCTGGGCGCGCCCTGCCCGTCTGGTGCGCGGGATCGTTCTCAGCGCGCGCTCGCGCAATTCGGTGCTCGCAGCCCAAGCGTTCGGTGGGTCGGACTTCTACCTCATGCGGCGCCATATCCTGCCCGAAGTGTCCGGAGTTCTGCTGACCCAGGCGGCTCTGCTCGTTCCTCGTTACATTGCCGCCGAAGTCACCCTGTCGTTTTTTGGCTTGGGTGTGAACGAGCCCGTCTCGAGCTGGGGAAACATGCTCAGCGTGCTTCAACAATACAGCGTGCTGGTGTCTTACAGCTGGCTGCTGGCACCGGTCGCGGCTCTCTTCATTACCTCCGTAATCTACGCCCTTCTCGCGGATACCCTGCACTCCCGGTTAGAATTTCGTTCAACCTAGAAATTCAAGTTCTGTGGGGATAGGGGTGTCATGCAAGGTATTACTCGCCTAGCCCTACCCGTGTGCCTGCTCGCCGCAGCGTGTCTCGCGGTCACGGCTCCCGACAAGCCACAGCCGGGAGAAGAACTTGCGCGCGCGGCCGATCTAACCGGCCACTTGGGCGGCCACTTGACCATTGGCGGGCGAGCCGAACCCAAGACTTTCAATCCGGTAGTCGCGAATGATGCTGTTTCCCGCGAAGTGACCGGGCGACTGATGGGTGACTTGATCGACATCAATCGGGCTTCGCAGCAGACTGAACCGGCCCTCGCAAAATCCTGGAAAGTCTCGCCCGATGGCCGCGTCTTCACGCTGCAATTGCGCAAAGGGATTCGGTTTTCGGATGGACATCCATTCGATGCCGACGACGTTGTCTTCTCGTTCGCGGTCTACATGGATGACAAGGTCGATTCCCCGCAGCGCGACTTGCTTATCATCGATGGCAAACCGATCACGGTGACGAAAATAGACCAGTTCACCGTGCGTTTCACGTTGCCGCGCCCCTATGGTTCCGCGGAGAGACTCTTCGACGGCCTGGCGATTCTTCCAAAGCACCTGCTGGAAAAAGCGTACCAGGACGGCAAATTCTCCGAAGCATGGACCCTGAATACGCCGCCGCAAAACATCGCCGGGCTCGGTCCCTTCCGCCTCAAGCAGTATGTCCCTGGGCAAAAGATCGTGCTGGAGCGCAATCCCTACTACTGGAAGGTCGATCGCAACCATGACCGCCTTCCGTACCTCGACGAGTTGGTCTTCCTTTTTGTCGGTACTGAGGACGCACAAGTGCTGCGCTTCGAGGCCGGCGAGACCGACATGATTAGCCGTTTCAGCTCGGAAAACTACAACCTGATCGCGCGCGATCACGATCGCACACACGCGCAGATGACCGATCTCGGCCCCAGCCTCGAATACAACTTCCTGGTGTTCAACCAGAACGACCTGAGCACGAAGAAACTTGATTCCGTCGCGCAAAAACAAAAATGGTTTCGCGACCTCAAATTTCGGCAGGCCGTCTCTGCCGTCGTGGACCGTGACTCCATCGTGCGGCTGGTCTACGGCACTCGAGGCGCACCCCTCTGGGGCAATGTTGGTCCCGGCAACAAATACTGGGTCAACAGTGCGATCCCTCATCCGCAACGCTCCCTCGACGCAGCGAAACAGTTGCTGAAATCCGGCGGCTTCTCGTGGAATCGCTCTGGCCAACTGATCGATGCTGCGGGCCAGACCGTCGAGTTTTCCATCATCACCAGTTCGTCCAACACGCAGCGCATGAAGATGGCGACCCTCTTGCAAGACGACCTCTCGCAACTCGGCATGCAGGTGCACGTGGTTCCGCTGGAATTCCGCGCGTTGATCGACCGTGTTTTCCAGAGCTTCGACTATGAAGCCGCTGTCATGGGTCTTGGCGGAGGTGACGCCGATCCGAACCCGGAAATGAATGTCTGGATGAGCTCTGGAACGTCTCACCTGTGGCACTTGAACGAGACTGAGCCCGCCAGCCCATGGGAGCGTGAAATCGATCAGCTCATGCAGCAGCAGATGGTGACGATGGACTATGCGAAGCGCAAAAAACTCTACGACCGCGTGCAGCAGTTGATCGCCGAGAACTTGCCTTTTATCTTTCTCGCCACGCCCAACGTTCTGACGGCGGCTCATCCCAGAGTGGGCAACTTCCGTCCCGCCATTTTGGATCCTTACACGCTCTGGAATGCCGATCAGTTGTACGTCCGCACGGCAACGGAGACCGCTGGAGTCCGATGACAGGCACCGCCGCAAGAATGAAGCTGGCAACCACGCTTGCCCGGACGGACGAGCAGCTCATTCAACGTTGCTTGGAGGGCAGCGATGAGGCTTGGTCGTCATTGATCGAGAAGTATAAGAATCTCATTTACTCGATCCCGATCAAACTTGGAATGCATCAGGACGCGGGCGATATCTTTCAGGCGGTCTGCGTCAGCCTGTTCGCCAATCTTGCCAACTTGCGCGAGCATCGCGCTCTTCCGAAATGGCTGATCCAAACCAGCTATCACGAGTGCTTGCGCCACCAGCGCACGGCAAACTATCAGGTTGAGCTTGATTCTCCCAACACCGAGACTCCTGCCGATCCCCGGCCTCTCGCGGAAGAGATCATGATTGAATCCGAAGACGAGCAGACTCTCCGCGAAGCGATCTCTGCAATGCCCGATCGCTGTGCGCAGTTGATTCGCATGCTCTTCTTTGAAACTCCTTCCCGCCCCTACGAAGAAGTTGCCCAGGAACTCGGCCTGGCGACCGGCTCGATCGGGTTCATTCGCGGCCGCTGCCTCGATCGCTTGAGAAAGCACCTCGAGAAAAAGGGGTTCTGATGAGCGTCCAGGCCACGCGCAAGATGGAAGTGGATGTCCTGACCGAGCGCCTGCTCGCTCTGACCGATGCTGCGAGTCGCAAGCGGTGCGTCTCGGACCACGACGGAGCGAACTGGGTGGAAGTGGTCACCATTCTGACGGAGCGAGTATGGCAGGAAGTTCGCGTGGACACGGTTCGGGCCGAGCACACCGCTGACATTGCCATCGAGGTCGCCGAGGTGATCGGCGACAGAGTTGCTCTTGCCAAGAGCCTGCGCGCCAAAGCCAATGCTTTGTACGCCCTTGATCGCCACGCCGCCGCTATCCAGCTTCACGAGCAGGCGGTCGCCCTGTTCGAACAGGCCAACGATCCGGCGGAACTGGCTCGCACTTTGAGCGGCTCCATCCAGCCTCTGCTGCTGTTGGGCCGATACGACGCCGCTCTCTCGGCCGGCGAGCGGGCCTGCTCGATCTTTCGGCAGCAAGGTAATAAGCGCCGCCTGGCGCGTGTCGAAATCAATATTGGAAACGTCTATCACCGCCAGGACCGCTTTACCGAGGCCGTGGAATTCTACGAGCGTGCCTATCAGGAATTGATGCAGCATGACGATCCTGAAGGGATCGCCGCGGCACTCAGCAATCTGTCGCTCTGCTGCATCAGCCTGAACGATTTCCCCAAAGCCCTCGATCTTCACCGCAAAGCGAGACAACACTGTGAACAGAAGGGCATGCCGATTCTGGTCGCCTATGCCGACTACAACATCGCGTACCTCTATTTCCTGCGCGGCGAATTTGGGCGCGCTATCCAGATGCTCCGTGAGGCCGCCACCAGCGCGAAGAAGGCGCCTGATACCTATCAGCTTGCATTGTGCAACCTGGATCTGTCGGAAATTTATCTAGACCTGAATTTGAATTCGGAAGCCGGCGAGTTAGCCCGTGCTGCGCACGATGCGTTCAAAGAATTGGGCTTTGGTTACGAGGCGGCGAAGGCCCTAGCGTTTGCTGCCATTGCCGCAAGTCGCACCGGCCAGGCCTTCGAGGCGGTCAAGCTGTTTGCGCAATCGAAGCAGATGTTCGTGCATGAGAAGAACCAGGTATGGCCGTCTTTGATCGACCTCTACGAAGCGCTGGTGCTATTTAATGAAGGCCGTCTTTTCGAGGCCCAGCGCCTTTGTATCGCGGCGCACGAGTTCTTCAAGAACTCGCCTATGCGCGGCAAGTCAACACTGGCGGATCTTCTCCTTGCCAGGATCTTTCTGCGCATGACCGATCTGAAATCTGCCCGACAACATTGTCGGGCGGCGCTCCACGATCTGGCGAATTTCGATTCTCCCCTTCTGCTTTATCAGGCGGAATTTCTGATGGGAGAAATCGAGAAAACCGCCGCCAACCCGCACGAGGCCTACCAGTCCTACCTGCGTGCGCGCGAAGCGATCGAGCAAGTGCGCGGCAAGTTGCGCGCCGAAGAACTCAAAATTTCCTTCTTCCAGAACAAGCTTGAGGTGTACGAAAACCTCGTCGACCTCTGTCTGCGTCGGACCGGCGGATTGGAAGAAGCCTTTGGTTACATCGAGCAGGCAAAATCACGCGCCCTGATGGACCTGCTCAGCCAATCCGTCCGCGTGTCGGCGACGGTCGATCCCGGGCAAAGTGAACTGGTGCGCTCCATTCGGAATTTCCGCGAAGAGTTGAACTGGTACTACAACCTCATCGAGCGCGAGCAGTTGCGGCCGGAAGAGCGCTCCCAGGAAAGAATCAAGCAGCTCGAACAACAGGCCCGCGCCCGCGAGGCCGATCTTATGCGCGCGCTCAAAGAAGCTACGGTCGCCGAAGCCCATGACGCCGGCGTGCAGGTCGCCTCCGCCGTTTCACTCGAGCAGATTCGCGCAGCCCTACCCGCCGATACTGCGCTGGTCGAATACTTTCGCGTGCAAGATCGAATCCTTTCCTGCGTTCTGACGCGCGAACAGCTGCACATCATCCCGGTGACGGTGCAGTCCCGGGTCCAGAAACTGCTGCAGTTACTGCAACTCCAGATGTCGAAATTCCGCCTCAATGCCCAATACCTCTCGACTTTCAATGAGGCACTGGTGGCATCGACCGAGGCACATCTCAAAAGCCTGTACCGGGAGTTGCTCGCACCCGTTCGCCACTGGCTCGACGTGAAAAGCGTGGTCTTCGTGCCGCATGCTGTTCTGCACTACTTGCCGTTCCATGCGCTGCACGATGGCGAGTCGTATCTGATCGAACGGCATACGGTCTCCTATGCGCCGAGCGCAAGCGTCTATGCCCTTTGCCAGAACAAGCCGGCGGCGGCCTCCGGCGCATCGTTAATTCTCGGTGTTCCCGACGCGCAGGCTCCGTTTATCCAAACCGAGGTAGACGCACTACAGGGAATCATTCCGGATGCCAAGCTCTTCGTCGGCGAATCCGCCACCGAAGAGGTCTTGCGGACGCATGGGCCTGACAGCCGCTTGGTCCACATCGCAACGCACGGCTACTTCCGGCAAGACAACCCAATGTTCTCTTCGATCCGGCTGGGGAACTCACACCTGAACTTGTGCGAGATTTCGCAACTCCATCTGCCGGCCGAACTGATCGTGCTCAGTGGCTGCGCTACCGGACTCAACGTCGTCAGTCCGGGCGACGAGTTGATGGGCCTGGTGCGCGGCCTGCTCCAGGCCGGAGCGCAATCACTGGTTTTGAGCCTGTGGGATGTCCACGACGAGAGTTCGATGGAATTCATGATTGGCTTTTACACTCGCCTGCAGCAGGGAAGTTCGAAGGCTGAAGCCATGCAATCCACTATGTTGGAATTGCGCCGGCGCCGGCCGCACCCCTATCACTGGGCCTCTTTCTCATTGATAGGAAAGGGGTAAGCGGCAGAACAACTTCTTTTCGCGGAGCCTATATTTTTAGGCCCTGCCCCATCTCTTATTCCCGACAACAAACTCCAGCATTCCGCGGCTGGACCACAAAGAGCAACGGAGTTTTTGAATGGCGCATTTTGAAGGGCAAGTCTGGGCCGACTACGTTCGCGGACTCGGTCCACGCGACCTGACGCTGGAGGTCGATGCGCATCTGGCCCGAAACTGCGCGGAGTGCCTGGGCGCAAAGGCTTTGTGGGGACGCGTACATACGTTTTCCACTCGCGATCGGGAGTACGCGCCGCCAGCGGATCTCGTGCGCATGGCGAAGTTCCATTATTCGCTCGAACAACCGGATACACCGGACATGTGGTCTGTTGCAGGTTTGGTCTTTGACAGCGCGATGCAACCTCTACCCGCGGGCATACGCGGTGGAAGAATGCACGCCCGCCAGGTTGTTTACGAAGCAGAGAGTCTGACCGTTGACATGCGCTTCGAACGGAAAGTGCCGGGAAGCGCAATTTCAGTGGCTGGACAGGTCCTCGACCGGGAGGCACCGCTCTCCTGGGTGAACAACGCGGTGATTGTTCTTTGGACCGAAAAGGGTCGGATGGTGACCAGAACGGAAGTCAACGAGTGCGGGGAATTTCAGCTCGAGTTCGAGGCGCAAAATCAGTTGCGGATGTCGGTCATCACCATGGGACGAAAGACCCTGCGAATTGCGCTGGGAAGCTTCGATTAGGTCGGCATTACGTTGGGCATTAAAGCTAGTTACTAGTAGAGATTACGGCCGTAAGTAGCTTGCAGCGAGTTCCCATTTTAGACTCGCTTCCATCCCCCGACTACCCAGGCCCGAGTACGAGGGGGAATTGACAGTCATGAAGGGCATTACACAGAAATTCAACGTTCAAAAATCGGGCTTGCTGGCGGCTTTGTTTCTCTTGCTAGCGTCCCTGGTACCGCCGGCCGCACAGGCGCAAACGCGCTTGATCGTTCGCGATTCCCTGGGATTGCCGGGCATCAACTTGAGCTGCCTCCTGACGGGCTGCAAGGTCGTCGGCGGCCTCGGCGATCCGGATGGCCAATTATTCCTGGTGACGTTTCCCCCCTTTCTCAATCCGGTCACCGGGCTTCTGCGTTTGAATCTGCAAACTGGCATTCTCGCGGTTGAGCTGGATCAGACCGTCAATACGCAACCGCAGGCTTATGCTGACTCGACGCCCTCGTACCTGACCGATCGTCAGCCCGTTTCCTACTACGGTTCCACGGTGTGGCGCGGATACGTCAACCAGCCCGGCAATCAGCTCATTCGCGGCAACCAGATGCATTCGATCTTCAACGCAACGGGTGCTGGAGTTACGGTTGCTGTGATCGACACCGGTGTTGATCCTACGCACCCGGTCTTGCAGGCCGTGCTGATCAACGGGTACGACTTCACCCGCAACGCCGACGGCGGATCGGAACGGTCGGATGTGAACGCCAATCCCGATACTTCATCCGGGCAGACCGGCGAAGTCAATCAGCGCACCGTCGCGGTTCTCGACCAGCGCACCGTGGCTGTTCTTGACGGAAGCAACTACTCCGCTTTCGGACACGGAACCATGACCGCCGGTGTCGTCCATTTGGTCGCGCCGCAGGCGAAGATCATGCCTTTGAAAGCCTTCAAGGCGGATGGTACTGGCTATGACTCCGATGTTCTGCGCGCGATCTACTACGCGGTCAAGAACGGTGCGAACGTCCTGAACATGAGCTTTGACTACACCACGTACTCTCCGGAACTGGCGCGCGCCATCAGCTACGCCAATAGCAAGGGAGTCGTTTCGGTCGCGTCGGCGGGCAACCAGGGCAAGCGCGCCGTGGTTTATCCGGCGGCCTTGCCCGGAGTGGTAGATGTTGCTTCCACTTCGAATAACGACACCCAGTCCTCGTTCACGAACTACGGCGCTCCGCCGGTATGGATGTCCGCACCCGGAGAAGCGGTGATGACCACCTATCCTTGGGGCACTTACGCCGCCGGGTGGGGAACGTCCTTCAGCACTCCGTTCGTTGCCGGCACCGCCGCGGCCATGCTCGGCAGCAACGGCGGCTGCCGCAGTTCGAATGTCCCGTGGAGGCTGGCTTCTACCACTGATTACATTGGCGACCTCGATATGGGCTATGGTCGGCTCGACAGTTACCAAGCGGTTCTCACGTGCCGCATCCTGCACTGAGAACACAGAGAGGATTCATGAGATGGCCTTGCTCAACCGCTCCGGCAAGGCCATCCCGATGAGTCACACGGAAAAACTCGTACAACCCCCCCATCATGGAAAACGGCGCCCATCTCGCATTCGAAGTTCCGGAGCTTCTGCTTCGCATCAAGGAACTTGAAGAACAGCAACTGGCTCTGCGCAACTCTGTAATCTGTGCGTTCAATCATCTGCTCGATCTCAAAGACATCAGCACCGGTGTTCATAGCACCCGCCTTGCGGAGTGGGCCATTCGGGTTGCGCGCGACATGAACATTGCCGAGGAGGGCTCTTACCAGGTGGAAGTGGCCGCTCTGCTTCATGACATTGGCAAGATCGGCGTTCCCGACGCGATCCTGAAAAAGAACGGCCCACTCTCAAGTGAAGAGCGGGCCATCATCAATCGCCACCCGGAATACAGTTGGTCGATCTTGCGCCTCTTCCCCGGGCTGGAACAGGCGAGCCTCTACGCGCTGCACCATCATGAGAGTGTTGATGGGACCGGCTATCCCGCCGGGCTGAAAGGGAGTGATATCCCGCTGGTTTCGCGCATCATCTCCGTGATCGACGCCTATGATGCGATGGTGTCGAACCGGTGCTACCGCCAGGGCCTGCCGCACGCCGAAGCGGTCGCCCGGTTGATCCAGGGCAGCGGAACGCAATTCGATGCCGAAGTGGTTCGCGTCTTCATTCCAATCGCCGAAACCGATCGAGCCGACGTCTTTGAAGCTGCCGGTACCAGCGCAGCCGCCGCCCTCTGAGCGAGCATACAACACTGACAGCGATAGACTAAGAGCAGACGAGGTTAGCTCCAGTATCTGCTCTGACTCCATTTATCTAGTGTGTTTCCTGCCAGTGACCCGCCCTCCACGCTTAACCGCTTGCAATCCAAGGCTGTCTTGTAATGTCATTGACAATCGGGAATGGCCGAGATTACCTTCGGGCCCGCAGCGCGCCGTCCGCCGGCAGGGTGGCGCGTCTACGGACATTGCCGACCATTTCGGCTAACGCTCGTTACATGCGCCAAGCTCATATATCAGGGCACGCAGGCGCTGGGGAACACGAACCAGGAGGCCGTATCCAATTCCTAGGCATCGACGTCGGTACCGGCGGCACCCGCGCCGTCATCATCGATGAACGCGGCCGCATCCTGGCTTCCGGCGCCGCGGACCATGCCCCGTTCGTGTCTCCGCAACTTGGATGGGCCGAACAGGATCCACGCGACTGGTGGCGAGCCTGCGGCCTCGCCGTCCGCGAGGCTCTCGCCGCGACCTCAACCGCTGCGAACGAAATCGCCTGCGTTGGCTTCTCGGGACAAATGCACGGCGCCGTCTTGCTCGATGAACACGATGAAGTTGTTCGTCCCGCTCTTATCTGGTGCGATCAGCGCACGGAATCTCAGGTCCAGAAACTGATCAACAAGATCGGTACTGACCGTCTGATTCAGCTCACCTCCAATCCTCCCCTCACCAATTTCACGCTGACCAAATTGTTGTGGGTGCGCGAAAACGAGCCGCGACTATGGCAGCGCGTGGCGCACGTGATGTTGCCGAAGGATTACGTGCGCTTCCGGCTCACTGGGGAACGCGCCATCGACATGGCCGATGCATCGGGGACTTTGCTGCTTAATGTGGCTCGCCGCCAGTGGTCGAACGAAGTTCTCAGCTCTACCGAAATCGATATACAGATGCTTCCGCGTCTCTGCGAATCTCCCGAAGTCTGCGGGCGCGTCTCCAGTCATGGCGCCGCAGCGACCGGTCTGCGCGAGGGAATTCCCGTCGTGGCCGGCGCGGGCGATCAAGCCGCTGGCGCCGTTGGGATGGGCATTGTTCGACCCGGAACGGTTAGCGCCACCATCGGCACATCAGGTGTGGTCTTCGCTGCCACCGACCGTCCTGCGCTCGATCCTCAGGGAAGGATTCACACGTTCTGTCACGCCATTCCGAATCGCTGGCACGTGATGGGAGTGACGCAGGCAGCGGGCCTTTCTTTGCGGTGGTTTCGCGATCGCTTCGGAGTGCTAACAAACGAAGCAACGGAACCCTACGAACTGCTTGTCCGGGAAGCCGCGTCCGCACCCGCCGGCTCCGCCGGCGTTCTCTGGGCGCCATATCTCATGGGGGAGCGCACGCCGCACTGTGATCCTCATGCCCGTGCTGCCCTCATCGGTCTCTCAGCCGCACACACCCGTGCCCACGTCATCCGAGCCATCCTCGAAGGAGTTGCATTCAGCCTGCGCGACACCTTCACCATCTTTAAGGAGATGCACGTGCCCGTCGATCGCATTCGTCTTGGCGGAGGCGGCGCCCGAGCCCCGTTGTGGCGCCAGATCCAGGCCGACGTTTACGGACACGCGGTGGAGGTTGTGCAAGCCGACGAGGGTGCCGCCTTAGGCGCGGCGCTTCTTGCAGGAGTTGGTGCCGGAAACTGGAGTTCCGTCGACGACGCTTGCGACACCGCCGTGCGAGTGGCCGATGAGATTCAACCGAATGCAGAAAATGTCGAGATCCTCGATGCAGCATACCAAGCCTACCGCAAGGTCTATCCAGCCCTTCGCCAGATTGCCAGTTCTGTCGTCGAAACCGTACCCATCTCCACTTCCTGAAGACATCATTATGAGCACGCAAGTGGTGGATCACACGCGGTGTTGCGGAACATGGTGTGGTCGCCGGTTAGTTCGAGACTCCTGCGACCTTACGGATAAAGGACTGCTTCTCGGCAACCTGGATCATGAAGTCGGCCACGTCCGCACGTGAAATCTTGAATCCGAAGCGAGGCAAATGGCCGTCGCGGACCCGATAATTTCCCGTGTACGGCTTGTCATTGAGTTCCGGCGGACGCACCATGGTCCAATCGAGATCGCTTTCGGCGAAGATCCGCTCCATTGCGGAGGCGTCGGCGACCGTTCGTGGAAACAACAATCGCCCCAGAAGATATGCCGGCGGGAGGATGGAATCCTTGAACAGGAAAGCAACCGACTCGACGACCACTCGTTTCACACCGGCGCGCGACATGGCCGTGGATAACGCTATGGCAAATTGCTCAAGAAGATGAGCGTCCGCCTTCGATACCGGAACGCGCGGTCCGAATCCTGAAAGGACGGCATCGTGACCTCGGATGACCGTTTCCAGTTGGTCGCTATTCAGCAGGTTTCCCCGCTGGATGGCGATACGATTCGCGAGATGCTTGAGTCTGTCGGACGATCGCACGAATGCCGTGACGGAGTGTCCACGATCCACCGCCTGGCGAATGATCGCCAGGCCCGTGCCTCCGGTCGCCCCGAGAACGACTAACTGCAGACTCTTCGGGTCTCGAGAAAGTCTGTTGTGCGCGTCAGGAGGGGTAACAGTTGTCATATTGGATATAGATAACTATAATGATTGATAGATGCTACAATTTTTGCGTTGGCAAAAACGCGGAAACGCTCGTACAAGTCACTCGTGCGCGAGCGCCAGGCAGACGACACTCGCCGGCGGATCGTCGAAGCCACTCGTAAGCTCCTGCTAAGTGAGGGCTACGCTGGGATGACCATTGATGCGATCGCGCGGCGGGCGGAAGTGTCGGCGCAAAGCGTATTCGCCATCTTCAAGTCGAAAACCGGGATCCTCGTAGCGTTGCTGGATCAGACGGCGTTTGGCCCAGAATACGGAGCGGCCGTGCAAAAAGCGCTCGGCGCAACCGACCCCGAGGCCCGCCTGCGCCTTGCGGCGCCGATCGCCCGGCAAATCCACGACGCACAGAGCGCGGCCTTTGACCTGCTGCGCGGTTCGGGTGTGGTTGCGCCGGAGTTGGCGAAACTCGAGCAACAGAGGGAAGATCTGCGCTACGAAAGACAGGAGCGGATGATCCTCTCCCTGCGCGACGCACGAAGGCTTCGCCCCGATCTCACGATGAAAACCGCCCGTGACATTTTCTGGATGCTGACCGGAAGGGACGTCTATCGCATGCTGGTGCGTGAGCGATGCTGGTCTTCTGAGAAATACCAGGACTGGCTGGCGGACACACTCGTGCGCTCCCTGCTTACTGCCGAAAAAAGGCGAGGTTGACGACCCGATAAGGCCTCGGCCACTCAGGTCAATCTTTTGAGGGCCGCGTCGCAGTCCGCCAGGCTCTGCTTCACAAAATCTGCTCCCACGGTATTGAAGCCTCCGGGACTCATCACGCCCGGGTTCTTGATCTGGCGCCAGTTGTCGGAACTCTTCTGAAACCACTGGCGTGCCTCATCCCAAAGCTTCTTCTGCTTGTCGACAGACAATTCCTTCCTCTGCGCTTGCTTCTGGAGTGCAATTCCCATGCCGGTGTAGCAATCTGCCAGCGTGTACTGGGCCTGCACGTTGGGCGGCACGGACTGGGCGTACGTCTCGACGACCGCGATCACCTGGCGATACTTTTCCATCGCGGTGGCAAAGTCTCCGCGCGAAACCAGCACGTCGGCAATCTTGGCGTTCGCTGCGGCGAGATTGATCGCGGTATCGGTGTCGTGCGGGTCCGAGTTGATGATCGCGCCATAGATGGACGAAGTTTTGCGATAGTCGGCCAAAGCGTGATCTTTGTTTCCCGACTGTTCGAATACCTGACCTCGCCATACATAAAGAAGTCCAAGAGCGCGGCTGATCTCGACGTGCATCGGATCGAGTGCGGCTTCCTTTTCCATCTCTTGAATGCCGCGGTTCAGCATCGTCAGGCCGTCCTTACGTTCGCCCAATTGCGCCATGGTCTGGCCGACCATGGCTACCGTGGTGGCGTAGTCACTGCGGGAAAGGGAATCCTCTGGATCGGTTCCGGTTTGCTCGATGATCTGCATGGCTTCGCGGTAATTGTCCATCGCTGCCTTGAAGTTGCCCTCCATCAGGTAAGCGTTGCCGATGCGAGTGTAGATCACGTGCATGTCGCGAATGATGCGCGGGTTCGGCGACTTGGCGGCGAGTGTCTTGTAAATCTCAAGACCCTTGCGGTAGTTCTCGACACCCGCGGTGCGATCTCCCATCTCGACCTGGTCTTCTCCCGCTTTCAATTCATAGATGGCGACCGAGCGCTGAGCACTCGCATCCTCTGGGAACAGGCGCAAGGCCTGTTCTGCGATGGCCAAAGCCTTGCGATGGTTTTCGAATGCCGAGGGCAGATCACCCAAATTGGCAGACACGCCGTTGCCACCCTGGATGTCGCCGATAAGCTCGTACGCGTTTTCCAGTTCGTCAAGGATTTTCAGTTCGTGGGGATGCGCTTTCGCCAGCGGTTCCATGATGGCCAGGGACCGGGTGGCGCTGGCCAATCCCCCGGGAAGATCGCCGGTGGTCACCTGCATTTGGCCAAGGGAACGGTAGCCGGCCGCCAGCGCGTGTTGCTCTTCCTTGTTGTTGGGATCGGCGGCTACCAGCGATTCGCGAATGGATACCACTTTGCCGTAACTCTTGAGGGCGGCGCTGGTGTCTCCCACGTTTCCCTGAAAAGGATTGCCCTGCACATCGCCAAGCTTCTTGTAGGCGGCAGCCAACTCGCGCTGCAGGGCGACGTCACCCCTGGCTTCTTTGGCGAGGCTGTCGAGATACTGGAGCGCGTTATCCAGTAAAAGCTTGCGAACGGCGGTGGATTTGGGCAGGTCGGCAATCGCGCCTTCCATCTCAAAGATCAGGGAGTTGGTGAGATGGCGGACATCGTTGAAGCGACGCTCGGCCTTGGCACGTTCGGTTTTTGCGATGTGCGCCTGCCACGAGGTCGCCACGATGCCGCCGATCAAACTCAACACCGCGAGCCCTGCTGCCGCGACACCGGCTCGATGCCGCTGCGCAAATTTCAGCGTTCGGTAGCGAATTGTGTCTTTGCGTGCGAGGACCGGACGGCCATCGAGATGGCGCCGAATGTCTTCCGCGAACTGCTCCGCCGAGGCATAGCGGCGCTCCGGCTCTTTGCGCAACGCTTTCAGCAGGATGTTGTCGAGATCCCCAGCCAGCCGGCCGCGCAACGCTTCGATACTTCCGTCGCGCACCTGGCTCACCACTTCGGGGGTGAGTTGAATGGATTGCCCTTCATCCCCGGTTTCTTTGGTGACGCGATCGATGATGAGGCTCGGTCGAAGTGGTTCCGATTCCGAGATGGCCCGCGCCAACTCGTGCAGCGGCTGCCCCTCGATTTGGTACGGCGAGTGACCCGTGAGCAGTTTGTACAGAAGCACCCCCAGCGAGTACACATCACTCGATGTGGTAATCGCATCGCCGCGAATCTGTTCCGGACTGGCGTACTCCGGCGTCATCGGCTTCATGTTGGAAAGCGTCAGGGCAGTCGTCTGCAGAAAAATCTCGGGATCGAGGGGCTTGGCAATGCCGAAGTCCAGAAGTTTGGGCGTGCCATCCCTGGTGATCAGGATATTTCGCGGCTTGAGATCGCGGTGCACGATCAGGTGCTGGTGCGCGTATTGCAACGCAGAACAAACCTCCAGAAACAAGGATAGGCGCGCACGCGTGCGAAGCCGGCGGCCATCGCAATACGAATCGATGTGTTCGCCCTCGATGTACTCCATCACGTAGTAGGGGAGGCCCTTAGCGGTACCAGCGTCGAGGAGACGGGCGATGTTGGGATGATCAAGGGTCGCCATGATCTGGCGCTCATTCTTGAAGCGGCGTTGATAGTGGTCGCCGACCAGTCCGGGCCGAACCAGTTTGATGGCGACCTGCTTGACGTACTGCTCGTCCAAGCGAACCGCGCGATAGACGGCACCCATGCCGCCTTCGCCGATGGGAGCGATCACCTGATAGGGGCCGATGAAGTTGCCGATCCAAGGATCCTGCGGACTTGCGTCGGCGGTGAGGGCTGTGACCTTGAGGGGAGAATCTTCCAGCAGATCACCGGCCTCATGATGCGAATTGAGCAAGGATTCCACTTCACGACGAACGTCAGCATCTGGGCAAGCTTGATCCAGATAATGGGGGCGTTCGTCGGCGGGGATCTCCACCGCAGCGTGAAACAGTTCGCGGATTTGCTGCCACTGTTCGGATTTCATGATGCGAGTTCGGTGGTGCGTTTGCGCTATGCTCCGCGCAATTCGGGAATGCCGGCGAACCCGGGGGAGGGTCCTCTGACGAGTGCGTCAGAGTATTTGCGTTATGCCTGCATTTCGCGATGCAGCCAGGCTTTCGCCATGGCCCAGTCGCGCTTCACGGTGGCCGGCGAGATCTTGAGAATCTCGGACGTGTCTTCGATGGACAACCCACCGAAGAAGCGCAACTCTATGATCTGACTTTGCTGCTTATCAATCTGCGCGAGTTTCGTCAAGGCTCCGTCGAGAGCCAGCACATTGACGTCGCGGTCCGCGCTCGCGACAAGCGCCTCATCGAGCGTGACCTTGCAGGCGCCATCGCCGCGTTTGGCGGCATTCTTGGCGCGCGCGTGATCCACAAGTATCCGGCGCATCATCTGGGCAGCGATTCCGAAGAAGTGAGCGCGGCTCTGCCAACTCACGTCTTGATCGACCAGCCGGATGTACGCTTCGTGAACGAGCGCGGTGCTTTGCAGGGTGTGTCCGGGATTTTCCCGTTGCAGGTAGCTTTTCGCCAATCGACGGAGCTCGTCGTACACCAACGGTAAGAGCTCTTCCATTGCCTGTCGGTCGCCGTCCGCCCATTGGACCAGCAATCTCGTGACGCCGACTTGCCCCTGAGCGCTCATTTGTTCATTCCCGGTCGCGCATGCAACGCCAAAAGCGTCTGTTGGCTGAGCGTTTACCAAATGCGTCGAACTTGCTTGCTGAGAAAACTAGTGGAATGTGCGGGAATGGTCAAGTCCGACGATCGGGGAGAGCGACGATGCAGGCCGGAAGGTAGGAAGAAAAACAATCCTCGAGAAAGACTCGGCGGCACGCCTTGGAGTCGGCGTGCCGCCGCTGAGATGATTCCAAAGAACTACATGCCGGTATTCTGATCCCCAGCGCCGTGTTTGCCCTTGCAGCGCTTGCATTCCGTGGCCGACTCGGAGTTGTCGACCCGGTGATGCACGGGTTTCACCGTCTGCAGATACGCGAACAGGGCCTTGAGGTCGTCGTCGCTCATGTTCTTGAAGAACCACCAGGGCATGGGCGCATTCAATCCGCGCGCGCCTACGTGGCCCGTTCGCAGAACCTGCATGAAGAGTTTCTGGTCGTAGTAAGAGATTCCGCTCGGATCGGGCGTGATGTTGGCGCTGACGACGTTGGGACCGAACTGATCGCCACCGGCGAATTCCATGCCAGGAATGGGCTGGCCCGGGGTGTGGCAATTGGCGCAGTGGCCTACCTGTGCGAGGTAACGGCCGCGCGCAATCGGGTCCGGGAAATCGACAACCACCGGCCCCTTCATCGGCTGCGGCGCCGACTTGATGAGGCGCGACAAGGGAAACGGAACGTGCGTCTTCGGCAGGGAATTGCGAACCGGCTCCAGCGACCGGATGTAGACAACAACCGAAGCCAGGTCTTCGTCGCTCATGCTACGAAAATCCTGGTAGGGCATCAGTGGAAAGAGTGTTCTGCCATCGTGGCCGATGCCTTCGCGAATGGCGCGCGCGAACTGGTCGTCGGTCCACGTGCCCGCGCCGGTCTCGGGATCCGGAGTGATATTGGGAGCGACCAGGCGTGCCTGGCCTTCTTCGAACAGCACACGACCGGAACCCAGCTTCGTGAATATGGGCGCTTCGCCCGCTTTCACGTCCTTGAAGTCCTTGATTGCCTGCGAGTGGCAATCGAAGCACAGCACTACACTTTGCACGAGATACTTTCCGCGTTCCAGCCGCTCCGGAGTCCGGTCGAAACGGCGTTCGGTCAGCGGACGCGAGCGCGCGCCGAGAACCGGCCTCCATCCGATGGTCACCGTGATCAGCACCATCAATGTGGTCAGCAGAGCACTCACGCCCCAGGCTGCAATCCTTTTCATCCTATTCACGAATGGTTTTGTCATCGCAATCTCCCCAGGCACCCAGAAGCGCCTTCGACCAGTAACGCGGAAAGTTGGGACCAATTGGCTCAAGAAAAATTTGAAAAAGACTCAGGCATTTGGCCCGTGACCCTATCACCTGAAAGAGCTCTGAATGCCCGAAGGCGAACCAAGCGAAGTCGGCGCCGTTGCGGATGAACAGACTTGAGACAACGGCTGGCCATCAATGTTGTGCCATTCCACGGTCTGCGCGGCCAGGTCGGTGGTCCCCGCCAACAGAAGCTTCGCAATCAGCACTCCGATACGTTTGGGCCGCGTGCTCCAGTGCAATGCACTTTTAAACGTCATGTTGATTTCTCCCCTGTTCCTGCTTGCCCACTCGGGCTCATCTGGTAACGCGTCGGAGAGAAAGAAAGTGGCTCAGATGTTTTCGCTTTCTTTCGCGTGAATCGCAGTCGCAAAAACAAATCGAGACATCCCCGACGTATCGCCCTCCCCAACGCCCGCGAGGCTCGGCAAACATGCCAGGCCTCGAATTGTTTGTGTAGACTTGACGGCACCTTGCGAGGCGCCGGAACTCAAAAGCACGCGAAGCAGCCGCAAGGCGCATATGAGGTGAAACAGAGCGCGTTGGTCATCGTGATCATGGGAGTATCGGGCTCCGGGAAAACCACAGTCGGCTCATTGCTGGCAGGCCAGCTAGGCTGGGAGTTCGCCGATGCGGATGACTACCACTCGGCGGCAAACATCGAGAAGATGCGGGATGGAACTCCGTTGACCGACCTGGATCGGGGACCCTGGCTGGACCAGATGCGCAACCTGATCGACGGTTGGATTGCCTCCGGCAAAAATGCGGTGCTCGCGTGCTCAGCGCTGAGAGTGGCTTACCGCCAGTTCCTGCGTGTGAGTGATGAAGTTCGGTTCGTGTACTTGAAGGGTGACCGGAAGTTGCTGTCCCGCAGGTTGCTGGAGAGGCCCAACCACTACATGAAGGAAGCGATGCTCGCGAGCCAGATCAGCACGCTCGAGGAGCCGGTGGATGCGGTGGTGGTAGACGCCGGAGAAGCAACAGAAGACATCGTTGCAAGAATTCGAGCGGCTCTTCTGCTGTCGTAAGTATATTCACTTCGACAAGACATCTATGAATCTGAAAGAAGGCCAACTCTCCCTGGAATCCGCGGTTGTGCGCGTCCTGACCCGGCGGCTTATTCCATTCTTGTTTCTGCTCTACATCGTCGCGTACCTGGATCGAATCAATCTTGGTTTTGCCGCGTTGCAGATGCAGAAGCAGCTGGGATTCACGGACGCGGTCTACGGTCTGGGTGCCGGCATTTTCTTCGCGGGATATTTTCTGTTTCAGGTGCCCAGCAATCTGATTCTCCAGCGAGTGGGCGCACGCCGTTGGATCGCGCTGCTGATGATCACCTGGGGAATCATTTCTGCTTCAATGTGTTTGGTCGTCGGTCCGCGAAGCTTTTACGCGCTGCGTTTTCTGCTAGGCGCCGCGGAGGCCGGATTTTTTCCCGGCGTAATTCTGTACCTGAAGCACTGGTTCCCTGCGCGCGCGCGGGCGCGGACCGTCGCAAGGTTCATGACCGCTGCTCCGCTCTCCGGAGTCATCGGCGGCCCGATATCGGGTGCCCTTCTCAGCTTGCATGATGGCGGACTCGCCGGATGGCAATGGATGTTTCTGCTCGAGGGCATTCCCGCGATTTTTCTGGGCGCTGCGGCATGGATGTATCTGGTGGACGGCCCTTCGTTGGCCAGTTGGTTAAGCGCCGAGCAACGCCATTGGCTGCAGGAAACTCTGCTCACCGAAGGCGCTCATGCCGGCCCCGCTTCAGAATCAGGCGCCTGGGTGCCGTTTCTTTCAGGACGCATCTGGATTCTGGCTTTCGTCTACTTCGGGTTGAACACGGTTTCGTATGGCATGAGCCTGTGGCTTCCGAATCTGATCAAGAGTCTTTCCAGGCTAAGTAATTTCCGGATCGGCGTGCTCTCGGCGGTTCCGTACGTCATTGCCGCGGTAGTGATGGTGATCGTGGGGTTGCATTCGGACCGGTCGGGTGAACGACGGTGGCACACCGCCCTCCCCGCCCTTGCTGGTGCAACGGCAATCATGCTCGCGGCCTACACAAGTTCAGTGAGCGCCACGATCGCGCTGGTCAGTGTGGCGGTGCTCGGCGTTTTCTCGATGGTAGGCCCATTCTGGGCCATGCCGACGTCGCTTCTGTCCGGAACCGCAGCCGCGGCCGGCATTGCAATGATCAATTCGATTGGAAATCTTGGCGGGTTCTTCGGACCCTACCTGATCGGTGTGGTGCGGACGTCGACCGGACAGTTCAAAGGCGGGCTGTTGGGCGTTGCCGGCGCGCTGGCAATCAGCGGCGTTTTAGCGCTGACCGTTAAGCTTAACGGGAAAGAATAGTCCAGCCGGGGGATTGCGCTGCGATTACTGGACGGTCGCGGCGTGCCGTGTATTCAGAGTCCGCTCGAGGAAGTCCATGATCATTTCCGTAACCACCAGGTAACTCGAGTTCTCCGGAGTCTGGGGCATGAGACGCTCTTGCGCGATCAGGCTGCGTACATGAGCGATCATCTCGGCTCGTTGCGCGGGGTCTGGTTCGGCAACCGCCCGGCGGCAAAGATCGTAGCTGGCAAGACTTTGTTGAATAGCGGGCATCTGCGTAAATCCTCCCGTTCGAGCACGCAGGCTGCTCGACCCAATCGTTGATTCAAGGGGAGGTTTCTGAAAAAGACATCGGCAGCCAATCTCCGCGAGGGGAGATTCATAGCCAAGCAGATTGTTAACTTCAACGGCTGGCGTGAGTATCCCCCGTGGAAGGGAGATCATGGTAATAAGCGGAGTAGCCTGCGGGCTCGAAATCATCTTTTGGCCGTCTGATAACGTTACTATCGTGTAGGTCTATCCCCCAAAAAACGGGCGTTTGTCCACCCGAGGCAGTATTTCGTGCTTGACCTGCGGTCGGAAGGTAGAGGATATTGTCCCTAAGAGAGAGTCGTGGGGCTCTTCGGGAAATGGGACTGAATCCGGTGAATCGCTCGAAAACACTCGCAAAGATCGTGCTGTTGTTCTTTGCCGTGCTTTTCACCGCGGTTTTGATCCATCCCAATGTGGATCTTCTCGATGTCCACGACGTGAAGATTAGCAATGCACGTTCGCAAATACGCCCGGGCGAAGGGTGGCTGATTCCGAGTTTGCCCGTGCTTTTCGCTCGGCCTCCCATAGACCAGTCCTCTTTTTTGAATCTTCTCCGTCGGGAAGACCAGAACTCACCTTCAGACACTCCATCCACTCCCAGCATTCTCAGACTCTAGCTCCACTCCAACACTGCGTGTTCTTGACTCCCCCGTAGCCAGGAACCATCGAGTTGGAGGCGGAAGTCTATGTCCAGAAATGCTTCTGGGCTGGGCCTGTCACCAGAGACACAGGCTCACCACGAATCAATGGCCGGCAGATTTGAGACAAGCCGGTCGAAAAATCGACGAATGGGATTGCGTGCCCGGCACGTTGTGCCTTTGTTGGCGGCGATCTGTTTCCTCGCCGTCGGTGCAGTGGGAATGCAGTCTGCCTTTGCGATATACACCCATTTTGGTTGGGCTCCGAAAAGCTCTAGCCAGGCCATGAGCCTTGTCTGTTTTTGCGCCGGGGTTCTCCTCACATCTCTCGTTGCGGTTTCGATCTATGCCGTGGCTCGTTCTCGCGCAAAAATACTATCGAGTCACGAACACCTGGAGATCGATCGAGGCGTGCTCTTGAGCGGGTCCAGCAGTGTCTGGACGGAGCCGCAAGAACACGGCAAGAATCTTTCGCGTGAGCTGCATGATTCCGTCGGACCAATCCTGACTGGAATTGGTCTTCAGCTGAATTCGATGCGTCGGGCTCAACTATCTCCTGACCAGATGCGCTCGCAGGTTGACGAGATCACGGTGCTCAACGCCGAAGCTCTGCGGCTTGTCCGGGATCTGGCCATGGGGATGCGACCTTCCCTGAGCAGCGATACGAACCTGGTGACTGCACTCGAATGGCGGGCCCGCCAGTTCACTCGCCAGACGGGCATAAACGCAGTGGTCGATTGCCCCGGTTGTCTCAATGCGCTTCCGGAGGAACAACGTGTCTGCATCTACCGCTGCGTCGACGAGGCCTTGACGAACTGCGGCAAATACTCTGAAGCGCGCAACGTTCGGATTGACGCTTGCGTTTCTGATGATGCGCTAAGGGTGACCGTTGAGGATGACGGGATCGGATTTGATCAAAAGCGAATGATCGGTCGTGGTTTGGGATTGTTGGGAATGCGGGAACGGGCAGCCGACCTCGGCGGCACATTCTGCATCGCACCACGAAAAGGCGGAGGAACATCAGTGACGCTCGAGATTCGCATTGTCCGGAGCGTGTTGGTATGAAGCGCATCCGGGTGTTGCTTGTCGATGATCACAGCGTGGTACGGAAGGGGCTGCGCATGCAGCTTCAGCAGCAGGAACAATTTGAGGTCGTGGCTGAAGCTGCGGACGGTCGCGAGGCAGTGCGCCTCGCCGAGTCCGAAAACCCGGACGTCGTCATCATGGACATCGTGATGCCCGGGCTAAGCGGTATTGAAGCAACTTCGCAGATCGTGAAGCGCAATCCCCGCACGGGAGTCGTGATCTTCAGCATGCATGCCGATGATACGTATCTGTCACGTGCCCTGGCGGCGGGAGCCAAGGGATATCTATTGAAGGACGGCGAAGACCTCGACTTAACCCGAGCCGTCGAGGCGGCAGCGGAAGGGAAGCCATTCTTCAGTCCGACGATCGCCGGCATCCTCGTGGGAGATTACATGCGTCAATTGCAGCAGCGCGGACTTCAGGACACCTACGAACTGCTTACGGAACGAGAGAAGGAGACCTTGCAACTGCTGGCGGAGGGTCAGTCCAATAAAGAGGTCGCACGTACCCTCAACTTGAGCGTCTACACGGTAGAAACCCATCGCTCCAACATCATGGAGAAATTGGATCTCCATACGACCGCGGACATTATTCTCTACGCCGTTCGGAAGAAGTTGATTACCCCGTAGGCACCCAAAATCTCGGCTATGGACCCTACTCCATCCCCCTGCAGACGGCGTTTCGGACTTTACAAGCCGGTCAAGGGGAGATTTGTAAGGAACAAATTTAACAAGTACCAAGGTTTTGGACAGTACCTACCCCCCGTGGGGTATGTTCTAAGCGATTCGACCTGAGATACAAACACTACAGCAGAAAGCGGCCTTGCGCCGGCCAGTTCGCTGACGCCCCCCGGTCGATTTCTTCACTTTGTAACTCCCCTAGTTCCAGCAGGTAGCGATTCGTTCGCTGTTTTTCAAACGATAAAGTTGAGCGACGGGCCGAGGTTTCCTAACTCCCTCCCTCCTAACTAGGCTCGCCAACTCAACTCGGAACTCTGCGCGCTCGACTGTGGGGTCGGTGCAGCAGAAGTGGCGTGTTTCACCAAATGGACACCAACGGAGAGATGGCACAACTATCTCCCATTTCCCCCCGAAAGAAGCTAGCAATTGACCGCTTTCCCAACGAATTCTGTGGAGGTCGCATGTTCTCTCGAAAGCCGTACTACGTCTGGTCGATAGTTCTCCTGGTGTGCGTTGCCACCGTTGCAGCGAACGCGCAATCCTTCCGGGTACAGTGCCCGACCACAACCCTTACTCACCCGACAGCGGCCAACACCGAGCCGGCCTATATGGGCGCCACGACCTTTGCGCCTGGCACCGGGGGCTATCTGCACCCGACCTCGCACGTAAACGGAGCGATCAAGTGCCAGCAGATCTCGGGTGGCGATGGATTCGCAACCATGGGCGACGGCACGCAGACTTACCTGTTCTCGTTCGGGCCGCTCTCGGGACTGGCTGACATCGCGAATGGCCGGCCGGGCACCGAGTTTCCGAATGTGTTCAACCAGGTCTACTCGGGACCGCCACTGCTACCCGGCGAGCCTGCGACCACGATTCTAGGAGGCGGGTCCTTCACGTATAACGGCGCGATCGGATTGACGCCCAACCTGGATGCGAACAACGGCACCGGGAACGTGAACGCTCCGGTCGACGGACACGTCGATCCGCGGCCGATCATGGATGTCGGTGTTCTGAACGGCAACATCCCCGCACCCCTGATGGCGATCGAAGAGGATGACGAATTCTTCCTCACGCTGACGAACGTCGGCCAGATCATGCGCCCGGACCTGTTCGAGCAGCACACAGTTCACTTCCATGGGTATCCGAACGCTTCGGGCTTCTATGACGGCGTGCCGGACGCATCCGTCGCCATCAACATCGGCGGCAGCTTCACTTATTACTACCTTGCGCCCGATGCGGGCACATACTTCTGGCATTGCCACATCACGCCGCCCGAGCACTTGCAGATGGGCATGGTGGGACAGATCTTCGTTCGTCCCCGCCAGGATCGCGTCCCGGTCGGCGCCGGCCTTCGCGCCGCGCTGGTGGCGCAACAGGCGGATCCGCGTACCAAGTGCGACTCGTCTGACATTCTGTGCACCAATCCAGTGCCCCCGACCGCCGAGGTCAGCCGCGCTGCCACTGGCAAGTACGCATACAACGACGGTGATGGTTCGACCTACTACGACGTGGATTACCCGATCCAGATTCACGGTTTCGATCCCAACTTCCACTTTGTCGGAATGACCTTCAACCCGGAAAACATGACGGACATGAAGGACAAGTTTTTCCTGCTGAACGGACGTAGCTACCCCGACACAGTCACCGATGGGCCGCTGGCCACAATGACGACAGATGGCGCGATGCACTTTTCGCAGCCGCTGCCCTCCATCATCAAGATTCCCGTGGGTGGCAAAGCGCTGCTGCGCATCTCGGATCTGGATGTGACCGAGTACCAGACGCTGGCTTCTCTCGGAATTCCGATGAAGGTCGTCGGCATCAACGCCAAACTGCTTCGTGATCAGTCCGGTAACAACCTGGCCTACAACACCAACTCGATCACGATGGCCGGCGGCGAGTCGATGGACGTGATTCTCGATGCCAGCGACACCACGAAATATCCCTCGGGCAGCGTGTTTTATCTCTACACCCCCAATCTGGATCACCTCTCGAACGACGCGGAGAACTTTGGTGGATTGATGACCGAAGTTCGGATCGTTAATTAGGAGCGCAGCCATGAAAGCGACGAACATGAAAAAAGCAATTTCGGAAACACGACTGCTTCTGGCGACGGTGATGGCAGTGGCGTTGTTCTTCACTGCAACCGCGCATGCTGCGGCTCCGGGAATCACGGGCCCAACCTTCAACCTGCGGGCGGAAGCCGCCTACATCAGCCAACCGGACGGGGCGATGGTCTACTCCTGGGGTTACGGTTGCCAGGGAGCTCCCGGTGGCTACGCTCCAGCCGGAATCACCACCCGCTTCTGCAACACCATGCAGCTGCCCGGACCAACTTTGATCGTCACGCAAGGACAGACGGTCACCGTGAATCTGACCAACGGTCTACCTGCCGCGGCCGGCAACACGTCGATCTTGTTCCCAGGATTCAACGTGACGACCAGCGGCGGAGTTGACGGGCTGCTTACGAAAGAAGCGGCGCCTGCCGGATCCGTTACGTATACCTTTACGGCGGACACGCCGGGAACCCGCTCCTACTACAGCGGCACACAAGGCGACCTGCAAGTGGAAATGGGGCTGTATGGCGCCATCATTGTGTTGCCCTCGGGCGTGCCCACCGATTGCGACTCCGGCGTGCATGCTTCCAACGGAACGGCGCAAGGGCACTGGGGCGAAAATGATTTCCGCTTGGCCCACGCTGCCTACAACCACCCCAAGGCATGCTACGACCGCGAATACCTGTTCCAGTTCTCTGAAATGGATCCCCGAATCCATCGCGAGGCCTTGGCGCAAGTCACCGCGAAGCTGGGTTGCACGGCGGGCGCTCCTGAATGCAGCCTTAGCGTCGCAACCGAACCTTACGTTCCTGCCTACTTCATGATCAACGGCCGCTCGATGCCGGATGACATGGATACGAACTATGCTCCGCAGTATCCGCACCAGCCTTACAACGGCAATCCGCACATGCATCCGGGCGAACAAGTGCTCTTGCGGGTCATCGGCCAGGGTCGCTGGCAGCATCCGTTCCACGAGCACGGCAATCATGTCCGTGTTCTGGCTCGCGATGGAAACCTGATCCTCAGTGCGACCAGCGCGAACGATCTCGCCGGTCCTGCGCTGTTTACCACCACGACCACGCCCGGCCAGGCGCTGGATGGAATCTTCTACTGGACTGGTAAGGGTCTGAACTGGGATCCCTACGGCCACAACCCTACGTCGACCGATCCGTCCGCGAAGCTCAGCTGCACACCGGATGGGAACGGCTACAACACCATTGCTCCGACCGCGATCAACTACTTTGAGTGGTGCCAGGATCACAACAAGCCCCTGGAAGTTGCTCCGTTCGGTGACGTCGCTGGCGGTGGTCCCGCGACTCTGCCTAACGCAACCATTCTGACGAATGGCGCGTGGTACGGCGGCAGCGCCTACCTCGGCCCGAACGCCACCGGTCGCGCAGTCGGCCCCACCGGAACTACTCCTCCTTCCGGCACGATTGCGAATCCACCGGACTCCGAAGCGGCGTTCGCCTACATGTGGCACTCGCACAACGAGCGCGAGATCACCACCAACAATATTTTCCCGGGCGGAATGATGATGATGATGCTGGTGGATTCCCGGGAATTTGTTATCGATGAGCAGAATTAATTGAGGAGAATAGCGATGCGATCCAACTATCTCAAAACTTTGAAGACAGCGGTCCTGGCGATATCTGTTCTCCTCCTCGGAGTCAGCGTCTCCTTCGCCCAGCAGCAGATCAACCTGACTGCGGGCCCGTCGTCGATCACTCTGCCGGACGGCAGCATGGTCCCGATGTGGGGCTATAGCTGCGGTGCGCCGGTTTCGGGTTCAACCGCGACCTGCGCGAAGTCGAATACCGCTGCCGCCGGCTGGTCGCCGGTCGTCATCACGGTGCCGACTGGGCAGGGATTGACGATTAATCTGACCAACAGCCTCTCGTTCGCCAACGGCAACTCGGTTCCGACCTCGCTGACCATCGTCGGTCAGCTGGGTGGTGGTCTGGGAGCGCCGGAAGGTTCGACTGCGGCTCCGGATCACTCACTGTCGCAGACGATAACCTGGCCGGCAGCGGATAATCCTGCCGTGCAGACCGGTGCCCCACCCGCGCAGGGGCCGCGCATGCGTTCCTTCGGCAAAGAAGTACCTGCCGGAACGACGGGGGCTCTGACGTGGACGGCCGCGAATCTGCGAGCCGGCACCTACCTGCTCGAATCCGGATCGCATCCGTCGATTCAGGGACCGATGGGTTTGTACGGCGCAGTTGTGGTGACGACCCCCGGCACTGCCTACCCGGGTGTCACCTATAACGCCGACATTCCGATGGTGCTCAGCGAAATCGATCCGGTACAGAACAAGTCCGTTGACGCCGCGGTGAACACGGCCGGTTTCGACGAGGCCACCGTCTGGTCGGGACAGCCTGGCAAGTGCGGCAACCCATCTTCACCGAATTTCAACACGTGCTACCCGCCGGCGGTGAACTACTCGCCGCTCTACTACCTCATTAACGGCGTGGCCTTCAGCAAGGCGAGCGCATCGGCTTCGTTGTTCCCAACGGCACCGGCCACTGGCGTCAGCGGCAGCGTGCTGGTCCGCCTGGTCAACGCCGGTTTGCGGATGCACGTTCCTTCGATCGTGGGAGCGCAGACTGGATCCAGTGTTGCGGGCTTCGCGCTGATCGCCGAAGACGGCAATCCGCTGCCCGGTGTTCCCCGTGTGCAGAGCGAGGTTTTCCTGGCAGCAGGCAAGACCTATGACGTGATGATCAACGCGCCCACCAGCGGCACGGCGCTTCCGATCTTCGATCGTCAGTTGAGCCTCTCCGGCAACGCGACCTCACGCGATGCCGGCATGTTGGCCTATATCAGCGTCAACGGCGCAGCGCTTCCTGCCGCTTCCGCCCTTGGTTCTGCGGTGGCCGTCGCCGATACGTACAACTCGGTAATCGCCGGTCAGACCTTCACCGTTTCCGATCCGTCGCAGGGCGTGATCGCGAACGACACCAACATCGGTGGTGTTAAAGTCGTCGGTGCAGTAACCGGTGGAACTCTCACCCTGAACACGAACGGTACGTTTACGTTTGCTGCGACGGCTGGCAGCGGTTCGTTCACCTACTGCGGCAACGGAGCCACTTCCGGTCCGGCGTGCGCGCTGGTTACCTTGGGTGGGGCGGCGATCGAAGGTGCAGGTGGCATCACCCTAAATCCCGATGCTTACAAGTCCACCGTTGCGACCGCGCTGAGCATCAAGACGCCCGGCATCCTGGCGAACGACTCAGACGCGGCGGGTTATCCGCTGACCGTGAACGCGGCCAGCGTTACACCCTCGGCCGGTTTGACGGTCGTCGTTGACAAAGACGGCGGCTTCAACGCGTCGGTTGGAAGCGCGGGAACTTACACCTTTACCTATAAGGCGCAGAACTCACAGGGAACGGTAAGCTCGGCAACCGCAACGGTGACCTTGACCTTCCCGGCGCCAAGCAACATCGCGGTGACCCTGGTGGACGGCAAGACCAAGGCGGCCCTTAGTCCGCAGGACTACCGCTGGATCATTGAAGAAGATCGTACCTTCTTCATCGACCCGACAAAACAGACGAACACCGGGACGATGCCGCTGGCGTTTGGTACAAACTTCCACACCAGCTACATGCCGGTCGTTGCGCAGGGCTGCACTGGAGACGTCTCCTGCGAATCCGGCCAGACCGCGTTCAACCCCGCGACGGGCAATCACGAAGATGCGGTTTGCGATCTCGCAAACGGCGTGTGCCGTTTTGGTGCGTCGGCGAAGACGGCCGTGCTTCCCAGCCAGGCCGTACTGGATCCGACCAAGCGTTACTACATCTCGGTTCTGCCGGGAGACGCGATGGATCCCGGTCACGCGATGGGCGGTTCGGAAATCGTGGCCGTCAATGGCGTGTGGCAGCCCGTAACGGTGATTGTCGAGCCCATGGAACTGCAACCTGCGCAGGTGTCCGTGTTCGTGTTCGAAGACGATCATCCGCTGAACGGCGAGCATGATGCCGGCGGCGGCATCGATACCCTTTCTCCCAACGAGCCGGGTCTTGGCCAGTTCAACATCACGTTGTTTGACGACGTGGGCGGAACAGGCGACGCGGCTGGTCAGATGACGTACGACATGTTCAACATGCCGTTGTCGAACAGCCTGTCGGGGACGATCGACCCCGTCACCGGCGCAGATGCTTGCCCGGTCTCCACGAATGCACGCCAGGGGATCGACACGGACAGCGGGACCCCGGGGACGCCAATAACCGAACCGGGTCAGGGCGGAATCACCGGTGTGGTTCCGGTCTGTCCCAAGTACGAAGCGGACGGCACAACCCTCTCGCCACTGGCTGGCCAGGCTGTGATTGCCAACCTGCCTCCGGGCCGGTATGGCGTCGTGGCCACTCCGGGCGCGGATCGCATCGGGCGCGGTGAAAACTGGCTGCAGACCAACACTCTGGACGGCGGTCCGGCTCATGATGCCTTCGTCAAGGTCGGTGAGCCCAGCTTCTTCCAGGAGTTTGGCCCCGCCGGCTATCACGTGGCCATCGGTTTCGCCGAACCGACCATTATTAACAACCGCCATGCCAGCGTCTGCACGGGTGGAGGTGGTTGCACGGGTAACGTTCACGGCCGAATCACCGGCGTGCACATGAGCCGCACTCCCGATGAGCGCTTGTACAGCAGCGGCTCGCGTGACACCTTCTCCTACACCCTGTGCTACGTGAGCATCGGAAGCCCGGATGGAGCCGAATTCGGCTTCACCCAGTGCGATGGTGATGGCAACTTCTCCCTCACTGCTCCGCAGGGCGACTGGAAGATCACAGTCTTCGATCAGTGGAACGATCAGATCGTCGACGGTATCTCGACTCCGGTCCGTGTCAACAGCTCCGATGTGAATTTGGGAGATGTTGCGGTGCACGCGTGGAAGCAGAACCTCTACACGCGTACCTTTATCGACCAGAACGGCGACGGTCTCTCCCAAGACACCGAGCCTGGCTTGTCGCTGGTGCCGACCAACATCCGGTTCCGTGACGGCAGCTTCTCCAACTTCAACAGCACCGACCTGGCTGGATTTGCGGGCTTCAACGAGATCTTCCCGCTGTTCAACTGGTACGTTCTGGAGACCGATTCCGCCCGCTACAAGAACACGGGTATCCACGTGGTCAACGATGCCGGTGGCCCGGTGGATGGATCGCCAGCTTGCGGTCTGACCGGTTTCCCGCCGTGCGGCAACTCCACCATCGCCAACTTCATGGCCAGGACGAAGGAAGACTTCTCCTTGCCAGTGCCGTTGCGCTTCCCGGGCTCCGTTTATTGCGACAACGCGGACTGCACGGGCTTCTCGATTGCGAATGGTCCGGCTAGCAGCACCGCTCCGGCCAGCGCTTCGACGGGCCGCATCGATCCTCCGACCGTGACGGCTTATGGCTGGCAGGGTTTCGCCGGTCAGAACCAGTTCATCGAGTTCGGCAAAAAGCGCTATGAAGCCGGCGAGAACGGCGGTATCCGTGGCCATGTGATCTATGCCTCGACCCGTCCGTTCGATGATCCTGCCCTGCTCTTGCAATTGAGCTGGGAGCCGGGCGTTCCAAACGTCACCATCAACCTCTACAAGGAAGGCACTGCTCCCGATGGGAGCAAGAGCCTGACCCTGGTGGATACCACCAAGACCACGAGCTTTGATGATTGGGCTCAGGGTTTCCGCGCCGACGGCGCTCCGAACATGAGCTGCCCCGGCCAGGGAACTTCGGATCCCTTCTACTTCACCCTGTTCAACCAGCCGAGCTACCTCGACGTTTACAACAATGGCGGAACGCCGGCTCACACCATCCCAAACAACTCGCAGTACAAGTGCTACGACGGCATGCACAACTGGACGCAACTCCAGCCCGCGCCGTACGACGGCATGTACTCGTTCCCGAGCGTGACCAGCATCGATCTGGCCACCGGCAAACCGAACGGCACGAACTGCATCGGCTGCATAGCGAACCCGGCGCCCGCAACCGATTGGACGAGCGGACTGCCCATGCTTCCGGCCGGCAAGTACGTGGTGGAAATCGTGGTGCCTCCGGGCTACGAACTGGTGAAAGAAGAAGACAAGAACATCCTGCTCGGCGATACCTACGCCGCGCCGGTAGTCCAGCAATTCGCTGGCTTGGGTAACATCTTCATCATGCCCGACCAGGCGTCGCTGTCCGCTTACAACCCGAACAACCCGCTCAATCCGACCACGGATCTGGGCGCTCTGCCCCGCAACGAAGGTGACACGGGTAGCGTGGAAACCTTCTGGCCCTGCGTCGGTCAGAACCGCATTGTGCCCGACTGGAACAGCTTGTACCCAGGCGCGGGGCAGAATGCGGCCTTCGCCGGTGCAACCCGTCCGCTGTGCGACCGCAAGGAAGTTGTCCTGAACGACGAGATGTCGGTGCTGGCGAAGTTCTACGTCTTCACCTCCACCCACGTAGCCGGTCACTTCACCGGCATCATCACCGACGACTTCACTTCGGAATTCGATCCGTTCTCGCCGCACTTCGGTGAGAAGTTCTCGCCTGCCAACCTGCCCGTCTCGGTTAAGGACTGGGCTGGCAACGAGATCAACCGCGTCTACTCCGATCAGTGGGGTATCTACAACGGCCTGAACTTCTCGACGTTCGGCGTGAACCCGCCGGATCCCAGTGGTTACGTGCCCGCCATGATGGTCATGTGTATGAATGATCGTGGCACTGCGGCAGCCGCCGATCCGCTCTACCAGGACAGCTACAGCCAGTTCTGCTACGAGCTGCCGTTCATGCCCGGACAGACTGGATACTTCGACACGCCGGTCATTCCGACCACCGCGTTCGCCGAAGGCTACAACCATCCTGACTGCAACTACCCGGATGCAACCCCGGCCATTCTGCGCGTCGATGGCGATGGAGATGGTCCGTGGGTTAGCGCTGCGGGGCACACCCTCACGATCACCGCGCTGGGCGACCAGCAGGTCAACAACTACGGCTACTCTGGCCCGAACCAGACCGGGGCACCGTACAACCAGAAGACGGTCACCCGTCACTATGGCTTCGGTGCAGCGCAAGGCACTGGATCGGTCACGATTGCTGGAGTCAATGCTCCGGTGGTTGACTGGTCTGATGGGGTGATCCATGTCACGGTTCCCAGCCTCACCAGTGCGCAATCGACCTGCACGATCGCGCAGCGCACTACCCCGACGAGCCTGGGTACCTCTGCCCGTTGCGGACAGCTGGTAATCAAGGCCGGCAACGGCAAGACCTCGGTGGATGCCATCACCGTTACGATTGCTGGCAAGGCGCCGACCTACGTCAGCGCTGGACAGTCGATCCAGGCTGCGATCGATCATGCAACTGCTGGCGATCTCATCATCGTCCGCCCGGGCACCTACAGCGAACTGCTGATCATGTGGAAGCCCGTCCGCCTGCAAGGTGTGGGCGCGGCTTCTGTAACCATCAATGCTGATCCGCATCCGTCGGGCAAGCTTGACCCGTGGCGCAAGCAGATCGTCTGCTTGTTCGGTCTTGGTCCTGACGGTGTCCACAATAGCTGGACACCCCAGTGTGCTGGGGCAAATTGGACGGGCTTCACTGCGACGGCCTCGGATCCTCAGATCGACCGCCTGCCTCTGGAGGCGACTGTGGGTTGGGATACCACGTTGAACGGTAACCTCGCCGAACAGCTGCAGGAACCGACCCTGTTGGGTGCGTACGAGGGTGCCGCGATTACGGTTCTGTCGAAGGGCGTGAACTTCCCGAACAACAACTCCGAGTTCGCGGCTGATACGTTCCCCGACGGCACCACGCTGTTGAATCCGAACGGCAACGGCAATCAGAACTGCAACACGTTTACCAGCAACTTCAACTGCAACCCGGCGCGCATCGACGGAATCTCCATCACCAACAGCTCGCAGGGTGGCGGCGGTATCTACGTTCACGCCTGGGCGCATCATCTGGAGATTTCCAACAACCGTGTCCACAACAACCAGGGAACTCTGACCGGTGGCATCACGCTCGGACAGGGCGAACATCCGGACGCGTACTTGGTGGGTTCCGACATCCCGGCTCCGGGAACTTGCCAGAGCCAGAATGGCCTGCCGACCAATACGCAACTGCCCTACTGCTTCAACGTGGGCGTGAACATTCACAACAACGCGGTCACGGTGAACTCGTCGGAAGGCGACGAGCTGTTCTCGGCAACACCGGCCGGCGGCGGCGGCGTCACCGTCTGCACGGGTGCCGACAGCTACAACTTCAACAACAACTGGGTGTGCGGAAACCTGAGCACGGGTGACGGCGGCGGCTTCGCGCAGCTTGGCTTTGTCTGGAACGCAAAGATCCAGCACAACGCCATCCTGTTCAACGAGAGCACGAACCCGACGGTTCCGACCAACGGTGGCGGCATGCTCATCACAGGTGCTCCGGACACCGATCCCACCTGCCCTGGCGATGCCGATCAGGATTGCCCGCTGGCGGCGGGTGGTGTGGGTGACGGTATCGGTCCCAACATGGTGATCGATGCCAACCTGATCCTGGGCAACGCGGCCGACAGCGGCGCGGGCGGCGGAATGCGGCTCCAGAAAATCAATGGCACGGACGTCGTCAACTTCCGCGATGGCCGCGCCGTGACCACCGGCCCGCAGGGTCAGCGGCACCCCTCACGCTGGTATAACGTGGCCGTTACCAACAACATCATCGCCAACAACGTGGCCGGTTGGGATGGAGCTGGAGTGTCCCTGCTGGATGCTCTCGCCGTGAACTTCATCAACAACACGGTCATCTCGAACGATTCCACGGCGTCCTCGGGAGCGCTGTTTGACTCCTTCTTTGCTCCGCTGTCGGGCACGCCGAAGCCGAACAGTCCGACTTGCCTTGGCGCTTGCGATCGTTCGGCGCCTCAGCCGGCCGGTCTCTCGGCCTCGCCGAACAGCGCCGAGATGATCGCCGCGATCGGCGCTATCCCGGGTGGCATCATCTGTCCGGATGGTCACTCTCAGGGCGGTCTCACCAACGGCTCATGCCGTCAGGTGTCGTACCCGGTTCTGTATAACGATGTCTTCTGGCAGAACCGCTCGTACTACATCGGTATCGGTGCCTTGGGCGGAGGTCAACAGAACCTGCAGAGTGTCGTTACTCTGTTCAACCAGAGTGGCACGCCAGCCCCGAGCCAGTCGTCCACTCCTAGTACGGCCACGAATGGTAATGGCGTGATCATCACCGGCGGTACGGGTGCCTGCACCACGGCGAGCTACTGGGATATCGGAATCCGTGGCGACACGAGTCCGACCAGTCACCCGATCACACTTGCTCCAGCGTACTCGGTCTTGACCTCAACGACTGGATACGCTGGCACCAACACCAATCAGAACCCGACGGTGAAGAGCCAGTATTGCAACGGTTCACGTGTCCCGCCGGAGCTTGGCGCAGCTGGTTACCAGGTGCCTCCGGGTACGAACGAAAGCAACGTGCCGGTTCCGGTGTTCAACCTGACACCAGGAGCGACGGTCGACGAAGGCAATAACTGGATCAACGTCAGCTGGGGCCCGCTGGCCCTGACTCTCCCGCTGAACAGTTCGACAGTGCTGGGTGACTATGCACTGGCGACCGGTTCACCAGCGATCGACTACGTTGGTTCAACGGCCGCCACCTATGCGTCCGCGCCGACTACGGACTTCTTCGGAAATCCGCGTAAGACGCTGGCTAACCCCTGCGTTGACGTGGGTGCCGTCGATATCACGGCCGGTGTGGCCTGTGCCAGCAGCTCTCCGCGAGCAAGCGTCAGCGGCGACGGAAACTTCGGCAACTGGGCCGTGGGTACCACCAGCAACGTGCACAACATCACCGTCAGCAACACGGGCGGAGTGGCACTGGCTGGCGGCACCTTCACCATCGTTGGTGGAGCGCCGTTCTCGCGAGTGACCACGGGCACGTTCCCGACGGGCGCTCCGAACTGCGGTGCGACGCTGGCGGTGGGCGCATCCTGCACGATCAAAGTGCAGTTTGCTCCGACGGCGGTGGGGCCTGCCCCCAGCCGGTCTCTGACCGTTTCCTACACGACTGCAGGAGTCGTGGTGAACGGTACGCCGGTAACGCTGACGGGCGCGGGTGTGGCGAATCGGGCAGCCGTCTCGATCACTCCGAATCCATTGACCATCACGTTGCCAAGCGGTTCCTTCACCGGAACAGGCACTGTCACTCTGACCAACACTGCGGCTTCGGGTGGCGCTCAGGTGTCGGTCACGAATGTGAACGTAGCGGGCGGGTTCCTGATCAACTACTTGTTCAATGCGGATCAGGACAACTGCAGCGGAACAGCACTGGCACCGGGCGGAAGCTGCACGGTGGTGGTACGGTTCACCAACGGTCTGTCTCCGCGAGGATCGAACCGCGCCGGTACGATCACCTTTACCGACAACGCTGTGGGCAACACGCAAGTCGGCAACCTGATCGGCTTCGCAACTCCCTAATCAGGAAGCCTCGGGTGGCAACCACCATCCGAGGCTCTCCCTCAACTTCAAATCCAGAAGGGCGGCCGAATTGGCCGCCCTTTTCATTTCGCGCTGAATGAAATGATGAGCTGGTCCAGTGGCAATCCGCCGCTTACAGGCTCCGGAACATTGAGAACGCTGATCGGCAGAGGCGTTCCTTCTGCTTCCGCGTGGTCAAGGAAATCCCACGGGATGCATGGGCTTACTTGACTACCTCGGCTGGACCTGGAAATCAAAAGTCGGAATCCCCATCGTCTGTGTTCCCGGCGGTCCTGTGCAGCCCGATAACATGATGGAAACGGTGCTTTATCCTCTTTATGTGTCGCGGGCAGGGCACCCATGATCCCCCTCGACGGCGCGCTGCGCCCGACTTGATTACTTGGCAGCACCGCGCACGAAGACCTGCGATCGCGGCGGCGATTACGAGCAAGCTTGGCGAGAATCTCCGCATCGTCCCGAATGTCCGTAACCGCAAGGAGAAGACAAGCCGCTAAAAATATCCCACAATCTTCAACAGCGCCGACGTTGCTGTCATTACGAAAACGGATTGGGCCGCGGCCGTCGAATTCGATTCTCCAGCTGCCCACGCCAACATACAAGCCGTCTGTCCGGGCATGCGTATCTTTGAGCTTTCCTGCAAGACCAGTGACGGGATGAGTGGCTACTTCGATTTTCTTCACTCGCACGTCGCAGACTTGCGTCCAATTGTTCGTCGATCCTGGTCAGGCTGATTCGTTCGATAGCGAACGAAATTCTGTTGCTTTCACCTAAGGGGCCAAGATTTTCTTTACTCACTTGAATCGACTCCCCCTATTCTGCTAGAACTTTTAGATTGCTTTGGCAGCACTGGGGTAAAACAGACTCAAGAACTGGGATCAATCCAGTTCGGGCGATTCGCACCTTTCCCGTTGTGAAGAGCCCATAGCTCCATCCGGCGCCCACGGAACTCCCTCGTAGTAGTTCCGCCGGTGTAAGACCTCGAACCTCCTCACCAGACGTAGGAGTTTCGGATGTTTGTTGTTCCCAGGTCAGAAGTCGTCGGGAGGTCCCGAGCCTCTTGTCTGCCTGCACAAGTTTGCTCACGCGCCTTTCTACTAGCAGCCAGCACGCAACCCCCTAACCGCGGAGGAAGATATGGCGACCAATCTCGTTCGTATCGAGAACGATTCTGAAATCAAGGAACGGCTCGCTGCCGAACGCGCGCGCCTACGCAAAATCGCCGGGCTGGATCAGCCTACCCACTTTCATCGGCCAGTGGAGCGAGCTTTTACCGCCGAACAGCGCAAGCATGTCACCATCTTGTTCGGAGGGTTTACGTGGAAGCATGAAGACCTGATCCGGGCCGTCTTCCAGGGATGTGGGTATCGCTGTGAAAAGCTCCCGGTACCCAACGTCAATGCTTTTCAAACGGGCAAGGAATTCGGCAATAACGGCCAGTGCAATCCGACATACTTCACAGTCGGCAACCTCGTCCAGTATCTGCAATTCCTCGAGAAGGAAGGCTTATCGCGCCAACAGATCCTCGACAATTTCGTCTTCTTTACCGCCGGATCCTGCGGCCCCTGCCGCTTCGGTATGTATGAAGCCGAGTATCGATTCGCTTTGAAGAATGCCGGCTTCGACGGCTTCCGCGTGCTGCTCTTTAAAGACAGCGACGGCATCAAGGCTGCCTCCGGCGAACCTGGCCTGAAGTTCACAATCGACTTTGGCTTCGGCATGCTCAATGCCATGCACCTGGGCGACGTCTTCAACGACCTCATCTACCAGGTTCGTCCCTACGAGGTGAACAAGGGCGAAACCGATCGCGTGTTCCGCGACGCCGTCGACGGACTTTGCGAAGACCTCCGGAACCGTGATTCATTCGAGATCGAAGAGCGAGCGCCGGAGTGGGCCAAGCCAAAATTCAAGAACAACAAGGTTCTGCGTAACACTTTTAACGTTTTCGGCAAGTGGCACGAGCACATGTGGGGCAAGGATTACCTGAATGCCTTGCGTGCCGCGCGCGACAAGATGGACTCTATCGAGGTTGACCGCACACGCGTCAAGCCGGTCGTCAAAATCACCGGCGAATTCTGGGCGCAGATCACCGAAGGCGACGGCAACTTCCACATGTTCGAATTCCTCGAGCGCGAGGGAGCACAGGTCATCGTCGAGCCGATCGCAACCTGGGTGGCGTACCTGATGTATCAGGCAAAAGCGCACGCCAGGGCGAAGTGGCCCGTAAATCGCCCACATCGTGATCCCGAGTGGTACGAGTTCAAGAAGCAGTTCGCCAACTACATCGGCCTGCGCAAAAAGCTGTGGGGCATCGGTGCCGGTGAGCGTATGTGGAATTTCTTTTACCACCGCACCATTAAGAACCTTGGCGGCATCACGCATCATCTCGTCCCGCAAACCGAACTCGCCGAGATGGCGCACCCGTTCTACAACCAGTTCGCGCGCGGCGGAGAAGGTCACCTCGAAGTGGGCAAGAACGTGTACTACACGGTGCACAAGCTTTGCCACATGGTGCTCGCGCTGAAGCCGTTCGGCTGTATGCCGTCCTCTCAGTCCGATGGCGTGCAATCCGCCGTGGTGAACAAGTTCAAGGACATGATCTTCCTTCCCATCGAAACCTCCGGCGAGGGCGAGGTCAATGCCCACAGTCGCGTGCAGATGGCGCTCGGCGAAGCCAAGGTCAAGGCCAAGACCGAATTCGAGCAGTGTCTGAGTACCACCGGCAAGACGCTCACGGAAATCCGCGAATACATCGAAGAGCATCCGGAACTCAAGCGGCCGTTCTACCACGTTCCCCACAAACAGGGCGTGGCGGGCACGGCGGCTCAATTCGTCTTGCATGTGAACGATCGCATCAACAAAGACACGCACTTCTGGAAACGGACGCGTGTTCCTGTGGCTGCTCCGGCGGCTGCCAGTGGCGACTGAGAAATTGCAACGGGTTGGTGGACGAGCAATCGAAAGAATCGATTGCTCTTCCGTATCTCAGTCTTCCGTGTTCTTGAACCTGGGTTGATGAACGAGAGAGGGATGATGCACGACCACAAAGGCACGCCGCTGGTCCAGATCGCTCCGCTGGATGTTCCGAAGAAAGCTCAGCACGATCAGAAGCCGCACGATCACAACACGAAATACCTGGTCGGCCTGGACGTGGGCTCGACGACCGTGAAAGCTGTCGTGGTTGATGCCGCCAACGATCGGGTGCTCTGGCAGGATTACCAGCGTCACGAGACCAAGCAGCCGGAAAAGAGCCTTGAATTCCTGAAGCGGATGGAAGCCGAGGTCGGCATCGACCGCCACAATACTCGCATGTTCATGACTGGTTCGGGTGGAACAGGAATCGCCGAACAGATTGGCGCCAAGTTCGTGCAGGAAGTGACCGCAGTCTCTCTGGCTGTCGAGAAGTTACACCCTGAAGTGTATTCCGTAATCGAGCTCGGCGGGCAGGACGCGAAGATCATTGTCTTCAAGGACGACGACGAAACCGGCCGCAAGAAAAAGATTCCCTCGATGAATGACAAGTGCGCTGGCGGTACGGGCGCCGTCATCGACAAGATCAATGCAAAACTGAAAATTCCGGCTCTCGAACTTTCCAACCAGGGCTACCACGGCGTTAAGCTGCACAAAGTCGCCGGCAAATGTGGCGTGTTCGCCGAAACGGATATCAACGGCTTGCAAAAAGTGGGCACGCCGCCCGACGAACTTATGGCTTCACTCTTTGAAGCCATCGTGCTCCAGAATCTCAGCGTTCTCACGCGCGGACATACGCTTCGTCCTCATGTCCTGCTGCTGGGCGGGCCGAACAGTTTCATCAAGGGCATGCGCGAAGCGTGGCAGGCCAACATCCCGCGCATGTGGCAAGAGCGTAAGGTCGCGATTCCCGACGGCGCCAAGCCCGAAGATCTGATCAAAGTTCCCGAGAACGCGCAGTACTTCGCTGCGCTCGGAGCAGTTGAATTCGGAAAGAGCGAAGAAGACTGCGTCGGCTGCTACCGCGGCTACGATCAACTGATCCATTACATCGACTTCGGACGCCAGGAAGAAAAGGCCAAGTCCGGCGGCAAGGGCCTGGTCGAGAAACCTGGGGAACTCGACTTGTTCAAGGACGTCTATCGCCGCAAGAAATTCACGCCCGCCGTCTTCCAGAAGGGAAGCACGGTCGCGGGCTTCATCGGCATCGATGGCGGTTCCACGTCCACCAAGGCCGTTCTGCTCGATGAAAACGGAGACATCCTCTGCAAGTCGTACCAGCTCTCCAACGGCAATCCGATTCAAGACACCATCGAGATGTTTGAGAACCTGCGCAAGCAGGTGGAAGAGCAGCACGCCCACCTCGAAGTGCTGGGAGTCGCGACGACGGGCTACGCCAAGGATATTTTGCGGGATGTCCTTAACGCCGACGTCGCTCTCGTCGAAACCGTCGCGCACACCGAGTCGGCGCTGAAGTTCTACGAAGATCCCCACGTGATCGTCGACGTCGGCGGGCAAGACATCAAGATCATCATCCTGCACAACGGACGCGTGAAAGATTTCAAGCTCAACACGCAGTGCTCCGCGGGCAACGGATACTTCCTGCAATCCACCGCCGAAGGCTTCGGTTACGACGTCAATCAGTACGCCGACTTGGCCTTCGCTGCGCAAGCTATGCCCGTCTTCGGCTACGGCTGCGCCGTGTTCATGCAGTCCGACATCGTGAACTTCCAACGCCAGGGATGGCGCGCCGAAGAAATCCTCGCCGGCCTCGCTGCCGTGCTTCCCAAAAACGTCTTCCTCTACGTCGCGAGCATCCCGAACCTCGCCGCGCTGGGCTCACGCTTCGTGCTCCAGGGTGGGACGCAGAACAATCTCGCCGTCGTCAAAGCCGAAGTCGATTTCATCCGCAACAGCTTCCGTGCTACCGGGAAGCAGCCCGAGATCATCATTCACGAGCACTGCGGAGAGTCGGGTGCCATCGGCGCCGCGCAGGAATCGCTGCGCTTGTGGCGCAATGGCCAGCAGACCACTTTCGTCGGTCTTGAGGCCGTCCGCAAGATCGAATACCGCACTACCCGCAACGAGGACACGCGTTGCCATTTCTGCAAGAACGACTGCCTCCGCACGTTCATCGACATTCGCACGCAGCCTAAGGATGACAAAAGCTTCATCCCCATTCAGAAGGTCACCAAGGTCCCGCTCATGCACGGTGAGCAACGTCTGATCATCGCGACCTGCGAAAAGGGAACGGTCGAAGATCTCAACGACATGAAGGGAATCAAAGCCGGGCTTGACTCGATCAAGGCCCAGCACCCGAACTTCGTCGACTACGCCGCCAAGGAGGTGTTCCGCCCCACCAACGCGAAAAACGTTGCCGACCCGCTTCCGACTAAGGGATGGGCCGGCTGGAGCAAGGGCGCAAAAGAGCGTCGTGCGCTGATGGAGAACCGCAAGAAGCTCCGCATTGGCATTCCGCGCGTTCTCAACATTTACACCTACGCGCCTCTTTTCAACGCGTACTTCGAGAGCCTAGGCGTGCAGCCGGAGAACGTCATCTACTCCGACTACACCAGTTCCGAGCTCTACCGCGCGGGCGCTAGCCGCGGCGCCATTGATCCCTGCTTCCCGGCCAAGATCGGCATCTCGCACGTCTACAACCTGATTCAGGAGAAGCACCGCAAGAAGCCGCTCGACGTCATTTTCTTTCCCATGTACGACGTGCTCCACTCGCCCCTGGTGAAGCTGACGGGCTCGAACGCGTGTCCGACGGTGACCGCCACACCCGAAACCGTGAAGGCTGCCTTCACGAAAGAAAACGACGTCTTCGCCGAGAATAACGTCAAGTACATCAACCCGGTGCTCAACTTCGCCGATCGCAAGCTCTTTGCATTCCAGATGCTGCAGGCCTTGCAGCCCGTGCTGGGCTTGTCGGATGAGGAAAACGATCGCGCCATCGAGTCCGGTTTCCAGGCGCTGAAGGCTTACGAGTCCAACATTCGCAAGCGCGCCCGTCAGGTCATCGATCAACTGGAGCGCGAAGACCGCATCGGCATCGTCATGCTCGGCCGCCCGTATCACCACGATCCCGGTTTGAATCACGAGATTCTGGAAGAGTTCCAGAAACTTGGCTACCCGATTTTCTCGCAAAACACGTTGCCCATCGACGAAGACCTGCTCGAGCGGCTGTTCGGCGACGAAGTTCGCGCTGGCGTCATCAGCAGTCCACTCGACATCGGCGACGCCTGGAAGAACTCCTATTCGTGCAGTACCAATCACAAGGTATGGGCTGCGAAATTCACGGCTCGCCATCCCAATCTGGTGGCGCTCGAGATTTCCAGCTTCAAGTGCGGGCACGACGCCCCGATCTACGGCGTGATTGAGGGGATTATCGAACAGTCGGGCACGCCCTACTTCTGCTTTAAGGATCTGGACGAAAATAAACCGTCAGGCTCCATCAAAATCCGTGTCGAAACCATTGACTACTTCCTGCGCCGCTATCGAGAGGAAGTGATTCGCAAGCGAAAAGCCACGGAAGATATCGACGCTCAGCTGGCCGCTCTCGAAGCAGAGTTGCGCAACCAGAAGACAGAATCTGAACCCAACCCTCTATTAGCGTCTACCGTCGAGGAACTCGGGCAAGGCATGGCGGCCGACTGAAGGCCGCCCCTAACACAAAAGCCGCGGTCTGGTAGGCAACACCCGTATGGCCAGTGCGCCAAAGTTCCGCATTGCTGTCGATGTTCACAACCCAGCTTGCGAATGCCGCCGCACAGCCGGCCAAATTCCCGCACCCAAAGCGCAATGAAGGGCGGCGCCCGCAGTTTTGACCACTAGCTCAGGAGGGTTGCGAGGGTGGGACCGGAATGCTAAAGCCCGTGTCGTCGCAATCTTGAGGGGGGATGGCGCGGCACGGGCGTTAGTGAACTGCAAGTGCTCCCATGAAAGTACCGCCTTGCAGGCCTTCCAACTCAGCGGGCGGCATTCTGTTCCAAAAAACGAACAAGCTTAAGCGAGCAGGATATTCGATAGGAAATGGAGGGTTCTCCGAGACTTTTAAAGTGCTCGAGACAGGAGCCCGCTGCGATCTGGGTGCTGCAAGCGGCCTAACCGTACAGCCTCTTCAGCTACTTGCTCATAGCGATCGATGACTGCACCGGGCTGCAAGGCAGCATCCGGAAACACATAGCGCACGGCCAGCTTGCCGATCGCCATCATGGAGTACAAACGCGTGCGCAGAGCATCATCTGTCAGTCGCCTGCCGGCTTCTGCGATTCGCTCATCGGGACTACGGCGCGCTAGCTGCCCGAGTTGAAGAAGAATGCCCGCGTTGCGCGACACTCCTCCCAGGTAATCGATCGATGCGCGCAACCTCTCGCGCTGAATCGCTCTAAATTGCGCGGGGGAAAGATTACTGCGCAGAAACTCTTCTTCCGAGGGATCCGTCAGGTTGCGGAAGGCCTCCAGATCTACGGGGACGATTTGTCGAGTCAGCTCGCTCACCTCAGAAGGTGTCCGCGTCGCCCCCAATCCGCGTAGCACGAAGAAGATCAACGAGAGTACTGCGGCGACGATGATCAGCACAGTGATGATCATTGCTGTAACAGCCTCTGCAACGCAGCGTTCCAGTCCTCCAGTTCATGGATCGCCGGAGCCTCAATCTGCTTGGCTGCTGGTTGCGGCAGGAGTATCCCTGTGAGCCAAACCAGAACGCAGCAGGTGTAGGCACCATGTTCAATGTGAGTCGTCAGAAGGCCATTCACGTAAGCGCCAAAGTGAGCCTGCAGCGCCGTATTGACCAACATGGCGCTGGCGTACAGCCCCAATCCCAACGCTATGGGAAAAACATAGGTTGACCCCGCAAGGTGCAAATACTTTACTAGCAAGAGCAACAGAACCAATAAACCAACCTGCATGATATTCACTGTACGATTTACAACCACAAGAACCAGGCTGACCCGGTCAAGATTCGTGCCGGTGCTATATGCCACCAAAAGTACCGCCGAAATCATAAGCAGCACAGTTGACCATCGGAGTAACCGCCCACCCAATCGCTGCAATGCAGGGTAACTTCGAAAAACATGCTGGGAGATTTCGTGAATGACTGCAAAACGCAGCACCACGCTGACATATTCCTCTGCTATCCAGCACACGATGTACTGCTCCGCCGTGAATCGGTCCACCTGGTCGATCGTGAAAAGAACGGCGGTCTGCAATATCTGGAAACAGGTGTAAACGAAGAAAATCGGAAACTCCCGCACCATCTTCCGACGCACCATCATCACGATGATCGGGATCTGGAGGACGTGCGGTGCGACCCAAAAAAATAGGAAAAAGAAGCGCGAGGTGGTCATGCTGTCCAGGGCAAACTATACTTCGTCTCGCGCTTGACCTCAACTGGGACAGCCGGTTCAATCCTTCAAACGTATCTTCATGGCTTGCAACTCTTTCCGGTTGGGCATGTGGGCGGCGATCCCCCATCCGCATGTAGCCGTGTCGGTGCCGATAACGAACTGAGCCACAAGGCAGCAACAGCCAGAGACCATAGAAGTTTTTTCACGATGCAGCTCCTTTGCGAAGGATTCGCACCGTGATAACGTGCAATGTAACGGAGAACTCGCCGGCGAAATCAGCGCGCGCGCGGGTTTCCGGAAACTGTAACGCCTATGGCCTTAAAGACTGTTAAAGAAGACTTACAGGCGAGTACACTGCGCGCCATTGCAGGCTTACTAGGCAAACTGGAATACTTTGCCGGCCTGCGGGATGCCGATGGCACCTACTCGCATTGGGGGCTTTCACGGGTACACGGAGAAGGTGCCGCTCAGTCGGCACTTAGAGAGGCCCATCAGGGCCTGATTTCGAGAATATTGCGTACACCGCTAGGCAAGTTGCTGGATGACGTGCAAGATTCTTGCATGGCAAAGAATGTACCGGGGCCGGAATTTATAGGAAGTTTGCAGACTCGCGAGTCGGGCATCGTCCCGCCCAACGCGGGCGTCGGATCGCGGCGCCATCTCAGTTCAGTGCTTGACGCTCTGCTGGCTCTGACCAGGAATCGACCGTAGACCACTCTCCCAGGCGCAGGGCCACACCCACCACCTGTCCGATGACCTCAGCCTCCTGTGGATGCTTCAGTACCCGTACCGGCACCGGCGACAGGGGATGCGACTGCAACACCAGCCCATCCGGCTGTACCGTGCACCAGCAACAAGTGTATCCATCCCGGGTCTCCACGAAGTAGATCGGCCGCTCATATTCCGATCTCCAGGCTCCCTCGGCGACCCGTGTTTTCGACTCATCAATCTGAAGGAATGCGCCGGGGGGCAAGATCGGATACATCGTAAAGTCTTCGGTCCCAATGTATCCGTAGGTGTAACGCCGGTCGGCAAACTGTGCCAGATAGGTGAGTGGCACCAAGCCCCACTGCTCTACGACCCTCCCCATGTTTGCCGTGTAACGAGGATCGAAGCTGGGATCCATTCGCACCGGAATGCGAACTGCAGTCACGTTCTCGAGCGCCTCCGACTTGTGCGACTTGGGCGGATTTCCCAAATGCAGATCCTCTGCAACCCTATTAAGATCAACGCCATACAACGCGAGGATCTCGCGCGCATCCTTCCGGTAGATCACCGATAGGGAATACAGCCGGAAAATGCTGGGCACCACGCCCTTCGTCTCGATGTCTGACAGCCGGCTCGGTGGGATCGCGAACTCGTCGCTCTTGTGCTTTTCCGCGATGGCCGTACTCGCGTTCTCCACATCGCGCATGGTGAGGCCCAGGGCCTCCCGCAAAGTACGCAGACTCTGTCCCGCAGGTAGCATTCGTGCCTCCCGTTTATCCCGGGTCTTGCCCCAATCAGGTCACGATTTGAAAATCGCCCGGACGGCGCTGTTCCGGATTTGTAACAGGCAAGTTACTATCTCCACTTGCCAAAAACAAGACTCATACGTCCTTCAGTCAAAGCAGGTGAGGATGGTCTTTCCCTATGATTCTCACGGATTTCGCAGGCCGGCCGAAACTGACAATACGGATTTGGACGTCCGTCGTTTGCAACCCGAACAACAGACATGCACACCTTTGCAGCGTCGAATGAAGTTCACGGAAGGGAAGTGCCGTGAGTAAACGCACTGCTAGGTTTTTACAAAAACAGAACACTCCCAAACGGTTCGAATCGCGAAACTTCGCGAAAGCTCGGTTGCGTACGCCCCAGGGGAAGAAACTCTCACGCCTGGGTTTGTGAAAGTTGAGTCGAAGACCATTTTGGGAAGAGTCGCGAGTCACGAATGCCAAAGCGCGGATGAGTTCTGGTCATTCTCGTTTCCGAGTGAGACTCGCGAGCACGTATGATCCAGTTCAGCCAGCAAACATGTGGTAGCGTCGAAGCGGCCTCGCCACTGGAGTGGCTCGACACGAACGCAATCGGTGGCTTCGCATCTTCCACCATCATCGGTCTCAACACCCGCCGTTACCATGGCCTGCTGGTGGCCGCCACCAAGCCTCCCCTCGGCCGTTTCGTTCTGCTATCGAAACTCGAAGAGACTCTTCTCATCGACGGCAAGCCGTATGAGCTTTCCGTCAATCGCTATCCAGGTGTTGTACATCCGCAAGGCTTTCGCTTCCTGAAGGAATTCCGCCTGGATCCTTTCCCGATCTTTAGTTACGAAATCGAGGGCGTCGAGCTCGAGAAGTCCATCTTCATGATCCAGGGAGAGAATACTGTGGCCGTACAGTATGAGCTGAAGGGCGCTCCCGCAGCGAAGCCATCAGCAGCGCCAATCGTGGAACTCGTGTTGCGGCCCTTGATCGCGTTCCGCGACTACCACAGCACGACCCACGAAAATGGATCCATCAATCCGGTAGTCGACGGAACAGCGGGGCTTGCGTCGGTGGCCCCGTACGCGGGGTTGCCTACGCTCTTCATCGCGAATAATGCGGAGAGACTCCGCACCACCGGCGACTGGTATCGCAAGTTTGAATACGATGCCGAACGTGAGCGCGGACTCGACTTTCAGGAAGATCTCTTCAATCCGTTCCTCCTCCAGTTCCGGCTCGCACCCGGCAAGTCCGCTGAAGTGATCGCTTCCACCCAACCTCGCGATATCACGCAAGCCGCGCAGCACCGGTACAGCGAAATTAAGCGCCGGAGGGCCATCGAAGCGGCCTCCCCCATTCCCGATGACTTCGCCCGAACGCTGACCGCCGCTGCCGATCAGTACATCGTCGATCGCGGCAATCTGAAGACGATCATTGCGGGCTACCACTGGTTCAGTGACTGGGGTCGCGACACGATGATTTCGCTGCCCGGTCTCACCCTCACTACCGGCCGCTACGAGATCGCCCGCAACATCCTGCGCGAGTTCGCTCGCGCAGTGAATCAGGGCTTGCTGCCCAATCGTTTCCCTGACGTCGGCGAGCAGCCCGAATACAACACCGTCGACGCCACACTGTGGTTCTTCGAGGCGGCGCGCACGTATTTGGAACATTCGGGCGACATCGACTTCGTTTGCGCCGAACTCTACTCGGTCTTGGCTGACGTCATTTCCTGGCACGTCCGTGGCACATGCTACGGAATCAAGGTCGATGCGACCGGGCTGCTGAGCTCGGGCGAGCCCGGCGTGCAACTTACCTGGATGGACGCCAAGGTCGGCGACTGGGTCGTCACCCCGCGCCGCGGCAAGCCGGTCGAGATCCAGGCTCTCTGGTATAACGCGCTGCGCTTCATGGAACATCTGGCCCGAACCTTTGGGGACGAGGCTGGTCAGAAGCGTTATCGCACAATGGCTGCCCGGGCACAGGAGAGTTTCAACCGCCTGTTTTGGAATGAGAAGGGCGGCTACCTCTATGACGTGGTGAACGATGGTCCGCCGGACGCTTCCCTCCGTCCCAACCAGATCTTCGCCGTGAGCCTGCCCTACTCCATGCTCTCTTCCGATCGCGCGCAGAAGGTCGTCCAGATCGTTCAGGAGCATTTGCTGACTCCGTTTGGGCTCCGCACCCTCGCGCCCAGAGATCCTCAATATCAGGGCACCTATGCCGGCGATCAGCGCAGCCGGGACGGCGCCTATCACCAGGGAACAGTCTGGGCATGGCTGCTAGGCCCTTTCCTGACCGCTTACCGCAAAGTCAACGGAGACACAGCTGCTGCTCGTGATCAAGCTTCGGAATGGCTCTCCCACATCCGCGAGCACCTCGACGACGCTGGTCTCGGTCATATCTCTGAGATCTTCGAAGGCGACGCCCCCATCGTCCTGTCGGCTGCATCGCCCAGGCCTGGAGCGTTGCCGAGGTCTTGAGGGCGTACGTCGAAGACGTGAAAGGCATGCGCCCCAATCGCTCAGAACCCGTGCTGTCTGAGACCTCGCATGAAGGTCGGCCGATCCCCCGTACCCTCGCCTCCAATTCTTAGCGATGTCCAACCCTTAGCCGTGGAATTGCTTCCAAGCCCCTGATTCACTGGGATTTCCGGTCCCTGGTTGGGAAACGTTGGTAACTGTGTCACACCCGACAGGACGCTTTCAGTGGCATCTGTGCGTTGTATACTCTGCTCAATCCCTGACGATAGATAGACTTAGCGCTCAACTGCGCGCGACGGGGAGGAAGCAAATTTGGGGTGCGCCCAACCCGCGGCCCCCAGTTGAGGCCCATGTTCAGAAAGTTCGTATCCGCGATCAAGATCATCACGCGGCAGGTACAACCAGGAATGACGCTTCAGGTCCGGCCGGACGACACCTTCCTCGTCTCCTACCCGAAGTCCGGGAACACCTGGCTCCGCTTCCTGATCGCCAACCTTCTGCAATCGGATCCGGCCGTCGGCCTGCTCGATGCTGACAACATGATCCCCATCGTCGACGGCAAGGCGAAACGTTTCTTCGACGCGATGAAATCGCCGCGCGTCATTAAGAGCCATTTTTCGTTTCTGCCCGCTTACAAGCGCGTGATCTACATCGTGCGCGACCCGCGTGATGTGGTCATGTCGCAGTATCACTATCAGATCAAGCGCGGCGTGCTCGCGCCCGACACCCCGCTCGACGCGTATGTGCCGCGATTTATTTCAGGCGACGTCTGCCCCTATGGCTCATGGGGAGAGCACGCCGGCAGCTGGCTCGCTACGCGGCGCCACCATCCCAACTTTCTGCTATTGCGCTACGAGGACATGTTGGCTGACCCGGCCGCCGGAGCCAAGCGCGCTGCTGATTTTCTGGGGTTGCGGCTCGATTCTGCCCGCATCGCGCAGGCCGTCGAACGCAGCAGTCTGGAGTCGATGAGAAAAGTAGAAAAGTCAGAAGGGAAGAAGTGGGCTTCGACCGCAGGCACGCGCCCGGATATGTCCTTCTTCCGTTCGGCAAAGTCCGGAGAAGGCCGCGCTACCCTTTCAGGCAACGCCATCGAACAAATCGAACGAGCCTGGGGCCCGCTCATGCAGTCGCTGGACTACGCCCTCGCCGCGCCGGAACCGGCCCCGACTCTCGCCAATTCCCACGCGCGATAGCGCTCGCTGCGTGAAAGAGCTTGGGATCAAGACTCGTGCTCAGATTTTGAGGATCCGTTATCAGGGCTCGCCTTTCAGGGGCTGTCCGACGCTACGCATGCACGGTCTGATATTCCTCGTACGACCCCTTGAAATCCGTAATCCGATGATCCGTCTCGAAATGCCAAATCCGCGTAGCCACTTCGTCAATGAGATCATGATCATGCGTTACCAATAACAGCGTCCCTTGATATCGCTGCAACGCGATATTCAGCGCGTTAATCGATTCCAAATCCAAATGGTTGGTGGGCTCATCCAGCACCAGCACGTTCGGTTTCTGCAACATCAGCTTGCAGAAGATCACGCGCGCCGCCTCGCCGCCCGACAGCACATCGGTCTTCTTGTTCCCGTCCTCGCGCGCGAACAGCATCTGCCCGAGCAGCCCGCGGATCTCCTCATGCGATGCCGACGGATCCCATTGATGCAGCCACTCGAACACCGTCATGCCCGGCTGGATCAGGCCCTTGTGGTCTTGCGCGAAATAGCCCACCGCCGCTTCATGTCCCCAGTTCACTTTGCCTGAGTCCGAGAATGCGCCAGCGTACCCGCTGGTCTTGCGGAGTTCCGCTTCCGGCACAGTCGGAGAATTCGCCAGCAACGCGTTCACAAGGGTCGTCTTCCCGGCGCCGTTGCGCCCCATCAAAGCGATCTTCTCCCCGCGCAACAGACTCACGGTGAAACTGCGGACAACTTCTTTATCGTCATACGCCTTCGTCAAGCCTTCGACTTCGAGAATATGTTTCCCCGAAGGCCGCTTCTGCTCGAACTTGATGAACGGCCGTTGAATATTCGACCGCGCCAGTTCGGTGACCTGCAACCGCTCGACTTCCTTGCGCCGTGACTGCACCTGGCTCGAGCGCGTGCCGGCGGCAAATCGCGCGATGAATTCATTCAGCTGCGAAATCTTCTTCTCGCGCTGCGCATTCTGCGCCTCGATCTGCGTGCGCACCTGCGTTTTCATCACCACCATGTCGTCATAGCCGCCGGTGTAGGTAATGATCGTCTCGTAGTCGATGTCAGCGATATGCGTGCACACGCTGTTGAGGAAGTGGCGGTCGTGCGAAATCACGATCAACACTCCGTCGTAGGCATTCAAAAAGCCCTGCAGCCAGTGGATCGAGTCCAGGTCAAGGTTGTTCGTCGGCTCGTCCAGCAGCAGAGCCTGCGGATGCCCGAACAGAGCCTGCGCCAGCAGCACGCGCACTTTCTGCCCGCCCTGCAACTCGCTCATCTTGCGTTCGTGCGCTTCGTCCGGGATATCCAGCCCCTGCAGAAGAATCGCCGCATCGCTCTCGGCAGTGTAACCATCTTCCTCCCCGACGATGCCTTCCAGCTCTCCCAGCCGCATGCCGTCTTCATCCGACATCTCGGCCTTCTCGTAGATGCGGTCGCGCTCCTCGAGCGCCGCCCACAGTCGCTTGTTACCCATGATCACCGTGTCGATGGCGCGATACGCATCGAACGCAAACTGATCCTGGCTCAGCACACCCAACTTCCGCGGACGCACCACCGTGCCCTTCTGCGGATCCATTTCGCCGGTCAGGATCTTCATGAACGTGGACTTGCCCGAGCCATTCGGCCCGGTCAGACCATAGCGCTTGCCCGGCGTGAACGCCGTCGAGACTTCGTCAAACAGAACTTTAGCGCCGTAGCGCATGGAAACGTTACTAACTGAAAGCATCTTGGGCTCAGGAAACTGCGGGAAATTGCCTCAAAGGAGGGAACGCAGTACTGTGATTAGAATATCACGAGCTTGCTCCGATCAAGCCGAGATGCCAGCCGCGATCCGGCAAACCGGACCGACTAGCCGCGAGGCGGCAGAATAAACCCCACGGCGTAAGCCGTGGGGGTTTCCCGCATTTGTCGCCCAGCCGCGAAGCGCGAAAGAAACGGACCGCCCCCAACGCTCCCGCAAACAGCCCGTGGTAGCCTTTTAAAACCCCATGAACGACCTCGACCTCAAGGCCATCGCCCGGCAAGTCATGCTCGCCCATGGCTTCAATCCCGACTTCCCGCCGCCTGTCCAGCAGGAACTCGCGGCCCTTAAATCCAAGCCGGCTCCGGCGACGAACGGCGAGGTTCGCGACCTCCGCAAGCTGCTGTGGTCCTCCATCGACAACGACACCTCCCGCGACCTCGACCAGATCGAAGTCGCCGAACAACTCTCCAACGGCGACGTCAAGGTCTTGATCGGCATTGCCGATGTCGACTCCGACGTCCCTCGCGACAGCGCCATCGATCAGCACGCCTCCTCCCAGACGACGACGGTCTACACCGGTGTCCGCAATTTCTCCATGATCCCCGAGATGCTCTCCACCGGTCTCACTTCGCTTCTCGAGGATCAGGACAACGCCGCCATCGTGATTGAATTCGTGGTCAGCAACGACGGTCACGTCCGATCGAACGACCTCTATCGCGCCCTGGTTCGCAATAAGGCGCAACTGACCTACAGCGCCGTCGGCACGTGGCTCGATAGCAAAGCATCCGCGCCGCCAAAGGTCGCCGCCTCCACTGAACTCCAGGCGCAACTCACTTTGCAAAACACCGTCGCCCAGGCCTTGCGCCAGCAGCGCTACCTGCACGGTGCGCTTAACATCGAGACCATTGAGGTCCGGCCCGTCGTCATCAACGACCAGGTGGCCGACGTCGTGAAACAGGAAAAGAATCGCGCCACCGAACTGATCGAAGACTTCATGATCGCCGCCAACGAAGTCGTGGCCCGCGCGCTCACGAACACTTCTTCGATCCGCCGCGTGGTGAAAACGCCCGAACGATGGGAGCGCATCGTGCAGTTGGCGGCCACGCAGGGCGGAAATCTTCCCGCGCAGCCCGACTCGAAAGCGCTGAACAATTTCCTGATGCAGCGCAAGGCTGCCGACCCCACCCACTTCGCCGACCTGTCGCTCGCGGTCATCAAGCTGATGGGCCCCGGCGAATACATTCTCGAACGCCCCGACGATCCCGAGGTCGGCCACTTCGGCCTCGCCGTGCAGGACTACACACACTCCACCGCGCCCAACCGCCGCTTCGCCGATCTCGTCACCCAGCGTCTGATCAAGTCGCTGCTGGGGAAGACATCGAATCCCTATAGAGACGACGAACTCGATGCCATCGCGAAAACCTGCACCGAACGCGAAGACGCCGCCCGCAAGGTCGAGCGCGAGATGACCAAACGAATGTCGGCCATCGCCATGAGCAACCGCATCAGTGAAGTCTTCGACGCGATCGTGACCGGCGCCAATACCAAAGGGACGTTCGTTCGCGTGCTCAAGCCACACGTGGAAGGCATGCTGGTGCAAGGGCAGCAAGGTCTCGATGTTGGGGATAGCCTGAAAGTGAAATTGGTGAGAACGGACGTGCAAAGGGGCTATATAGACTTCGCAAAGGCGTGAGGACTATGCCCCGTGTGGCGCGGACAGTCGTGTCCGCGTTTATACCGCGGCACACCCCAGCTTTACCACCACGCGACTGTTCTCTCTGGATGCACCTGCCAGACGCAAGTGCTAGACCGACTACCTGGATGCAACAACTGGATGAGCCAAAAACTTTAGGTTCGTATCAGGGCGTGCCTTCAGGCACGCCGTTACCGTGCACAACAGACCGCGCCTTCAGGCGCTGGCCTTGCGACGTCAAACCACACTCCAAATTGCGAGTCCTTCACCCCTGTTTTTCCTCCAACTCATGCCACCGCGCGTAAAGCCGGTCCAGCGCGCTTTGCGCTTCCTCCAGTTCGGAATTCGCCCGCACCAACCCCGCCGCATCCGACGCGATCGCCGGATCTTCCAGCGTAGCCTGCTTTGTCTTCACGAGTTCCTCGGCCTGCGCAATCTGATTCTCAATGTTTGCGTACTCCCGCGCCTCCAGATACGAAAGCTTCTTCTTTGCGGCCGACACCGCGGGTGCCGCAGCGACCGTCGCCGACAGTTTCCGCTCGGCCGAGCCACCTTTGGCGGCCTCCGACGTTTCCTCCAGCCATGCCTCCCACTGGCCGTAGTCGGCGAACCGTTCCGCGCCACCCAATCCATCCAGCCCCAGCACGGTCGTCGACACGCGATCGAGCATGTAGCGATCATGCGTCACCAGCACCATCGCTCCGCGAAATTCCAGCAGGCTCTCTTCTAGGATCTCGAGGGTCGGAATATCCAGATCATTGGTCGGTTCATCCAGCAGGAGCACGTCGGCTGGCTGCAGCATCAGTTGCGCGATCAGCACCCGCGCCCGCTCTCCGCCCGACAGGCGGCTTACTGGCTGGTTGAGCTGTTCCCCGGTAAACAGAAATCTTGCCGCCCACGACGCCACGTGGATCACACGATCCTGATAAATGACTGAGTCGCTGTCCGGCGCCAGCGCCCGGCGCAACGTCGCGTCCAGATCCAGCGGTCGATTCTGATCGAAATACACTACGCGTAGTGCATCCGCCCGCCGGACCTCTCCTTGGCCCGGCTCTGCCTCGCCCCGCAGGAGCCGGAGCAGTGTCGTCTTCCCGCTGCCATTCGGCCCAACCAGCCCTAGCCGCATCCCGGCCGTAAGAATAAAGTCCAGCCCACCAAAGAGCCGGCGCCCCTCGATGCTGTAGCCGACTCCCTGCAGTTCGATCAGCCGCTTAGTCTGCCGATCGCTGGCCGAAAAATCAATCCGCGCCGTGCCCCTGCGCGTGCGCGTATTCAGATCAGCCAACTCGCCCATCAGCTCATGTGCCTTGTCGATCCGAGCTTTTGATTTCCTCGTCCGAGCCTTCGCCCCGCGCCGCAGCCACTCGATCTCGTTGTGCACCAGATTTTCCAGCGCTTCCTGCCGCTTTCCTTGCGCGTGCAGAAATTCTTCCTTCTTCACGAGAAATTCGCTGTAGTTCCCCTGCACTCGCAAAATTCCATCGGGATACACCCGGCTCAACTCCGCCATATCGGTCGCAACATTTTCAAGAAAGTAACGATCGTGGCTGACCACCACACAGGCGAACGTTCCGGCCTCTAGCTCCTCCTCCAGCCACTCGATCCCCGCCAGGTCCAGGTGGTTCGTGGGCTCGTCCAGCAGCAGCACGTCGGGAATCTGGACCAGCGCCTCCACAATCGCCAGCCGCTTCTTCCATCCGCCCGACAGCGCATCTGCTTCGGCCTCAAAATCTTCGAATTGCGCACGCCCCACAGCTGCCGCCAACAGATTGGCGCGTTCATCGTGGGGCACCGCCGCCCGTTCCAACGCGTCCTCCACCACCTGCCGCACCGTCTTCCCCGCGTCGAACCGCGACTCCTGCGCGACATAACTCATGCGCGCCCGCTTGCGCGCGGCCAACTCGCCTTCATCCGGATCCACCGTTCCCGCCAGGATCCCGAGCAGCGTCGACTTCCCCGAGCCGTTAGGACCGATCAGGCCAATCCGGTCGCCTTCCGAAACCGTGAATGACACGTTTCGGAAGAGTGGATTCGCTCCAAACGCTTTGCCCAGCCCACGCGCATTCAAAATCGGCGGCACTGACTTCCGAACCTCCAAGGAGTATTTTGTCTGAGAATAGCAGGACGTTCGCGGAGTGTTACTCTGACAACTCCCCAGGAGGAATCATGCGTCGCTCTGTGCTGGGTCTAAGCGCCCTTGTTGTTACCATCGCTGCTTTCGCAACTCCCGTCCGCAAGCCGTCGTCCCGCCCCGCCGCCGACTCGCCCGAGGCAAGCCCGTTGGCTGAGCAGTTGATGTCCCTGGAGAAGGCTCTGCCCGAAGCCCAGAAGAAACATGATCGCGATTTCTACAATCGCACGCTCACTGACGACTTCATCTCCATCGGCAGCGACGGCAAGGTTCATCCAAGAACCGAAATCATGGGCGACTTCCCGTCCACCCAACTCGCCGAGTACCGCATGTACAACATGCAGGTCGTGCCTTTGAACGACAATGCCGCCGTCGTGACCTACGACGTCATCGTCCGCATGGTCCATTACGATGACGAGACCCCCCGCTACCAGCACGTAAGCTCCGTCTGGGTGAAACAGGGCGGCGAGTGGAAGCTGAAGTTCCAGCAAGCAACATGAGGCCAGCACGGCAAACAGTCATCCTTGCCTGCTGACCAGCTCCGGCGTGACCCTCATTCAGCCCATGGCTGAATCCCCGGCGCGATCGGAGGACTCTCCGCGACCTCTGCGGAGGTTCTGCGCCTTCTGCGTTATGAGATTTTCTTTGCGCCCTTAGGGGCCCGTCTTAGCGCACTTTTGCGGTTAAAAGCTTTCTGCCGCGAGGCAGCAATCCCCGTCCGTTATAATCACCAATTCGGCCAGAGCCATATTCCAAACAAGAGACACTCATTTGCTCGATTTCCTAGGCGACTTAAGACGTACCCACATGTGCGGAGCCCTCCGCGCCTCCGACGCCGGCCAAAAAGTTGTGCTGATGGGATGGGTCAACCGCCGCCGTGACCTCGGCGCCCTCATCTTCGTCGACGTCCGCGACCGCTCCGGCGTCACGCAAGTCGTGTTCAGCGGCGAACGCAACTCCGCCGTCCATGAGAAAGCCGAACTGCTCCGTAACGAATTCGTCATCGCCGTGATTGGCACAGTGAAACTGCGCGATTCTGACACCATCAACAAGAACATCCCGACCGGAGAGGTCGAACTCGTCGCCGACGAGCTCCGCATCCTGAACGAAGCGAAGCATCCCCCCTTCCTGCCCGGCGACACCGCACTCGCGAATGAAGAGATGCGCCTGAAGTATCGCTACATCGACCTCCGCCGCGACGCCATGCAGTTCAACATCGAATTGCGCCACAAGGTTGCGCTCGCGATCCGCGACTATCTTGCCTCGCAAGGCTTCTTCGAAATCGAAACCCCCTTCATGACGCGCTCCACGCCCGAAGGCGCGCGCGACTATCTCGTTCCCAGCCGCGTGCAACCCGGCACGTTCTACGCCCTGCCGCAATCGCCGCAGCTCTTCAAGCAGATTCTGATGATCTCGGGCTTCGACAAGTATTTTCAGATCGTCCGCTGCTTCCGCGACGAAGACCTGCGCGCCGACCGCCAGCCGGAATTCACCCAGATCGACTTGGAGATGTCTTATCCGCAACCCGAGCGCGTCTGGGAAACGGTAGAAGGATTTCTCACGGCCGCCTTCAGGGCCGCGGGCCACGAGATCAAAACTCCTTTCCCGCGCATGGACTACGACGAGGCCATCCGTCAATTCGGCATCGACAAGCCCGACCTGCGTCTGCCTGCCTTCACCGAAGTGCGAGACTGCTTCACGTCAGAGGATCTCGAACAACTCGCCATCAACAAAGACCTGCCGGTGCTAGCCCTCCGCATCCCCGGAGTCGGGGAACTCTCGCGCAAGGAGCGCGACGACCTCAAGCCGATGTTCATTTCGAAAGGCGGGGCGAGAATCTTCGAAGACTTCAAGCGCATCGAGAGCAAGTTCGCTGGGGCCGCCGCGAAGATTCGCCAGAAATCTGGTGCAGGCCCCGAGGATCTCATCGTCCTCGTCGTTGGCTCCGCGCAGTCCGGCAAAGACGATCATCCGGCGCAGAAGCGCAAGGTTACACCCGCGGAACTTGCGATCTACGCGTCGGCTGGACTGATGCGGGTCGCCCTCGGCCAGAAGTACGCCGCCAAGCATGGCCTTTTCAAGCGCGGCGACTATCGTTTTCTCTGGGTCACGAATTTTCCGATGTTCGAATACGACGAGGCCGATAAGCGCTGGGTCGCCGCACACCACCCGTTCACGTCGCCGCACGACGAAGACATGGATAAGCTGGAGTCCGATCCCGCCATGGTCCGCGCCCTCGCCTATGACGTCGTGCTGAACGGCACGGAGTTGGGCTCAGGCTCCATCCGTATTCACCGCCAGGATATTCAACGCAAGATTTTCCACGCGCTCGGCATGACCGAGGAAGAGGCTAAATCACGCTTCGGATTTTTCCTGGAAGCGCTCGAATATGGAACGCCGCCACACGGTGGCATCGCGCTCGGTCTGGATCGGATCGTCATGATCCTCGCCGGCGCCGACAGCTTGCGCGAAGTCATCCCGTTCCCAAAAACCGCGGCAGCCAAGGATCTGATGGTCGACGCGCCCACGCCGGTAACCGACGCCCAGTTGAGAGATTTAGGAATCGGCGTAGTGAAGAAGCCAGGCTAGAAGAGCAAGAGAGCAAACGTAAGGCGTGAGAGCGCCAGGTAGAAGCGAGCAGGTACCAGCGAGAAGCCAGCAGCCAGAAGCTAAGGCTTGACACCTGAATTCTGACACCTGAAACCTGACACCTGAAACCTGACACCTGAAACCTGACACCTGAAACCTGACACCTGAACCACCACCATGACCGGCGTCCGCATCGACAAGTGGCTCTGGGCTGCGCGCTTTTTTAAGACGCGCACCCTTGCCGCTCGGGCCTGCGAACTTGGCCGAGTCGAAGCCAGCCACCAACCCGTCAAACCGTCCCGCGAAGTTCGCGTAGGCGAGTTCCTCCAGATCCGCACCGAAGGCGGGGACTTTGAGGTGGAAGTCCTGCTGTTGAGCGATATGCGCGGCCCCGCACCCGTAGCCCAGACTCTCTACCGCGAAACCGACGAGAGTAAGGAATCCCGACGCAAGGCCGCCGAGGAACGAAAAGCCTTCATGCACTACACGCCAGCCCCGGCAAAGCGTCCGTCCAAGAGGGATCGCCGCAGAATTCACAAATTCCGCGAAGACCTGTAACCGCACACCATCGCCGCCTACGCCGGTGTCGTGAGCCGATCCTTCGAAATCGGCTTCATTCCCCAGACATTCAGAGAATCCAGCGCCTCGATCTCCGGCACATCCAGGAGCAAAGGCGTACTAGGCGCCGAGTACACTCTCGCTGTAATCGCAGTCGTGTCATTGGCGCAAACCTCTAGCACCGACCCGTCGAGAAATGCGCGCACCGTTACCGCACCTGCCGCGGAAAGCGCCCCCGCAATCCCGTTCACGCTCAATTCGGCATCTTTCTTGTGCGGGTCATACCCAATCTCCGCAAACCGTTCGCCCTTTTCCGAGCGTAACCGCAAATGGAATCCGCTCCCGGCCCGAAACCGCACTCCGATCTCGCCCGCCAGGTCGTGAATCCGAATCCCCGACAGGGCCTTCTCTCGATTGCGATCCTCCCCGCGAACTACCGCATCGCCAGTCCGAAGTCTCTCTACTACCGGGGCCACGCTCATGTGCAGACCGCCGTCGCCATCGAGCGAAAGCACGCGCGGCAGCGCCATCACTCCCGCCCATCCCGCTGCGCGGTACTCACTTTCCGGACGCGTCTCCGGAATCCATCCCCACAAGATCCGGTCGCCGCGCTCGTCCAGCATCGTCTTCGCCGCGTAGTACGAACCGAAATCCACAACGCCTTCCCTTTCCGCCGTGAAGCGCCGTTCGTGATATTTGCCCGTCTTCCACCACACCCTTCCCATCGCGGCGTAGAGCAGCACGTGCCGGTCGCCTAGTGGAAAGAAATCTGGGCACTCCCACATCTCCCCATTGTCCACGGGATTCTTCACCGGCCTCCCCGTGCCGTGGCCTTCGATCAAAGGATGTCGATAAATCCAGCGCCGTAAATCGCGCGACTGGTACAGCAGCACTGCTCCGCCCTTCCCCTTGACGCCCGATCCGAGCGTCATCAGCCACTCCTTGCCTTCCTGCCACACCCCCGGATCGCGAAACCCGGTGATAGCAAGATGCTCCGGCGGTCGCGGAATGACCGGTTCCGGCGCTTTTTGCCAGGTGCGCAGATCCTCATCCTTCGCAATGGCCAGGCATTGCACTTCACGCCATTTGTGATTCCCATCGTCGAGCGTGATGTCGGAAGGGGAGGACGGAGGCAGCACGCCCGTATAGATAATCGTCGGCGTCGTCCCATCGAGCACGGCGCTGCCGCTGAACACTCCGTCCCGATCCCATCCCCCTGATGTTGGCGCTACTGCCACTGGTTCATGTTGCCAATGGACCATATCGGGGCTGGTGGCGTGTGCCCAATGCATCGATCCCCAGAACGCGCCATTCGGGTTGTACTGAAAAAACATGTGGTAGCGGCCCTTGTAGAAGACGGGTCCGTTAGGATCGTTCATCCAGTTCGCTGCCGGCAAAAGGTGATACCGTGGCCGCAAGCGATCCGCTGCCAGCCGGCTCTGCACACTGCTCCGCGCTCCGAATGCCGTCTCAACCGACGAAGCCATCGCCGCCGAACATGCGGCCTGCCACAGAAAACTACGCCGTGAAATCCCTCGCATAGACGTGCAGTAGCTTACCTGACTCGCTTTACCGATGCAGTTGCTATCTGCGAAACTGACGACGGTGACCAGCACGGCGTGTTTTCGACGATAGTTTCCACGTCGCCGCCGACGACCAACGACCGTTTTTCCCATGGGCTGCATCCACGTACTCTCCGAAGCCGTTGCCAACAAGATCGCCGCCGGCGAAGTGGTGGAGCGGCCTGCCTCGGTCGTGAAAGAGCTTCTCGAGAATTCGCTTGACGCCGGATCCACCCGCCTCCGCGTGCAAGTAGAAGCCGGCGGCAAGAAGCTCATCCAGATCACCGACAACGGATGCGGCATGGTCCGCGACGACGCGCTGCTCGCCTTTGAACGCCACGCCACCTCGAAACTCAAAAATGCCGAAGACCTACTCAGCGTCGCCACTCTCGGATTTCGCGGCGAAGCACTGCCCTCCATCGCGTCCGTCTCGCGCCTGCGTCTCGAAACGCGCGCTCCCGAAGAACCTTCGGGCACGGTCGTCGAGATTCACGGCGGCAAGATCTTCAAAGTCGAAGAGGCCGGACTGCCCGCCGGAACCTCCATCACCATCCGCGACTTGTTTTTCAACACGCCCGCGCGCAAGAAATTTCTGAAAGCCGAATCCACCGAACTTTCGCACATCGCTTCGCTGGTGACCCACTACGCGCTCGCGCATCCCGACAAGCATTTCGAATTGCATTCAGCCACCAACGCGATGCTCGTCGCCACTCCTGTCGCTGCTCACAGTGATCGCGTCTATCAGATCTTCGGCAAAGACACACTCGATCAACTTCTCCCCCTCGCCGCACTCCAACCGCTCGAGCGCATCGGTCTCCCGCAGCCTCCGCCCTGGCGACGTACCGAAGAAGAGACTCCGAAAGATCCCGGCGAACTCCGCCTCCACGGTTTCGTATCCAAGCCCGAGTTTCAAAAGCTGAATCGCAACTCGATCTACATCTTCGTCAACGGACGCCTCATCCGTGACCGCCTCGTGCAGCACGCCATCACCGAGGCCTATCGCAATATCATTCCACCCACGGTGTTTCCCGTTGTCCTCCTTTTTCTGGAGATGCCCACCGAAGAAGTCGACGTGAACGTGCATCCTTCGAAAACCGAGGTTCGTTTCCGGCAGCAAACCTTCCTGCACGACTTTGTTCGCGACGCGATCCGCGCCACCCTCATGAAAGCCCGTCCGGTGCCGCAATTCGTCTCCGAGATTCACGCCCACCCGACCGCCAGTCCATCACTGACCCCCGGCGCCCGCGACGGCAGCCTGCCCGCGAGCGGCTGGGGCGGGATTCCTGAGCAGTCCACTGTCGCGGGTTTCACACTGCAAGCGCCCGAACCCCCTCAAGTCAGCGAGCGCTTCCAGTTTCATGGAGGAATCGCCGTCGAAGCCAACGCCGCCATCGCGCTCGCCCGCAGCGCCGATCTCGTTCCCGGCGACGGCTGCACGCCAGCGCTCCCTGACGAGCCGGAAGTCCCCAGCCAACTCGCACTTTCACTGGCCTCTCTCAAACCGCTGGGACAGATCCGCGAATCGTTCATCCTCGCCGTGAATCACGAAGGCCTCTGGATCGTCGACCAGCACGTGGCTCATGAACGCGTGCTGTTCGAGAGGGTTCTTGCGCAGCGCGCTGCACAGGCCGTGGAAAGCCAGCGTCTGCTGATGCCGCTAATCCTCGAACTGACGCCCGCCCAACTCGCGATCTTCGCGGAAATTTCTGACGAACTCACCCGCAACGGCTTCGAGGCCGAGCCCTTCGGCACGCGCAGCCTTGCCGTGAAGATCGCCCCCGCCGGCATCGACGCAGCCCAGGTCGAGCACATGCTGCACGAACTTCTCGAACAGTTGTCGCGCGAGGAACAGCGCGTGAATCTCGAAACCATCCGCACCCGCATCGCGGCCTCCATCGCTTGCCACGCCGCCATAAAAGTGAACATGCCGCTCGAACAGAACAAAATGGAATGGCTCCTGGCCGAGCTCGCCAAAACAGCCTTCCCCTTCTCCTGCCCCCACGGAAGACCGGTGGTCCTGCGCTATTCCATGAAGGATATTCAGAAGGCTTTCAAGAGAATCTGAAGCCAGTCGTCCATCTGCAGTCGTCAGTCCCCAGCCAAGGCGTCGATTCGCTGACGACTAGCGACTGACGACCGGCGACTATTCTGTGCTCTAATAACGAAATGAACGAACTCGAACTCCAGCAGGCGCGTACGTCAAAATGGCATCTCGACGGCCATCCCGTGCGCACGCTTGAAGAGGGTCGTAGTTTTCTGGAGTCCGTCGGATTTTCCCTGTTGTACCCCATGCGTCCGCCCGTGCTGGTGCCGACCTTTCTCGGCGCTTGGGTGGGCGCGGATGATCATCTGCCCACGCAGCAGCACTCGTTTTCCGATCCCCGCGCAAGCGATGCCAAGGAACTGATGGTGCGGCTGCTGCGCGATCGCGCCGCTTTCGAAGCCAACTTGTTTGACGAGAACAACGCATTCCTCGTCAGCGCCTCCGCGTTTCCGTTTTTCTATGCGCTCGTGGGCGAGCGCAATCCCAAGCAGGCACCCAAGGGCGGATCGCGCTCGGAGTACTCGCAACTGGCCTGCGACGCCTTCGAGGTCATTCGCCGCGAAGGCCCCATCTCCAAACAGAAACTCGGTGAGAGGCTAGGCGGCAGTCTCTCCGCCGCGGCTCTGGATCGCGGACTTGCAGAACTTTGGTCGCGCTTGCGTATCACGCGCGTCGACTACAGTCCCGAAGAAGGCGCGTCGTGGGACGTGCTTTATCGCTGGGCTCCTGATGCTGTGCGCGAAGGGATCGGCTTGTCCGTCGGGGAAGCGCTCAGCGCGCTGATTTCCAAGTATCTCGATTGCGTGATCGCCGCCGACCAGGCGGAACTCGAAAACTTCTTCGGCAACTTCGTTCCCCGCTCGCGCGTGAAAGAAGCCGTCAAAGCCCTGCTGGCCGCCCGCGAACTGAGCTTCGTCCACGTAGGAGGCCGCTCGTTAGTACAAGTCGCCCCACCCCGCGTTCCGTTCTCTCAGGCGACAAAAGATCAGAGACCAACAGCCCGTTCCGTCTCCACCCCCCACCGCACCTAAACCAAAAAATCGCTGCCCGCAGGGAACAACTGCACGCTCGCAGATGATCCTTGACACCCACGCCGAATTTACGAAGCCAGACTGAGACCTGAGACCTGACATCTGTTACCCTGATTCCCTTCGAAAACCAACCCCAACGATCCAAAAATGGACGCTTCGCCAGAACGCAAACTCATCATCGCCATCGACGGCCCAGCCGGAGCAGGGAAGAGCACGATCGCCTCTCGCCTCGCGCGTAAGCTCGGCTACGTGAACCTGGAAAGCGGCGCCATGTACCGCGCTCTCGCCCTCAAAGCGATCGAGTGGGATGTTTCCTTCGACGACGGCCCCGCCCTCCGCAAGCTGGCCGAAAACGCCCGCATTGCGCTCGAGCCCACACTCGGTGGCAACCGCGTCCTGCTCGACGGTAAAGACGTCTCCTCCCGCATCCGCGAGCGTGACGTCACCGAAGCCGCTTCCCGCGTCTCCGTGCACCCCGCGGTCCGCGAATGGATGGTTGCCCGTCAGCAGGACATGGGCAAGGATGGTGGGGTCGTCATGGAAGGCCGCGACATCGGAACCAAAGTCTTTCCACATGCTGACCTGAAGGTCTTTCTCGACGCCGACCCGGTCGTCCGTGAGCAACGCCGTCTCGACCAGCAGCACATCAAAGGCCCGTCCGCCGAATCTATGGCCGCTGACCTGCGCGAACGCGACCGCCGCGACCGGACCCGAGCCACCTCGCCCCTCGAGCCGGCCAAAGACGCCGTCCTCATCGATTCCACCCAAATGTCAGAAGAGAATGTGCTACGTCAGGTAGAAGAGTTAATCGAACAGCGAACCGCACGACAGGGCTGACGGCAACACCAAAAGGGAGGGTAAGCACCGATCCGACGCGGCGAGGCCCACACGCATCGAGAGATCCGATGCTGCAGCGGAAATCCAAGCCACAGCCGAAAGCCAATGGAGGCTGAAAGCTACCTGACACTCAAGCCAGCGGAGGCTGAAGGCAGTAAATGATTGAAGCCTACACAAGGCTGAAGCGCGAGCAGAAGGCTAGGGCGATTACGCCAACGCGAGAGTGAAGCAAACGCGAGACTGAAGCAAACGCGAGACTGAAGCAAACGCGAAACTGAAGTCAGATGCGCAACGTCGCCGGTTTTAAAGTCATGGGCCTCGTATCAGGGCACGCCTTCAGGTGCGCCGTAAAATAACACTCCTATCCATGTCGCCTTTAGGTGCTGTGCTTCGAAGCTTCTCATCTCTGACAATTTGAACAAAATCGATGGAGCCAACTGCGTCAACGCCCCAAGCGCCGCAAGATTTTCGGGAAGGGCCCGGCTTCAGTTGGGCCAAAGAGTCGTCAATCAAAGCCGCTTCAGCCGCTGAGGCTTAGCGCTTAACGATCCAGCCCCCTCAATTCTCCGTAGGTCCTTCCGGAGGCGCCGGAGGCACTTGCTTCGGTACCTTGGGGGGCGCCGGTGGCGCCGGAACCGAATGCGCGCTCTCCGTCTCGTCTTTCTGCACCGTGATGTTCCCGTGCTCGCTGTTCAGCACCAGTCGGATCGCGCCATTCCCGAAAGTCCCCGACAGCTTTCCCTCGCGGTCATCATTCGTGACATTGACTCCAGGAAAATTGGCCGCCACTTCGCCTCCCCGGGTGCGCCCATCGACCTTAAACCCGACCTTCTCCGGCACCCCTACGGTGATGTCCCCATTGCGATTATCAATCTGTACATTCCCAGCGGACTTCAACGTCACCGTGACCGCGCTGTGCTCGTCTTGAACGCGCACATCGCCCGACACCCCTTCCAGGGTCACGTCCTTCGCGCGCGTGCTCAAGCGCACCGGCCCGGTGATGTTGTCGGCCCGTAAGCTATCCGAGTCGAGATCCATGTCCCCATTCAATTTCGCAAACTCGAGATCCGTGCGTGACGTCTTAAACGTGACCGACTTGCCGATCTTCGAAAGCTTCACGCTGTCGGTGAAGTCCCCATTCAGCCGGACCGCACCCTTCACATCGGAAATCGTGACCTCATTCGCCCGCCCCGACACGGACACATCCCCGGACACCTGCGTTACCCTCGCGGAACTGCTTCCCATGTGTACCGAACTGCGATCCAGGTTAAGGTTCACGTCGCCATTGACGTCGTCCACGCTCACATCGCCGCGCTGATTCGAAATCTCGACCAACCCGTCGCGGCCCATCAGGTTGATGTCGCCGCGCTGCGCCGCAATCGTCACGGCCGCCTTGCGCGGCAGCGACACGTTCAGATCCGCCGTTACCGGATGATCGCCCGCCCCGCGTGAGTTCGCGTTGATCGTAACCAGGTTGCCCGCCACGGTAATCTGCGGCTTGGTCTGCTCGTTCCACTTCTCCGCATCCTGTTTGGCATCGGCGCGCACCTTCTTGCTGACGGTGACTTCGATTTTTTCGCTGTTCGAAATATTCACATTCACGGCACCGCGGTCGTTCACGATCTTTACCGCCGCCCCGGCCGGCAAATCGTGGCTTACCTGGTCATCGAAGTCGTACGACTCGCCCGAGAATGGCATGTCCTCATCGATGTTCCACTTCTCGCTCAGCCCGCCCCAGTCGACTCGGGCCATCTGGCTCGCGGAGAGCCCGGCAATGATCAGGAAGATCAGCAGCACAACCCCGCCTGCCCCAAGGCCCGGAGCCGGCACCCCCTCTTGCTTTGCCTTGTAGTGTTCGAACAGCTTGAGAGCGCCCCAGAGAATCAGCAACAGCGGCCAGTAGTGCGCAAACCAGATGCCCAGCCGTCCCCAGGAAATCAGGTGCAAGTTCCCGAGCAGGAAAATCAAGCCAACGATGATGAGGATCACCGGCCCAGCCATCGACCGGCGCCGGCGCGGCGGCACAACCACGGGGCTAGACATGGTTCACCTCCCCCGAGGGCTGCACGGAACCCTCAGCTGCTGGTGGTGCGATCGTGCCTGGCGCAGCGGGTGGCGAAGGAGGTAGAGCCCCCGGTCCACCGATGTGCCCGGCCTCCGACGCATTGCTCTGTAGCAGCTTGACTCCACCAATCACCAGCAGCAATAGAGGCCAGGTTCGTTCAAAGCTGGGCCCATGCAGGTTGTCGACCAGAAACAGCACGCCCAGCGTAACCATGATCGCTGGCCACATAATGCATCTTGTCTTGCAGCGTTCGCACTGGCAGGTACCGTCCGGACTTCCCAGCAGTCCCCATCGTTTGGCAAACAGCCATCCACCGAACCCAATGAGGATCACTGGCCAGAAGCGGTCAATACCGAACTCAAACAAGCCCACCGTGTGCAGCAGGAAAATCAGACCGAGCACAATCAAAACGACAGCGCCAGTTGGAAGGCTATTGCGATTGCGCGGGGGGGTGTCGGGGACATGGCCCGCCGCCACCGTTCCTTCTGCGCTCGCGCTCCCCCCATATCCCACACGCGGCTGCGGCGTCGGTCCGAACATGCGCTCAAACCCAAACGGATCGGGCACCGGTTGCCCAAGCTCGATCGCGTGCGCGGTCTTGTACGCGTCGAACACAAGGTAAAAGAAATAGGCAAAGAATATCGGAACCATGATGGGACCGAAGCGATCCGCCATCCAGATCAGGCACACGAAGGCCATCACATGGACGAACCCCTTCATGAATTGCCCGTTGTACATTGCCCCGACACCCGGAATAAATCCGAGTACTGCGGCGAGTCCGGGACTCGGCAGACGTTCTGTGATAGCGCCCGACCCAGGGGCTCCCGGCACGGGCGGCGGCGGTACCGGCGGCAGCGCATCTCCCACGCGCTCCGCCAGGCATTGCTCGCAGAATTTGGTTCCCCGCACGTCGCGGGCGCAGACGGCGCACAGCGGCTTTCCGCATGTGCGGCAGTAGGCCACCGCGGCAACGGTGTTGTGCGTGGCGCAGTTCATACCAACCTCCTGATCGTGGTCACCGACACGGCAGGTGCTGCTTCCGGCAAAGATGCCAGCGCGGGCTGGTTCTCATCGCGGCTGTAATTTCTCTCCTGTCTGGGCTCGGGTTCTCCACTCGTGTTGTTCTTGTGATTCGGTTCCCGCTCTTTTTCTTCTTTCGTTCCGGCGGGCCTCGTCACCTTGCGAATCTCCTGCACCTTCGACTCGATCTCGTACACGAGCCGGATATTTTCGTAGTATTTCACCACACGCGCAGTCGTGGTGTAGTACGTCCGGCGCAGTCCATTCCGGCTTAGATCGGCTTTGTTGATGTCGGTCGGCTTCACCCCGGCGACGCTCAACGCGACCGACAGGGAGAAAAACGCCATTCCGAACGACATGGCAAAACGCGGCTGACGCACTGTACTCCACACCGGCGTCAGCAGGGAATCCGCCCATTCGCGAATTCGCTCGCTGAGCGACGGCTGATGCGCCGAGGCCCCGACCTCTTGCAACCGGTAGGACGGGATTCCACTGGTTGCGGCCAGAATGTCATTCACCAGGTTGGCTGGAGGCTCCACCTCCGCGAGAGACTTCAGCCAATGCTGCCCCGCTTCTGCTTCCGCGAACATCGGTCCGCATTTCGCGCAGACGCGGGAATGAGCCCGGAAACGCTCCTGTTTCTCGCCCGTCAAATGGTTGTCCAGGGCGTCAAACAGAAGTGCCTCGAACTCACTGCACTGCATACCGTTATGGGTTTCACCTGGCATCACATCACCTGCCTGTAGATACGTTGTAGAAGCCTCGCAAGTTCCGCTCGGCCCCGGTTAATCCTGGATTTCACGGTTCCTTCCGGAATCCTTAAAACCGCCGCAATATCTCGGTAATCCATATCCTGTAAGTCCCTTAGAATCACTGCTTCCCGCAGCTCCGGCGACAGCTTCTGTAAGGCCTCCTGCACCATTTCCCCGGTTTCCCGGCTCTGCACTTTGGTGTCAGGGGCTGGCCCTTTGTCGGGCAGCTGGTCGCTCAGGGGCATGGAATCCTCGTGTTCCGACGAAGTCGCGTCTATCGAGTCCGTAATGCGATCCTGCTTGGTTTTACGGAAGTGGTCGACCAGCAGGTTGCGGGTCATGGTCGTGAGCCACGTCATGAACGCGCCCCGCTCCACATCGTAGGAGCCGAGCGTCCGGTACATTTTGATAAACACTTCCTGGGTCAGATCCTGCGCGTCATCCGAGGAACCAGCGAACCGGTAGCAGATGTTGTAGATACGCCGGTTATAGCGCTGGACAATCTCCTCCCAAGCGACCGCATCGCCCCTAATGCAGCGCCGGACAAGACTGTTGACGATCTGCGCGTCTTCCAACGAGCGCTCCCGAGGAATTCCTTGCTTTAGGTGGAGACGGCGGTGCGAGACCCGGCACGCCCCTGGACTGACATCACAGCTTGCATACGTCGATGTGCCGACAAAAGTTCGCAACAGCCCAGTAAGTCATTATGCGGCAGGGAATTGTAGCAGGGCAGAGAATTCGCGGGCTGCCGATGCAATCCGGCCGCGTCCGGACGACAATGCCCTCTTGAAGGTTGCCGCCCTGAGCGGAATGAGGCGCCAGCCGAATGAAGTCGAAGAACCCCTGCATGACTGAGGACGGCATAGGATCCGACAAGCTTTTCGGCCACGAGCTGAAGAGTCCACAGCCGCACAACCTAAATCGCCGTCGGATGCTTCGGCTGGTAGAGGCCCACTCGCCCTCCACTGGGTAACGGAACAGTCGTCGTGATTCCCCACTCGGCCTCGAGCGTCTCTGAGCACTCGACATGCTTCGTCCGCAGTTCACGGACGGTCGCCGCCAGATCGTCGCACATCAAATACATCACCGCCCCAAGCAACGCCTGCTCGGCGTGCTGCTGCACGAACTGCCCGTCTCCCGGATGAATGCCCATCTCCGCCGGCGGCAATCCGAAGATCGACCATCCATGCCCAGCGTCGACCGTGTGAAAACCCAGAACCTCGCGCACGAACGCGCGATCGGCCTCGGCATCCTTGCTGTAGAGCAAAAAATGCACCCCGTTTATCATGGCTTCAGTCTAAACGAGCAAGGCGTAGCCAGTTCGCGTCCAGGCAAATCAACCAGATCCACAGGGGTTTCCAGCGATGTGCCGAAATATTAAAACGCTCTTCAATTTCGATCCGCCGGTCACCGAAGACGAAGTCCACGCGGCTTCACTCCAATTCGTTCGAAAGATCACCGGCTTTAACAAGCCGTCCAAAGCCAACGAGGAAGCCTTTCAGGCGGCCATCGACGAAATTGCCGGCATCTCCGCCCGCCTGCTGCATTCGCTCGAGACCACTGCCCCACCCAAAAACCGCGAAGAAGAAGCCGCCAAGGCCAAAGCCCGCGCCGCCGAAAGATTCGGAACGTAGGCCGAAAAGCACCCGACGTAGCGACCGCACTGTTTCCTGAATGCACGACTCCAGTCGCGCCGCGAAGCCGCGAAATTGAATTCGGCTTCAGCGCCGGGGTCTGCTTCTTTTGAGTTCCTCGTCCAACCAACCGGCCCTAGACCGACGACCGAAGACTGAAGACTGAAGACTGGCGACTGAATCAATCCCCCAGCCACTCCCCCAAAGCCTGCAGCGGTTCGATGTAATCGCAAATAATCTTCGTCGTCGCCATCAACGGAATCGCGAGAATCAATCCGAACGCACCCCAGATCCAAGCCCAGAACAGCAGCGACAACGCCACTGCCAACGGATTGAGCCGCAACCGCCGCCCAATCATTTTGGGATAGAGCAAATTCATGGTCAGAATGTGCAGAACGACAACCGCCAGGAACACTATGCCCAGTTGCGACTTACTCAGCACACCTATGCCGGCCGCAATCGGCGCCAGCAGTGCGAAAAATAATCCCAGATACGGCACCAAGCCCGCGAACGCGCTGATCGCTCCCAGAAAATAGAAGTACGGCAGATGCATAGCGCCGAAAACCGCCGTCGAAGCGATCGCGTTCAGCAGGCCGACGAACAGATTGCCCGCAATAAAGCTGCGTACCATTTCTGAAATCCGGCCGATCGTCCGGTACGCCACCAGCCGCTTCTCTTTGGGAAACACGCGCAGGGTTGCCGAATGCACGTGAGTCTTCCAGGTCAGCATGAAGTAAATCAGGAATGGCACGAAACTGATCGCCAACGCGATTTCGCCGAACTGGCTAGCCCCGCTCGAGATCAACCTCGCGATCCCGTGCGATTCCTGCACCTGCACCGGAATTGGCTTTTTCCCGCTTTGTCCCGGCAACACCGAGCGCGTGCTGCTCTCGATCTTGTCGGCCTTTGCCTGTAGCTCTTCCATGTCTTCACGGATGGTCGCCGAGAATCTTGGCAGTTCCTCCATGAAATCCACCGCACGGTTATAAAAGAAGAAGACGAGTGCCGCGGACAGGCTGAGCAAGAGAAGCAGAGCGATCGCAGCACCCGCTGCGCGCGGGACACGGACGCGCTCCAGCAAAACCACGATGGGATCGACCGCAAAGGCCAACAGGGTCGCCACGAGCACGGTCACGAGCACCGGTTTGAGGAGGTAAATCAGTCCGACTGCCGCCGCAAATGCGATCACGAACTGTGCAACCACGCCGGCGTGTATCGAGCCGCGTAGAAGTTCAACTCCGTCGTCGGAGGGCGCGCCGTTGGTTGCAATTTGTGGATTTGCAGTGGCCATGGAAAAAGGGCGGAGCAGACAGGTAGAGTGGCGAGCGACCTCGCTGCGTCCAATCTCTTCGCCCAGCGTGCTATCACACTAGGGCCGCGGTCGCAGCGGGTAAATAGGGTTAAGGCTTTAGAAAAATCTCAGGGCTCTTCGAGAAGCGTTTTCCAACACCTTAGTGGGCGGGCCGGCGGCCTTGACTTGCACCCACCGCGTCCATAGCATGCCAGTCGAAGAGGCACGCCAGTTTCCACCTTCCAAACTCTGTGTAAGTTCGGAGCAAGTGATGACCGATTTCTCGCCGTCAATGAATCGCAGATCGTTCCTGGGCAAGTCAGCCGCGCTCGTGGCCGGGAGCGCGATGCTCTCGCGCACGGCCGCTTCCTACGACAAGATTCTCGGGGCCAACGACCGCATTTCCCTTGGCCACATCGGCATCGGCCATCGCGGCGACGACCTCGATCTCATCGTTTCGAAACTGACGTCCAGCCAGCACGCGGAGATGACCGCGGTCTGTGACCTGTGGAAGACGAACCGCGAAAAAGCCGTCGCCACCAACGAGAAGTACTATGGCCGTGCTCCGCGCGCCGTCCAGCATCCAGAAGAGTTGCTGGCAATGAAGGACGTGGACGCCGTACTGATCTCGACGCCTGAGCATTCGCACTCTCCGATTCTGCAGATGGCGGCCGAGGCGGGAAAAGATGCCTACGTCGAAAAACCCATGGGCAACGTTCTCGCCGAAGCCAAGGCGGCGCGCGATGCTGTGGTCCGCGCCAAGACCATCGTGCAGGTAGGCACGCAACACCGTAGCGAGCCTTACCCGAACGCCGCCCACGAGGTAATCCGCAGTGGCGCCCTGGGTGAGATCAGCAAAGTCGAAATCGTGTGGAACTACCACGGCCCGCGCTGGCGAGGCCGCGAAGAGGTCCAGCAGATTCGCGAGCAGGACACGAACTGGAGCAAGTGGCTGATGACCAAGCCCGCCCGCCCGTTCGATCCTCAGCTCTATTTCGAGTTCCGCTTATACAAGGAGTTTTCTAGCGGCATCTCCGATCAGTGGATGAGTCACGGCATTGACCTGGTGCATTGGTTCATGGAAGACAGCGCTCCGCGCTCGGTCATCGCCCACGGCGGTGTCTTCGCCTGGCATGACGGCCGCCAGAATCCTGACACTTTCCAGGCACTGCTCGAATATCCGAAAGGCTTCCTGGTCAGCTACTCGACCAGTTTCGGCAACGACGCACCCAGCTTCACGCGCTACATGGGCAAGAAGGCAACGCTCATGAATCTCGGCGGGGAAGGTAGCCCGCGCTACCAATTGGTGGAGGAGAAGGGCACGCACGAGGATGACTCCGACATCGACAAGAAGAGAGCGTCGAAATTCATCACGCTGCCGGGAGAAGAGCTTCCACCCATGGGTATCGATGACCTATCGCTCGAACACATGGCGAACTGGTTCGAATGCCTGCGCTCGCGCAAGCCGCCTAATGCCACGGTGCAGGATGGCTTCGCCCACTCGGTAGCCTGCATGATGGCGGCGCAATCGTACTGGTCGGGAAAGAAAGTCTACTGGGATCGAGCGACCGAGGCGATTGTCGACAACCCGCCAAGCGAAGGCGCGTGATTGAACCACTCCCGAGCGCGTGCGCAGACGATTCAAAAAACCGGTGCCCCACCTTCGCGCGTTCTGAGCGCTGAGGTGGGACCGCGAGTGCTTCTTCTTCAGAGGCGGTGGAGAAATCCCCCAAAAGTCCAATTGAAATTGAATTTCATTTTCTTAAAGCAAATTTTTGCGCCAAGCGGCCCCAGGATCGACGACCATCCCTGAGATGACCAAACCAACACCCCACCCAAGAACGACGCCTATAAGCGCTTCCATGGCCCTTGGCGTCGACTTTAGGGAACGGTGCTGGCGGGACCTCCGAGGCAAAATCCTCTTGCAATCGCGCTGGAATTCATAGCAATTAGCTAAGCGCCTGCAGGCGAAGGGGGCGCCGACGGTGCCCCCGCCTTTGCGCGCGTTCCTATGGGCTAAGGTGGGACTCCACGGAACTCCGTACGCAATTCTCAGTTTTTTTCAGCAATCCTGGCAACCTCTGCCCCGTATGCCCTCGAAGCCTTCCTTCGCGATGATAGGAACCATGATGAGTGCAGCCATCGGGTCCGCCCACCATAAACCGAATAGAGCATTCAGAAGCAGTCCGCCGAGGAGAATGACCGACAGGTATACGCAGAAATCTGTTTGCCGGGCGTCGGCATGCATCGCGGTACTTCCGAGCGCCAGGCTCACTTTTCGCTTGGCACTCGCAAGCGGCGGCATCACGATGAGCGATACGCAAGCAAGAACGATTCCGGGGATACTGTGTTCCGGCGCTCTTCGTTGCGTGATGTTGCTAATCGATTCATAGGATATGTACGCCGCTAAGGCGAAGAAACAGAGGCCAACCGTTCTCAATGCGAGTCGCTCGTTTCCTTCGCGACGTTCCACATTCGCGTCTACGCTCATGCGCCACAGTAGAGCCGCACCAGAAGTGACCTCAATAAAGCTATCCATGCCAAACCCAACAAGAGAGATGCTGCCCGCCGCCAGCCCGGCAATGACGGCTACTACGCCCTCCAGGCAGTTCCATCCGATAGTGAAGTATTCGAGCCGGCGACCACGGCTGGCGATCGCAACGCGGTCGACCCCTATTTCCTCGGCCATGGCAGGCTGCTCCAGAAACTCGGCTTACCTTCCTCAAACTTGAGAGACGATATCGTCTCTCAGCATGAAGCCGATCTTATTGGAAATCGTGAACCGCCTGTCCGATATGGGGACCCGCGTGGGCGCCCTGGAAGCGGCCCTGGTCCATAGCCGTCAATTGACGACCGGAGATATTGAGCGTCTGCTGGACGCGCACAAGAGAGACGTCGAATCGCATTTGGCAGCGCTGCGGGCGTCGATCGGGGCGCTGCCGGACTAGGATCGACAAGACATGCTCGATCCCTATGCGGTTGGGTCACGATGCGATTGACGATTTGCCTGTTACCGAGCGACGGCTTGCACCCAGCCCGCAAACGCGTGCCAAGCTTGCGTTCGCCCGATCGGAATCCTGACCGCATACACGAAGATCATGAATGCGCTCGCCCACAAGGTCGCCCGGTGCACTTTGTGCGTGGACCACAGGTCGTACGCCACCAGCAGCAACAGAAACAGGCAGCTGACCATCCCGGCGTGCGCTGCATTGCGATGGACGAAAGCCACGGGCCAGCGCGCGATGGCCGCGATCAGGAGATCGATGGTGGCGACCAGCATGAGTCGCTTGTGGGTTGCCGAGTCTCTGCGCGCCCGGTAAGCGAAAAAGATCAGCGGGGCAAACACCAATAGATCGCCGAGCGGAATGATGTAGAAAAACAGCGGGTCCCGGCCCGGACGATCCGCCCGCACCAGCGAATCAGTCGCTGCCAGCACTCCGACCACTACCATCAGACACGCCCAGCAAAATCCCACCAGGCCGAGCCGCCGGTGAACATCGACGCGCCCGGCGGAGACCAGCGTGGTCTGTGTAATGAACAACAGGATCCATCCCGTGAACACCGCGCCGTGCAAGTGCACGATCAGGCTGGGTAGCGGCGCGCGAAACATCCCCGCCATGTAGTAGGTTGGCGCGAAGCCCACGAATACGGTGGCGGCCATGAGCAGCGCCATACCGGTGAAGAAGAAATGATCGTAACGACGCCCCGGTAAAGGGGACACTGACTTTATAGGCGCAGAAGGTTGCGCCACGACAGTAGCCATGTTGCCTCCGTCGAAAAGGTTGAGCCAGTTTTGCTTTTGTTGGAGCCCAGGGGAAGTTGCACCTAGCTTAGGACAGATCTGCTGCCGACGCTAGGGATTTGTTGCCTGGAGAGCCAGGTCGGCCCCGATGGTCGCCGAGATTCCTCGCCCCCGGTAAAGTCGCTACGCTACAATCGGCTGCCAAACTCCATACTCTGCCAATCGGATTTCCATCTATGAAATCAGCCATGCACATGGTTGCGGTCCTATTTCTGGCTTTAACTTCGTGGGCACAGCAGCAGCCCGCCATCCAACTCGCTCCGTCCGCCAATCTCGCGCTCACTCCGCCCATGGGCTGGAACAGCTGGAACAAGTTCGGCTGCAACGTGAGCGAAGACATGATCAAGGGTATGGCCGACGCGCTGGCGAAGTCGGGCATGAAAGATGCCGGGTATCAATATGTCGTGATCGACGATTGCTGGCAGGTCTCGCGCGACAAGGATGGCAACATCGTTGCCGACCCGCAGCGTTTTCCGTCGGGCATCAAGTCGCTGGCCGATTACGTCCACTCGCTCGGCTTGAAGTTCGGTATTTATTCCGATGCCGGCTCGAAGACGTGCGCCGGGCGGCCGGGCGGACTCGGCCATGAATATCAGGACGCGCTCAAGTACGCATCGTGGGGCGTCGACTATCTCAAGTACGACTGGTGCAACACGACGACGCAGGACGCGCGCGCGTCCTACGCAAATATCCGCAACGCGCTCGACGCAGCCGGCAGGCCGATCGTGCTGAGCATCTGCGAATGGGGCACGGCGAAACCGTGGCTCTGGAGTAAGGAAGTTGGCGGCAACCTGTGGCGCACCACCGGCGACATCCAGGACCGCTGGTCCGGCAAGAAGGAATGGGAGCCAGGCAACTGCTGTTCGTTCGGCGTCGTCGACATCATCGACGCTGAAGACGCGATCTATTCCTACGCAGGCCCGGGACACTGGAACGATCCCGACATGCTCGAAGTCGGCAACGGCGGCATGACCACCAATGAGTACCGCTCGCACTTCAGCTTCTGGGCGCTGCTAGCCGCGCCGCTGATCGCCGGCAACGACCTGCGCGACATGAAGCCGGAGATCCATGACATCCTCACCAACAAGGAAGTAATCGCGGTCGACCAGGATCCGCTGGGCCAGCAGGGAAGACGCGTATGGAAAGATGGCGATCTGGAGGTCTGGTCGAAGCCGCTGGCCGGTGGCGCGCGGGCCGTGATTCTCTTCAACCGCGGCGAATCAGAAAAAGAAATCACGGCAAAATGGACCGACCTCGATTATCCCGACTCGCTCTCAGCTTCGGTGCGGGATTTGTGGGAAAAGAAGGATCTGGGGAAGGCCACGGGGAAATTCTCTGCCAAGGTGGTGCGGCATGGCGTGGTAATGGTGACCCTGAAACCGTAAGCACGCTGTTTGGCCGCCGGAAGACTAGAAGCCGCTATTCGTTAAAACGAGGGCCCTCGTAGTCTCTCGCACTCCCCGCACGCTGGTAACTTGCACAAATTACCCATGGTAACCACAATCACAGAAACGCCATGTGCAATTTTTTGCGATCGATCCTCGTCGTCGTGTGTCTCGCCTCTATCGGTTCGAGCGCGCAAGACGCTTCTGGCAACGACGAACTCTCGCGCATGAAGCGCGAATTGCAGGAGACGCGTTCCGAACTTGCGGACTCCCGCCGAGAGATTGAAGAACTCCGCCATGGACTGCAGGAGTTGCGTACCCAAGTGCAGTCAAACCAAGCTTCCGGAAACGTCGGTGCGGAAGGTGGTACCGGTGCAGGCGCTACGACAGCGAATCACGTCTTCACTCCGGAGAAACCATCCGTGGAGACCGCCGACCAGGATGTTGGCTTCCTGGCGGGAAAAGTCGCGGAGCTTCATCAGGATAAAGTTGAAAGCGCGAGCAAGTATCCGGTAAAATCTCGGGCCTGGTTTTGTTCAACGCGTATCGCAACAGTGGCGCGCTGGACATCCAGGATTTGCCCAGCCTCGCCTTTCCAACGACTCCCGGATTTTCGGGCGGCAACATTGGCGCGACTCTACGCCAGACGGTTCTCGGCGTCTCCGCGACGGGTCCCAAACTGTTCGGCGCGCGCACTTCGGCGAACGCCGAGATCGACTTCGCCGGGGGTAGTCCAACCACGGCGTACGGCGTGACCGCCGGCCTGCTTCGTTTGCGAACGGCCGGGATCAGCCTGGATTGGCATAAGACTTCTCTCCACATTGGCCAGGATGCGCCCTTCTTCTCGCCTTTGTCCCCGACGTCGTACGCGACCATGCTGGAACCGGCGATGTCATGGTCCGGCAACCTCTGGGTGTGGACTCCGCAGATTGAGGCCGAGCACCGTATCACCCTGCGGCCGGATTCGTTTCTTGTTCTGCAGGGCGGTTTGCTCGACCCGCTGACGGAAGAGTTGCCGCCCTTCCAGGGCACCGTCGCCACGGCGGGTGAGGCGACTCGTGTGCCTGCGTTCGCGGGCCGTATCGCCATCGACCGTTCATCCGCAGATCGCCTGCCGTTTACTATCGGATTTGGTGGATATCGCGCTCTCCAGCGCTATCAGGACTTCCATCAGATCGACAGCTGGACGATGAACGCCGACTTCAAAATTCCCTTCGGCCGGCACGTGGAATTGTCGGGCGAGTGGTACGACGGGCAAGCAGTCGGCGGACTAGGAGGCGGCATCTGTACCAGTGTGATCTTTCCGGAAGCCTTTCCGCCGCACACTGCTGTTCATCCGCTGCGTTCGACCGGAGGCTGGGCGCAGGTGAAGGTTAAGCCCATCACTCGCTTCCAGATCAACGGTGCTTTCGGACAGGACGAGAACTTCGCCCGCGATCTTCGCTTCTTCGCCACTCCGTTTACCACGATGAGTTTCCCGCCATTCAAGAAGAATCGCACCAGTTTCCTGAATTTCATCTACGAGCCAAACTCATTTCTTCTTTTTGCGATCGAGTATCGGCACTTGCTGACGGCCCCGGCCCTCGGCGAGAGTGCCACCGGAGATCATCTCAACCTAGCGGCGGGAGTACGCTTTTGAGGATCCGGACCGGCCTGCGAGCTTTGATCCTTCTCCTGAGCAGCGTGCTGAGTGCGCAGGACGGAACGGTTCGCGGAAAAGTGAGTGTAATGCATCGCTCTCGCAGTGAAACGGGCGACATTGGCGCCGTCGTCTGGCTTACCAGCGTTCGCACTAAAGAGACGGTTTCTCCCGGGCCGACGGCCCGCTTGCTCCAAAAGGACAAGCGATTCGAACCGCAAGTGCTCGCCGTTACAGTGGGCACGGCCATCGAGTTTCCGAACAAGGACCCGTTTTTCCATAACGTGTTTTCGATCTACCATGGCAAGCCGTTCGATCTGGGTCTTTACGAGGCGGGCACGGTGCGAAAAGTGCGGTTCACTCAGATTGGCGTCTCTTACATTTTCTGCAATATCCACCCGGACATGAGTGCGTCAGTCGTCGTATTGAACACTCCACATTTCGTGGTGACTGCGCATGATGGGAGTTTCCACATCGACAACGTTCCCCCGGGGCTGTACCGGCTTGAGGTCTGGCATGAACTCGCCGCGATGCCAGAACTGAAGTCGCTTTCGCGGGAGATTGAGATCAGCTCAGGCGACAACCGGCTCCCTGCGATCACCCTCCATGCATTGGGTGTGCCTGACGAACACTTGAACAAGTACGGCGAGCCCTATCCTGTGGACAAGGGCACCAAGTATTAGTCACCGTGGTGTGGGTGCGTCCTTTCGCGGATTTTTGTCCTGCGAGGTTACTTCTTCTTCAATTCTTCCATCACACTCTGAATTAATTCCTTCGCGTCCGTCAGGCTCTTCATCACCATCTGGATATCCATCACCGGCTTGCCCGGCCAGCGCTGGCTCTGGCAATAGACGCCGTGCTGGCCAACCAGGGCCATCGCATCCGTGACCAGGTCCATGGTGACTGCCAGACGGCCTCGGGGAACGCCCATCATGGTCTCGTAGTGCTCCAGCTCTTCCTGCTTGTCATCGAATACCGGCATGGGTCTGATTGTAGCTTGGGTGTCGGATAGTGGATAATTGGCGGGCAAAAATCAGCACTTAACATTTGGCCCTTGTACGGACAATGCCTGGGCCTCGCGATCACGCAATCTCATCTCGAACGTCTAATGCGGAAGAGCGCGAACCGTTCCCAACCGTTGCATTGCCAAATGCTAAAGTGCTAAATGCTTCCACAAGGAGATCTCATGCAGAAACGTATCGCATTCCTGATGTGTACTGTTCTTGCTCTCTCGATCGCCGCCGCCGCCCAGGGCGGCGAGAAACCGCGTCCCAGCCCCGCCGCGAACGCGCAGTGCAAATTGGCCGACGGCAAGTCGGTGAAGGTCGACTATTCCAGCCCGCGCGCCAAGGGCCGCAAGATTTACGGCGGACTCGTTCCCTATGGACAAGTCTGGCGCACGGGCGCGAATGAGGCCACCACCTTCGTGACTGACGCGAACCTCACCATCGGCGGCAAAGATGTTCCCGCCGGCAAGTACACCATGTTCACCGTTCCGGGCGAGGACAAGTGGGCGCTCGTGATCAGCAAAAAGACGGGCGAATGGGGAACGGACTACCCGCAGGGCGAAGACCAGGGTCGTTACGACATGAGCGTCTCGAAGACGCCGAGCCCGGTGGAGAACTTCACGATCTCGTTCCACGAGATGGGCGACGGCTGCCATATGTACTTGGACTGGGAGAACACCCGGGCCACGATCGAGATCAAAGAAAAGAAGTAAAGGCGTTTACCACAGAGGACACGGAAGAGCACAGAGGGTTTCGAGCGCGGGCCAGGCAGCCTGTGAGACGCGCAATCCTCTGTGGCACTCTGTGTCCTCTATGGTTAAGAGGGTTAAGGCTTCCAACGAAGGACCGGCTTGCGAGCAGCCCCGGTTTCATCCAGCCGCGAAACGCGCGTGGTATGTGGCGCGTCGAGAACGGTCTTCGGATCTTCTTCCACTTCCTGCGCGATCGACTTCATCGCGTCGATGAACAGATCCATCTCCGTTTTGTCTTCGCTTTCCGTGGGCTCGATCATCAGCGCGCCCGGCACGATCAGCGGAAACGCCGTCGTATAGGGATGGAAGCCGTAATCGATCAGGCGCTTCGCGATGTCCATGGTGCGCACGCCTTTCTTCGCCTGCAGCTTGTCGCTGAAGACGACCTCGTGCATGCTCGGCGTGGCGTAGGGAAGATCGTACACACCTTCCAGACCCTTGCGGATGTAGTTCGCGTTTAACACCGCGTCTTCGGTAGTCTGACGAAGGCCATCTGGTCCGTTGGCCAGGATGTAGGCCAGCGCCCGCACAAACATCCCGAAATTTCCATAAAACGAGCGCACGCGCCCGACGGATTGCGGCCGGTTGTATTCGAAACCCAGCGTGCCGTCATCCTTCGTGATCACCACCGGGGTGGGCAGGAACGGCTCCAGCGCGCCTTTGACCGCAACCGGGCCCGATCCCGGACCGCCGCCGCCGTGCGGCGTCGAGAACGTCTTATGCAGATTAAGGTGCATGACGTCGACCCCGAAATCGCCCGGCCGCACTTTTCCAACCAGCGCATTCATGTTTGCGCCGTCCATGTAGAGCAGTCCGCCCTTGGCGTGCAGGATCTGCGCGATCTTGTGGATTTCCTGCTCAAAGACACCGAGCGTGTTCGGATTCGTCAGCATGAGCGCGGCAATGTCATCGTTCATCTGCGCTTCGAGGGCCGACACCTCGACCATGCCACGTGAGTTGGATTTCAGATTCTCGACCGCATACCCGACCATGGCGGCCGTCGCTGGATTCGTGCCATGCGCCGAATCGGGTATCAGGACTTTCTTCCGCGGATTGCCTTTTGATTCGTGATACGCGCGCGCGATCAGCAGCCCGGTGAGTTCCCCGTGGGCGCCGGCCGCAGGCTGCAGTGTGATCGCGTCCATGCCGGTGATCTCGATCAGGCAATCACTCAGCGTCTTGATGATTCGCAGCGCGCCTTGAGAAATCTTCTCCGGCTGGTAAGGATGTCCGTTCGCAATACCTTCCAGACGCGCGACGACTTCGTTCACGCGCGGGTTGTACTTCATCGTGCAGGAGCCCAATGGATACATGCCGAGATCGATAGCGTAGTTCCAGGTAGAAAGTCGCGTGAAGTGCCGGATGATTTCGATCTCGCTGACTTCCGGCATATGGCCCAGGTCTTTGCGTTCCGCGGCGCCTAAAAGTTTCGCGGTGTCCACTTCGGGAACATCCAACGGCGGCAGCTTCCAGGCGGCCTTGCCAGCCGAGGACTTCTCAAAAATCAAACTCTCATTCTGATTGACGTGGCGCGTGGCCTTGGGAGTAGGATGCTTCATCGCACCACCTCCTCGACGGCCCGCTCGCCCCGCGGTTCATCCGCTTCGCTTTCTGCCAGCATTCCCACGGCAGTGTCGATCGCAGAGCGTGTAGTCATCTCCGTGCAGCACCAGAGCGCAGCGTTGCCGAGTTCGGGATAGAACTTTTTCAACGGCAGTCCGCCGACGATCTTGTGGCCCAACAGGCGACTGTTGATGACGTAAGGATCCTCGCTGGTCTGCACCACGAATTCGTTGAAGCGAGGCGCGCCTGAGAACAACACGCGCGCGTGCTTGCCGAACTGGTCGGCCGCGTAAGCGGTTTTCGCGAGATTCTGCTTTGCCAGTTCCTTCAGTCCCACTCTGCCGTACACGGTCATGAAGATGTTGACCATGAGCGCGACCAGCGCCTGGTTTGTGCAGATGTTCGAGGTCGCCTTCTCGCGCCGGATGTGCTGCTCGCGCGTGGCCAGCGTAAGCACGAAGCCGCGCTTGCCGTTGCGGTCGGTGGTCTGTCCAGCCAGCCGCCCCGGCATCTGACGAACGAATTGTTCCTTGGTGGCGATCACGCCGCAATACGGACCGCCGAATCCAACGGGCACACCGAACGACTGCGCTTCCATGGCGACGATGTCGGCCTGCCGTGGCGGTTCCACGATCCCCAGCGAGACGGCTTCCGCGATGGAAACCACCAACAGTGCGCCCTTCTTGTGCGCAATGTCGGCGATGGCGGCAACGTCTTCGATGCAGCCAAAAAAATTCGGTGACTGAATCAGCACGCAAGCCGTATCGGCGGTAATGGATTGTTCGAGTTCTTTCAGATTCACGCGCCCGCTATCGGTATAAGCCGCCAAGGCCAAAGGCATACCCTGGTGGTGCGCGTAGGTCGTGAGTACCTCGCGATACTCGGGATGCAGGCTCTTGGCGATCACCACCGAGTTGCGCCCCGTGACCCGCACCGCCATCATGGCGGCTTCGGCTGCGGCAGTCGATCCGTCGTACATGGAAGCGTTGGCCACTTCCATGCCCGTCAATTCGCAGATCATGCTCTGGAATTCGAAGATGGCCTGCAACGTGCCCTGCGAAATTTCCGCCTGGTAGGGCGTATAGGCCGTGAGAAACTCGCCGCGCGAAATGAGCGAATCGATGATGACCGGGCGATAGTGCATGTACGCGCCCGCGCCGAGAAAGCTGAGGTACTCGATTCCATTTTCTTTCGAGCGCTGGCGGAACCAGTCCACGATCTCCGATTCCGCCATCTGGCGCGGAACCTTCAGATCACGCTTGAGCCGGTATTCCTCCGGGATCGGGGCGAACAGATCGTCGATCGAGCGCGCGCCCATAGCTTTGAGCATCGCTTCGCGGTCGCCAGGAGATTTGGGTAAATAACGCATAGGGATTTATATAGATGTAACGGACAGCCGGAAAGATTGATGGAAGCCGATCTTCGGTTTCCTCAGACTAAACTTTGCAGCCAGGTTCGCCCTGCCGTTCAAAATCCGGCGTGCGGTCTCAATGCCCGCCTTCTTCATTCACGAACTTCTCGTAGTCAGCAGCCGAAAGCAAGCTCTTCAGCTCATCTGGATTTTTCAACGTCACCTTCACCATCCAGGTGCTGTTAGCTTCCTTATTAATCTTCTCGGGCGCCGTCGCCAGTTCGCCATTCACTTCGTTGACCGTGCCCGATGCGGGTGCGTACAAATCCGATACCGCCTTTACCGACTCTACCGTGCCAAACGTTTTCCCCGCTGTGATGTCTGACCCGGGCTTAGGGAGATCGACAAAGACAATGTCGCCCAACGACTCCTGCGCATAGTCGGTAATGCCGATGGTGGCGTTTGAACCGTCGACTTTAATCCACTCGTGTTCTTTGGTGTACTTCAGGTCGGCTGGATAGGACATTTAGCTTCTGGCTCCTGGCTCGTACCTATTGGCTCCGAGCTTCGGGCTCCGAGCTTCGAGCGTAATCGTTATCACTACGTCTTCTTTGGCCGTTTATAAAACGGCGTCGGCACTACTTGCGCGCCTACGCCTTGCCCGCGAATCTCCACTCTTACCTTTGTTCCTACGCTGCTCAGCCCAGGTGGCACGTAGGCCAGGGCGATGTTCTTCTTCAAAAACGGAGCGGGCGATCCGCTGGTCACGTAACCCACTTCTTTGCCGGCCTCGTTCAGCACCTTGTAGCCGTCGCGAGCAATGCCTCGCTCCACCATTTCCAGTCCAACCAGCGTTTTCTTGACCCCGGCTGCCTTCGCCTTCTCCAGCGCCGCTCGTCCGATAAACTCAGGCTTCTCCATCTTGGTAAAGCGATCCAGTCCCGCTTCCCACACGTTGATCGTGTCCGAAATCTCGTGGCCGTAGAGCGGCAGCTTGGCTTCGAGCCGCAGCGTGTTGCGCGCTCCCAGGCCGCAGGGCACGACGGCGACCTCCTTTCCCGCCGCGAGGATCTCGTTCCAGACGCGCACGCTGGTCGCTTCGTCGGCGGGAACGTAAATTTCGAAGCCGTCTTCGCCGGTGTAGCCGGTGCGCGCGATCAGAATGTCCTTCAGGCCGCACACCGTCCCGCGCGTGACCCAGTAAAATTTCACCGCGGAAAGATCAGCATCCGTCAGCTTCTGCAACAGACTCACGCCCTTCGGCCCCTGGATCGCGATCTGCGTGAAATCATCCGAAAGGTGCTCGACCTTGCAATCAAAATTGCGTGTGTTATCGCGCACCCAGTTGAAATCTTTTTCCCGCGTTCCGGCATTGATGACCAGCAGGTATTCGTCTTCACCCAGGCGGTGAACGATTACGTCGTCGACGAAGGTCCCTTCCGGATAAAGCAGGGCCGAGTACTGCGCCTGGCCGACTGCGAGCCGCGACGCGTCGTTCATGGAAATGTGCTGCACGGCGGCAAGCGCCTCGCGACCGGCCAACCGGATGTCTCCCATGTGACTGACATCGAAGACGCCGACACCCGTGCGCACGGCGTTATGTTCCGCCATGATGCCGCCGGCCGAAGGGTATTCAACGGGCATATCCCAGCCGTTGAATTCGACCATCTTGGCGCCCATCTGGCGATGGACAGCGTTCAGCGCGGTCTTGCGGATGGTCGGCGTAGTCGCCTCGACAGCAGGCAAGCAAACTCCTCGATCAGATGCGCAGTTGGCTGGGCTGCGGAGTCGTGGAACTCATAACCCTATCACGCTGTTTTTTGTGGGGTCAAACGGGGAAAGGCAAGCTCTAGGCTCTGGGCTTTAGGCTCTAGCGTTTCGCTGCAGGCTGCCGTTTTTAACTTTCCGCGCGAGAGTTTGTCGGTTTTGCTAGAGACCAGAGCCTGCTCCTAGTTACCAACGGAACGTTTCCCCAATCCCGCGCCGGCGATAAAGTTCCCCCATGGCTACCACCAAAGTGAAGGTTCGCTGCAGCCAGTGTGAGCAGATCGAAGAACGGTGCGAGTGCGAGAAGTATTGCGTGTTCTGCCAGAGCCAACTGGCCGTCCGTCTGTGCGAAGACGGACTTTGGTACTGCGCGGCTTGCCGCGAAGCTTGCGACTACAAAGTCTCCATCTAGGTCGCTTTCGGCAAAGCGCTAACCCGCCACGGCGAATGGGCAAGCGAGCCAACTCTCCCCGCCTCTACAGCACTCCACTTCTCCTGGAAGCCTCCGCTTGGGGGCTAACCTTCCCGCCGGGTTCCCGTCTTTCATCTGATCACTGAGCGAAACCAATCGTGTCGATCCCTCTGCCCGCATCCGTCGAGTCGCCCGTGCGCGCCATTCCCTCTGCCCGCATCGTCTCGCTCGATATTTTTCGCGGATGGATCATGGTGGTCATGGCGCTCGATCATGCGCGCGACTTCTTCACTAACCTTCCGTTCGAGCCCGAGACCCTGGCGTGGACCTGGCCGGCGTTGTTCTTCACGCGCTGGATTACGCACTTGTGTGCGCCAATGTTTTTTTTCTTGGCGGGGACGGGCGCCTATCTTTACGGCCAACGGCGCACGCCTGGTGAACTCTCGCGGTTCCTGTGGACTCGCGGTGTGTGGCTGATCGTTCTCGAGTTCACGGTGGTGGGGACCGCGTGGTCCTTCCAGATTCCATTCGGTTTTTTCGGCGTGATCTGGGCACTGGGCGCTTCCATGATCGTGATGGCGGCGATCGTTCGTCTGCCGACACGGTGGATCGCCGTCCTGTCTCTCACGATGATCGCGCTGCATGACCTCTTCGACCAGATTCAGCCTGCGCAATTCGGATCGTTCGCCTGGGTGTGGTCTCTCTTGCACAAACGGGGCGGAGTCCTGCTACCGTTTGGAGTGCATCAATTCGTCTTGTTTCCCCTGGTGCCGCTCGTCGGCGTGATGGCGGCTGGCTATCTACTGGGTCAGCTTTACCTGATGCCGCGGGAGCGTAGAAGAACACTCCTGGCCTGGCTGGGCGTCAGCATGACTCTGCTGTTCGTGGTTTTGCGAGTCACGAATCTCTACGGGAATCCTCCAGTTGGATTGGGCGGTGTTTCGCAAGGGGACTTTCACTTGCAGCCCACTCTTGCGAAGACGATCATCCTGTTTCTTGATGTCGAAAAATATCCGCCGTCCTTGCAATTTCTGCTCATGACCGTCGGGCCGTCGCTTCTGCTGCTCTCATGGCTCGATCAGGAGCGCGTTCCGCCTGGCCTGGGAGCGGTGTGGACTTTCGGCCGCGTGCCGATGTTTTTCTATGTCCTGCACCTGTACGTCATTCACACGCTTGCGATTCTCGTGGCCATGGTGCACGGGCAGTCCGTGAGTTGGTTATTCCACGGGGCCATCTTCGGCGAAACGCCACCCGGCTACGGATACAACCTGCCTTTCGTGTATCTCATGTGGATCACGGCTGTGGTGATTCTATATTTCCCGTGCCGGTGGTTCGCGGAACTCAAGCAAAGGCGGCGAGAGTGGTGGTTGTCGTACTTGTGATTTCGTCAGGGACTCATCGATGATCAGGCTTCGAGTGAGTCGGCAGATCTGAGAGAGAGCTTATAACCGCCAAGTTCGCGAAGGTATCGCGAAGGACGCCAAGAAAGGCATCATCTCTGAAAGTTATCGACAGCTATCGCGCATAAGATTCTCTTTGCGCTCTTTGCGGACATTCTTCGCGCCCTTTGCGGTTAAGAACTCTTCCGGACGACGGCAAAGAGACGGACGACAAGTTCTTTCGCTTTCCCTGCAGGCAAGAGCTCAGCTTAGACCACGAGCGCTTCCTTGTACTCCCCAAACACGCGCCGCATGGAATCGGAAATTTCCCCGACCGTCGCGTTAGCCTCCACCGCGCCCAGAATCCGCGGCATGAGATTTTCCCCGGAACGAGCGGCATCCTCCACACCCCGCAGCGCCGCCTGCCATGCATTTGGGTCCCGCCTCGCGCGCAGCGCACGCAAGCGCTCCACCTGCTTCGGTTCCAGAGACTCGTCAATCCGTTGAATCGGAATGGGCTTCTCTTGCTCTAACTCGAACCGGTTCACCCCCACCACGATGGCCTCGCGGCGATCGACCGCCTGCTGGTACTCATACGCCGCGTTCTGGATTTCCTGCTGCACGAACCCGCGTTCGATCGCCTTCAGCATGCCGCCCAGTACTTCGATCTTGCCGAGATACTCGGCCGCGCGCGTCTCAATTTCATTCGTCAGGCTTTCGATGTAATACGACCCGGCGAGCGGATCAACCGTCTGCGGTACCCCGGACTCATATCCGATGATCTGCTGAGTGCGCAACGCGATGCGCGCCGACTGCTCCGTGGGCAAAGCGAGCGCCTCGTCAAAGGAATTCGTATGCAGTGATTGCGTGCCGCCGAGCACCGCCGAGAGCGCCTGTAAGGCCGTGCGCACGATGTTGTTTTCCGGTTGTTGTGCGGTCAGGGTTGAGCCGGCCGTCTGTGTATGGAAGCGCAGCATCCAAGACTTCGGATTCCGGGCGCCGAAATGTTCCCGCATGATGCGCGCCCACATGCGACGGGCCGCGCGGAACTTGGCCACCTCCTCCAGAAAATTACTGTGCGCGTTGAAGAAAAACGAAAGCCGGGGCGCGAACTTGTCGACATCCAATCCGGCGTCGATTGCGGCCTGCACGTAGGCCATCCCGTCGCCCAGCGTGAAGGCGACTTCCTGCACCGCGGTCGAGCCCGCCTCGCGCATGTGATAGCCGGAAATCGAGATCGTGTTCCAGTCCGGAACGTTTTCGTTGGTCCAGGCAAACAGGTCGGTGATGATGCGCATCGCCTGCTTCGGCGGGTAGATATACGTTCCGCGCGCGATGTATTCCTTCAAGACGTCGTTCTGCACGGTACCCGACAGTTTGCGAATGTCGGCGCCCTGCCGCCTGGCAACCGCCACGTACAGGGCCAGCAGGATCGAAGCCGTCGCATTGATCGTCATCGACGTGGAAATCTTCGTGAGATCGATTCCGGCGAACAGCCGCTCCATGTCCTCAATCGAATCGATGGCCACGCCGACCTTCCCCACTTCTCCGGTGGCCAGCGCATTGTCCGAATCCAGCCCGATCTGCGTCGGCAAGTCAAACGCAACTGAGAGCCCGGTCGTGCCGTTCGCCAGCAGGTATTTGTAGCGCTTGTTGGATTCCTCGGCGTCCCCCATGCCTGCATACTGGCGCATGGTCCACAGGCGTCCGCGGTACATGGTGGCTTGTACGCCGCGTGTGAACGGATACTCCCCGGGGTAGCCAACCTCGCGGTCCTGATCCCACTTTTTGAGGTCGGCGGGAGTGTAAAGCGAACGAACAGGAATGTGCGACGAGGTTTCCGGCTCCTTGGCGGGAGGAGGCGTTTTCGCTGCGCTCTTAAGCGTGTCGCTCATGGAATGGTTACGAATATTCGGCGCCGGAGACCAGCAAACCTACAGCATTCCCCTCACCGCCTTGATGTTTACCCCTGCTTCTTCCGTCGCACGCGCCAGAACGAGCTCACTCCAAAATAACTAAAGGTCAGGCAGAAGGCGATGGCGATTGCGATGCGCGAAAGTTCTCCGTGACCGGCCTGGTACTTCGCGTATTCGCGGCTGAGCGCGACGCCACCGATGGCTGCCAAAACGAGGAAAACAAAGCCCGTAACTTCGAGCCAGAGCTGATGCGCCACGCGTCCGAACGAGCGCAGCGTGACGCGGCCAGCTTGCATCAGAGCGTTCACGATCCGGCTCTCGCCCGCCTGCCGACCGGCAACCTGGGCCAGAATGCGCAGCTTTCGGGTTAAAGAGATCGTGGACACCGGTCGATTTTATCAATGTTCGGCGTTACAATAACGGCAACGCGAGGAGCCCGATCACTGCCCCGTGTGACGCGCTCATTCGAAGGGGGTTCTGTGGATCAGCAACTCAAACAGTTGATGAAAGAACTGGGCGAAGCGATCAACGAGTCGCTGGCCGATTCCGATGCCATCGCCGAGGTGGTATCCCGGATCAAAGAGGGGGGCTACGACATCTTTCTCGTGCTGGAAGCGACTATCGGCGTGAGCAAGCAGGGAGAGAAGTCGAACGACAAAACCTCTCTGGTCACCACTCTCACCACCAACCCTACGTTCAAGGTGAACGATCAGGACTTGAAGTTCCTGAAGTCTCTGCGCATCAAGATCGACGAAGACGTCGCGTAGCCGGGCTGCTAGCTGATAGCTTGTGGCTGGGAATGATTGGCGATTAATCATTCCTCATCTGCTGGTTTTTCTTTGCGACCTTTGCGGTTATAGCTATTTTTCCCAGGCCTTTATCCCGCGGCCGCTGCGGTAAAAAGCTTTCCCTACCCGCCATCAGCCATTCGCTACCCGCAGCCAACCCTTGTCCCTGTGCTACCATCTACCGTTTTCACAACATAAGCGCTGCGGGTGTATAACGTTCCGGCGGCAAATTGTCAGGCCCGTAAGCAACCTCATTCACCGGGAAGTCGGATGAAAGACACGCTGGGAGTCCTGCTAGCTGGAGGCGCGGGCGAAAGGCTGTACCCTCTCACCCGTGATCGCGCCAAGCCCGCCGTCACCTTCGGCGGCATTTACCGCATCATCGATATCACGCTCTCCAACTGCATCAACTCCGACCTGCGCCGCGTCTACATCCTCACGCAATACAAGGCACTCTCGCTAAACCGCCACATCCGCGAAGGCTGGAACATCGTGGCCCGCGAGATGGGAGAGTTCGTCGAGATCCTGCCCCCCATGAAGCGCGTGAGCGACAACTGGTACATGGGCACGGCCGACGCCGTCTACCAGAACATCTACTCGATCGGCTCCGAGCAGCCCAAGCACGTTCTCATTCTTTCCGGCGACCACATCTACAAGATGGACTACGGCAAGATGCTCGAGCAGCACAACCATTCAGCCGCCGACGTGACCCTGGCCACTATCCAGGTCGCGCCCGACGAGACCTATCGCTTCGGCGTGGTCGAAGTCGATCGCGATCATCGTGTGAACGGCTTCCAGGAAAAACCCAAGCAGACCGACCTGCGCTCGCCCTGGAATCCGGAAAAAGTCGCGGCTTCCATGGGCATCTACCTCTTCAATACCGACGTGCTCATTCCGGTCTTGTTAAAGGACGCCGAGGATCCCAAGTCCAGCCATGACTTCGGCAAAGACATTCTGACCAAGATGGTCGACGAGTACCGGGTCTACGCTTACGATTTCGTCGATGAAAATAAGAAAGAAGCGCTCTATTGGCGCGACGTGGGCACACTCGAGGCCTACTACGAAGCCAACATGGACATCGTCGCCGTGTCGCCGGTCTTCAATCTGTACGACTCCGACTGGCCGATCCGTACGCACCAGCGCCAGTATCCGCCCGCAAAATTCGTGTTTGCGGAAGCCGGACGTACCGGCACGGCCATCGACTCCATCGTGTCGGCAGGATGCATCGTGTCGGGCGGCTCGGTGAAGAACTGCATCCTCTCGCCCGACGTGCGCGTCAACTCCTACACCGAGATCGATGACAGCATCCTGTTCTCGCACGTCAACGTCGGACGCCACTGCCGCATCCAGCGTGCCATCATCGACCGCGACGTCCACATCCCCGAAGGCACAACCATCGGCTTCGACGCCGAAGCCGACAAGCAACGCTACTTCGTGACCGAAGAAGGCATCACGGTGGTGACGCGGGACTATTCGCTGTTTGAGAATCCGGTGACGGTGGATTACTTCACTTCAGAATGAGGTCACAGGTGACGGGTGTCAGGTCACAGGTCTAGGTGTTCAGGTCTCGGGTTTCAGATGTTGGGTCTTGGGTGTGCTGGTCGCAAAACCCTGGGATCTCTAAAGTAAAATTGTCATCCTGAGCGGAGTGGAGGCGGCAGCCAAACGCAGCGGAAGGACCCCTGCACTCCCTCTGGCGCCCCAGTCTCCGCGAAATCTCTCTTCATGACACTCGACCGGCGCCAATTCCTCCTGCTCACCGCCGCCGTAGCGCTCGTCCCCAACGCGCCGGCATCCATCTCCGAGGTGCCCAGCATGCTCGACCACATCCTCCTCGGCTCCAGCGATCTTAACGCCGGCATCGCCTTCGTCGAACAACGCACCGGCGTGCGCGCGGCCATCGGAGGGGTTCACCCCGGCCGCGGCACGCGCAACGCGCTGCTCTCGTTGGGCGAGCGCCGCTATCTTGAAATCATCGCGCCCGACCCCGCGCAAGACAAAGTTCCGGACTTCGCTGCTCCGCTCCTTCAAAAACTCAAGTCGCTCTCCACACCCCTGCTCGTCGGCTGGGCCGACCATCCGGGCAACATCGAATCGCTCGCAACCAAACTCAAGGCCGCCGGCATTGCTTTTGAAGGGCCGCGCGACGGATCGCGCGCGCGCCCGGACGGGCGCCTGCTGAAGTGGACGACGCTCAACCTCTCCGACGATCACAACGGAATTCTGCCCTTCTTTATCGAGTGGGACAGCAAGAGCGTCCATCCCTCGGTCGACGCGCCGCAGGGATGTCGCCTGGAACGATTTTCCCTTGGAGATCCCGATCCGCCAGTGCTCCTGAAGACCTGCGCCGGCTTGGGACTGAATGTCGCGGTAGAGCGCGCGGAGAAGACGGAACTGCGTGCGCAGATTGGCAGTGCGAAAGGTGTTTTTACGCTGACGCCCTGATCAGAAGTTGTTCCGAATGGGTGTGGGAAGGGCACGGCTTCAGCCGTGCCGCTCAGGCTCCCAAAAGTGCGGGGTTTTAGCCCTTGAGGTTCGACACCGAACTCGGAATCCACGGAGAGACCGTTCCGCCGTCGCCGATACGTCTACGCCAGCGAGTACCTCCCAACCTCAATCACCCGCTGCGCAATTCGCTGCCGCAGCTCGATCGTATTGAAAGGCTCATGCTTGGCCAACCGGCGCAAAATCGCCAACTGAGTCCGCAGCATGTCGCCCTCAGCCACCGCCGCGATGATGCGCTTCGCGGCCGCTTCAATTTTCTCCATCGCTTGCGTGAGATAGACGCGCGTCATGGCCAGCGCCATCTCTGATCCCTTCTCCCCTTTGGCTTCGACCAACTTCTGTGCGCGCAGCACCGCCGACTCCATGGCGTACGTTTCAATCGTCATGTCGGCGATCGCGCCCATCACTTCCTGCTGATCCTGGATGGCCTGCATATACTTCTGCGTCGCTGATCCGGCCGCAAACAGGCCGAGCTTCTTGGCCTGCGTGACCAATTTGCGTTCCTCGGCCAGCGGGCCCTCAATTTCGTCGCCCAGGCTCGGTCCCGAAAGAACTTCATCCATCAGCTTCTTGATGGCAGGCATCAACGGCAGTTGTCCGCTCAGGGCGCGCTTGAGCAGGAATCCAGTGATAATCAGCCGGTTGATTTCGTTCGTTCCTTCGAAGATGCGGTTGATGCGCGCATCGCGGTACGCGCGTTCCGCCGGATATTCCTCGACGAATCCGTACCCCGCGTAGATTTGCATCGTCTCATCAACGACGTAGTCGATCATTTCCGATCCCCAGACCTTGATGATCGAGCACTCGACCGCGTACTCTTCGATGGCCTTGCGTGTTTCCTTGAGGGCGTCGGCGGAGGACTTGTCCACTTCGCTCAGCGCTGCGTCCATCATGCCAACCGTACGATAGACCAGCGATTCCCCCACAAACAGAAGCGTCGCCATGTTGGCGATCTTTTCGCGGATTAGCCCGAAATCGGCGATCACCTTGTTAAAGGCCTTGCGCTGCTTGGCGTATCCGATCGCGTTTTCCAGAGAGACTCGCGCCCCGCCCACACACATTGCGCCCAGCTTGAAGCGGCCGATGTTCAGGATGTTGAACGCAATGATGTGCCCCTTGCCGATGTCTCCAAGCAGGTTTTCGACGGGAACTTTGCAGTCATTCAGAATGATGGGGCAGGTGGAGGACCCGCGAATTCCCATCTTGTGTTCTTCTGCGCCGACGGAGAATCCGGCATACCCACGCTCGACCAGGAACGCCGAAAATTTCTCGCCATCGATCTTCGCGAACACGGTGAACAGATCTGCGAAACCGGCGTTGGTGATCCACATCTTTTCGCCATTCAGGATGTAGTGCTTGCCGTCGGACGAAAGTTCGGCCCGGGCGCGGCAATTCATCGCATCCGATCCCGATGTCGCTTCCGAAAGCGCGTATGCTCCCACCATCTCGCCTGATGCCAGCTTGGGCAGATACTTTTGCTTCTGCTCCTCCGTTCCGAAGTAGACAATCGGCAGCGTCCCGATTCCGGAGTGCCCGCCCCAGGTCGTCGCGAACCCGGCGTACTTGGCAATGTGGTCGGCGATGACGGCCGCTGTGACTTTGTCCATTTCGAGGCCGCCGTACGCCTCGGGGATCTCGACGCCCGAGAGTCCCAGATCGCCGGCCTTCTTCAGCAAATCGCGCGTGACTTGAAATTCCTTGTGCTCGATGCGCTCGACGTTGGGAAGAATCTCATTCACCGCAAACTCTTCCGTCGTCTGCCCGATCAGTAAGTGCTGGTCGGTGAAGTCCTCCGGCGTAAACACTTCGGAGGGCTGGCGCTCTTCCAAAAGGAACGAACCGCCGGAAATCCTGGACTTGGGTATCGCCGTGGTGGCCATGCTGAAAAACCTCGTTTTTCTAAAACTCGCAGCCGAGAAAAAACTCGCGCCCCTTACCTTTTCGACGAGCCGTGGGCATCCTGCCGTGAGCAATGCCGAAAGGTTTCCGCAGTATCCACGATATACGCGTTCGCGGGTCAGCGGCGCAAGTACCGCTAGTGCTTGGATTTCTAACACTTTCGTTTGCCTGTTCCTGGTCGAATTACCCGAAAATGATCGTCTTGACTTGTTGAACGACCATCTGTTGGGATGACCGCGGTTTGGAAGACTCAGGGCAGGCGGACATATTTCGTGACAGCGTGAAACGCTTTCGCCTCACGCCGCGTCTAAGACTTAAGGCCTTAACCACCTGCCACATATCTGCCCAGATGTGCCAAACAGGTATAATTTAGCCGGTCACGAGATTCCCGGAGGAAGTAAACACTATGGAACCGCGCGAAAGCGCTTTTTGGGTGAATTTGAAGGCCAAACGCTGGCTCTACACCCTCAGTATTCTTGCCACTCTCAGCGTGGGTATTTTAATAGGATCGGTTGTCTCTTACGGAGTGAAGGGCAAAGAAGGACAACAATCGTCCGATGCCAAGCCGCTGAGTGTCCCGTCTCCTCAGCAGATGTCGAACGCGTTTTCCCAGATTGCCAAGCAACTGGAACCGGCCGTGGTCAACATCAACACCGAATCGACTATCAAGAACCCGCACCGGCAGCGCCGGGGCGCGCGTCCCGGCCCGAACGACGACGACAACGGCGGCGGTGGGGGCAGCCCATTTGACGATTTCTTCGATCGCTTCTTTGGCGGCCAAGGCGGACAGGGTGGTCCTGGCGGCGGCGACATCAAAGAGCGTTCGCTAGGCTCCGGCGTCATCGTTGATGCCAAGGGATACATCATCACCAACCGCCACGTCATCGAGAAGGCGGATCGCATCCGCGTGAAACTCCAGGATGATCCTCCGGGCGTCCAACATGATGCCAAGGTAGTCGGCTCCGACCAGGAGACCGACCTTGCCGTCATCAAGATCGAATCCGAAAAAGGCTTCCCCACCGCAAAGATCGGAAACTCCGACAGCATGCAGGTCGGCGACTGGGTGCTCGCCATCGGCAGCCCGTTCGGCCTTCAGGCTACCGTTACCGCCGGTATTGTCTCGGCCAAGGGACGCAATATCGTGCCTGGCCGCCAGTTCCAATCCTTCGTGCAGACCGACGCGGCCATCAATCCCGGAAACTCCGGCGGTCCGCTCGTGAACATGACCGGCGAAGTCATCGGGATCAATACCGCGATCCTTACCGAAACCAACGCGTATGCCGGCGTCGGCTTCGCTATGCCATCCAACACCGTGGTCAGCGTCTACAACCAGATCATCGGGCCGGAGCATAAGGTCACCCGCGGATCGATCGGTGTGGAGTTCGCTGCGCAGCCGGTACCTGCGATTGCCCGTGTCTACGGGGTGCAATCCGGCGTCACAATTTCAAACGTCGTTCCGGGAAGCCCGGCCGATACCGCCGGTCTGAAAGTCGGCGACACGATCACCGCTGTCGATGGCAAGGAAGTAAAGAATGGCGACGAACTGGTGGCCGACATTGCCGGCCGAAAGCCCGGCTCGAAAGCCAAGTTGAGCTTCGTGCGGAACAGCAAGAAAGAGGAGACCACGGTCACCATCGCCGACCGGTCCAAACTCTTTGCCGCTCGTCTGGGAGAGGAACAACCCGGTAACGACGAGCAACAGCCCAAGGAAAGCAAGCTCGGTCTCAGCGTTCGTCCGCTGACGTCCGATCTCGCCGACCGCCTGGATGTTCCCGCCGGAAAGGGCGTTATTGTTCAGGACGTAAAGGGCGGTTCCTTCGCCGATGACATCGGGCTCAATCGGGGCGATGTGATCCTCGAAATCAACAAACAACCCGTAAATTCAGCGGAAGATTTCACTCGTATTGAAGGCACGCTGAAGAGCGGGCAGGACGTCGTCTTCCTCGTCCGCCCCAGAGGTGCAGGCCGGCAAGACGGCACGATCTTTATTGCAGGTACACTTCCGTAACCTGATTATTGCCCAACGGTTACTGGCACTGACGTCGCGATTCAAGGGATGATTCAGTGCCGGTGACCCCGGGCCGATTCCTTGACAACACTTGGTGCATCGCCCTCATCCATTCTCTGAGGGCCAAGGAGCTTCGTTTTTCCATGTTCTTGAGACCAATCCTGACGCGGACCCTGGCTGCGGCCAGTGCCGTGGTTGGCGTGTGCGCCTTGGCCACGCTCCAGGTTTCGGCCTCAACCACCGCCCCTTCCAGCAAGACGAAAACCCCGTCGACTGCGAGCCATTCCAGCGCGAAGCCGAAGTCCGCGAAGTCGAAACGCACCTCGGCACGCGGCACATCGGGAAAGCGAAAACGCGGCAAGCGAGGCCAGCAAAAAATCGACGCCGAGCGTACCCATCAGATTCAGGAAGCTCTCATCCGCCAGCACTACTTGCAGGGCGAGCCCAGCGGCAAATGGGACGCCTCCACCGAGGCCGCTCTCCGCAAGTTTCAGGCGGACAACGGCTGGCAAAGCAAAACCGTGCCCGACTCACGAGCCCTCATCCGATTGGGCCTTGGTCCGAATCACGACCATCTGTTGAATCCCGAAAGCGCAATGACGAGCACTCCCGAAACACCCTCCACGAATTCCACCCCGGCGGCACTTCCCGTGCCAGCCGGTGCCTCTCCCACCGCCAATCAGCCGCAGCAATAAACCCTCGCCCTATCGAAATCGAAGTTCCCGGTAGATATCTCATTGTGATCAAAGGCCGTTTACGCATCTTCGCGGTATGAAATCGGATCACAGCTTTCCGTGACCGAGCACACTTCTCCTTCTTCGCGCCACCGTTAGCATGGGAACGTAGTTCCAGAGAGGACCTATGCGTTTCATGAAGATCACATCGCTAATCATCGTGGTTGTATTAAGTGTTGCAGGGCTACTATCTGCCAAGACGAACAAGTACGGCGTATCGGACGTGCGTAAAGTCACCTTCAGCGCCGCCACGCGGGTTGGCGACGTGCTGCTTCCTAAGGGAGAGTACGAAGTCCGCCACGTGATGGAAGCCGATAACCACATCATGGTGTTCACGAAGCTGGGCGGCGGCAAGCCCGCCGAAGCTCGCGTAAAGTGCAACCTGGTACCTCTCCAGCAGAAGGTGGAACGGGACCAGTTGGGGTACGAGCTCAATGCGGCCAACGAAAGAGTGCTGCAAACGCTGAGATTTGGTGGAGATCTCGCCGAGCATGTGTTCTGAGAACGCCGGCTGGTTTCAGCCGGTCGTCTCCATGATCAGCGCGGCCGGCAGAGCGCGTGGATGGGAGATCCCTATCCCTTGAGAACGGGCTTAGGCAAATAGGGAAGGGGTTGCCCGGTCACGATCGCTCGCGGATTGTCTTCCACGAGCGCCGCGGCAATTTCCGCGCCCACCATTTCCGCAACGGCGGCCCGCGCTTGCGAAAGAATCGGCGTCCGATGCTTCGTATCATGGGCATCGGACGCGATCACATGCACCGCCTCATGCTCCAGAAGCCACGTGGCCACGCGCGCCACGCGCTGTCCCCAGAAGCCCGTTACTGCGTTGGCGGTGATCTGCAGCGCACAACCCAACTCCACGAATTCGATCACCCGCTGTGGCGCCTGCCGCAGAATCGCATTGCGCTCCGGGTGCGTGATGATCGGCGTGATCCCTCGATCAGCGAGCCGTAGGAAGCAGTCTCCAATTTGCGTAGGGATGCTGTAGTCGCTCAGTTCCACCAGCAGATAATTGGTCCCGTCGATCGTGTACTGTGCCGGCTGAACATAGAGTCGCTGCAGGTTGTCGTAAGAGAGATGGAAGTCGCAGCCCAGGCTCAGCTTCAGGCCGGCGCCGACCATCTCCTGTAACCGTCGTACTGATCCCGCCAAGTACTGGCGGTCGTATTCGTATCGATCGTTGCAGTGAGGTGTAGCGACGATGTGAGTGACGCCATCGCTGGCCGCCATGCGGCACATCTCCACTGAAACTTCCCAGGACTTGGGGCCATCATCGACCTCAGGCAGGATATGGCAATGAATATCGATCACGCGGTTCGTCCCAGACCCCTGGGACGAGTGTAAACAGACCGCGCCCGAAAGACCAACCAGCAATCTGCAAGGCTGCGCGCACGTCATCCCACGATGTCATTCGTTTTCCCAAAAGTTGTTCATCCTGAGCGAAGTGAGGCGACAACCGAACGCAGTCGAGGACCCCGCATCTCCCCAATTCCAGCGGTAGCCGAGCACGACTTGCGCGGGGCCGTAATTTTTCTGCGCAGACCGGCGGAAGTAGTCGACCGCGGCGAGATCGTTGCGGGTTCCGGCCGACCCCGTCAGTGCATTCATGCCGGCATCGAATAGCTGTTCCGGCGTGCCATTCAACGGGGGACCTTGGCCAAGTGCGGTTGTGAGAACAGAGACCAGTCACGCGAAACAAAGCACGAGTGGACGCACGAAAACGCTTCTCCTTCTGAGCATGCTGTTTTTGGGGGACGACGTGTCCAGCTACTTTGGCGGGAACCCTCTACTTGTACCGCGCCTTCATGAACTCCGCGATCCCGGCATAGGCCGTGATCAGCGTCTGCTCATCGGGCAGGAACACGATGCGGAAGTGCTTCGTCCCTTGCTTCTGTCCGAAGCCCGATCCGTGCACTACCAGCACGTGCTTCTGCACCAGCAGTTCCTTCACGAAAACATCGTCTCCTTCGGGGATGTCCAGACGAGGAAACGCATAAAACGCGCCCTTGGGCGACACACAACTCACACGCGGAGTTGAATTCGCCCACTTCATGGTGAGGTCGCGCCGGGAACGCAGCTTCTTGGTCACTTCTGGCAAGTGATCCTGGGGACCTTCCAGGGCAGCCTTGATCGCATACTGCTCCGGATGGTTGGCGCACAACCGCGATCGCAACAGCCGGCCGATGCCCTCGACATAAGGCTTCACCGCGGCTGCATCACCGCTCACAATACCCCAGCCAATCCGCCATCCCGGCGCCAGATAGTTTTTTGACAACCCGCCAAACGTCACGATCGGCACATCCGGCGCAACCGATGCCATCGAGATTTGCGTGTCATCGTCGAGCACGAGCTTGTCGTAAATTTCATCTGCAAAAATCACCAGGTTGTTGCGCCGCGCCAGCTCTGCGATTGCTTCCAGCATTCGCCGTGAACACACTGCTCCCGTGGGGTTATTCGGATTGATGAGCACAATTCCGCGCGTGCGCGGACCGATTTTCTTGTGTACATCAATCAGATCCGGCTGCCAGCCGTCGTCTTCGTTCAACGCGTACGTGTTCAGTTCGATGCCCGACTTTGCCAGCACCGCCGAGTACAGCGGGTAATCCGGGCAGGGGGTGAGCAGGTTGTCCCCGGGATTCAGCAGCGCACTGAGGCAGATGTCGACCGTCTCGCTGACGCCCGAGGTTACAAACACATCCCGCACGCTCGTGATGCCCTTACGTCCCGCTTCCGCGCGGATCGCGTCCAGCGCTTCCTTGATGCCAGGCGAGGGTGCATACCCATTCTTGCCGTCTTTCATCGCTTTGTAGACGGCCTCGATCAGGTGGGCAGGCGTCTGAAAATCGAAGTTGATGGGATCGCCGATATTCAGCGGCAGGATCTTGTGGCCCTTCTTGGCAACCTCGTCGGCCACGCAGGCCAAGTCGCGAATGGCGTAGCGAACATTTTCAAGGCGCTGGGCGGCAGGAACTTCCCGAACTTGCGTGGCTGGCATCTGGACTCCGGTTTCGACACTTGCTCACGTCGAGGTATAAAAAGCTTAACCGCTAAGAATTGAAAGAACCAGTCGTTAGTCGCCAGTCTCCAGTCGTTAGCTGATGCCAATCAACGGCGAGCGTGAATTCATCCTGGAGTACCCCAAACTCTCTGCGTTCTCTGCGGCCGTTTCTCTGCGTTTCAGGATTTTCTTTATGAGCCGGGTAAAGATGCGAGCGCAAAAAGCGTTTGAACGCAGAGTACGCAGAGTCAAGCCGCAGAGTCCGCAGCGAAACCATGGCGCACAGCATGAAGTCTGAGCCATCGGCCATGGACCAACGACTGCCGACCAACGACCAAGACTAGCGACTGACGACTGCCCTACTCCGGCCGATCGATCTGTGCCTTCTGCAGCTTGTCGGAATAATCCACGTACACCGACTTCCACTCGGTGTAGAAGTCAATCGCGCCGATCCCGCCTTCGCGATGCCCATTGCCCGTGGCCTTGGTACCGCCGAACGGCAAGTGCACTTCGGCGCCGATCGTCGGAGCGTTGATGTAGGTGATCCCGGCGTACAGGTCGCGCATCGCAGAGAACGCCTTGTTCACGTCCTTGGTGTACAGCGACGAGGACAATCCGTACTCGACCCCGTTGGCGATCTCGATTGCTTGTTCCAGCCCGTCGCACGGGATGATCGAGACCACCGGCCCGAAGATTTCTTCCTGCGCAATGCGCATCTTCGGATCAACATCGATGAACACGGTCGGCTCCATGAAGAAGCCGTACTGGTAGGCGCCCTTGTCCAGGCGATTGCCGCCGCACATCAGCTTGGCGCCTTCGTCTTTTCCGACTTCGACGTAGCTCAGGTCGGTCTTCAGTTGCGCCTCGTTCACCGCCGGGCCCATGTCGATCGATTCATCCAGCCCGTTGCCGACTTTGAGCGCCTTGGTGCGGCTGACGTAACGATCCACGAATTCCCGGTACACGCCCTTCTGCACGATGATGCGGCTGGTCGCGGTGCAGCGTTGACCGGTCGTGCCGAAGGCGCCCCACAGACCGCCTTCAATTGCCAGGTCGAGATTGGCATCATCCAGCACGATCATCGGATTCTTGCCGCCCAGTTCGAGCGAGCAGTGCTTGAAACTCTTCGCCGCGGTCACGCCCACGGTCCGGCCCACGGCCGTCGACCCCGTCAGCGAAATCGCGCGCACATCCGGATGCTCGGTCAGGGGTCCGCCCACGCTCGATCCGAATCCCGCCACTACGTTGATGACCCCCTTCGGCACGCCCGCATCTACCAGCGTGCGTACGAGGTTGAAGGTCGAGAGAGGCGTATCCTGCGCCGGCTTGATCACGCAAGTGTTCCCGCAAACCAGGGCCGGCAGCAGCTTCCACGAGGGAATCGCCATCGGGAAATTCCAGGGCGTGATCATCCCGCACACGCCCACTGGCTGCCGAACGGCCATCGCGAATTTGTTGGGGAGTTCCGAAGGCGTGGTCGGCCCGAACAGCCGCCGCCCTTCGCCTGCCATGTAGTACGCCGTGTCGATGGCTTCCTGCGTATCGCCGCGGGTCTCTTTGAGGACCTTGCCCATCTCGCGGGTCATATCACGCGAGTATTCTTCCTTGCGCTCGGCCAGCATCTCGGCGGCGAGGAAGATGATTTCTGCCCGCCGCGGCGCCGGGACCAGCCGCCAGCGTTCGAAAGCGCGCTTCGCAGCTTCCACTGCCCTGTCAACATCTTCCTTGCCCGACTTCTGAAAAATTGCCACCACTTCCCGCGTATCGGCAGGATTGCGGTCTTCAAACGTCTCTCCGGTCGAGGACGCTACCCACTCGCCATCGATGAAGTTCTTCAAAACTTTGGTGGTTCCGCTGGCCATCATTTCCGGGCTGGTCACGGTATCGGTCGCCATAATTCCTCCTGATCAATAAGACCAAACAATCTATGCTACAGGCCCGAGTTCAAACCCGGCAAGTTCACGAGAACCATGCACAAGGTCGAACTCTCAATTCGACGGCTGTCATCCTGTGCGATGCGAAGGACCTATGCATTTCTTTTCAGGTGGCCAAGGCTGAAAGGTCCTCGTTGACCTAATATCGTGCTCCGCAGTCTAAGCTGAGGAGGCCACATTTATGAGCCACCGTCTCTCTGCTGCTCTCCTGCTCGCCGCTGTTCTCGATACACCCGTGATGCTCTTTGCACAGCAGACTCCCGCCGCGCACGACCACGAAGCCATGATGCATCGCGGGGAAAAGGGAATGGGGTTCTCCCAGACAAAAACCACCCACCACTTCCTGCTGAAACCAGATGGGGGCGTCATCGCCGTTTCCGCTAACGACGCCAAAGACACCGAGACCCGCGACCATATCCGCACACATCTCACCCACATCGCACACGCATTTTCCGCGGGAGACTTCGACATCCCCATGTTTGTGCACGATCAGGACCCGTCCGGTGTCCCCGTGATGAAACGTATGTCGAACGAAATCCATTACCAACTCCGCGAAACCGAGCGCGGCGGCCGAAGTCACGATTACGACCAAGTCCGCTGAGGCGGTGCAGGCCATCCACGATTTCCTGACCTTCCAGATCCGGGAACACAAGACAGGCGATCCGCTGTCCCTGCCATCCGCTGCCCACTGACCACCGACCACTGCTCTTAGACACGACCGGACATGTTCCAATGGACATGAACCCGGCTTGTTACCCCGTTTTAGCCAGTACGACCTTGTGGTAGTGTTGGAATTACCCCATATTCTCTAGGTTTGGCTGGTTTTTAGTGGCCTCCGTGTCATCGAAGCGCAAGCCCGGCGTTTACATAGCTTGGAAGACGGTTACTTACCGCAGCGTGCTCCTGATCCTGCTCGCGGTGGCGTTCGTCTTCGGAGTAGGGATGCATTTCGCCTTCCCCCAGTTCACCGACAACACGGTTAAGGCCGCGGGAAGCCTGACCACCAGCATGCTCGAACGCATTGCGGGCATGGCGCCGCCGCCGGAAAAGTCGTCGGCGGGGGTCGAGAAGCAGGCCCGCTTCACTGCGCTCGAAGGCGGGGTGAAGATCAAGAAATCGAGCAGCAACACCTGGATCACCGCGGACTACAACATCCCGCTCGAAAAGGGCGACGTGGTGCAAACCGGTTCCGAGGGAATGGCAAAGGTCGTATTCAACGACGGCACGAACTACACGGTGAAGCAGGACTCCCTGATCGTGATTGAAGAAAACTCCGCCAACGACCAGCAGCAGACCCACGTGGCCGTCGCGGTGAGCACTGGAACGGTCGATCTTTCGACCGCAACCTACACGCAGGGATCGAGGTCCCAGGTCATCGTAGCCGGCGCAACCGCTTCACTCGCACCCGAGAGCGCGGCCATGGTGCGCAACGACCCGAAAAGCGATCAGCACGAGATTCTCGTAAAGAAGGGCAGTGGCGAAGTGGCACGTAACGGCGAAACTGTTCGCCTGTCCGACTGGGAGCGGGCCACCTTCCGGGCCAAGTCCGAGAAGATTGCCAAGGTGAAGGAGATTGGTCCGCCGACACCCATCGCCCCGGCCAATATGATGCCGATGTTCACCATGGGCGGCGCGACGACCAAGGATGTCCAGTTCTCCTGGACGCCCATGACCAACGCCACCGGTTATCGGCTGCGCATCTCCCGGAATCCATATTTCTCCTCGACCATTGTCGACAAAGCCGTGGGCACGCCTGACGTTACCGTGACTGGCCTCGGCTTGGGTGCCTACTACTGGATGGTCCAGTCGATGGATGCGGCCGGCAAAGAGTCGGTGGAGAGCGAGAAGAATCGCTTCACCATTATTCCCAAGGGAAAGGACGCGGTCGCCATTGATCTGGAGATTGATCCGTTGATTCAGCACGGACACGTGATTGAGGTGACCGGCAAGACCGAGTTGGGTGCCCGCGTCATGGTCAACGGCCACGAGGTTCCGATCGTGACCACGGACGGCCGATTCCACTACTTCACGCCTCCCTTGCCGACCGGGGAGAGCATGATCACCGTCACCGCGCAGAACTCGCAGGGCGGAGTAAATACGAAGCAGCAGAAGGTCGTGATTCAGTAGCCACCACGGGCCGTAATTTCCGGGGTGCAAGACCTTTCGTGTCCGGCAGGGAATGGGAATATCCCATAGAATGAAGCCGTACCCCCTAACCGGAAGTGTGAAGCATAGTAACGGACAGGGCAGTCGTCCGACTTGAGTGAGAGAGAAGTTAAACCGTATGTCATCCAACGGATTCCATTCCAGCGCAGGGCGCTTTCACAATCTTCGGTCGCTGTTCAGCATTTTTTCCAGCGACTTAGCCATTGACCTGGGTACAGCCAACACGCTCGTGTACGCGCGCGGCAAAGGCATCGTGGTGAATGAGCCTTCCATCGTCGCGATCAATAAGAACACCGCCGAGGTCGAGGCTGTGGGCAAAGAAGCGAAGGAAATGCTGGGCCGCACGCCCGGCAACATCGTCGCCATCAAGCCGATGAAAGACGGTGTCATCGCCGACTTCAAAGTCACTGAAAAGATGTTGAACTACTTCATCCAGAAAGCGCACAACCGCAAGATGCTGGTGCACCCGCGCATCGTTATCGGCGTGCCTTCGGAAATTACGCAGGTGGAAAAGCGCGCGGTCATGGATTCCGCGTATCGCGCGAAGGCCAGCGAAGTCTACTTGGTCGAGCAGGCGATGGTCGCGGCGATCGGCGCCGGGTTGCCCATCACTGAACCTAGCGGCAACATGGTTGTTGATATCGGCGGCGGCACCACCGACATCGCCGTCATTTCCCTCAGCGGCATCGTCTACTCGCGTTCCGTGCGCATGGCCGGCAACCAGATGGATGAAGCCATCATGAATTACCTGAAGCGGAAATATAACCTGCTGATCGGCGAGCGTACCGCCGAGCAGATCAAGATTGAAATTGGCAGCGCCTACCCGCTCGACAAGCCGCTGACCATGGAAATCAAGGGCCGCAACCTGATTGAAGGCGTGCCCAAAACCATCACGGTCGACGACAGCGAAATCCGCGAAGCGCTCAGCGAGTGCGTCTCGACCATCATGAATGCGGTCCGCGTCGCGCTCGAGCGCACGCCACCGGAATTGTCAGCAGACATCAGCGATCGCGGTATCGTGCTCACCGGCGGTGGCGCGCTCCTGAAAAATCTCGACAAGCGCATCCGCGAAGAAACCGGCTTGCCGGTCTCGATCGCCGACGACCCGCTCTGCAGCGTAGTGCTGGGCACCGGAAAGATGCTCAGCGACTTCAAGTTGCTGCGCAAGATTTCGATTGAGTAGAGCGCGGAGCTTCGAGCCGTGAGCTGCGAGTCAGGTCGCCATCGCAGCATCGCTTTCCATCGACCGCTCTCGAAGTTGGGATCACCCTCAGCAGCAGAGTTTTGCTGACGACTGGCGACTGAAGACTGACGACTAATAACTGGCCACCGGCAACCGGCCACTGGGAACTGCAGTAATGGAATCCGTCCTCGGCCGTTACAAGAACCTGATCGTCCTGGTAGGCGTGCTCTTCGCCCAGGTCCTCGGCCTCGCCGTGCAGGTCAAGCGCACCACCGACACGGAATCCACCCGCCTCATTCGCATCTGGGCCGTGAACAGCGTCACCCCGTTTGAAAAAGTCCTCAACTGGGTGCATGGTGGCACCGGCAATCTCTGGCACAACTATTTCTATCTCCGGGGCGTCCGCAAGGAGAATCGCGACCTCCGCGCCGAGATCGAGAGACTTCGGCTGGAACAGGTTCGCCTCAATGAGGACGCGGCCCAGGCCCGCCGCCTGCAAGCGCTGCTCGCTTTCAAGGAGCAGTTCATTTCGCAGACGATCCCGGCGCAAGTTATCGGGTCGGCGGGCAGCGAGCAATCCCGCATCCTCTACATCGACAAGGGCGAACACAGCGGCCTCAAGCCCGACATGGCGGTCATTACGGTCGACGGCATCGTCGGCAAGGTGCTCAAGGTCTTCGGCTCGACGTCGCAAATTCTGCTGCTCGACGATCAGTCCAGCGGTGTCGGCGGGATCCTCGAAAAGTCCCGCCTGCAGGGCATCGTGCGCGGCACGCCTGCCGGCGAAGTCGTCCTCGAACACATCATGGGCGACAATGCTGTGCAGCCCGGCGAAGAAGTTCGGACCAGCGGCGGAGATCGCATTTTCCCCAAGGGACTACCGGTTGGAACGGTCACCCACGTCGGCAACGGCCAGGACCTGTTCTTGTCCATTCGGATTCGACCGGCCGCCAATCTGAGCAAGCTTGAAGAAGTTCTCGTAGTCACCAAGCTGGTCGAGCAGGAGCCCACGCAGCTAGAGACCGGGCCCGTGCGCGCTGCCGATATCCTTGCGCAACGCCTGCCCTCTGTTCCTGACAAGCCTGTTCCTGACGCTACGAAATCTGCGGACGCAGCCCACTCCGGCATTGCACCGGCAAACAGGTCCAGCGGAACCAGTATGCCTCCGCGGGCCGAGTCGGTGCCGCCTGCGCCCAAGCCGAACGTTGTGGCAGGCACAAGCCCCACAACGACTGCGAGCAAGGCGCCGCCCGACAAAACACCGTCGATCACGCCACTTCCCGCGGGCGCTGCCGGATCCACCGCGCTCAAGCCCGCCACCGAACGCGGCCCCGCTCCGCCGACAGTGAAGGTTGCCAAGCCGGCGCAATTGCCGGCGCCGAAGCCGGCCGAGCCGCCCTCGCCCACAACCACACCGCCCCAGGACGGACCGCAATAACGTGCCCATTACCTACACATCCGGAGAGCAGGTTGAGGTTTACAGGTTTAACTGGCTGATCACGCTGGGCGTGCCGGCCACCGCACTGTTTCTGCAGGCTTGGCTGCCGGTGCAATTTCCGTCTTTTGCCATGCTCGATCTGCCGCTGCTGGTGACGATCTTTTTCGCCATCTCGCGGCGCAATCCGATCTCGGGGCTTCTCACGGGCGGCGTCATTGGCATTTTCCAGGACGCGCTCACGCACTTGCCCATCGGCATCAATGGCATCGCCAAAACCATCGTGGGATACCTGGCGTCGTCGCTGGGCGTGAAAATCGACGTCGAGAACGCCGGCGCGCGTCTGCTCGTCACCCTGGTGTTCTGCGTGACGCACAAAATCGTGTACTTCGCCGTGGCACGCCTGCTTATCAACCTCAGCGTGCAATGGAACTGGCCGCACGAACTGTGGTCCGCGCTGGTCAACGCGATCGTAGGCGTTTTCCTGTTCTTTGCCTTGGATCGCTTCAAGCAGAGAACGTGAAGGTGGCTGGTGGGTGATAGCGGATGGCTGATGGCTAGTGGCCGATGGTTGTTGACCCTTGGGCGTTGGCGTCCGGCAGCTTGCCGGGAGACAATGTTGGTTAGGTTCACTGCCTATGGCGGAAACATGGCATCTTAATTGTTTTAGGGGTGTTCGCTAGGAGCCAGAAGCTAGCAGCTACTAGCTGTTCTTATGTTCGGTCGCGACGAAAAAGTATCTTCCATTCGCCTGACGGCGGTGCAATACATCATCCTCGTCATCTTCATGATCCTCGCCTACGGGTTGTGGCGGCTGCAGGTCATGCAGAGCGATTTCTACGCGCAGCTCGCGGAAAAGAACCGCATCCGCAACGTCCCGATCCTTGCCCCGCGCGGCAAGATTCTCGACCGCAACGGCCGCATCATCGTCGACAATTATCCGTCGTTTTCCGCGCTCCTGCTCCGGGATTCCACCCGCGACCTCAACGCCGATGCCGAGGCCATTGCGCAAGGCCTCCATCTTGATCCCAAGGAAGTGCGCGACCGCATCCGCAAGTTCACGTCGATGCCGCAGTACCAGCCCATCTTCCTCAAAGATGACATCACGCCCGATGAACTCGCTTTCATCGAAGCCCACAAAAACGAGCTCCCGGAACTCGACACCATCATGGCGCACCGACGCCTCTATCCACGCAACGGATTCATGGCGCACCTGGTCGGCTACGTCGGGGAAGTCACCGAGACCATGTTGAACCAGCCCCAGTTCGAGTTCTATAACCCGGGCGACGTGGTCGGAGTCTCTGGCGTGGAAAAGCAATATAACCAGATGCTCATGGGACAGAACGGCTCCCGGCGCGCCTTGGTTGATAGTCGCGGCAAGGAGATGGGCCGGCTCGACGAAACACCCGCCGTTCCCGGCAAGCAACTGAAACTCACGGTCGATGTCGACCTGCAAATCGCTGCCGAAGAAGCGCTCGAAGGCAAGAACGGTGCCATCGTGGCCATGGACCCGCGCAACGGCGAAATCCTCGCCATGGTCAGCCGGCCCACCTTCGATCCCAACGATTTCGCTGTGCGCGTCTCCCGCGGCGAGTGGAACCGCCTGGTCAACGATCCCGACAAGCCGCTGCTGAACAAAGCCATCCAGGCGCAGCTCGCTCCTGGTTCCACTTTCAAAATCCTGATGTCGGTGGCCGGATGGCAGGAGAACATAGCACAGACCCTCAACGTGCATTGCAGCGGCGGAGCCAATTTCTATGGACGTCGATTCGGTTGCTGGGTAAAGGGCGGGCACGGTCCGGTCGATTTTTCTAAGGCCATCTATCAATCCTGCGACGTCTTCTTTTACACGCTCGCCGAGAAGCTGGGCATCGATCGTATCGCCAAGTATGCCACCGCCCTCGGTCTCGGCCAGAAAACCGGCATCGACTTGCCCAACGAAGTCAGCGGCGTGATGCCCTCGGAAGAATGGAAAATCCGCAACTTCAAGCAGAAATGGTTTGCGGGTGAAACGATCTCGGTGGGTATCGGTCAAGGTGCCATCGCCACCAGTCCGGTTCAACTGATGCGCGCGATCGGCGCCATCTCCACGGATGGCCGTATGGTCATTCCACACGTGGTGAATCCGACGGAACTGCCGACGGGCATGGTCGATGTGCAGCGCTACACGGAAGTGAAGACCATTCCCATCGACAGCACCGGATACACCACCATCACCGATGCCATGGCCCGCGTGCTTCTGCCAGAAGGCACGGCACCCTCGGCCCACATCCCGGGCATCGACATCGCCGGCAAGACCGGTTCCGCGCAGATCGTGTCGCTGGCCCTGCGCGCCAAGCACGAGAACAATGAAGATTTCGCGCAGAACGGCTGGTTCGTGGGATTCACGCCGCGCCGCAATCCGGAGCTCATCGTGTGCGTATTGTTCGAAGGCGGAGAGCACGGCAAACTCGCAGCCCGCCTCGCCACGCAGGTCATCAAAGCCTACGTCGATAAGCAGAACCGCCAGCCTACCAAGATGGCCAAGGACGCCAATAAAGTAGACATCGGCGCTCTGTGGAGCGGTCCCGACGAAGACGGAAAACAAAACAACGGCCTCGCCGCCGGCCACTTCTTCGTACAAGCCGCAAGAACAAAACCCCCGCTGGCCACGGCCGCCCCGGGAATGCAATGAGTTCGCTAATGAGGGTTTTAGCGTCGCTGACGACTGAAGACCGACGACCTGCGACGAGGTCTTTGCCAACGACGAACGACCAACGACCAACGACCGATGTCTAGATACGTCTCATACCGCGACTTCGATTGGCTGCTGATGATCTTTGTCCTCATGATCTGCGGCCTCGGCATCTTTGAAATCCAGAGCGCCACCGTCCACACCAAGTTTGCCGGGGCGCACATCAAGCAGATGTACTGGGTTGGGGCGGGATTGATCGGTATGTTTCTCATGAGCCTGCTGAACTATCAGGCTCTGCTCGATAAAGTGCACTGGATGTACATCGGGGCCATCACTTCGCTGATGTCGGTCATGATCTTCGGGCAAAAATATCTGGGCGCGCGCCGTTGGATCAAGATGCCCGGCGGCCAACACTTCCAGCCGTCGGAATGGGTCAAGCTGATCCTGATCCTGGCCGTCGCCAAGTACTTTGCCGACATGCATCACCGCGACCTGTCCTGGTCTGATTTCATCAAGGCGGGCGCCATCGTCGGCATCCCGATGCTGATGGTCCTGGCCCAGCCCGATCTCGGCACGGCCCTCACCTACATGCCGATCGCCCTTATGGGCCTCTTTCTCGGAGGTGTGCGCCTGAAGCAAGCGCTGGCCGTCTTGCTCCTGGCTGGCCTCATCATGCCCTTGGCCTGGCACAAGCTGAAGCCTTATCAGAAGGACCGCCTTATCAGCTTCATGGAACCGGAAGCCGATAAGCAGGGCTCCGGCTACCAGGTCATTCAGTCGAAAATCGCCGTCGGTTCTGGCGGGATATGGGGTGGCACAGGCACCCAGACCCACCTTGCCTACCTGCCCGTACCGCAAACCGACTTCATTTTTGCCGCATTTGCAGAAGAACATGGCTTCGTAGGAGCTTTGGGGGTGCTCCTGCTATACTTCATTGTGCTGATGCGGTTGACCCAGAACGCTCAGACAGCGCCCGACCGCGCTGGAACGTTCGTGGTGATGGGTGTGGTAGCTGTGCTTAGCTTTCACATCTTGGTCAACGTCGGCATGGTGGTTGGCTTTATGCCGGTCACCGGAATACCCTTGCCACTCATGAGTTACGGCGGGTCGTCCGTCCTGTTTATGTTTTTAGCGCTGGGCATGGTGATGAATGTCCGCATGCGCCGTTTCGTGAACTGACGCAGGCAGGCCCCGCAGCAGGTTTGCAGTACCCGCGCTTCGGCGCGGCTTTCACGAGATTACGATCGCCCTCGCGTAAAGAGGGCATTCACCGGCCAGGAGAAAAGAAGGCCGGGCAGGATTGCAGCCCGCGCTGCCGGGCGGGAAACGGCCCTCCCCTCTGAGGGAGAGAGCGGCCACAACCCCGGAACAGCGCACATTGCGATACGTGCACAAGATTCCCAAGCTTTCGCTCAGGATTCGCTTCTGGAGTGCTTTCCAGAAGGCTCGTCCACCTCTGCGTGGACCCGTACCCATCGCGACGCTCGATCCTCCCCGCCTTCTCGCTCTGCCCCGGTGAACTCTGTCGGCCCCGAAGGCCGAAGAACCCGGAGTAAGAATGACCAAAGAATTATTTGTCACCTCGACCCCCCACGAAACCAAAGTTGGCCTCGTCGAGGATGATCAGCTCGCCGAAATTTACCTCGAACGCGAAAACGAATACACCTTAGCCGGCTCCATCTACAAAGGCCGTGTGACCCGCGTGCTCCCAGGCATGCAGTCGGCCTTCGTTGACATCGGCCTCGAACGCGACGCCTTCCTGTACGTGTCCGATTTCATGGACCTGGAAGAACAGGATGACGATCTGACCGACGTCGTTCCGACCAACCGCCCGCCCGTGCAGGAAAGCCGCGGTGCGCAAGAGAGCCGCCCACAACCGGTGCGGGTGGAGGCCCCGGCCGCGCCGGGCGATGGCGGTTCTTACGTGATCGAATCAGAGTCCTTTGCCGACGAACAGCCTGCGGCGTCCGCCGCACCGGCGGTTCCCTCCGAATCCCGCAATGGCGATTCGCAGCCGCGAGAACGCGGAGGGTTCCGTGGTCGGCGCCGGCGCCGCGGACAGCGCTTCGAGGACGATCGCAATGATCGGGCTGAACGCACCGACCGCACCGAGCGTTCGGACACACGTTTCTCCCGCACTGAGACTGAGGCGCCTTCGCCGAGTGCCAGCCAGACTCGCTCTCGATCGCGAGACACCGAGTACGGCCCGCCTCCTGGGTATCAGCCGGTCGTGTTGCCCGGCGAGTCGATTTCAAAGTATCGAGGTCGCGGCAGCCAGCCGGCGCCAGTTGCCTCGCAAGACCAGCAGCCCGGTGTGACGGCTGCTTCGGCCGTACCCACTGCCGGTATCGCCAACAACTTTCCGGAAGATGAGCCGCTTTTCGCTACGGGTTTGACCGAGCCGCTGCACGAGCAGCATGGTGATCTGGAGCCTCAGGATGAGGCCGCTCATCAGGATTGGGAGCGGGAACACGCCATTCATGACCGTTTGAATCTGACCGCCGCTTTCTCCAGCAAGGCGGACGACGATCATGACGTAGTCAAGGAAGAACTCCACGAAGAAATTTCGACCTTTTCTGCTGAGCCTGAGACTCACGAGTTAGCCGCCTCTGCCGCCATCGTCGAACCACCGCCGCCTCCCTCCGTCTCCTCCGACAGCCATGCCGGGGCGGTCGAAGAAGAAGTGATCGAAGAAGATGAAGCCGATATTACCCACTACGTCGAGGAACTCGAAGAAGACGCTGTTTTCGACGAAATGGAGGAAGAGACCAGCGCCGCCGAAGACTTCCAGCCCCCCCGCACTCTGGAGATCGCCGCTACCGGCGAACCTCCGGTCCACACCGCCGCAGAAAACGGGGAATCCGTTCACGCCTCTGACGAGTCGGGGGCTGCCGTGTCCGAAGCATTTAGCCCCGAAACTGAAGTTGAGACCGAAGAAGAAGGCGAAGAGGACACCGCCGAAGCGGAAATTGAAGACGCGCAAGCCGAAGCCGAAGCGCTCCTTGATGCCGAGGCCCGTGGCAACGGCACAGTCGACGCGCGCGTCGAAATGCGCGCTCCCACCAACACCGCGGCTTACACCCAGCGCGCCCAGAAGCCCGCATTCGATCGACGCCGCGGACGCCGCGGTGGGCGCCGCTTCCGCTCAGGCGGGAGCTCCCCGCGCCGCACGAATACGTCGGTTCCCCTCATCAGCGATCTTTTGAAGGAAGGACAGGAAGTCCTGATTCAGATTGCCAAGGAACCCATCGGAAAGAAGGGTGCCCGTATCACCAGCCACATCGCCCTGCCTGGGCGGTTCCTGGTCTACATGCCGACAGTGAACCACACCGGCGTGTCTCGCAAGATCTCCTCCGAGGAAGAGCGCCAGCGCCTGAAGCGCATCATCATCAGCGAGCGTGAAAACGGTCAGGGTGGCTTCATCGTCCGCACCGCCGCCTCCGGAGCTTCGGAAGAAGATCTCCGGGCCGACATTCGCTTCCTGAAGAACCTATGGCACGAAATCAAGACTCGTTCCGAGGAAGCCAAGGCTCCCGCGCTGATTTACCACGACCTGAACGTGGTCGAGCGCGTGCTCCGCGACCAGGTCACCTCCGACTTCTCGGCCATCTGGGTCGACACCGAAACGGAATACGAGCGCATCCTCCGCTTCGCCAACCGCTTCCAGCCCGCCCTGGTACGTCGCGTAAAGCTCTACACCAAGGAAACGCCCCTGTTCGAGCAGTTCGGACTGAAGGAAGAGATCGACAAGGCGCTCAAGTCCAAGGTCTGGCTGAAGAGCGGCGGTTACATCGTCATCAACCAGACCGAAGCGCTGGTCGCCATCGACATTAATACCGGCAAATACGTCGGCAAGACCGCGCGCCTCGAAGACACCATCGTCAAGACCAACGTCGACGCGATCAAAGAGATCGTCCGCCAGATTCGCCTACGCGATCTGGGCGGCATCATCGTGATCGATTTCATCGACATGGACGAGCGCCGCAACCGTCAGAAGGTGATGCAGGCCCTTGAGGAAGAACTGCGCAACGATCGCGCGCCGTCAAAGGTTCTCCAGTTCAATGATTTTGGACTGGTGGCCATCACGCGCAAGCGCGTGAAGCAATCCCTGGAGCGCACAATCGGGTCACCTTGCCCGCACTGCGAAGCCACCGGCTTCATCAAGTCCATTACCACGGTCTGCAACGAGATCTACGTCGAAATGCGCAAGATGGCCAAGCACATCGAGCGGCAGGACATTCTGCTGCGAGTGAATCCCGAAGTCGGGAAAGCTCTCAAAGCCCAGAACGGCCGCTGGCTCACCGAGATGGAAGAACTCACCAAGCGAACCATCATCGTGAAATCCGACGGCACGTTGCACGAGGAGCAATTCGACATCAACTAAGAACGTGGCTCCGGAACCCTGCCCTGGGCGGAGCCGAACGGTCACGTCGACAGCGAGCGTGTTCCCGCGCTCGCTTTCTTTTTTGCGGAACTCCCCGTCTAACCCAGCGATGATCTTTCAGCGTGGGTGTCTAATCACCGTCATTATTCTCCTCGCAATCGCTCCAGGTGCGCTTTCCCATGCGGAGAAGCCAGCCGCTTTCCTCCACGTGCACGTCATCCCGATGGACCGCGAAGGCATCCTGGACGACCAAACCGTCCTGATTGAAGACGGCAAAATCACCGCCGTCGGCCCGTCTGTCAAACTCCCGCCCGGCACCCACAAGATTGACGCCATCGGCAAGTACCTCATCCCCGGCCTTACCGACGCTCACGTTCATCTCTATTCGACCATCGAGTTTCCGCTCTACCTCGCCAACGGGGTCACCACCGTCTTCAATCTCGACGGCCACCCCGCCCACCTGCTTTGGCGCAAGCAGATAGCCAACGGGAAAATGCTCGGCCCGAGAATCTTTACGACCGGTCCGATTTTTGGGAGAGCGCACAAACCTGACGAAGCCATGCGCATGGTTGACGAACAGGCCGACGCGGGTTACGACGCCGTAAAAATCTTTAACCAGGTCTCCAAAGCAGAATTCCCCGCGCTGATTGCCGAAGCCAAACGTCGCCATCTCTTCCTCATGGGGCACATCTCCCGCGAGGCAGGCTTCGAACTCACGATTCAATCCGGACAGTCGCTCGCGCATCTCGATGAAATTCTTTACACCTACTTCAACCCGCAACACGATGAGAGTATCGATCACATCGTCCTTGATGAATCGAAGATGTCGACTGTCGCGAAACAGACGGCCGATGCTGGCGTCTACCTGATTCCCACCCTGCACACCTATGCCACCACCGTTCAGCAGACCACGGACCTCGAAGCCTTCCTGAAGAACCCCGACCTGCACTTCCTGCCGCCCTGGGCGCTGGAAGAATTTCAGCCTCCGAAGAACCGTTTCAAGGCGGCATCCACGCCGGAACAATCGTCGCGCATGCAGTCCGCGCTGACCTTTCAGCGGAAGTTGGTTAAAACCATGTTCGACGACGGCGTACCCTTGCTGGCAGGCAGCGATGCCCCCGATGTGGGGCCCATGGCTGGCTCCGGGCTCCACGACGAACTGCAGGAACTGGCCCGTGACGGCTTGTCTCCCTATCAGGTATTGCGAACTGCTACCGTAAATCTGGCGCTGTATTTTGGTCGGGCGCCGGAATTCGGCACAATTGAACCCGGCCAGCGGGCCGACCTCGTCTTGCTCGAGCGCAACCCGCTCGTCGACATTGCCAACACTCGTGCCATCGTCGGAGTCATGCTTCGCGGAATGTGGCTCTCCAAAGCTGACCTGGCCAATCGAGTGCAAGGCATTCCGGAAGCTTACCGCCAGGAACTGCACAAGGTAGAAACCCAGCTCGCGAACGATCCCGTGGAAGCCGATCACTACCTCGCCGACCACGACCCCATGGGATCGCTCGCCAATGCAGCCCTGATCGATTTGTTTCGCATGCAAGGTCCGGCGAAATTTCATCAACTCGTCAGGAAAGCCCGCGTTGCGAACCCCAAATCAAGGTTGACCTCCGAAGCCGGAGTCAACGCGCTCGGCTACAACTTCCTCGCCCAGAACAAATATGGGGAAGCCGTCGCTGTCCTGCGCATGAATACCGAAGACTTCCCAACTTCTCCCAACACCTTCGACAGCCTGGCCGAGGCGCTCGCCAAGTCTGGCGACATCTCGCAAGCCCGCGAAGCCTACACTAAAGCCCTTTCCATCGATCCCGGCTACACGAACGCCGACTTCGCCCGAAAATTCGTCGCCCAGCACTCCAGCGAATAGTTGCCTTCGACGACTTAAAAAGCAAGGGATTCGACGACGCTCGTGCCCTCACTGACCTGCAGCTCCATACCACCCTCGATTAGCACGCGCTTCACTGCTTGGCGTCCCTTCCTCCCGACACAATTAACATGGAATACCGCACCGTTCGCATCGAAGACCTGACGACGGGGATGATCCTGCAGGAGGGAATTCGTACGAACATCGGAATGCTGCTGGTCGGGCGAGGACAGGAAATTACTTATCCGCTGGCGGTGCGCCTTCCATCGCCGCAAGTCGATCAAAGATTCCGTGCTCGTGCTGTGCGCCAGGGCGCAAGCCATGGGTCAGGGCGCCTGAGTTGGGTTTCCCGAACAACGAAACACTGAAAACTAAATGCTACGATCCCGCGAGCGTCTTCACCGCAAACTCGGCCCGCTCGCGCAGTTTTGCCATGGAGGTTTGTGCGGCTTCCGCGGCTGCCGGTTCTTTCGCTTGCGCCCTTGTGATCACGCGCATTCCCAACTCGTAGGTAGAACGTGCCACGTCGAGCAGAACCACCAGCGCATCGGCCCGCAGCTTCCAGAGTGAGGTTGCAGGCTGGCACCGCTTTAGTTCTTCCAGTTCCGTCTGCATACGCGCGATCACCGCGACACTGCGTAGAAGAGCATTGCCTGTATCCGCGCGCAGCGTCTTTTCTTCCAGGTAGTCCGCGCAGTACGCTTCCACCTCCGCAGCCGTGAGGTTTAGGTTGAAGAAGCGCATTGGCACCACTTGTCGAAACTTTGGATCCGCCACTCGCACGAAAATGCGAATGGACTCTTCCACCCGGCTGAGCTTTGCCTCTTCCAGCGCTAGCTGTTGAGCTGTGACCGGCAGAGCCACGTGCTTGACCGGAACCGGAGTGGACCGCGGTTTTTCGCGCGCCGGCTTAGCCGCCGCGGCCGCGCCACCCGACGATCGCGCTGGCGAAACAACGCTCGCCGCCGTGCGGCGAATACGCGGACGCTTGTCGATTTCCTTCTTGAGCTTCGACACCCGCCGGAACTTGTCGAGCGCTTCCACGTAGTCGATCTTGAGCAACTCGCCTTGGTGCAGTGCCTGGACATGCTCCACGGTGACATCGACGCCATCGATATTGCTGAGGATACTTCCCCCCAACTCCTCAACGGCCTTGGCGAAACTCTTGATCTCGACGATGGCGCATCCGAACAGCTCGTCGAAACGGTTGCCAAAGGCGACGTTGTACGGTGCGATCGTGGCCAGCACACCCGGATGATGGAATGAGCGTCCAAACGATTGCTTCAACTCCCGTACACGCGACAGAATGCCGGAGTCAATCAGCGCATTAAAGTTGACAAAGCCTTGAACCTGATCCCGCAAAGGCTCGAACTCGCGCAGTAGTTGCACGTGCTCTTCTGGCAACAGCGGTGCGTCTGAGTCGGCCAGGATCTCGATCAACGCAATCTCGAACGGCGAGAGCGGCAGGCTGCCATCCAGTCCATAGCCGCGCCGTTCCCACTGGCCTGGAACGCGTGGATGACGATAAAGAAAGGTAGCGACCAGGTCCGTCTTGTCCCGGTCTGCGTCCGTGAAGTCCCGCTTGCGCGTGTAGTACCGCAGTAACGCCTCAGCGATCTCTGGGTCCGTATCCGTGGTCAGGCCCTGCCGCACCATCGCGGGTGTGATCGCCATGTCGAGCAGCTGCAGCCAACGGTGCATCTTGCCGAGAACGTCGCGCAAGTTGGTGTTGGCCTGGTGGATGGCTTCGTCTTCGAGGCCGGGATGTACCGGAAGTTCTCCCTGCAAATAGTCACGCAGCAGTTTCTGATAGAAACCGCTGACATTCGCCAGGATCGACAACTCCCACTTCTGATCCTCGATCAACCTGCACCTTCGCCAAAGGAATGCGCCGCAAAGACAGTAACGTTAGAGTAATCGAGGTGGGGAAAATCGAAACCTTACTTCCGTGCCATGAACTTCCAAGAGGCAAGTCCGCCGCAAACAAGAAGCTTTCTCCAAACCGCTAGGACTTTGTCGCCGAAACTGTCTTGGAAAGCGTCCAAACCTAACCCGCTCGCTCCTCCGATGCAGTCAAACTCGCCCCGAGACAGAGTAGCGCCGGCATCCTGCCGGCAGTCGAGAGGTCGTCCCGCCCGCTTCCCGGGAACACCCAACCCGTCGTCCTTCCCACCGAAAAGTCCGGCTTAGAAATCCTGAATTCGCGCGCCTAACCACAATGAAATCAAGATTTTGCCTATAACCCCCTTAAACTCAACGATCTTATCCGGATCTCACGTGTACGTTGTTGATTCCATAAGACAGGGGGATATTGAAGATAACCAATTAGTAAACAGCTTCCCAAGCGGGAAAAGAGCTAGTCGAACACCACAGTCTTCCGATTCCCGTAGAGCAGAACGCGATCGTCGATGTGCCATCGAACGGCCCGCGAAAGCACAACCTTTTCGAGATCGCGCCCCTTCTGGATGAGGTCCTCGACTGAATCGCGATGCGAAATCCGCACCACATCCTGCTCAATGATCGGCCCATCGTCGAGTACTTCCGTAACGTAGTGGCTGGTTGCCCCGATAAGCTTCACACCACGCTGAAACGCCTGATGATACGGTTTCGCGCCGACGAAAGCAGGCAAGAACGAATGGTGAATGTTGATGACGCGGTGCGGAAACGTCGCGACGAACTCGTTCGATAACACCTGCATGTAGCGCGCGAGCACGATGAAGTCTGCGTTGTGCTCGCGAATCAGTGCCGTCTGTTGATTCTCGGCATCCCGTTTGCTCTCTTTCGTGACGGGAACGACCACAAACGGAATGCGATAGAAGTCCGCGATCGGCTGGTTGTCGGCGTGATTGGAGATGATCAGCGGAATCTCGCAGTTCAGTTCACCGATCTTGTGGCGATAGAGAAGATCAACCAGACAGTGATCGTACTTCGAGACCATGATCACCATCTTCTTGCGCTCGCTTGGTTGCGCAAGCCGCCAGTCCATATTGAATTTCTGTGCGATGGGTTGGAAGTGTCGCGCTACATCACCCAAGGAGATGTCGAATCCCGCAGGATCGAATTCCACGCGCATGAGGAACCCGGAAGAATCTGCGTCAGTATGCTCGTCGGTGTGAAGAATGTTGCCGCCATGCCGAAAGATGAAGTCCGACACGGTCGCGACCAATCCTTTCTGGTCGGGGCAACTGATCAGCAGCACGGCACTGGTTCGCATGATGTTTACACTAGATTCGACGCCGCGACAGACACGACGGTTGAGCCCTTGAAGGCTCGCCTACTTCTTCAAGTCTTTCAGGATCTCTCGTGCGGCGTTTGCGCCTGAACCGCCGGTCAATCCTGCGCCCGGATGCGTTCCGCTTCCACACAGATACAGGTTCGCGATGGGCGTGCGATAACGTGCCCAGTCGAGCAGCGGTCGCATCGTGAAGAACTGGTCGAGTGCCAACTCGCCGTGAAAGATCTGGCCTGCGGTCAAGCCGTACGTGTCTTCCAGATCCTTGGGCGTGATGATCTGGCCATCGAGCACCAGGCCAGGCAAGTTCGGCGCGTACTGTGCAAGCGCGCTCACGACGCTGTCGCCAAGCGCTCCGCGCTGCGCGTTCCAGTCGCCCTTCAGTTTGTACGGCGCGTACTGCATGTAAATCGACATGACGTGCTTGCCAGCCGGGGCAAGCGACGGGTCGGTTATCGACGGAATCGTGACTTCCAGAAAAGGCTGCTTCGAGAACTCGCCGTACTTTGATTGGTCGAACGCGCGCTCAAGATAGTCGATGCCGTGACTGATCTGAATGCGTCCGGCGAGTGCAGCGCTGTTGCCGTTCTTGAGGGCAGTGAAACTCGGCAGGCCGTCGAGTGCGAGGTTGATCTTGGCGACCGTTCCCATCATGCGATAGTGCTGCAACTTCTCGGCAAAGCCGGGCGAAAGATGCGTGGGATCGACCAGCTTCAGCAGCGTGCGCTTGGGATCGGCATTCGAGATGATGGTCTTGGCAGGAATCTCCTCGCCCGATTTCAGAACGACGGAGACCGCGACGCCATCCTTCACGCGAATCTCCGCCACTTCCGCGTCGGTGCGAATTTCGGCGCCTGCAGCCCTTGCGGCTGAAGACATGGCTTGCGTGATGGAGCCAATTCCACCCGCAGCGAAGTGCGCAGAGCCCGCAGGGTGCGAATCGCCCGCCCCGCGAATCAGCAACACCAGCGCACTGCCTGCAGACCACGGTCCCAGGAAGGTTCCAAAGATGCCGCGCGCTGCGACCGTTCCGCGGAGCAAATCGGTCTCGAAGTATTCGGCGACCAGGTCCGCAACCGCCATCGGTCCCCAGCGTAGAAGGCGATACAGATCCTTCTTGCCGAGTTTGCGCAAGCCGCGGCCGGTTTGCAGCATGCCCCACAAGTCGGTCTTGCTGGGACTATCGATGTCAGGCGGCGTGAGTTTGAGCGCGTCACCGATGACGCTGCCCATCTTGCGCAGCGATTCCTGCAGTTCGGGATATTTCGCAGCGTCTTTCTGCGAGAATGCGGCAATCTCTTTCGCGGATTTCTGTGTGTCGTTGTAGAGCGTGAGCGCGCGGCCATCAGGCGTCAGCGAGAAAACGCTGGCATCGGGCGTGATGAACTTGAGTCCATGCTGTTCGAGTTGCATTTCGCGCACGATATCGGGACGAATCGGTCCGGCGGTATGCGCAAGCGTTGAGCATCGGAAGCCGGGATGGAATTCCTCCGTGATGGCCGCGCCTCCAGTCTGCGCGCGGCGTTCGAGGACGAGCGGCTTGAATCCCGCTTGGGCGAGATAGAAGGCGGTGACCAGACCGTTGTGGCCGCCTCCGATGATGACGACGTCTCGCTTGTCGGCCATTACGCAGCCCCCTTGACGTCTTTGAGAATCTCGAGCGCGGAGAGGCGGCCGGGCGCGCCCATGATGCCGCCACCGGGGTGCGTGGCCGATCCGCACATGTAGAGGTTCTTGATCGGCGTCCGAAATTGCGCCCAGCCGGCGACCGGGCGCAGGAAGAAGAGCTGTTCGAGCGAGAGTTCGCCCTGGAAGATGTTGCCTTCGGTGAGGCCGAACTCGCGTTCGAGGTCGAGCGGCGTGACGACCTGGCGGTGCAGGATGATGTCGCGAATGTTGGGCGCGTATTCGGCGATGGTGTCGATGACGGTGTCGCCGAATTTTTCTTTCTCCGTATCCCAGTCGAGGCCGGGCGCGAGCTTGTAGGGCGCGTACTGCACGAAGCACGACATCACGTGCTTTCCCGGCGGCGCGACGGACGGATCGGTGAGTGACGGAATCACCGAGTCGATGTAGGGGCGGCGGGAGAAGTGTCCGTACTTGGCGTCGTCGTAGGCGCGTTCCATGTACTCGACGCTGGGCGAATAAGACATCGCTCCGCGCAGGTGAGCGCCTTCGCCTGGCATGCACTTGAAGTTAGGCAGACCGTCGAGGGCGAGATTCACCTTGCCGGAGGAGCCGCGGTACTTGTAGCGGCGGATTTCGTCGAGGAAGTCGTCGGCGATATTGCCCGGTTCGATGAAGTCGATGAAGGTGTGCTTCGGGTCGACGCTCGAGGAAACGATGTCGGCGTAGATTTCGTCGCCGTTGGCGAGAACCACGCCCTTTGCTTTGCCTTCCTTCACGATGATTCTTGCGGTAGGCGCTTGCGTGCGGATTTCGACTCCTGCCTCGCGCGCAGCATCGGCGATGGCGTTCGAGATCGCGCCGGTGCCGCCGCGCGCGAATCCCCAGGCGCGGAATGCGCCGTCGATTTCTCCCATGTAGTGATGGAGAAGAACGTAAGCGGTTCCCGGTGAGCGCACGCCAAGAAACGTGCCGATAATCCCTGAGGCGGACATGGTGGCCTTGAGCACGTCGGTCTCGAACCACTGGTCGAGGAAGTCGATGGCGCTCATGGTCATGAGTTGCACCTGGTTGTACTTGTCGCCGCTGGAGAGGTCCTGGAAGCGGCGGCCGATGAAGAGCAGCTTCATCAGTTCGCGCGGGTTCAGCGTGGCCGGGTCGGGCGGAACCATGCCAAGGATCGGCTTCACGAAGCGGCACATGGCCTGCATCGCTTTGCCAAATTCGTCGTAGGCCTCGGCGTCGGCTTTGGAGTGGCGCGCGATTTCGCGATGCGTGCGCCCGTGGTCGTTCACACGCCACAGGTAGTCGCCGCTGGGCATGGGTGTGAACGTGCCGTCGAGCGGCAGGATTTCGAGACCGTGGCGCGGCAGGTCGAGGTCACGGATGATTTCCGGGCGCAGCAGCGAGACCACGTAGGAGCATACCGAGAACTTGAATCCAGGGAAGACTTCTTCGGTGACAGCCGCACCGCCGAGCACGTGGCGGCGCTCGAGCACGAGAACTTTTTTCCCCGCTTTCGCGAGGTAGGCGGCGTTGACGAGGCCGTTGTGGCCTCCGCCGATCACGATGATGTCGTATTTAGCCATGAGCTTTGAGCCTCGAGCTTCGAGCGTGCGAATCAGAGTTGCGAATCCAATAGAAAGCGGCGCAGAGAGAGAGTGCTGCGGATCAGAGACCGCTGAGGCGAACGGACCAGGCTATGAGGGTGCGGCGCATGAGAGTAATGGAGCATTCTAGCTGAGGGTGGCTGATTTGTCTTTGGGAATGCTGGTCAGGGCGCGATTTGACAGAGTCGCACCGTGGGCTACAATCCGCGATGCTGGTCATCAGCGTATGACAAGGAATTGGAAAACTGGACTTGGAATCTGCCTCGCAATATGCTCCGCAGGATTGATCGTGGGCGTATGTGTTCAGAAGATTGAGCAACGCAGGCTCATGCAAGCGGCAAATGCCATGCGAGATCGGGCCGAACAGGGAGATGCGAAAGCTCAATTCAATCTCGCGTACATGTACTTCTACGGCAAAGGAGTGCCGCAGAGCTACACAGAGTCGGCCCGCTGGTGCCGTAAAGCCGCCGAGCAGGCTGACGCTTTGGCCGAGTCTCGTATGGGTTCGCTGTACTTCTACGGCAACGGAGTGCCACAGGACTACACCGAAGCCGCCCGCTGGTACCGCAAAGCCGCCGAGCAAGGCGAGCCCCAGGGCGAGCTCGGGCTAGCTTCCGCCTATTTCTATGGCAAAGGTGTACCCAAGGACTATTCCGAAGGGGTCCGCTGGTACCGAAAGGCTGCTGCGCACGGGGACGCGGCGGCTCAGTTTAGTCTCGGATCCATATACAGCCAAGGAACGGGTGTGCCACAAGACTATGCCGAGGGGATCGCTTGGTATCGCACGGCTGCAAGCCAAGGGGATGCGGGAGCCGAATATGCCCTCGCGTATTTGTATTACAACGGGAAGGGCCTGCCCCGGGACGATCACGAAGGGCTAAGGTGGTTACACGCGGCAGCCGACCATGGCTCCACGGAAGCGCGGCTCGTTGTTCGATCTCTCGAGAAAAGGTCGACTACAAGCAAAGCAATTGACTATTCCGTGTTTCTCTTTGCTCTTGGCGGAGGATCGTTCTTCCTGCTGGATTTCTTACGTTCGGGAAGGAGCCTTCGAAATTCAATGCATCCAGTCGCGTTTGGAATGGTCTGCTTATGCAACGCCGGGTTGGTTTTATACGGGATTACGCACGACGGCATGCGCTATTCCGCCTGCCGCAATTTGTTCTATCTGGCCAAGGGCGCCATGATCGGCATGGCCGTAATTTTGGGTCTAGCGATCGTGATCGCTCCCACACAAAACAAGATTGAGGTGAAATAGGCCAAACCGAATGCCAGGCAGCAGATCACGACCACCCAAACACTGAAGCTGATCCCTCTCTCAGAGCCGCCAGAGACTAACCATGCTCTTATCGCTGCTATAATCCGCCTTCGGCATCTCACTACGAGGGACTGCTTTGCCCATCGGAACTGCTTTTCACGAGCGTACTTTTCCTCTTTGTCACAGCCTGAATTACCGGGAGTGGTCGGGGTACTACACGGTCAGCGTGTACGAGGTGCATCACGAGCACGAGTACAACGCCATCCGCAATGCGTGCGCGATGATCGATATCACGCCGCTTTACAAGTACCTGGTCACCGGGAAAGACGCGACCAAGCTGGTGAATCGCGTGATCACGCGCGACATCAACAAGGTCAAGGTCGGGCAGGTGATTTATTGCTGCTGGTGCGATGAAGACGGCAAGGTCATCGACGACGGGACGATTTCGCGGCTGGAGGAGAACGTCTATCGCTGGACGGCGGCCGATCCGAGCCTGCGCTGGTTCAAGCAGAACGGCCTAAACATGGATGTGCAGATCGAGGACATTTCGGAGAAGGTCGCGGCGCTGGCGCTGCAGGGGCCGACTTCGGGGCAGCTTCTCAAGGTGGCCGCTGAGGCAGACATCGCAAACCTGAAATATTTCCGCGTGACGCGCGGCAAGATCAACGGCGTGCCGGTGGATATTTCGCGCACGGGGTACACGGGCGATTTGGGCTACGAGATCTGGGCGCCATGGGATGACGCCGTGAAGGTGTGGGACGCGCTCATGGCGAAGGGCAAGCAGTTCGACATTCATGCGGCGGGCATGCTGGCGCTGGATGTGGCGCGCGTCGAGGCTGGGCTGCTGCTGATCGAGGTGGACTACAGCAGTTCAAAAAAGGCGTTGATCCCCTCACAGAAGTATTCGCCGTACGAGTTGGGATTCGGGAAGATGGTGCATCTCGACAAGGACAACTTTGTCGGGAAGACGGCGTTGGCGCGCGATGTGACGCAGGGCGTTCCGCGGCAATTGGTGGGACTCGAAGTCGATTGGGTCGAAGTGGAGGAGCAGCACGACAAGTTCGGGTTGACTCCGGCGGCTCCGGCGCAGGCTTCGCGTGTCGCCGTGCCTGTTTATTCAGGTGGCAAGCACATCGGAAAAGCGACGACCACAACGTTCTCGCCGCTATTGAAGAAGTTGATTGCGCTGGCCAGCGTTGACACAGCGTATTCGAAGGCGGGAACGAAATTGCAGATGGAATTGACGATCGAGGCGCGGCGCTTGAAGACGACCGCGATCGTGGTGAAGCTTCCGTTTTTTAATCCGGCGCGGAAGACCGCTGTGCCTGTTTAGTCGCTAGTCGTCAGTCGCTAGTCGCAGCGAAACAGCGTAGTGGAGATGGCCGCAACGTTGCACGGATCCTTCGCTTTGCTCAGGATGACAGAATCCAAAGGGAATTGAAGAGGTAGACCAGCTTTAGAAGTAAGGGCACGCCTGATGGCGTGCCCTTTTCCGTTCGCGATTGCGGCGCCCGAGCGAGTGCCGATCAGTGTACGGAGGCTAACACGGGGACGTTGCGCGAATCCTGATTCGCCGCAACCTCGCGCTCGAAGGAACTCGGCGGGAGTTCGCGTCCGCGCTTTGCACCCTGCACCCAGATTTGATACAGGAAGCACTGGTCCTTCCCATAGCAATGGAAGACCAGCTTGGTGCGCTGAGCAACGGTTGGCGCTTCTGCTCGATTGGGCAGGAACAGCTTGCTGTACTGACGATCCTTGCTCTGAATCAACAGTGTGCTGCTGTCCGTCCCCACGTTCGAAATGGAGTATTTGCCCGCGGGCATGGAAGTCTTATTCACCGTGAAGTTGAACGGTACATCGGCGGTGATGGGACTCTGTGCGAGTGCCGTTCCGGCCACCAGGAGCAGGCTCAGCACGCCGGCCAAAGCGAGAACTTGCTTTTTCATACATCCTCCTTTTGTGAGGACAGCGGAAGCCAAGCAGAACCGACCCCTTCTCTTCCCCGAACGGTACGTTCCCAGGAAAGCCGCCTTCCCTCCCCACTACGGTTTGAAATCCGTATGCGCAGAGTAAAAGCACGTCGCATGCCAAGCGGTTTGCGCCAGGTCCGGGGAAGGGATGCGCCGGGGGCAAACTGTTGAGGACAATGCAGGTCGGAGGCTCGGGCGTTCGGGCGCGAACAAATCTTGTAACGATTCTACGCACCGATTCACTAACTGAGCAGTTAGAAGGCACTCGCCGTTCGGATAGCAGGGATGGCGATTGAGGGAGAACGAGAGTGCTTGGTTGGACAGAATCACAATCACAGGATTTGTCGAATGCGGCGATTGCATCGCCCACCGGCCGTGTCTTCGTGTTAAAGCACGACATCGTCGGAACGAGCGCCAAAGTGCGCGAGTTGTTGGAACTGATACAGCGAGTCGCGCCGACTTCGTCGACGGTGTTGATCGAAGGCGAAAGCGGCACGGGAAAAGAACTGGTGGCGCGCGCTCTGCACCGAAACAGTCCGCGGGCTGTGGGCCCTTTGGTGGCCATCAATTGCGCGGCCCTGACGGAATCCCTCCTGGAGAGCGAACTCTTCGGTCATGAAAAGGGTGCGTTCACGGGAGCGGTTGCGCGCAAGAAGGGCAAGCTCGAGATGGCGGAGGGCGGAACCCTGTTTCTGGATGAGATCAGCGAACTCGCGCCCGGAATGCAGGCGAAGCTGCTGCGCGCTCTGCAGGAGCGCGAATTCGAGACGGTGGGCGGGACGCGTCCCGTCAAGTTCAATGTGCGGGTGATTGCTGCAACCAATCGCGACCTGCAGGAAGCGGTCCAGGCAGGACGGTTCCGCAATGACCTCTTCTACCGGTTGAACGTGGTCAGCATTTCAACTCCACCCCTGCGCGAACGGCGCGAAGACATTCCCGCTCTGGCGGAGAGTTTCATCGTGAAGGTCAGCGGGAAATACCGGGTACCGTTGAAGACGTTATCGCAAGAGGTGGTGACGCAATTGATGCGTTACGAGTGGCCGGGGAACGTGCGAGAACTGGAAAACGCGATCGAGCGCGCAATGGTGTTGGGAGCGACTGAGGAATTGCGTCCGGAGGACTTACCACCAGCTTTATTCGAGTCCGCAATGGCTGATCAGCACGGTGAGGTTGGCTTTCAGGGTGCGGTGAAGGAGAACAAGAAGCAGCTGGTCCTGCAGGCGCTCGAGAAGGCCGGTGGTTATTACGTGGACGCAGCGAAGATTCTGGGGCTGCATCCGAATTCCTTGTTGCGGCTGATCCGGACGCTGGGGTTGCGGTCGGTGAATGGGCAAGGAAGCGCGTCGTGCTGAAATGGCCACGGGCTGCTAGCTGCTGGCTTCTGGCAAGAGAATTCGCTCAAGGTACGCGTCGCAAGCCACCGAGCGCGCGGCGAATTCTTGGTCGGTAGAAGATCGCGACGCCCATCAATACCATCAGCCCCGACAATCCAACAATCTTGAGAACGGCGAGGGGCTTGTTCGGTTCATCAGGTGGCGGCAGAACCGAAATGGCGATGGTCGCGGTTGTAGTGAGAAGTCCGACGATCGCGACCAGGCGCGCAACCGGCTTGCCTCCGGGCACGCGGATCACCTCTAGACCTGCGGGCTGCGATTGCAACTTGAACATTGCGGCGAACAAGTAAAGGAATGGAATGAAATACGTGATTACGCCCATGCTGACCAGAACGTCATAGGCGCCTTTGACGCTGGTCCCGACCTGCCCCAGAAAAATGAAGGTTGCACCGAAGAGGAATTGCGTGAGCAGTCCAATCCAGGGAGTCTTCCAGCGGGGATGCAGCGCGCCGAAGGCGGGCGGGAGAAAGCGATCGATGCCGGCCACGTAGGGAAGGCGTGCTCCAGCGGCGAGATAGGCTCCGGCGGCTCCGACGTTGCTCATCATAATGAGAAAAGCGGCGAAGGGGATCACGCCTTCCCAGTGAATCTTCTGCGCTGTGCTCGAGATCGCTTGCATCAGGCCCTGTAGATTGCCGACTTCAGCGGCAGGCAGCGCAAGCAATACGCCAATCGTGCCCACGATGTAGCAGAAGGCGACGGTCACGCCCGCGACAAACAAGGCCCAAGGAATGGCGCGGCGGGCGTTCTTGATTTCATCTCCCATGAGCGACGCGGTTTCGCATCCGGTGATTGCATAGATCAAGACGGACCAGAAAACCATGTCTTTGATCTGGGTGCTGGGGATCATGGTGTGGACGCTGAAGACGGTGGCTGACCCGAAACGGTGGAAGGCGATGGCGCCCATCAGGATGATGATGAGTGCGGGAATCCACATGGCTAGCGCGCCGAGATTGTGCAGCCAGGTGCCGACATCGAGGCCGACGAGGTTCATCAAAGTGGCGGCCGCGAGAGCGAGCAAGGCGAATACGATGTAGAACGTGGAATTGTGCTCGAGGTGGCCGAGGGAATCGTGGCGCATGTAGAGAGCGTTGCTGGCGGCGAAGTAGAGCACGGCGGGGAAGTAGGGGAGATTGCATGACCAGTAGCACCAGGCGGTGATGAATCCCGCGAAGTCGCCGAAGGCGAGCTTGGTCCAGACGTAGATGCCGCCTTCGTTGGGATAGCGGGACGAAAGTTCGACGACGGAGAGGGCCAGCGGTGTGTAAAAGACGAGCCAGGCTCCGATCCAGATGACGATGGAACTTGGCCCGGCGGAGGCGGCGGTTGCGATCCAGCGCAGGCTGATGCCTGTGACGACGTAGAACAGCAGGAGATCACGAAACCCGAGTGCTTTCTTGGGACGGTCCGGGTTCGCGGCTTCGGCGATCGAAACGCCTTGACCCAGCAGCGAGGCACTTTGTGGCGGTTTCGGTGTGACGGGCTCCGGCAAGATGATAGGTCCCGGGTTCGCAGCGCTCTGCGAGGGTGCAGAAGGAATACCATCCCGTGTGGTTCAGAGCAAGGCCCAAAGGACTCGCGATGAGTCCATGAAAATTCGCCTCAGTATGCCGCGACGGCTCCAGCACCAGTCGAACGTTGACAATGCTGGGCCATCGAAATAGCGTTCACATGGCGGACCTTTCGATGAAAAAGACTCCAGACTTCCTTGTCCGGCGCGGCAGTCCAGTTCGGACCCGCGGACTTTTGCTTGTTCTCTGCCTAACGCTGATCGTCGGGGCGCAGGCAGGTGTGCAGGCGATCGGCAATGCTGATCCGAATCGCTACCTTGCGGATGTGAAAACGCTGACCGCTCCTGCGATGGATGGGCGGGGCGATGGCACAAAAGGGTTATCTCTCGCGGCGCGCATGCTGGAAGAGCGGTACAAGCAACTGGGGTTGAAACCGGCGGGAACGAAAGGCTACTTTCAACCATTTTCGTTGATCACCGGGGCGAAACTCAAGTCGGCGCAGAATCACTTCTCGATCGAAGAAGCCGGACAAAAACATGAGTTCAAGCTGAATCAGGATTTCGTTCCGTTCAGTTTTTCTTCTTCCGGTTCGGTTGCCGGTCCGGTCGTTTTTGCCGGGTACGGTGCATCGGCCGACGAATTCGGCTACGACGACTATGCCGGGCTGGATGTGAAGGACAAGATTGTCGTGGTACTGCGGTACGAACCGGCGGGCTTTGCGGGTAAAGCCGGGAATACGGGACTGACGCGGCACGCCCAGTTGATCACCAAGGCGATTAACGCACGCAATCATGGCGCCAAGGCCCTCGTGCTGGTGAACGGCAAGCTTGGCGATGGTGAAGAGGATCTGCTCACGCGTTTCGGCAGCGTGAGCGGACCGGAGAATACCGGGATCGTGCTGGTGCAAGCAAAGAACGACGTCGCGGAACGGTGGTTTCAGGCTGCCGGGAAGTCCTTCTCTGAGGTGCAGGGCCAAATCAATCACGGCACGCAGCCGCAGTCGTTTCCTTTCCCTGAAACTTTTCACATGGCGATTCACGTCGACATCGAGACCACTCGAGCTACTGTGAATAATGTCCTTGCGTATCTGCCGGGAAAGACAGACGAGTACGTCATACTGGGCGCGCACTACGATCATCTCGGGCGCGGGAACTACGATTCGCTTGCGCCATCGCAAGTCGGACAGATTCATCCGGGCGCCGATGACAATGCGTCGGGCACGGCGGGCGTGCTGGAACTGGCTCGCATGTTCGCGCCGATGAAGGGACAATTGCAGCGCGGAATCTTGTTCATGTCGTTTGCGGGGGAAGAACTCGGTCTTTTGGGCTCGGCGTACTGGGTTCAGAACCCGACGCTTCCTCTCGACAAAGCTGTCGCCATGCTGAACATGGACATGATCGGGCGCATTAAGGATGACAAGGTTTACATCGGCGGTGTGGGTACGGGGTCAACGCTGAAGACAATCATCGAACGAGCGCAATCAAGAGGGAACTTCAAGGTGGAATACTCGCCGGGAGGCTACGCGGCCAGCGATCACACGTCATTCGTGACCAAGCACATTCCGGTACTCTTCTTTTTCTCCGGGCTACATTCCGATTACCACAAGCCGTCTGACACTTGGGACAAGATCAATTCGACGTCGGCCGCGCACTTGGTGGACGTGGTGGCCGATGCGGGACTGCAGTTGGCGTCGGCGCAAGAACGGCCAGCGTTCGTAGCCGTGGTCGAAGACAAGCCGTTGGCCGGGGCCGGCGGAGGCTACGGACCTTACTTCGGGTCCATTCCCGACTTCGGTCAAGTAGAAAATGGTGTCAAGTTTTCGGATGTGAAGCCGGCGTCGCCCGCCGAAAAGGCTGGCCTGAAAGCAGGCGATATCCTGGTACAGTTCGGCGACAAGCCAATCAAGAATCTTTACGATTTCACGGACGCATTGCGCCGCAGCAAGGTTGGCGACCTGGTCGACGTTACGGTGCTGCGGGATGGCAAGCCCGTGAAGGCTTCAGTCAAGCTTGAACAGCGCAAATAGCGGATCATTAGCTGCATTTCAAAAGTCGGCCAAGACAGAAATCCGGGAAGCCAGCAAGCGTAACGCGAGTCGGCAGAAGTCGCACGCTTGAATCGCGGGCCGCCTCCCTTCGACCACTCTCAAGGACCATGTGTCTTCCTCGCTTATACTTCCGAACAAGCGATGGGGCTTCATCGCAGTCATCGACAGAAATTTGAAGCGCGACCAATAAGTTCAAATGAATGTTCTTGTGATCGGCGGGGCTGGATACATTGGCAGTCATACGGCGCGTGTGCTTCGGCGATACGGCCACCAGGTCATCATCTACGACAATCTTTCCACGGGGCACGAATTTCTTGCGAAGGGCTTCGAGTTGGCGGTGGGTGAGATCGGCGACCGGGAGAGGCTCCGGCGCGAATTGGGGCGCGTCGAGGCGGTGGTCCATTTCGCCGCTCACGCCTACGTGGGCGAGTCGACTGTGAATCCGCGCAAGTATTTCCGCAACAATGTGGAGGATGCGCTGACGCTCCTGAATGCCACCATCGATTGTGGCATAAGACGATTTGTTTTCTCCTCAACCTGTGCCGTATACGGTACGCCAGCAACCGTTCCAATCAAGGAGGATGCGCCTCGGCTACCGATCAATCCGTACGGGGTCAGCAAGCTGTTCTTGGAACATGCGCTTGAGGCTTACGATCGCGCATACGGTTTGCGATATGCCGCCTTGCGGTACTTCAACGCCGCCGGAGCGGATGAGAGTGGGGAGATTGGTGAGGTCCACAATCCTGAGACACACTTGATACCGCTCGCGCTGGCCGCGACCCGCGATACGTCGGCTCGACTGAGAATTTTCGGAACCGATTATCCAACTGCCGACGGTACCTGTATACGAGACTACATTCACGTCAACGATTTGGCCGAGGCTCATGCGCTTGCGCTAAAGCGCTTGGGAGATGGCGGAGATTCGTTGGCGGTCAACCTGGGCACCGGGGCGGGGGCATCGGTTCTCGACATCGTAAAGAGTGTGGAGGAAGTGACCGGAAAGCGTGTGAATCGCGAAGAAGGACCGCGGCGCGGCGGAGATCCGCCGTCGTTAGTGGCCGATCCTAGCCATGCCCAAGGATTACTTCACTGGAAAGCCACGCGCAATCTGCATGACATCGTGTCCACGGCATGGAAGTGGATGCAGGCTTACCAACCCGGGAACCGCTGAGACTCCATCATCGAAAACCGGCTCTTGGCGAAGTTATACTCAAGGGCTAGCGAATTGGGGCAGGGGAGTCGAGCCTGTGTGCGGAATCGTCGGGATGTTGGCGCGGGGATCGGCGGTGCCCGAGGTCTGGCTCGAACGGGCGACGCGATCGCTTGCGCATCGGGGCCCGGATGATCATGGCACGGTGATCGTGCGGGATGCGAGTCCCGAACCCGTGGAAGTGGGCCTTGGACCATGGACGGGGTGAATACTTACTTTGCTTCGCAGCGAACACGCGCGGCGGGCGTGAAGGTGGTGCTGTCAGGTTTGGGTGGCGACGAAGTGTTTGGCGGATACGGAAGCTTTCATGATGTGCCACGGATGGAACGCTTTCGTGAGTTCTGGGGACATTTTCCGAAGAGCGCCCGGTGGACCGTGTCAGGCGCATTTGAGTGGATGTCGCCGAGGAGCGACCAAAATCGCAAGTTGGCTGCATTGCTTCGAGCAAACGGCAGAGTCGTGCATCCTTATTTTCTGTCGCGAACGCTTTTTACCCCCAAGACGCGGGCCGAGTTGATGCCATCTACGAGCGATGAAACGGGACGGCGCGCCGACGAACCGCTTCACGAAAGCCTTCGGCAGACGGAGGGTCTCGATGCGGTTAACCGGGTTTCCTATCTCGAGTCTCGCTGTTATATGCTCAACACCTTGTTGCGCGATTCCGATGTCATGAGCATGGCACACGGTCTCGAATTACGCGTTCCGCTGATTGATCACAAGCTTGCGCACCAGGTTATGGCTTTGCCGGGAGCATGGAAGCTGGAGGGGAGCACGCCGAAGGCGTTGCTGGTGGCAGCACTCAAGGGAATTCTGTCGAATACAATTTTGCGGCGCCCGAAGCGGGGGTTCACGCTGCCTTTCGATTTGTGGATGCGAGATCGCTTGCGCTCTGATGTTGAAAGTTCCCTGAAGCGGGTCGCTGATGGTCCGTTGGGCGAATCTCTAAGTGCGCCGCGCGTGCAAGATGTGTGGACGGAATTTCTGCGCGGCGGGACTTCGTGGTCGCGGCCGTGGGCGCTATTCGTTCTGCAACGCTGGTGCGAGCAAAACCTGAGCTGAGATCAATGCAGATGCAGAGAGTCGAGGAGAGCCCGCAGCCGAGCGTCACGGTGAGATCCAACCAGTTGCCGGTGACGGTGATTGTTCCCGTGCGCAATGAGGCTCGCAACCTCCCTCGTGCCTGGGTTCGCTCGCGGAGGTCAGCCAGGTGATCGTCGTGGACTGGCAGAGCACCGGGAGGCAATTCCTGGATCTGCGCGGCGCCTACTTGAAGAAGGGCGCACGCGAATATCGCGAGGCAGAATATCGAACGGGCGAACCGCCGTTGCGAACAAGAATTGAGCAACTGCATTGCGCGTCGCTCAAATGTCTTGCGAGACCCGAGTCTAACACAGGACTTCGGGCGGAAGCGGCCGCCAGTCGGTGCCAAAAAGGTAAAACACGCTGGCTGGTTACCCAGAAGCTGATTGCCACCGTCTTTCTCTACCTGCTATATTTTCGGAACGTTAGCCGCCACCTCGATTAAGCGTTCGTCAGACAAACACAGCGCCTCAACACCTGACTGCGGTGCTGGTACAGCTCCGCATCGAGGACGACGCAGTTGACTGTTCTGTATCTCAGTATTTTTGCGCTCGCACTGACGCTTTCATTTGCCCTCACCCGATACGTTCGCAACTTTGCGACCAATCGAGGCTGGGTGTCTCCGCCCCTTTCCGAGCGGCATCTGCACAGCGCGCCTCTTCCACGACTGGGAGGGGTGGCGATCTTCGCTGCCTTCGCGCTTAGCCTCGGGACGGCGCTGGCCATCGCAGCCTACTATCCCAGCGTCCGGTTCGGCTTTTCGGTGAAGATTTTGACGACGCTGCTGGTGCCGGCCTGCCTGGTCTTTCTGCTCGGCCTGTACGACGACGTGCGCGGGCTGGGGCCCTATGTGAAGTTCAGTGTCCAAGGCGTCGCGGCGACGATTCTCTGGCTGGGCGGTTTTCGCATTCTCGACTTGCCTGTTCTGTTTGGCAGCCGACAGTTCCCGTGGTTCATCGGTTTGGCGCTTACCATCGTGTGGGTTCTGGGCATCACGAATGCCTTTAACCTGATCGATGGTCTGGATGGCTTGGCGGCAGGATCGGCGATGTTCTCTACCCTCGTCGTGTTTGTAGTCGCTTTACTGAGCCAGTCATCATTCGTAGCCCTGATGACCGTGGCATTGACAGGGGCAATCCTTGGCTTCCTGCGGTTCAATTTCAACCCGGCGACGATCTTTCTAGGAGATTCGGGGAGCCTGTTCATCGGTTTTCTGCTGAGCGCGCTCGCTCTGGAAGGCGCGCAGAAAGCGCCCACCGTCATCGCCGTGGCGATTCCGGTCGTGTCGTTCGGATTGCCGATTTTGGAGACCTCTCTCTCCGTGCTGCGGCGTCTTATTGGCGGCCGCCCGGTGTTTACTGCTGATCGCGAACACATCCACCACAAACTGCTGCAACTCGGCCTCTCGCATCGCGAGGTGGTCATTGTTCTGTACGCAGTTTCGGCCCTGTTCGGGCTCCTGAGCCTGTTTCTGCTGTGGCCGACCGGTAGCTCTCTTGGACTTGTACTTGCGGTGCTGGGCACAGGGATCTGGCTGGGCGTCCAGCATCTGGGATACCCGGAATTCGGCGAGATTCGCCGCGTAGCGCAACGGACTCTCGAACAGCGGCAGATCGTCATCAATAATCTTGCCATCCGGCGGGCAACGGCAGAATTACGCGTGGCGCGCAACTACGACCAGATTTGCCGGATCTTGGCCGCAGCATTTTCGTCCAATGACTTCGACGCCTTTGACCTGAACGTAAAGTTGCAACCCGGCGAGTATCCGGTGTTGCAGACCCTGCAACTTGTGCCCGTCAGTCACGGGGAAATTCATTTCCGCTGGAATCGCCCGGGTACGCATGTCTTGCCTGGATCCTCTGGAAGTTGGAGCGTCACGCTGAACCTGGTCACCACGTCGAATCGCAGGCGAGGATCGCTCTCCGTTCAGCGCCTGTACCATGAGGAAGCGCTGCACCTCGACGTCAATCTGTTGACATGCGAATTCCCGGTCGTTCTGGCCGACGCCCTCGATCGGGTAATCGCTGCGGCCACGGAAAGTGTTCCGAAATCGGCGCAAGAGTCAAGCCTGGTCGAGAGCCAGGTGGAAGCCCAAGCCGGATAGTCGCTTTTAAGATGTAAATGCCCTCGGCTCCCAGAATAGAGAACGAATGGTGCCGGCCTTGCCCCGTCGCCTGCATCAAATCTCCAATGTGCTTAGAATGATGAAGCGGCCGCTCCTCGTGCGCCGGAAGTGATGTCCTATGAGTGATTCGTGGAAGCAATGGGAGGGTCAGGTCGTTGATGGGCAGTTCACGCTGGGGGAATTCCTCGGCCGATCGGATCACAGTGCGGTCTTCCGCACAACCTACGGCCCATACTCGCAAGTGGCTGCGTTGAAATTCGTGGAAGTGATTCCTGCCTTTGCGCAGGCGCAACTGGCCCGTTGGGAGCGCGCCGCGAAGCTCGAACACCGGCACTTGCTGCGCATCTTTCACTGGGGACGCTGTCAGCTCGGGAACACGCCCATGTTGTACGTCGTCACAGAGTTGGCGGATGAGAACCTCGCACAACTTCTTCCTAGTCGCGCACTCACTCCTTCAGAAACCGAATACATGCTTCGATCCGTGCTTGAGGTTCTTGGCTTCCTGCATGGCGGTGGGTTTGTGCACAGCCGGGTGAAGCCGGGCAACATCATGGCGGTGGGAGACGATCTCCGGCTCTCTTGCGACACAATTTTTCAGACCGGCGAAAAAAACGGAATTCCGCATCAGCCGACGGTCTACGATGCTCCAGAACTCGTAACCACCGGAAGCACTCCGGCCGCGGACATCTGGTCTCTCGGCATCACACTCGCGGAGGCCCTCACCCAGAAGGCTTCGCCAGCCGAAGCCGTTCGTAAAGGCGATCCCACGCTTCCCGAGACCATCCCGGCACCGTTTCTTGAGATCGCTCGCCAATGTCTGCGGTTAGATCCTGAGCGTCGGTGGACCGTGCCCGACATCGCCGCCAGGTTGTTGCCCACCGCGGCCGCTCCGAAAAAGACGTCGAGAGCTGCATACGTGTTGGCAGGGATCGCGGTCTTGTGCCTTGCCGCACTGGTCGCGGTTCCAAAGCTCTTACATCAGGACGTGACGGCGACGAAACCGGAGAAACCGGTCAAGACGCAAGCACCCACACAATCAGTTGCTGGGAGCCGCGAATCAATACCGACGGAACCTTCGAAGCCTGCGGAAACCTCTAGGCCTGCGGAGTCTGCCCGAGAGACCTCCCCATTGCCCCCACCTCCCGCGCACACTCCAACCCCGGCGAAGGAACCCTCGATCTCGAATCAAGGAGCGGTGGCCGACCGCGTTCTTCCCAAGGTCTCGCAGCGGTCTCTCAATACAATCACCGGGAAAGTGAGGGTGACCGTTCGCGTTGCGGTCGACCCGGCGGGCAAGGTTTCGAGCGCGTCTCTGCAGTCACCCGGGCCGAGTGAATATTTCGCAAAAGTTGCCCTCGACGCCTCACGCCACTGGAAATTCACTCCGCCTCAGCCAGGCGGCGCGACCGTAGCCAGCAATTGGCTGTTGCGGTACACATTCGCCAGACGGGGAGTGGAAGTCCAACCGTCGCAGGTCTCCCCTTAGGCTCAGACGGTACTTAGCGGAAGCCTGCGCGCTATTGTGGAGGCGGCTGAGGCGGGCGCAACTGTTGCTGGATCATCTGCTTGCGCGTCTCGTAAAGATCCTGCAACACCTGCGCAGGAGTCTTTTCGCCCGATCCATTTCCAGCCCGCGGAGGTTCGGCTGGTGGAGGAGTCTCCACGGCAGCGGCGTCGGCGGGAGCGCTCGTGGCAGCGGCTGCATTGGGGGCAGCTTCATTCGTGGCGGCTGGCTCCGCAGCGGGCGCGATCGATTGTTGAAGCTCCGCTGCTTCTTGTGCTTCTTGCTGCGCCTGCTGCTGGGCCAGCATTTCCTGATAGGGCGCCATTACGGCAGCTTGCAAGGCGGTGCGCGGCTGCACCATCGGGCGTCCGGTTGGAGAGGCGGTAGCCGCCATCGGCATCGAGCCGTCTGCTTTATCGCTCTTGGTGGTTAGAACCACGCGCGCGACTGCATTCGGATCACTCTCGGTGCCAACCACGATGTAGTTATAGTGCGATCCGTTGAGCAAGGATGCGATCACATCGCGCGCTGGCGCTGGGCCCAACTGGCTCACCACGCGCTCGTTGGCGTTTTCGGGAACATCGATGCCCGCGCCCGTCTTGTTCGCAATGGCGCGCAGCACATCGCCCAGCGTCGAATTCTTCGCAATCACGATCAACTTGCCGTTCTGATAACTGACAACCGGCGGTGCGGCCGGTCTCTGTTCGGGAGTGAGAGGCAGGATTTCCTGCGGGGCATCGACTGGTGTGCTCGCGGTCACTTGAACGCCATTGCCGGTGACGCAGGCAATCGCACCAGGACCGGGTGTGTCCCCGTCCGGGGAGCACGGAGTCTGCTGTGCGACAACCAGAACGCCGGAGATTGAGAACAGGAGACAGAACGCTAACGATCGTGGCCCGAAATTCATAGTCGCCTTCCAGGGGGAGCCCGGACAGTGGTGGGAGCGAAATCGAATCATCGCTTCCCACGAGGTGGGGAGAAAACGATGGTACTACGACCTTCGATTGCGGGCAATCGGAAATCGTTACCTGAATTCTGCGCATCTGTGTGGACCCGGACAAGAACTAATGTCCTGTCTCAAAAGCAGTTAAACTGTTTAGCAAGCATGGTACCAACTCTTTAGTAACAGTTACCTTCCGCCCCTATTCTTGTGCCTTTTCGGGCTCAACTGGGATCGGTTTTTCGATCGGCTTGCGCGGGAATTTCTGCTCGCGCATGGCGGCGTTGTACGCGAAGGTTGCGACGATCACCGCTGCCTGCTTCAGGTCGTCGGGTTGCAGACGATCATAGACGTCCATGTTGGAGTGATGAGTTCGCGTTGAGTAGTCGAGTGGGTCCTGGATGAACTGGAAACCCGGAATGCCGGCCGCGTCGAACGATTGGTGATCGGTGCCCCCGGTGTTGCGCATGGTGAGCGTGTTCATGCCGAGGTCTTTGAACGGTTGCATCCACGATTCGAAGATCGGCGCCGCGGCCTCGTTCTCCTGAAGGTAGACACCGCGCAACTTTCCGCTGCCGTTGTCGACGTTCAAGTACACGGAGACCTTTGCCTGCTCGGGTTTTACCGTGACGGGCCCAGCTTCGCGCCGCAGAAGCGTTGGCATATCTTTCATGTCGGGATCGCTCATCGCTGGCCGTGCGCCGAAATGTTGCTGCACGTAGAACTGCGATCCGAGCAGACCCTGCTCTTCTCCTGTCCATAGTCCGATGCGAATGGTGCGGCGAGGCTTCGCGTCGACCGCCTTCAGAATGCGCATGGCTTCCATCATCACTACGGTGCCCGCGCCGTTATCAGTGGCGCCCGTGCCCGCCTGCCACGAATCCAGGTGCGCGCCCACCATCACGATCTCGTCTTTCTTGTCCGAACCCGGAATCTCCGCGATGGTGTTGTACTGCATGTTGTCTTCGTCATGAAACGTGTTCGTGATGTTCAATTCGAGTTCGACGTCCTTCTTCTGCTCGAGCAGTCGCGCCATGCGGTCCCATTGCTCGAGCGCGACCGTCACTGCCGGGAAGGTAACTGTTTCCCCGGTCTTCCACGGATCATCGGACTGAATGAACACGGTGCCGCCACCGTATGAGCCGTAGCCGTGATCGACGACCGCCAGAATTTTTTCTTCTTCCAGAAACTTGTTGAGTTCGCGGTGGAAGGCCTTCCGCTTACGGTATTGGGCATAGCGCAGCCCGGGCTTTTCGCTCGGGATAGGGTATTGCCCGATGTCGGCGAGATCTTTGTCGCTGAGCCGCTCGAACAGCGGCTGGCTGACCGTTTTCACTTCGGGATCCGGTCCAAAGAGAACGATCATGCCCGCCAGTTTTCCACGATATTTGTCGAAGTCTTTCTTGTCCTCGATTTTGACGCGCACGCATTTGCCCTTGAGCACGCCATTCGTTCCCGGAGTCCACGCCTTCGCGTACGCGATAAGCTGGGCCGTACTGGGGCTGACCATGCGGACGCTGATCGATTCGCTGGACCATCCCCTGCCAAACGGTCCCCAGGTTTCAAGGTGCGCATTCACAAGCCCGAAAGAGGTGAGCTGGTCGCGCGCCCATTCGTTGGCGCGCCTCACGTTGGGCGAGCCGGTGAGGCGCGGCCCGATGTCGTCCATCAGGCCGCTCGCGAGATCCATAATCTTGGAATTGCGAAAGCCTTCATAGCGGATGCGGCCGACCATCTCGAGGTCGACTGATTCTTGCGACCAGGTCAGGGTTTGGAACGTGATCAGGACAGCAATTGTGAGCCAGGGAAGGGCTTTCTTCATTCGATTCTCCGTGCCAGGATGCCAACCGCGACCGACCATACTACGTCAGGGTGACGCGTCAATACTTCACAAAAATTGAGAATGTATCGTGTTCCGACCTGGTACGAGCTATGCATCCGGCACAGGTGGACAGCCGGGAAAGTCTGGAAGGAACGTGTTGCCGATGTAGTGCAGGTCTTTGATCCCGACCTCGCTCGTGTAGAAGGCATCGGTGGTCAGGCGGCGCAGGAAAGCGAAGAAATCCACTCCGTCGCTCAAACTGGCATCGTCGAGGATGCTCTTGCGAAATGCGATCAGATCGAGCACCTGTTTGCGCTGCGTTGGTTCGCAGTCCAGGAACGTGACCTTGTACTGATTCGAGCAGAAATTATCCAGCCACGTTAACCCGCCGCCCAACGACATCTGATATTCCTTGTTCTCGCTGGTCAACAAGTCGATGAATTCCGGAGCGCCCGCCTGCACAGCTCCGCCCGATTGGCCATCTGGCGGAATGATCGCGTCACATAAGGTGGCGAGCGTCGCATATTGATGGGCGTTGAAAAACTTCGGCTGATACTTGCCTGCCGGGGTCTGACCCTTTTCCGAGCGAATCACCTGATGCACGTGCTCGGCGGCCTCGAGCGGGATCACCTGCAACACGGACCCACCCACGGCGCCCATGGCCAGAGTTCTCAAAATGTCGCGGCGGCTAATCGGGTTAGAAGGCATCGGTCGCTCCGAATCCATCTGGCTACAAATTTCCTTTCTTTGCTTCTGTCAGCAGGAAGTCCGATGCGCGCCACGAAAGCGCCATAATCGTCAGCGTCGGGTTCTTGTCAGGATTGCTAACAAACGTCGCGCCGTCGGTCACGAAGAGATTCTTCACGTCGTGCGCCTGGCAATTTCCATTCAGGACGGAAGTCTTCGGATCGGAACCCATGCGAGCCGTGCCCAATTCGTGAATGATTACGCCACCATCGGCGATGCCGTAGGGATTGGTTCCGTCCGGCAACGTCTTCGTCGTGTACGTCCCGCCCGCGGTTTCAATGATGGACTTGAAGACTTCCTGCATATCCTTCGCCATCTTGATTTCGTGGGCGCTCCACTTGAAGTGAAAGCGCAAGGTTGGGATGCCCCACTGATCGACCGCGTTGGGATCGATCTCGCAATAGGTGTCGGCGTTCGGAATCATCTCGCCACGCCCTGAAAAGCCAAGGTAGGTGCCGTATTCCTTGCGCAGCCGTTGTTTCAAACTTGCACCGTAACCTTCGCCTTCATCGCAGGAGTCATGGAACATGCCGATTTCCGGCATGCCTCGTCCACCCCAAAGCTCGATGTGGTAACCGCGTGGAAAGTCATTCCTGCGGTCGAATTTCCACCAGGGCACGTACATGTGCAGGCCGCCCACACCGTCGTGATTGTGGGGTTTGACCTTCTCCATGCGCGGAACGAATCCGCCCCCATCGCTGCCCACGGAATCCATCAGGTTGCGGCCCACTGCGCCGGAGGAGTTCGCCAGCCCATCGGGGAACGAGGTTGACTTTGAGTTCAGCAACAGGCGCGCCGATTCGCAGGAACTGGCGGCCAGCATCACGGCCTTGGCCAAGACACGCTGCTCGGCGCGCGTCTTCTTGTCGACATAGGAAACACCTTCCGCCTTCCCATCCTTAGCGATAAGAACTTCGCGCGCCATGGCATTGGTGATCAGCGTGAACCGCCCGGTCTTTTGGGCAGGCGGAATCATTACCTGGCTTGAACTGAAGTTGCTCGCACGGCGGCAGCCTCGCCCACACTGCGCGCAATAGTGACAAGCCGGCCTTCCATTCAATGGACGGGTGAGAATCGCCATGCGCGACGGTATACACAAGATGCCCAGCTTGTCGCAGGCCTTCTTGGTAACGATTTCATTGCATCGCGGTTTGGGTGGCGGTTGGAAAATTCCATCCGGAGCGCTGGCAATGTTTTCTTTCGAGCCGAACACTCCGATGTAAGACTCGACCTTGTCGTAGTAAGGGGCCAGCTCTTCGTACGTGATGGGCCAGTCGTCACCGAGTCCGTCGTGGGTTTTGGCGTGGAAGTCTACCGGGGCGAAGCGTAGTGCGATGCGTCCCCAATGATTCGTGCGGCCGCCGACAATGCGCGATCGATACCAGCGAAAAGTCGAACCGGGAGCGGCAGCATAGGGTTCGCCTTCAATCGTCCACGCACCCGTCGGCGCGACGAACTCATTCTCCAGTTGATTGCCGGGCTTGAGCGCATTGCCGCCGATCCCGGCGCCGCGGTGTGGAAGTTCATACGGCCAGACATGCTCTTTGAAGTCGACTTCCGGATTCACGGGCGGTCCCGCTTCCAGCATCACGACATTCAATCCGCCTTCGGTCAGGATCTTGGCTGCTGTGCCGCCGGCCGCGCCAGATCCCACAATGCAGACGTCGTACACCTTGGGAGAACGACTAACCTGAGCCATCGTGCCTCGTGCAATTGCGTAGAAGGCGGATTATAGCGCCCGAGAGAGGGTCGCGAAGCGCATTTTTCAACTCTGCTGCGTGCGCTTTAGAATGGCGGCGTGACGAATCCACTGAACGTTGGTCTGGTTGGCTTCGGTCGGGCGGGCCAGGTGTTTCATGCTCCGCTGATTCATGCGAACCCAAACTTGAAGCTCACACACATCGTGCAACGGCGCGGTGACGATGCGGCTAAAAAATATCCGCAAGCCAAAGTGGTGCGCGATCTCGACGCACTCGTGCAGGATTCTTCTGTCGATCTCATCGTCGTAGCGACCCCGAACACGAGCCACTTCGAGATAACGGCAAAATCTCTGCAATCCGGCAAACACGTGGTCGTCGACAAGCCGTTCACGATGACCACCAGTGACGCTGATCAATTGATCGCCCTCGCGAACAAAGTCGGCTGCGTGCTCAGCGTCTTCCAAAATCGCCGCTGGGACGGCGACTTCCTCACCGTCGCGCAGATCCTGAGTGAAAGGAAACTGGGAAGGCTTGCTGAGTTTCACAGTCGCTTCGATCGATTTCGTCCCGGCGTACGGCCGGGCGCCTGGCGCGAACAAGCCGGACCTGGGTCAGGAGTGTTGTTCGACCTGGGTTCGCACCTGATCGACCAGGCGATCGTGCTGTTCGGTCCACCCGCTGGAATCTATGCAGATTCGCGAATGCAGCGCGACGGCGCCGTCGCGGTCGACAACTTCGAGGTGCACCTGCAATATCCGGGACTGAAAGTCACTCTCCACGCCGGATCGCTAGTCTGCGAGCCCAGCCCTCGTTTCCTGTTGTACGGAACCGGGGGCAGCTTCACAAAATTCGGTCTGGATCCGCAGGAAGAGGCGCTCAAACAGGGAGGCATCCCAAGCAAGCCCGGCTGGGGCGAAGAGCCCGAGAATGTCTGGGGAACCTTGACGACCTGCAACGGAAGCGCGAATCGGGCGAAATACCCCACGCTTGCCGGAAGATATCCAGATTACTACGCCAATGTGTACCGCGCGATTCGCGGGCAGGACGAACTTGCCGTGAAGCCCGAACAGGCCAGGGAAGTGATTCGCCTCATCGAACTTGCAGAACGGAGTTCCACCGAGAAGTGCGTAGTTCCGTATCCGTAATCGATACGTGCGTGTTCGCCTAACGTTATCCCAGTATTTCCGCCCGAACATTTTTCAGAACGTACGCGGCGCGCTCGACGCCAACCTCGCCCGAAAGAATCGGATCCTCGTTCTCAATGCTAAACATGCCCTCGAAGTCCACATCCATGTACGCCTGCAGGATGGTTTTCCATTGCCCTGCGCTGTGGCCGTAGCCGACCGCGCGGAAGGTTTCCGAGGCCTCTGGCAACTCCGCGGTCTGGAACGCGAAATTCAGTACTCCGTAACGATTGACGTTTTCTGGGTAGAACGTCGTGTCTTTCATGTGCGCGTGGAACAGCGCGCCATTCTTGCCGAGCATATGAATCACTTCGACGGGATCGCATCCCTGCCAAAACAAATGGCTGAGATCACAATTGGCTCCAATCTCTTCACCCACCGCCTCCCGCAGCCGCAAGAGCGTTTTCGGGTTGTACACCACGAAGTTCGGAGTCATCTCAAATGCGAGCCGCTTGATGCCGTGCTCGCGAGCGAACTTCGCCGCTTGCGTCCAATAAGGCACAACCTTTTCCGTCCACTGCCAGTCGAGCATCTGCTGATACTCCGGAGGCCAGCGATAGGTCACCCAGTTCGGCATCGTGTCGGTTGGCGATCCTCCGGGACAGCCGGAGAAGCCCACGATCACCGGCACCTCCAGCCGCTCGGCGAGCAGAACGGTATGACGGAAAGATTCCGCGTCCGCGGCGGCGTGCTTGGGGTCCGGATGAATCGGATTCCCGTGGCAACTGAAAGCGCCGATCCGAATGTTCCGGTCGTCGAACTTCTTCTTCCATGTCTTGGCTTTCGCCGCATCGGCGAGCAGGTCGGCCACCGGACAGTGAGTGGAATTCGGGTAGCCGCCGGTTCCCACCTCCATGGCTTCTAGGCCGAGGCCGGAAACTTTTTCGAGCATCTCGTCGAGCGAGAGCTTCGGGTAGGCGGGATCAAAGACGCCAATCGGAATTTTTTTCTTCTTGTGGGCGGTTGCCTGCGGCGTTGACCCATCGTGGGATCGGACGATCGCGGCGTTCGCGACTGGACCTGCGCCAACTGCCGTGCCCGCCATGACGGCGCCTGCCGCTCCCAAAAATCCGCGCCGGCTCAACGAGGATGCCAACCTCCCATTCATGCGCAACGCCTCCTCTATTCGAACGCAAAAAACGCAAAAACGTAAACGTAAAAGGCTTAGTACTTCGTCCGGGTTGTTCAGGGTGGTGCCGGCGATTATACGCAGTACCGGCCCGTAATCCTGCATTTTCCGAAACGCCGGTTCTCGAATAAGTACTATCTGTTTCGTAGTCGATGCCTTGACTTTTCGCATGGGCCAAGGGCACAATTCAAAGGCCGCATTGGGAGGAGAGTTCCGCCCAAACTCGGCTTCTGACGGGCGATTTCGGCAACGGACTGTTTTGTCTCCGTTAGCGTTCCGAAAAAGTACCCACTTGCATGTGCTCGGTCGGTTGGGCTGCTGTGATTCTCCCCATCAACAGCGCCGCCGAAGTAGTTGGTCCATCACTGAAGTATCGGGTTCCCCATTTTTTTCCAGGTCCGAGCTTGTCCGGAGGATAGTCCTATGGCGTTTGATCTCCCAGTTTGTGCCCGCAGCAAGTGTGTGAGCACAACGGCCCTTGTCTGCACGTTGATCACGGGACTAGCGCTTGCGCTCGCCACTCCCGTGCTGGCGCAGAGTCCCTCCTATCCCAGTTTCCCTACGCCCACAGACCTTCAGTTGAACGGAACCCAACCCACAGTGAGCGGCGGTGTGTTGCACTTGAACCCGTCGCAGCAGAACCAGGTGGGCGCTGCGTGGTACCCGATTCTGCAGCCCGTGTCGAACGGGTTTTCGACTACCTTCAAATTTCAGATCACCAATCCTTCGCAGCCTACCGCTGATGGAATTGCGTTCGTCATCCAGAACTCGGGCGCCGGATTGCAGGCGGTCGGCGATGGCGGCGGCGGCATTGGCTACCAGGGAATCGACAACAGTCTCGCAGTCGAGTTCGACACCTACGCGAACGAGACGGATCCCGAATGGGACGGCAGCGGCAACGCGCCCGCGAACCACGTCGCGATCCAGAGTTGCGGTCTGCAGGCAAACTCGGCAGCTCACACGCAGTGCGAGATCAGTCTGGCCACCGCCCCGGTTAGCTTGGCGGATGGAGCCCCGCATACCGTTCAGATCGAATACACGACAGGCATCCCCATTCCTCCGGGATGCGAATTCTGTTCCAGTTCGGTCATGCAAGTGACCATCGACGGCCTCGCCGTATTCGAGGGCGACGGCGTGCCGGTGGATTTGAGCACTCTGCTGCAACTCGCGAATCCGAGCGATAACGTTGCCGATAGCGCGTATGTCGGACTCACCGCTGCCACCGGATTCTTCCAGGAAGCTGACGACATCCTGAGCTGGACGTTCACCTCGCACAGCAGTGACCAGACCATCACAAAGACCAACCTGCCGGCGAACACGTTCACGCCCTTCATTTTCGGTAGCTATCTCTACAAGGTGAAGCCGGACGTGGGCATCGAGACGCTTTCGGTCAAAGAAGTTCCGGTCGATCCGGGCTCATTTAATGCTGGGCCCAACTTCCCGAACGCTCAGTGCGTTCCCTATGACAGCACGGGTGGCAAGTGCATCGAGTTCCATGCGCTGTGCACGGGCGCGACCTGCAACAACGTGAATTACGACGTTGCTACCAGCTACGACGTACCGGCCGGACCGCCCATCACGGGCCCGGGGTTCCTAAAGGCGACCGGGAAGGAATGCGGCCCTGGCATCACGTTTGACTTGAACATCATCACTCAGTTCCTGCAAACGCGGAACGACCCAACCACCAAAGGATCTAGCAGGCCAAGTTTCTCCTGCTTCGTGGCTGTAAAGAACCTGACCTACGGGCCGGCGGATCTGGACATTTTGAACCTCGCCAGCCCGAAGGTGAAGCCGAATGCCAACCTTACCTACGTCGCAACCGCAACGAACTTCGGTCCATCGCTTGGTCAGGGCGTCGCTCTGAGCAACAAGATACCGTCGGGAACCACACTCGGCAGCTACGCGCTCTGTTCGCTGACTGGAGGCTGCTCCAATACAGCCTGCAGCTTCGACGGAAGCACCGTGAGCTGCCAGGTCGGGAATCTGGACAAGTTCGGTCTGCAATTCCTGGTGGTGACGGTAAAGGTGACGGCCCCTGTAGGAACCGTCATCAGCGATACGGCTACGATCAGTGGATTCAATCCTGATCCTGATCGAAGGCCGGATCGTACGTCGACCGCAAAGACACTGGTCAGCACCCGGTAATGAGCCAAGTTGGAGTTCCGCAAATTTGCGGAACTCCAGACGGGCTCATGGCACAAGTCGTCAGCAGAATGCAGGCCGTTCAGGCCTGCATTCTTTTTGCGTGGAAAAAGCTTTTAACCGCGATGTTCGCAAAGAAGATCCGCAAAGATCGCAAAGAGCACAATCGTGACAACAAGAGAAGATTTTCTTCGCGCCCTTAGCGGCTGTTCTTGGCATGCTTTGCGGTTAAAGGGTTTCTAAGAAGTTCGGGTTACTTGGCAGATTGCAGAAGTCGATTCGATTCCGTGTGCATTGTGCTGAGATCGGAGCGCTGCAGAACCTTCTCCGCGCCCTTCTCTTTCGACATCGGTTCCAGCAAGCGGACAACTTGCCGGTAGTGATTCTGCGCATCAGTGTTGTTTCCAGAAGCGCGGGCGATCGTGCCCAGCAGAAAGTGAGCTTCCGCAGAAACCGGCTGTAGGCCGAGTTTGTCAGAGCGAAGCAACACTTGGTCCAGTTCGGACTTCGCATGCGCGTAGTCTTTAATCTGAACCATCGCTTCCGCCGTCAGGAGCGAGCCTCGAATCGCAATGTACTTCAATCCCAAGGCATCCGCCTTTTGGACGAGAGAGCGCAAGGTCGCTACGGCCTCGCGAGCGCGGCCCTCGTGCATGGCCAGCTTCGCAAGATTCATCTTCGCGATCAGCTTCTTGTCGGTCTCAGTGGATCGCTCGGCAGCCTGCGACGCGCGCTCATACAGGCTCCTTGCAGCCTTCAGATCTCCGCCATAGTAAGAGGCATCGCCCTGATAGCCCAATGTTTGCGCCACCATTCCATCGTTCTTCAGGTCCCGCGAGAGTTTCAGGGCATCGTCCAGGTACTTGGGAGCTTCCTCACCACGCCCAATCTCGATCAGAATGCTGCCGTAGCCGCCTAGAATTTCCGCCATCCAGAAGGTCCGGTCCTTGAGATCTGTGAAGGCCTTAAGCGCCTCTTCCTTGGAGTTGAGTGCGGCTCCGAAGCGCCCTTGATTCTGGAAAATCGTGCCCAGGCTGTAGGACTCGATCGCCCCGCCCCGCGGATCACCAATGCTGCGGCGGAGATCAAGTGCCCGCATGTAATCGGTGACGGCCTGATCAAACTGGCCCATCTTCGCCGATGTTTCGGCGATGTTGTGGACACTCTCCACGATGTCTTCGGGAACTTTAGATTTCTCACGAAGTTGCAGCGCCTGCTGGAAATAGGTGAGGGCATCTTCATACTCGCCCTTGGCGAAGCGGGCGTTGCCGATGTTGTTCAGGCAAATGGCCTGCATACTCTCGTCGCCAACCTCGCGCTCAATCTGCAGCGATTGCTTGTAGTAGTCGAGCGCCTTGTCGTGATCGCCCTTGTCATCGTAAAAATTGCCCAGGTCGAGCAGGGTGCCGCCCACTCCCCGTTTATCTCCGATGTCGCGCCTGAGCTGGAGAGCTTCGGTGTAGCTCGCAAGTTCGGATTTCGTATCGCCGAGTTGCGCCTGGACTTTGGCGATTTCATTCAGGCTGACCGCCATTCCTCGCTTCTGTCCGATGCGCCGCCGGAGGGCCAACGCCTCCTGCAGATTGCGCAAAGATTCGTCGTATTTGTTGAGCTGTTCGTAGGCAACACCCAGTGCATGAAGACTGGCGGCGGTTTGCTCCTGGTTGTCGGTCTGGATCGCGACGCTGCGAGCCCGCTCAAAGTACTCCAAAGCGTTCTGCGCATTGCCGCTCATCACCCACACGCGGCCCATTGCGAGTAAAGCGTCGGTCGATTTCGGGTCGCGCTGCAGGACGAAGGCGTAGCGTTGCCCGGCCTTATCGAGAACACTGGTCGTTTCGTACAGCCCGCCCAAAGTCAATTGCACGTCCAGATCTTCGGGCGAACTCTTGGCTAGGTTCTCGTAGTATTCGATTGCCTTGGCGTTATCGTGCGTAACCCGCGCACGGTTGGCCAGGATCAGGTATCGCTCGCGTGCCGGCAATTTGTCGCTGAGGCCGACAGCTTTCCGCGAGGAGCCATCCGCGTCGTTGTCATAGCCCAGCGAGGCTTGGGCTTCGCTCAACTTCGAGTACCCCAACGCAAACTGTGGATCCTGAGAAGTGGCCTCCTGCAGCGGCTTGATCGCTTCCAGGTTCTTACCCTGCCGCATAAACTCCACGCCCTGGGTGAAGCTGCGAAGCGCGTCGACAGAATTAGTGGATGGCTTGAAGGATTGCGCTTGCAGTTCCTTCACCAGGTCGGATGACAGCGACAGATTCTTGCGAATCGAATCGGCCAGCGTGTCGATCGCCGCGGGCAACCCCTGCTCACTGGTTTCAGCCTTGAGGGCGGTGGTTTTCCCGGTGGCTAGATTCTGGATGTTGGCGTCAATGCGAATCTGATCGCCGAACTTCGCGTATTGCCCCCAGATTACCGTGTCGGCGTTGATGGAATCCCCAACGCGGCGCAGGATGGTCGGATCCACGACCGTGTCGGATCCGATCCGGAGATCGTGCAGCATCTGGTGCAGCCGGTCGGGCGAGACCATGCGCAGATGCGCCGACTGTCCTACGCCTGAACTCAGCATGTCGGCGAGGGTCGAACCGTACCAGTCGAGCGACGGGTCTTGCGAAGCGTTTCGGAACGGCAGAATAGCCAGCGCGACTTCGGGCTTGGAGTTTGCGGGGAACCGGGCAGCGCTGCGCAGCTTGTCGCGGAACAAGAAACCGACGACGGCAAGGATGAGAACGGCCGCGATTCCCCCGATCCACTGCCAGGGAATCGTTTGGCCCCACGGCCGAACGCTTTCGAAGTGGACTGCCCCGGCGGCCCGTTTGCCTTGCCAGGCTTCAAGATCGGCCAGAAGTTCCTTGGACGTCTGGTAACGCTGCGCCGGTTCACGTTCCAGGCACTTGCTGACGATGTTGCTAAGCGGCTGCGGAATGGTCGCGTCATGCTCGGAAATCGGCTTCGCGCGTTCCTGAGTGCGACGGATCAGGCTGGCCAGAGCGCTGTCGGCTCGATAGGGCATCTGCCCTGTCAGCAATTCATAGAAAATCAACCCGGCACTGAAGATGTCAGACCGCTGATCAAGCTCTTTGGCGAGCGCCTGCTCGGGCGACATATATTCCATGGTCCCGACCAGAGCACCCGTCTGGGTCATTCCATCGCCTTCAAGCGTGCGCGCCAGCCCGAAATCCATGACCAGGACCCGGCCGGTTGCGTCTTGCATAACATTCTGCGGTTTCAGGTCGCGGTGAATGACTCCCACAGCGTGAGCTGCGTCCAGCGCCAGGCAAACCTGCTCCATGACCGCAACGGCTTCTTCTGGCGTGAACTTCTTGCGCTCATGGATCAGCGTCCGAAGATCTTCTCCCTCGATGTACTCCATGGTGATGAACTTCACACCATCGCCCTCACCGAGGTCGTATATGCGGATTACGTTGCGATGCGTGACCCGCTGGGAGAGGCGCAGTTCTTGCTTGAAGCGATCGATGATCGCAGGGTTCCTTGCCAGGTCGGGCCGGATCACCTTCAGCGCGACCAGTCGATCCACTTCCAGGTCCTTCGCCTTGTAGACGGCGCCCATGCCACCTTGCCCTAGCGTCCGCAGAATTTCGTAACGCCCAGCGAGAATCGTGCCTTCACTCATCTCCGCTAGATGAGCCCGCGCAGCCTGAGTAGGCGCACCTCCCCGAGGAGGGGGCGAACCCACATCGGCCAAAGTTGGGGTGTCAGAGGGGGAAGCACTGGACAGAGGCAAGACCGTGGGAGCGTCAGGGCCGGACCCGCCGAGTGGCATTGTCGGCGTGTCCGGGGGCGGTGGCAGGTCGAAAGACGAACTCCCCGGGGCGCTCGACGGAGATCGAACGGCGGCACCGGCATCGGCGTGTGTCGATGGGTCTTTTTCGCGCTGAAAACGCCCGTGCTCTCCCATGGGTCCTATTGGAAAAAAGGGAAGCAGAAAAATTTCTCGCGAGAGGGGGCCGTGGGCTGGCTGATCCCCCCTCAGCCGCCCGTGCGAGAAGCTAAAGTATATACCGCGTTGGAAGCGGTGTCAGCGACACTCAGGGGCCAGTAGTACCCAATTTGCCCGCTTTCTCTTGTCCTCGCAATCCGCCTCAGGACGGTTTTCGAAGCCCCTCAGGTTAGTGTTTCGAGAGCGAGAAGCGTATCGCCCTAATTACAGATTATCCACAGCCTTGAACCAGTCGTGTCACTTCTTAGTGAGGCTATGCACATTTACTTTGTCCAGACGTTCACGCAGCGGAAAGACTGAGAAAAATGTACCTGGGCTGGGCGACGGCGCAAAAAGCACATTTTCTGTCCCTGCAAAGCGCGGTGTTCTGTGCGGAATGCGAATTAATCAGCGAGAACAACAGCCCGTATTGCCTGGCTTGCGGCAGCAAAGCGATGCTCAGTCTGTCGCGCGTGCTTGGCGGATCCTTGCGTGGACAGGAAACGGCTCACGTGATTCAGGACGTTGAACTCGACCGCCTTGTGCGCGACCTGCTGCGCACCGTGCCGGACCCAATCACACTCGCCGAGAAAAAGCCCGCCGCCTCGGTGGCCATGCAGGCCGGACGGCATCATCTGCGGACCGTGGGGATGTCGGACGCCAGCCACGAACTCGGCGGCACGGAATTGGAGATTCATCCCGGCGAGTTAACCCTCGAACCGGGAATCAACATCATTGCCGAGCGCGCTCAATCCTTGACGGGCGCAACCGGCGCAGCCATCGCATTGCGCTCCGGCGGGGAGATCGTTTGCCGTGCCCGCAGCGGCCGGACTGCGCCAGATCTTGGCGTTCACCTGCAGACCGATTCCGGCCTTTCAGCCGAATGCGTCCGGACGGGCGAGATCCTGCTTTGCCACGACGCTGAAAGGAATCCTCGTGTCGATCTTGCCAGTTGCCGGAGATTGGGCGCGCGTTCGATTCTGGTCGCCCCCTTACGTCACTATCGCCGGACTCTCGGGCTGTTCGAGGTTTTGTCGGCGACTCCTTACGCCTTCGACCACCGCGACGTCGCGACTATGCAGTTGCTGTCCAGCGTGATGGTCGCGGCGATGACGCGGCTGTCGTCGCCCCGTCCGCAGCGCCAGAAATGGCCGGCGTAGTTCGTCCTTGCGCACCTGCAGCAGCGGATAAATCGAAACAATGACACTTTTTGGCAGACTGCCCTTCTGATTGTGTTCGGAGTTACTTCCTTTCTTTCGCGATCGGGGTAATATTAGGTTTCCATAAGCGACATGGAACCCACCGGGCCTCAGACCGCGAAATCCAGCCGGCTCCTGAAGCCACTTCCGCGTAATCGCCGCAAGTTCGTTCGTCAGAAGGTTCACTCGCCCGCATACGCCAGCCTCAATCGCAGCGCCGACGATATGGTGCTTGACCTGAGCGAAGTTCTCGACATCAGCGAGCGCGGCATTTCCATACAAACGTCGTCCACATGGCACGTCAACCGCGTGCTGAATCTTTGTCTGGATCTTTCGGAAACACAAACTTATCTCCAAACCACAGGGTATGTTGTTTGGTCAGACCGGAAGGGCCGGCTCGGCCTGCAATTCCCCGAACTACCGCCGGAATCGCGCCGCAAGTTGAAAGAGTGGCTCTTCCTCAACGCCATGGTGGGTGCTGCAAACTATGCCGCTCGTCGCAGCGACATGCAGCTTGAGGTCGACCGCTGGAACGCGAAAGCACCACAGTTGGATGTTCGCGAGCCGCAAACCCAAGCGGACTACACCACCACGCTAACGGCGCTCGCTGCAGTGCAGCGCGAGGTAGAAGCGCAAGGAAACAACCTCACCGCCGCACTGCAGTTAATCGCTGATCGGTCGCGAACATTCACACGGGCCAACGGGGCGGCAATCGCGCTCTCTGAAAGCGGGGAGATGCTGTGCCGAGCAAGTTGCGGCGACGCGCCACCCGTCGGCGTCACCTTCGAAGTCGGCTCTGGATTTTCAGGCTACTGTGCGCGCACCGGTTTCCTCCAACGCTGCGATGACGCGGAAACCGATCCCAGGGTCGATCGCGAAAGCTGCCGCGAATTAGGCATTCGTTCGATCGTTGCCGTCCCGATCCGGCTCGGCGAGAGGGTCATTGGTCTGCTCGAGGTTTTCTCTTCGACCCCACGCGCCTTTAATGAACGAGACGGAACCATCCTTCAACGGCTCGCGGATACAGTGCTGGCTGCCATCAATCGCGCGAATCGGCCTCGCATTTTTGAACCGCCTCGCAATCCTTCGGCAAGCTCTCGACCTAGACAGAACCGAAATTCGATTTCCCTTGGATCGGGCGGTGGCGGTCCCAATTCCTTTCCCTTCGCATCCTCCCTTGATGAGCAAGAAGAAGGGCGATCCGCGATGCGCTTTCCGCAGCGGCACCTGGTGTTGCTGCTTATAGCAGCAGTTTCGATCGTGGTAGTTCTCGGCTATTTGTTGGCTCCGTGGGTCATCGGAAAATTTCGTCCCGCGAAAAGGAGCTCGATCGAAATTCTCCACACGCCCATTGCAGCGGTTGCGAAGCCCAGCGTAAATCCTCCGGTACAGCCCGTGTCCCTGGAAGAGGTCCGCAAGCGTGCTGAGTTAGGTGACCCCTACGAGCAAGTGGCCCTCGCTACGCGTTACGCCACCGGCGAAGATGTACCGCAGGACTATTCGCTCGCATTGCGATGGTTTCTGAAAGCTGCCGAGCAGGGACACGTTGGAGCCCAGGATACTTTGGGCGCCTACTACTGGCTCGGACACGGTGCCCGCAAGGATCTCACCAAGGCTTACTTCTGGTCCGTGCTGGCTCGAGCCTCCGGCAAGGAGGCCAGCAAAGTTCGAGTCGCTTTCATGACGTCGCAGCTAACCCGTGCCCAGGCGCTTGCCATTCAGAAAGAAGCGAACAATTTCCTGAAGGAGCATCCACCGTTGATGAATAGTGAATCGTCCTACTGACCACCGGCCAAGGCCGTCCGGGCTCGAATCTCCAGTAAAATGGGGTAAGGAGTAGTTCCATGCCGACCCTTCGCGAGGTAGTTGACCAGCATGTGCGCGAAGGTGAGTTGTACGAGCCGCTGGATCGCGGGCGCGTGCGTTGTTTCGCCTGCGGCCATTGTTGCCCAATACCCGAAGGCCAGCCGGGCGTCTGTAAAGTCCGCTTCAACCGCGGCGGCAAACTGTATGTCCCCTGGGGATACGTCGGCGGAGTGCAGTGCGACCCCGTCGAGAAGAAACCCTTCTTCCATGCGTATCCCGGCGCGTTGGCTTACAGCTTCGGCATGTTGGGCTGCGATCTGCATTGCTCCTATTGCCAGAACTGGGTAACGTCGCAGGCGCTCCGTGATCCCCATGCCGTTTCCACCCCGCTCGAAGCCTCTCCAGAAGCGCTCGTGCGAGATGCCCTCCGCCAAGGCGCGCGGATTCTTGTCAGCACCTACAACGAGCCTCTGATTACCGCTGAATGGGCAGTGGCGATTCTCAAGGAGGCCAAAGCCGCCGGACTCATCACGGGATTTGTTTCCAACGGCAACGGCACGCCGCAGGTGCTCGAATACCTTCGACCGTGGCTCGATCTTTACAAGGTCGATCTCAAAAGTTTCAACGATCGCCACTACCATGAATTAGGCGGCCGCCTGCAGCCAATCCTCGACACCATTCGCAGCCTCCACCGGATGGGGTTGTGGCTTGAGATTGTGACGCTGCTGATCCCCGGCTTCAACGATTCCGATGACGAACTCCAAAGACTCACGGAGTTCGTGGCCAGCGTTTCTGTCGACATCCCCTGGCACGTGACCGCATTTCACAAGGACTACAAAATGACGGACCCGGGCGATACCACGCCACCCGACCTCTTACGTGCCGCCCGCATCGGGAAGCGCGCCGGACTCCGTTACGTGTACGCCGGGAACCTGCCCGGCCAGGTCGGAAACCTGGAGGATACCCGTTGCGCGCAGTGCGCCGCGACATTGATCCAGCGCTTCGGGTATCGCATCCAGTCGTACCGGGTCACGCCGCAAGGGAACTGCCCCGATTGCAAGACGCCGGTTCCCGGTCGGTGGGCGGCTCAGTTTGAAACTCAGACCACGGCCCATCCTTTCTTGCCGCATCGCGCCTCGGGTTTCGTTACAATCACCCATCGACGCTAATCCTGGGAAATGCGATTCCGTTACTCGATGAGAAGACTCGGCCTCGTCGCGGTGTTGTTGTGCTTTACGGCTTGTTCACCGCGCGATTTCCTCACTCGGCGCCTGGCCTCCACACTCATCGCGGGTTCTGACGTCTTTACCGCGCAACAACAATTCTGGCTGCGCATCGGCCCGGTCTCTGTGAAGGACTTTTCTTCTCCGCAATACACGGTTCTCCAGCGTCACGGATGGATTATTGGCGCGCCGACTTCTTGTCCACCGCAAGTCACTCCACCGCCTTGCTATGAAGTCGCGATGACTCCCGCGGGGGTGGACACGTTTCGCGACCTGATCCGCGGCACTGAAACCGGCAAGGAATACTTCAGCATCCCGACCGCTAGAAGGGAACTCGTCTCCGTGACTGCGATCAGCAAAAGCGAAAATACCGCGGACGTCGACTTCACATGGAAATGGGTGCCGTTGAATGAGGTTGGTTCTGCCTTGAACGTCGGCGGCTTGCAATACAAGTCGACCGTCGGGATGAAACATTACGACGATGGCTGGCGTTTGCTCGAAGGCGCTCCCAAAAACAATCAATCGCTCGACGACGCTCTGAAGAACGCGGATCCAGTTCCTTGATTTTTGGTGTGACCGCGGATCACAAGTCTGCATTCTTCGATTTGCGCTCTAGCCCTGCCAGTGATATCTCTCTATGCACCTTTTCCCTATGACCAAAACTCGGTTGTGTGTTGTTGCTCTGCTTCTGACATTGGCCTGCCGTTGCTTCGCTGCCGATAAACCAAAAATCTCCCTCGACGAATTTTTCAATTACGTCGAATTCAGCGCTGTTCAGGTTTCGCCGGATGGAAATTCCGTAGTCATCGCTGCCGAACGGGCCGACTGGGATCGCCAGATCTTTCAGACGGATCTCTGGCTCTACCGGGATGGACAGACGTCCGACTCCTTGCGGAGGCTCACGCAGTCCGGGCACGAGTCTTCTCCGCACTGGTCGCCCGACGGCCGCTGGATCGCCTTCCTCTCCGAACGGCGCTCACCCGGGGGAAAGGCACGGGACGAGGAAGAAAGCGAGGACGCCAGGGAAGGTCAAGCCAGTGAGTCCGTGGCGCAGGTTTACCTGATTCGACCCGACGGTGGCGAGGCATTCCCGATCACCTCGGGCGAGGAGGAAGTCCACGCCTTCGCGTGGTCGCCGGATTCGAAGACGATCTACTTCGCCACGCGTATTCCGTGGGACAAGAAGCAACGCGACGGCTATAAGGAACTCTGGAAAGACACTGTGCAGTATCGCGCAGGGGAACGCGGCGATGTGATTTATAGCCTCGATGTCGCCGGCGCGATTAAAACCCATGCCGCCAGCGGAACAGCCGAGACGCCGAAGGCACAAAAAGAAGCAGGCACAACCACCACTGCCCGCACGATCTCCCGCACCCCATGGCGAGTACAGCAGATGACGGTCGCGCCCGATGGCCGCCGTCTCGCCTTTGTGACCACGTCGGTCTCTGAACGCCAGGAAAAACTGGATGAGTTTGAAGTCTATTCGGTCGATCTCGCGGCTGCGTCATCGGGCGAAACGAAACCTCATCAACTCACGCACAACGAAGGCTTCGAGCAGGATCTCACCTGGGCAAAAGACAGCCGCCATCTATTCTTTGCTGTCAACCAGGGATCGGTAGAAGGAAAATACACCGACTACCAGCAGCGTCTCTACTGGGTAGATACCGATAGTGGAGACTTGCAGCGGTGGGCGTCAAGTTTCAACGGTTCCGTTGGACCGCACGCCCTGCTCTCCAGCGGCCGCATTCTGGCGGCTTCTCGCCTGGGCACTGAAGTTCAGCTCTACTCACAGGCCGACCCCAAGGATGCCTTCCAGAAACACGCAGGATGGCCAGGCACCTATGGCCACGTCTCGGCGGCGCACGATTCGTCCCGGATTGCCTTCGTCTATTCCTCGCTCGACAAGCCGATGGAGATCTACCTCGCCGATAGCGTCGACAAACTCGAGCAGGCGCGCCCCATCACAGCATTCAACAAACTCTTCACCGAACGCGATCTTCCGCAAGGCAAGGCCTTTCAGTGGACCTCAGACGACGGAACGAAGGTAGAAGGCATGCTGTTGTACCCGCCAGGGAAGTTCGAAGCGAAGAACTTGCCCATGCTGACCCTGATCCACGGTGGTCCCGCCGACGCTGACGGAAATCATTTCGAGGCAGACTGGTACCAGTGGGATCGTTTGGCGGCAACGAATGGCTGGCTGGTCTTCGAGCCCAACTATCGCGGCTCAACTGGATACGGAGATAAATTTCTCAGCGGCATCGTGCCTGAAATCGTGTCGCGTCCGGGCAAAGACATCCTCACCGGCGTCGACGCTCTGGTCAAAGCTGGCATCGCCGACCCAAACCACCTCACCATCGGCGGCTATAGCTATGGCGGTTACATGACGAACTGGCTGATCACCCAGACCGATCGCTTCAAAGCGGCGGTGACCGGGGCCGGAGCCGTCGAGCATGCTGGCAACTGGGGCAACGATGACATGACCGTCGATGATGCGTACTTCCTCGGCGGGCGCCCTTGGGAAGCGGCCAAGCGCTACTATGAGGAAGGCGCGCTCTTCCAGATGCACAAGGTGAAGACTCCTACACACCTCGTTGCCGGCGCCAGTGATATTCGCGTCGCCGTCTCCGAGAACTATCTTCTGGATCACGCGCTGCACTCCCTTGGAATTCCGAGTACGCTCCTGGTTTTTCCTGGCGAAGGTCATTCTCTCGCCAAGAATCCATGGCACGGGAAGATCAAGGTGCGCGAGGAATTAAAGTGGCTGCAAAAGTACGGAGAGGCGGGTACTGCGCCCTAGCAGATTGTGATCAATGTTGGGCGGGCGCAGCCTGCGAGCGCAATGCGATTTATTGCCCGGAGGCCGGCGCTCCGGCTGAGGCCAGCTTCACGCGGTGGGACGTGTTGGCGAACTTCTCAATCCCCTTGTAGAGAGCTTCCGCGATCTGTTCCCGATAGATCGGATTGCGCAAGCGCTCCTCGTCGGCAGGGCTGCTGACGAAAGAAACCTCCGCCAGGACGGAGGGCATCTCCGTCCCTGTCAGGACGACGAACGACGCCTCGCGCACGCCCCGATTGCGAATCTGCGAATTGCCCGATGACAGCGTTCCGTGGAGTGCCTGCTGCACGCTGGCCGCAAGCTTTTTGGACGCTTCGACTTTTTCTTTGAGTGCTCGTCCCGACAGTTTCGCCTGGCTCATGGTTGTCGCCGTGGCGTTCTCGCGGAATTCAATCTCACGCGCTTCCGGGGGCGAAAAGAAACTGGAATAGTAGGTTTCCACTCCGCGCGCGGTCGCCAGGCTGCTGTAGTTGGCATGCACTGAGATAAACAAGTCCGCCTGCGCGCGGTTGGCAATTTCTGCGCGCTGTTCAAGGGGAATATAGTTGTCATCTTTGCGCGTGTAGATGACCTCACAACCTAGTCTGTTGGTGAGCAGGATCCCCAGGCTCTGCGCGACGTCAAGCACAAGGTTTTTTTCCAGCAGCCCTTCGCGCCCGACCGTTCCCAGATCCCAACCGCCGTGCCCCGCGTCGATGACCACGCGTAGTTTCGGTGTGAGCGCCCGCGACTGCTTGTCGCTAATAGGAGGTGCGGTCGAGGGAGTGGCAGGCTTGATCTCTGGCGCCGCTTGTGCCGGAACCACATCCAAGGACTTGGGCTGAGCTTTTAGCGATTCCGTACCACGGACTTCGATCACCAGCCGGTTCGGATTTGCCTGTAGATTATCCCAGAAGTTCGATCCGGCTTTTGTTTCCAGCACCACGCGCGTCACGTTCTCAGAGGGTTGCGCGACGCGGATCCGGTTGATCGGGCCATCTTTCACTTCGATGATTCGGCCGTTCATGCCCGGCGCCAGCCTGGTGTTTAGCAGGTCGAAATAAACGCGCTCCGGATTGGGCAGCCGGTTCTTCCGGTACTGCACCGGAGCCTGAAGGTCAATCACAACGGTGCTCACGCCGTTCGAGATTGACGGATGCACCCCGCTAACCACAGTTCGCCCTCTAGCCGCCGAGACGCTCGACGCGATCGGAACGGGCGGAGCGGGCAGGGATGCCGCGGCCGATGATGTATTTTCGCTGGCCGCCGGACTCTCCGAATTTGCGGGCACGGTGATGCTCGGCAGCGTCGACCCGGCGCTAGGTGAGGCTCGCCGGAACCTCCACCACAACCCTCCTGCCAGCAACACTCCCGAGATCGCAAGCGCCGCGATCACGAACTTGAAACGGCTGGTGGCGCCGCTCTCCCGGTAAAGGTCAGGCGCGATATCGTCTTTGGAAAATTCCAGCGGAATGTGTTCGGGTACGGCTGGGATTACCGGCGCCGCGGGGAGTGCTGGAGTCAGAGGAATCTGGCGAAGGGTATTCAGTTCTTCCGAGTGCAGTTCGGCGGCCGCAACTCTCGCTGCACGTACGATACGATCTTCGTCTTCAGGCTTGAGGGCCGCGAGAATCAATTCCGCCAGCAGATTGAGGCTGCGAACATCACTGTCCTTGAACCCATAAGGTTGAGTCGAGAATGCTTCCAGCAGCCCGACGACACTTTCTTGGCCCAACAGCGGTACCGCCACCATTGACCGTGTGCCCAGACGTCGGCAGGCTTGTACGTTCACTCGTGGATCTTTCTCGGAATCATCACAGCGAACAATTTTTCCCGTGCGGAAACATGTGCCGGAAAATCCCGCCTTTGCGTCCAGACGCACGCCACGATCCGGCGCCATCGATCCGGCCGAAGCGCGGCAGATGATCTCATCTCCTTCAGCGAGTGCGATCGCAATGCCGTCCGCTCCTGTGATCGCCTGCGCCCGTTCGGCAACCAGCTGCAGAACATCGTCGAGAACGAACTGCTCGCATTCCCAAGTGGTATCGGCGCGATGGTGTCCGGCTGCATGCGAGCGGACTTCCTCCGCGCGTCGCCGCCGGATCTGATCATGCAATGTGGAAAAGGCGAGCAAAGCCTGTAAGGCTTCACGTTGATCCGGAGATGCCGGGGCATCTGGTGCGTTTGCCGGCGCACCGATGGAGGCGAGCGTAAGTGTTGGATCCGCGTTCGACGGGTTAGTCGCCATGCAAAGGGGTCTGTTGTGCGAGAGTCTCGCGCTCTCTTTTCAAGTTCAGCCAGTGTGTTCGAAGCGCATGCCCATGTCAATGAGCCGCTTGTCCCATTACCGAAGTTCGGAAGACTTAGGGTTTTCTCCGCATTACACAGGCTGTTACTGGTACGTTACCGGGCTTTCTGGTGGGTTGCAACGTCTATGGCTGCACCAGAGTCACATACACCTTCGCAAATTTCAGCGGATTCAAATCATCCCAAATTGGAATAGTTAATACACTTTAGTTTCAATGGGTTAAACTCGGTTTCCTAAAGGGGTTTCTGTGGACGACAATCAGCCCGACACCCACACGCGAATGGAGCTTGACAGCCACGGGGGACAAGGAACCGGCCCGAACTCGGGCACTCCCTGGAGCCGCCGCAACTCGAGGCTGCTGCTGGTGGGCGCCTGCATAGGCCTTGTATATGGCCTGGTGATCCGTTCCCTGGTGCAGTGGAACGTGCCCAGGTGGAGTTCGGCGATGTCCATCTCATTTCTCGTCCTCGTACCCGTGGCGATGGGCTTCGTTACGATCTTCGTGGCGGAGCGACGTCGCCCGCAGCCGGTCTGGATCTGGCTGCTCCTGCCCTGGGTGACCGTGCTGGGAGGAGCGTTCGGCACGATCCTGGCGCTGTGGGAAGGATTCATCTGCGTGATCATGTTCACGCCCATCGGCCTCGTCTGTGGGAGCCTGGGTGGCCTGCTTGCGGGACTCGTGATTCGCATTCCACGCTCCATCGCCGCCAAGAACGCGTGCCTGGCCGTGGTCGCACTGCTGCCGCTTTTGACCGATCCATGGCTGCGGGAGCTTCTTACCCGGCGGGAGGTCCGCAGGGTGGAAAACGTGCGCGTTATCGGAGCCTCTCCCGAGGTCGTTTGGAAAAACATTGAGCGCGTGCCTCACATCGATCCCTCCGAGTTGCCTTTTTCCTGGAGTCATCGAATCGGTTTTCCCAGTCCGGTGGAGGCGACACTCTCATTTCCCGGGATCGGCGGAGTTCGCCACGCCACCTTCCAGCACGGTGTGCTGTTTATCGAAAATATCGACACCTGGGAGCCTCAGCGCCGCCTTGCATTCTCGATCCACGCCCAAACAAATCAGATCCCGCCTACGGCCTTGGACGAGCACGTCCGAGTCGGTGGACCTTTTTTCGATGTATTGCAGGGCGAATACATCCTCGAATCCCTGCCCGATGGGGATACCCGGCTGCATCTTTCCAGCAAGCACCGGCTTTCCACCGATTTCAACTGGTACGCTCACCTTTGGACCGATGCGGTCATGACGGACCTGCAGGAAACCATTCTGACCGTCATTCAGAAGCGCTGCGAACAGGAAGCGCACCAAAGTACTGACAGCAAAGCCGAAAGCGACTAGCCGTCAAAACGGGAAGAACGTTTTGATACTCCCCCAATGGGCGATTGCCCTACTCGGCAAATCGTCATATCCTGACATGTAAGTCAGTCTCACAGGTTTGTAGTGGAACCCGAAAAGCCAGAATCGAATTCGAAGAAAACCAAGCGCTCTCGCTGGCTTTGGCCCATGGGCCTGTTAGCCACGGGCATGGCGGGGGCAGCCGTTGTCCTGCGGGGTTGCTGGCACAGCAAGATGAGCTGGCCGGTCCGCTCGCAAGGTTGCGCCTATCAGGTCTGCACCGGATGCGGCATCAAGCGCCTGTTCGATGAAGACGCCTTCCGTGGCTACGGCCCTTACAGCTACGACCTGCAACGTCTAATGGCCTACGATCAGGCTAGACGCCTGAAAAATCAGCCTCAACCGTCACCCGGCGAACATCGCACCGCTTCCTGAAAATTAATTAGCGATCCGCCGAACCATTCCCGCTACTGCAGGGTTCCATCTCTTCAAGGCTAAGATTTCCCCATGCAGTCCTTCCCTGGAATGGCGGCGTCTCCTGCACGGGACGCCTCGGGCAACCAGCGTATCCATTACCGGCACCCCATCCACTCGCTCATTTACGTAATCCTCGATGAAGGCAATGGCGGAATTATCCGCAACCTGAGCCAGAATGGGGCAGCCGTCCAGGCAGTGGGCGCCCTTCGTCCGGGTCAAGAGATCCGGATGCGCTTTGACTTGCTCAAGCCCAGATCCAGGTTCGACGTGCGAGCGGTCGTCAGCTGGGCGAACCCCTCCGGACAAGCCGGCGTTCGCTTCACCGATGTCTCCCGCCAGACCTGCCGTCAGCTCAATGAGTGGATTTTCGCGAACCTGATGCGTGGGTTGGAACAGACGTCTCCCGCGTACCCGGTCCCCGGCGAGCAAGACGATCTGATCCTTTCGACCTACGCGCGACCAGCCATTCGAGTCGGCCTTAGAGCCGCGAGCGCGGCTGCCCCAAGAAAAACTGAAGATGTCATCTCGCTAGCCTGGTGGCCCGTACCGATCAGACCTACTGTGCTGGCCAAATTCATGGACTGCCTGATTCTGTTCTCCGCCATCCTGATGTTCTTCTGCGCGTTTTTGGCAACTGCTCGTGAGATTCCGGCCTGGCCATTGACCGCGCTCGTAGGCGTCGGCGTCTGCGGACTCTTCACTTCTCTGTACTGGTGCTTGGGGTCCTGGTTAGGATGCGGCACGCTCGGTGCCCAACTGGCTAAGACGGCCGTGCGCGGGAGAAACCTGCCGATGCGAGAGCAGCGGGCCCGATTCCGATAATACTGTTGGGAGAGGGGTCAGGGTTGGTCGGCTTGCAAACTCCAGTGAGTCGCGGTTTAGTTCGCGAAATATTGCTGCGCGAGCCACAGCTGCAAGCTGTGCTGTAGACGCTGCGGCAGGTCCAGGAAGCGAATCCCGGCGTTCCCCTGCTGATCCGTCCACGCGATTTCGCCTTGCGCTTTCACCGTGTAGCGGGTGCCCGGCAGCTTGAACGAAAGCTGAATCGGTTGCCGCACATCCAGATCGCGATCCACGCGCACGCCGATCCCGCCCTGGCTCAAATTCAGCAATTCTGCCTGCAGCTTCTTGTGCGGACCACAAAGCAACGAAACCGGTACGTCGACGGCCTGACGGTGATATCGCAGCCGGCCGTCCAGAATAAGATTGCGCGCTGCGGAGAGCGTTCGTACTGCTTGCTCGACCGAGATGGGCTTCTCGAAGCTGAACAGCGCACCCGTGGCGTCGATGTCTTGGCGCCGGCGCGGGCCGCTCATGACGACCAGCGGTGTGCTCAAGGGAAATTGTGAATCACGCTGCAGATTACGCAGGAACTCGTCGGCCCCACTCAGGTCGCAGTCGACAATCAGCGCATCTACTTTCGACTTCGCCAATTTGGCTTGCGCCCGCTCCGGACGCGACTCGACATCGCAATCAATGTGGAGACCACCCAGGATGCATTCCAGAACACTGACTTCTTGCCAGTCCCGCGAAACCACCATCGATGAAAGTCCCATGAAGCAACTCTAGTCGCGTCAGTAACGCCTCCCTAGATCACGAAGGTAATGGGAAGAAAGTGGGGATGCTGGCGGGCCCCCGAGCTGCAAGCTGCTAGTACAACCTCAAGACTCAACCTCGAACATGCGAGCGGATTGTTTCACCATCCTATATGGACGACCGGGCACGACTCGCGATTTGTATTTCCTCAATTCTTTCGAAAATGGGCAACGTAAGATCTGGGCCGGACACGCCATCACCGGACCACGGTCAGCACCTCGTTGGATGGCTGGTCCCGCAACTACTGTCGGCACGAACTCGTAAGTAGGTACCAGAGGGCACATCAGGGACAACCAACGTCAGCAGAGCATTGCCAGTATTGAAATTAGAGAGATTGGCAGGTCCTCCCGGTGTACTATTCGCCTCAATCACATAACTCGATGGTGTGCCTGAGGGCGCGGATTTTCTAGCGACGGCTATCCGGTGGCACCAAGCCATTGGCACGGTAGTACACCACGAGTTGACCATAGTGCTCGCCGCTGTGCTCAATGGCGAACGTCCAGATGCTGGAGTTGTGGGCTAGCCGGTTGCCGAAAAATTTCGTTGTCTTGTCCAGCCCCGCGTCGCCCTGCTGTTGAATCACTTGCGCTCCGTCCGTGACGGCCTCCTGCACGAACTTCACCACATCAGCTTTGGTCTTGAACGCGTCACGCGAAGGATTGTCGCCCTCGCCGAAGTCAGGTCCGAGGTTTGATCCAGAAATCCTGCGTATCAGAACAAAATCCAGAGCTGCGGCGTGGAGAAGATTCAGTGCGAAGGTGCGCTGGTCCTTCTGCACCTTGAAGTCGTATTTGTCTTCGGGAAAATCCTTCGCCATCGCGACGAGTTTGTTCCCAATATCATTCCACCTGTCCAACATCTCTTCGGATCGAGAGCGCGCCGGACTCGGAGCAGCGGTCTGCGACTGCGTCTGGGCGCAAAGGCTCACCGCGGCGAGCAACATGAATGGCATAAGCACTGGCAACGTGCGTCTCATGGAAGATTTCTCCTGCTTGCGTCGCAATTCGCGACACAGTGGACCAGCGTTTAGACGCAGTGCCGCCGCATGTGTCAACATAGCGAGCTAGAACGCTTCCACTGTTCTGCGGCCCGGCCTTTTTTTGGGACTCGTCGTCCCATACCGTGGGGATCCGCGCTTCTACTCGGAGCGCAACGCCTGCGCAGGATCGATGGATGCCGCATGCTTTGCCGGAATAATCCCGGCGACACAGGCAGCCGCCATGAGAGTTGCCGTTGAGGCAAGAACGAGCATCGGATGGACGCTGGTGATTTCGTAAAGCTGCGTCTTGATAAGGCGAACGCCCAGCACTGCTACGGGTAGTCCGATGGCCAATCCTATGGCGATTTGAATGACCGCCCCCCGCATCACCATGGCGACCACACTCGCCCGTTCTGCCCCCACCGCCATGCGGATGCCGATTTCCGGAGTGCGCCGCGCCACCGTGTAGGCGGTCACGCCGTAGAGGCCGATCATCGCGAGCAGCAGCGCCAGTGCGCCAAACAGCGTCGTCAGCCGCGCGATCAGGCGCTCGCCGTGAAAGCGATCCGCGATCTGCTCGGCAAAGATCTGGAACTTCACAACTGTCAGATTGGGATTGATGGCCGAAAGGGTGCTTCGACTCAGCCTTTCCAGGTCGTTCATGGGACGATCGGTCTCGAGCACGATCGCGCCCGCATACAGTGACAAGTCGTCCTCAATAGGTTCCTTATCACTCGGGGGCCGCTGCATCGCTGGCACGAAAAACATGCTGTGGTTTTTCCAGTACACGCTGGTGTAGGCGGTGTCCTCGACCACACCTACGATTTCGAAATCACCCGAGGATTCCGGACCGTATGAGCCGAAATGCTGACCGATGGGATTGGTTCCGTCTTTGAAGAAGTCTTTTACGAACGCCTGATTCACCACCGCGATGGCACGGCTCGTGGGCGTGTCTTGCGGCTGAATGCCGCGGCCCATTCGTACGTGAGTACCCACGGAATCGAGATATTCCGCGTTCCCTCTCACCCAGGACGCGCCCTTCTCCTGAGACGGCTGCCCAAGCACTTGAACACCAGAACCCCAGTTGTTGTCTTCCATTGGAGTGTAGGTGCTGATGCCGACATGCTTGATGCCCGGCAATGCGTGGAACTGCTGCTCGATCGTGCGGTAGAGCGCCTCCAACTGGGCCTGCGAGTATCCGGCTGCCTGCGGATTGATGTGCACGATGTAACGGTTCTTCGCGTCCAGTTTGAGGTCGGTGCTTTGCAGCTTGTGCAGGCTTTGCGAAAACAATCCGGCGCCCACCAGCAGCACCAGGGAGAGGGCCGCTTGCAGCACCACCAGCGAGCGCTGCAGCCGCGATGCTCCGGTCGCGGTCATCCGGGCTCCGCCCCGTAACGCATCCACGGGCTGTGTATTGGTAGCGATCCAAGCTGGGGCAACTCCGAACAAAATGCCAGTAAGCAACGACAGACCGCAGGCAAAGCCAATGACCACCAGAGACGGACCCGCGTGGATGGGAACATTTTGTTCCCCTGGAAATGCGAGACTGAGCAGCATGTGTGCCCCAACGTAGCCCACCACCAGTCCCGCAAGTCCGCCCATCAGGGCCAGTACAACGCTTTCGGTCAACAACTGCCGGATGATTCTTCCGCGCATGGCTCCCAGTGCCGTACGCACCGACAACTCCGTTCGCCTCGCCATCCCGCGCACCAGCAGCAGGTTGGCGATATTCGCGCACGCAATCATGAGGACAATGCCGGCAACCCACATCAACAGGTGAAGCTTCGAAGCATATTCCTCCTGCATGTGCTGGATGCCCGCGCCACCCGGGGTCAGAACCACATGGACCTTGGGCAGCAGCGATTTGCCTGGTTCCTCGACGTAGTCCTTGATCGTAGAAAAGGATTGCCGCACCAGCGCGCTGACTTTCTGTTGCAACGGTTCCATGGCCATGCCCGGCTTGACGCGCCCAATCATGTACAGCCAACTGGCCCTGGGATCGCGCACATAAGAAGCGTTCGCGAGCGCCGGCATCGATTCGATGGGCAGATAGAAATCCGGAGGCGTACTCATCAAGCGATCGCCGAAGAAGCCCTCCGGGGCAATGCCGACGACCGTGACCGGCCGTGTGTTCACCCAGAAAGTGCTGCCGATGACGGACGCATCGCCGGCATAGTCGCGTTGCCAGGTGTTGTAGCTCATTACCGCCGCGACCGGCGCGCCCTTGAGGTCGTCAGCCTCCACCAGCAGTCGGCCCGTGCGCGGCCGCAGACCTAAGGTCTGGAAGTAATTGCCAGAGACGAATTCGCCCATCACCGAACGTGCATCGGTCTGCGTGCCGTCGCGCCGCACCGTGATGGGGCGATAGCCGAATCCCGCCTGCATGGCCGCCAGGTTTTCGAACTCCGGTACATTCTTCTTCAGGAGTTCGTAGGTTTCGGTCGGAAACAGGGAATAGTTGCCGTCATCCTGGGTTCCGGAGTTCACGCAGCAATCGTCTTGATTCCCGAGCCGGACCAGGGTTTTGGGATCGCCGACCGGGAGGTTCCGCATCAGTACCGAATTCACCAGAGTAAAGATCGCGGCATTCGCGCCGATACCCAGCGCCAACGTCAGCAGGGCGGTGGTGGTGAAGCCCGGAGCCTGGCGCAACTTCCGCAGGGCATAGCGCACATCCTGGAGGAACGTGGTCATGTCGGCACCCTCAGCTTGGACTCACCGTGGAATTCTAAGCGAGCAACCACGTCCGGGAGCACGCCTTCGCCCAAAGGCAGAAGTGCCAGCGACGTTGCTGAATCTGCTGCTTAGGGGAAGAGAGGGAGTGTGGGGTGTCCATCGACGAGCAGGGATGTTCGAAACTGGACACCCCAGGTCCGGGATCGCCGAATACCCGCCACTTAGCCACGATGGGCATATAATCGGCACGGGGTGCCATGTCGGAACTGGAGAAGCGAGTAGAGGAGCGGTTCGGGGTTCTCCCCAATTTCTTCCGCCTCGCCCCTGAAACTCCCGAGATCACTGAGAAACTGTGGGGATTTGCCCAAGCTGCCTACCTCGACAATCCTCTACCCTCAGTTTTTAAAGAGCGTCTTTTCGTACACCTGTCACGCTTTTGCGCCGTCCGTTACTGCATCGCTCGTCATGTTGGTTTCTTGGTGGGACTCGGCCGTCCTGCTGGCGATCCGGTTGCGCGTGCTCAAAGCATTGCAGATGTTGTGAAGCTTCTGCGACGGCCTTTTCCACGAGGACAAGCACTTCAGTCTCGGCTCGCACTGTGCTCAGCTTGCCCAGCACCCATGGTTGAAATGCCGATGGCGGACACGCAGATGGAAGATGCCATCTTTGTGTTAGCTGGTCACGTCTTCTTGAAGACTTCTGACTATTTATTGTGCCTGGACGCACTGGCGCGGCTTTTTGGTCCGCTTCGCCTTCAATACCTGGTGCTGTTCCTGGCATTTGTCAGGGCGGCACACTATTGGACTGAAACGCATCCTGAGATCAGCTTGGAAGATGACATCAACCAACTACTGGCGACACATGAGGCCCTGGCGGAGTGCATCCTCAATGACCCGGAGGCTAATGACGCCATCAGCCAGTCACTTTTGGATGACCTGCCTGCCTTACGCCTCAAGGCAGACAAGGCTGTTGGCTTACTCGCCGCAATCGTAGATTCATCGGATGATGCCATTGTCAGCAAAACATTGGACGGCATCATAACCAGCTGGAACGCAAGCGCGGAGCGGTTGTTTGGCTACACGGCCAGCGAAGCAGTAGGCCGCCACATTACATTGATCATTCCGGTCGACCGTAGACACGAAGAACAAGTCATTATCGAAAAGATCAAGCGAGGCGAAAGAATCGAACACTTCGACACCGTCCGGATTCGTAAAGACAAGACGCTAATTGATATTGCGCTCACCATTTCCCCGGTGCGGGATGCGAGCGGGAAGATCGTCGGAGCGTCGAAAATTGCCCGCGATATCACCCAACGTAAACGAATTGAGCGAGCGTTGCGTGAGAGTGAAGAACGTTATCGAACATTGGCGGATGCTCTCGATACCCAAGTGGAGTTCCGCACTCAGGAACTTGAGAAAAGCAACTCCGCCCTGCGTGGGCTCTCGAGGCAGCTCCTGGAGTCTCAGGATGACGAGCGGCGCCACATAGCACGGGAACTGCACGATAGCGCGGGACAGACATTGGCCGCGCTGGGCATGCAGCTCGCACGAATCAGCGAAGACGCCAAGAAAAATCCTGCTCACCTTGGCCAAGACGTGGAGGACGCCGAAGAGTTGGTCCGGCATTTGTCCCAAGAAATACGCACGACCTCGTATCTTCTGCATCCACCGATGCTGGATGAATGCGGTATTTCGTCAGCACTGAGTTGGTACGTGCAGGGTCTTGCGGAGCGCAGCAATCTGAAGATTGACCTGCAGGTCCCGGATAGCTTCGGAAGACTTCCGTCCGAAATGGAACTTGTCATATTCCGGCTTGTGCAGGAATGCTTGACAAACATTCATCGTCACTCGGGAAGCAAAACCGCTCTGATTCGAATTGAGCGAAAAGAAGGATATGTCCGCGTGGAGGTGGAAGACCAAGGACGGGGGATGTCGCCGGAACGACTCGCGGAGATTCAATCCCAAGGCACGGGAGTGGGAATCCGAGGAATGCGCGAGCGCGTGCGCCATTTTTGCGGAGATTTGGTCGTCGAATCCAACACATCCGGTACGAAAGTTAGCGCGACTCTCCCATTCAAGACGCCCGTTTCAGCGCACAAGTGCAACACGCAGCAAGATGTGGCATGAAACCTAATGCTCTGACGGGCGGCTGAAGCCTCTCCAGTCTTGCGGCTGTGGGGGACGCCCGTAGGCGCGCCGTGATACCGCGAACACAAGGTCTTCAGGTTTTTTAAGGTGCGGGTTGTCCGCGGAGGGAATCGTGTAGATGGAGGAGCGCTACGCGCCCGCACCCTTCCCTTGTCCGCGATACCAATCGACCGTACGCTTTAGTCCCTCTTCGAAATTGATGGTCGGCTTGTAGCTGAAGGCCTTCTCGGCGCGGCTGATGTCGGCGAGCGAGTGTTTGATGTCGCCTTCGCGCTCCGGACCATGCTTGACTTCGCCGGAGTAGCCGGTCAGCTTTTTCAGGGCCTGGAAAGTTTCGTTCAGGTCGACACGCGTTCCTGTGGCCACATTGAACACCCGTCCGGCCACCTGCGCCGCCGGAGCATGCGCCGCCAGCAGGTTCGCGCTGACCGCATTGTCAATATAGGTGAAGTCGCGGCTTTGTCCGCCATCGCCGAAGATAGTGAGCTGTTCCCCGCGCAGCATCTGGGTAATAAATTTCGCCAGTACTCCGGAGTAGGGGGAAGTCGGATCTTGCCGCGGGCCAAAAATGTTGAAGTAGCGCAGGCTCACCGTCTCCAGCCCGTAACAGCGGTAGAACGAAATCATGTAGTGTTCGCTGGCAAGCTTCGCCACCGCGTACGGCGAAATCGGATTCGGCGTCATCTCCTCGTGCTTCGGCAAACTCGGCGTGTCGCCATACGCCGAAGACGATGCTGCGTACATCACGCGCCGCACTTTCGCGTCCCGCGCTCCCACCAGCAGATTCACGGTGCCGTCAACGTTCGCGCGGTTGCTGCCTACCGGGTCCAGCACCGACTTCGGCACCGAAGGGATCGCAGCCTGGTGGAAAACACAGTCCACGCCCACACATGCCTTTTTCATCGCCTCAGCATCCAGCAGATCCGCTTCCCGGAAATCGATGCGGCTTGCGATCTCCGCGATATTTTCCCGCTTGCCCGTGGCGAAGTTGTCAATGCCCCGCACCTGCTCGCCTTTTTCCAGCAAAGCGCGCGCGATGGAGGAACCAATGAAGCCCGCAACTCCAGTAATTAGATGAAGAGCCATAGGCCTCCATCATAACGAATGGTCGGAGTTTTTCGGGTGCGCGAATCCGAGTACGTCGGTAACCAGGGCTCTAGCCAGATTCACATCAGATTCACCGAGAGCACACTCCCGCAGGGCATTCCGGGCTTGAAGTTCACGTGCACTTCGCGGTCCACCGGAAAAAGCTCTCTCTGATCGCCGCAGAAGTTTAGCGTATGGTCCGCCCCACTCCCGGTCAGCGTAATGATCGTGATGGACGCGCCGCCGGAATCTGCGCTGAACTGCACAATACTGACCAGGCCATTGACGGACTGCGTGCCTGTGTTGATCGCGCCGCGTACAAAGATATCTCCGCAGGAAACGGTTGTCAGAAGGAGGTCGATCACAAAGACAACGAACAGGAGGCGATGCAAGGAGGCACCTCCGGAACCGGCGAGCACCGGTCAGGATCGAGAAGAAGTCTACACCGATCAGGTACCCATGGTTGTCAGCATCCCAAGCCAAAAGCCCCCGGGGGCCCCCAGCCTAAAGCCCCTAGCTCCGCCGCAGCAGGTGCACAAACTCTTCCTTGCCCAGCATCGCATGTTTTTCAAAATAATCCGCCAGCGCCTGCAAAGCCGCGCCAGGATTCAGAATGATCGGCAACCAGACCGGAGCCGTGCTGCTCATGGTCTCCCGCGCCACCACCCGCTGCACAGATGGCCGCAATGACTCGTTCATGGCAGCCAACTGCTGCCGGTTTTCCGGGTTCAGGTTCCGGAATGCCACTCCCATCCCGAGGAACGGATAACTCGCTCGCACTTCGCCGGTGACCTGCGCGCGTATGCCGTTGAGTTCCAGTTCCATGTCGATCAGCGCCCCCGCCGGAAATGTGGCTTTCCACTCTACGTAGCATCCGCTGATGCTGAGATCGGTAAAGGTCCCCCAACTCCGAACCGTGCTACCCTGCACGCGAAAGGTTGCACTGCCTTCGCACTTGTACCGGGGATTCCCACGCCGCTCAGGGTCTTCCGTGGCGTCGGAGCCCGCCGGTGTCGGTGCGACGGGCGCAGGCGGCGGTGTGGAGGGTTGGTATCCTTGAACTCCTTCCTGATCCCGCTTTAACCGACGAAGATATTCCGCCCCGCTGCTTTCAAAACTCATGACCTTTCTCGAATCAGCTTCTGCTCCCGCACGCACGAAGATCTACTACGTGACGCGTACAGACAGCCTGCGCCTAGGTTATCGGCCGCTCTCGGCCGATGCTTGGTGACGAAGGTCAGTTTTGGCTAGCACTGATAGGGATCGCGCGTGCAATTGTAGGAAAAGATCAAGAACGGGAAGCGGCCACCGACTCCGTAGCCTTCCGGATCTGCTGCCACAATTCTTCTTTGCCCGCCCCCGTCTTGGCCGAGAACGGCACAACGCGCGCCGCCGGATGGCGCTGCAGTAACGTGCGCATCGCGTTCTGTAACTGGTTTCCCGACATTCGGTCGCTCTTGGTTGCGACAATCACAAATGGCCGCGCCGTTGCGGCCAGGAAATCGAGCAGTTGCTGATCGCTCTCCTGGGGAGGAATATTCGAGTCGATCAAGGCCACGCACAACGCCAACGTCGGCCGGTCCCGCAAATAAGGATCGATGAAGCTGGGCCATTGCCCTGAGACTTCCCGCGAGAGCTTCGCATACCCGTAGCCCGGCAGATCGGCAAAAACAAGCTCGGGTCGCGGCTTTCCCGCAAAACGAATTTCGAAGAAGTTGATGGCCCGCGTCCGCCCCGGCGTCGAACTCGTCCGGGCCAGCTTGGTGCCCACCAGAGAATTGATCACGCTCGACTTGCCCACATTCGATCGCCCCAAAAAAGCAATCTCGGGCAAACCGGGAGCAGGGAACTGCGCCACCTCAGTCGCGCCACGCAGAAATCGTGAAAGGATCCGCACGCTTTAGTGTGCGGGTTCGGCCCGGAAGTTGCAAGTGCACGAAAGAAAACGCGCTTGATGTTTCGGATCAAATGAGTAGCCGGGTTTCCTCGGTGCTCTCTTTGCCTCAATGGTGGCACTTGCCTTTCGAAATTGTCTTAGCGGTCCAGTCCCAGAGGATGCTTGTCGTCATGCACGTCCTCGCTTTTCACCGGTTTGTACTTGTACCAGAGCTGCAGCAAGCCGAAGATCGCCAACCCAAGCAGCACGCTGATGAGGAAAAAGACCCGGTAGGCGGGCAGCCCGATCAACAAGACCGCGACCACAGCAATAGCCGCAACCAGGCCGGTCCTACCCGGAAACATGCTCGAGAAACGGTTGCCGGACGCCATCCAGATACCCTGCCACTATTTTAACGCCGCCCGAATCCGCGCTGCAGGGACTGTGACCAAAAGAAAAAGCCCGCCGAAGCGGGCTGTTGTCTTAGCGTTTTGCCTAGAGCCTGCTACTGATGCGTCGCCGGACTCTCCCCTGTCTGCGGGGCAATCGGCGTGATGGTCTGCGGAGTCTCTTCGAGAATCTGCGGCAGAGTGCCTTCGAGCGCGATCTTCAGCACTTGGTCCATGGTATCCACGAAGTGCATCTTCATCTCTTTGCGCAGGTTCTCCGGGACTTCCGCAAGGTCTTTCTCATTGTCTTTGGGCAGGATGACTTCAAACAGCCCGGCGCGATGAGCGGCGAGCAGTTTCTCCTTCAACCCGCCAATGGGAAGCACCTTCCCGCGCAGCGTGATTTCACCGGTCATGGCCAGATCGCGGCGCACCGGAATCTTGCTCAGCGCGCTAGCGATCGCAGTGGCGATGGTAATACCGGCCGACGGCCCGTCCTTCGGGATGGCGCCTTCGGGCACATGCACGTGAATGTCGAGATTGCGATAGAAGTCGCGCGGCAGGCCCAGTCCAGCGGCGCGCGACCGCACATACGACATCGCCGCTTGCGCCGATTCCTGCATCACGTCGCCCAGCTTGCCGGTCAGCGTGAGCTTGCCTTTGCCGTCGACTACCGTGACTTCGGTGGAGAGGATCGAGCCGCCCACTTCGGTCCAGGCGAGGCCGGTCACGAGCCCGACTTCGCTCTTCTCGTTGGCCAGCGTGTCGCGGAACTTAATGACGCCCAGGAAGTCGCCGATGTTTTCGCCCGTAATCGTCATCTTGTATTCCGGGCCTTCCTTCACGACCTTACGCGCGATCTTGCGGCAGACGTTGCCGATCTCCCGCTCCAGGTTACGCACGCCGGCTTCCCGCGTGAAGGACCGGATGATGGCCGTGATGGCATCGTCGGTAAACTTGATGTTCTTATCAGTAAGCCCAGCCTGCGCCAGTTGCTTGATCACCAGGAACTGCTTGGCGATTTCAACCTTCTCGGGCTCGGTGTAGCCGTGCAGCCGCAGCACTTCCATGCGGTCCTGCAGGGCAGGCGGGATGGTGTGCATCACGTTCGCCGTGGCGACGAAGAAGACCTGCGACAGGTCGTATTCGACGTCGAGGTAGTGATCCACGAACATGAAATTCTGTTCCGGATCGAGCACTTCGAGCAGCGCCGCCGACGGATCGCCGCGGAAATCCATCGACATCTTGTCCACTTCGTCCAGCATGAAGACTGGGTTCTTGGTGCCCGCTTTCTTCATCATCTGGATAATCTGCCCGGGTAGCGCGCCGATGTAGGTGCGCCGGTGGCCGCGGATTTCAGCCTCGTCACGCACGCCGCCCAACGACATGCGGACGAACTTGCGTCCAGTCGCCTTCGCGATCGACATGCCCAGCGAAGTCTTGCCCACGCCCGGAGGTCCAACGAAGCACAGAATCGAGCCCTTGGGATTTTTCACGAGCTGGCGAACCGCCAGGAATTCCAGGATGCGCTCTTTGATCTTCTCAAGCCCGTAATGATCTTCGTTGAGAACTTTCTCCGCACGTCCGATGTTGCGGATTTCCTTCGAGCGCTTCTTCCAGGGCACGGCCAGCAGCCAGTCGAGATAGTTGCGTGAGACGGTCGATTCGGCCGACATGGGCGGCATGGCTTCCAGTTTCTTGAGTTCCTGGATGGCCTTGTCCTTGACTTCTTTCGGCATCCCGGCGGCTTCGATCTTCTTTTTCAGCTCGTCGAACTCGCTTTTTTCGCCGCGGCCCAGTTCCTTCTGGATGGCCTTGATCTTTTCGTTGAGGTAGTACTCTTTCTGCGCCCGCTCCATCTGCCGTTTCACCCGCGACTGGATAGTGCGGTCCATGTTCAGCTTCTCGATCTCGATGTCGAGCACGTCAGCGATGCGCGTCAGCCGTTCCGCCGGATCGAAAATCTCCAGCAGTTCCTGCTTCTCTTCAATGGAAAGCTGCAGGTTGGCCGCGATGGTGTCCGTCAGCTTGGCCGGATCTTCCATGCGTACAGCCGCAATCATCGTCTCGTAATTCAGGGATTGGCACAGCTTCACGTATTGCTCGAACAGGCCGGTGACCCGCTGCATGCCGGCTTCGATCTGGGGCGTGGTCTCGGTCGTGTACCGCGCCACGCGCACCGAGGCCTGCATGAAGCCGTCGGTATCGGTAACCTGGAGAATCTTGCCGCGCTCAATGCCTTCGACCAGCACCTTGATATTGCCGTCGGGCAGCTTCAGGCTCTGCACGATGTTGACGATCGTGCCCACCTGGTAGATCTCGTTGGCCTTGGGTTCGTCGATGGATGCGTCGTGCTGGGTGGCAAGAAAGATCTTCTTGTCCGCGGCCAGCGCTTCTTCCAGCGCGTGTACGCTGGACTCCCGGCCCACGACAAACGGGGTCATCATGTAAGGGAAAATGACGACATCCCGAATCGGCATCATCGGGAGTTTCTTGGTTTCAAACTTTTCCTTGGTTTGGGTCACGAAAAAAATCAGCTCCTAGCTGTTAGCCGTTCGCTTTCAGCCTAAATCCTAATTTAACAACCTCGTTGCGAAAGACCGCAACCTAATAATCACTCACTCGTTATCTGCCGCAACGCGTTCATTCGAAAAGCTAACAGCCAACACCTAATGCGAGAAGCCGTTTAGCCCGCCTTGTCCATCATAGCCAGTGACACGTCGCGTTTCTCCACCATCTCGCGCGTCACTTCGAATTCCTTCACTTTCTTCTGGCTCGGCAAGTGATACATAAGGTCGAGCATCAGTTCTTCCAGGATCATGCGCAGACCGCGCGCGCCCACCTTGCGGGCCATGGCCTGCTTGGCGATAGCCCGGGTGGCCTCATCGCTGAACTTCAGCCGCACGTTCTCAAACTCGAACAGCCGCTGATATTGCTTGATAATCGCGTTCTTTGGTCGGGTCAGAATTTCAATCAGCGCAAACTCATCGAGATCTTCCAGCAGGCCCACCACTGGCAAACGGCCGACAAACTCCGGAATCAACCCGAACTTGATCAGGTCCTCCGGTTGCACGTCCGCCATCAACTGGAACTTGGTCTTGCTGCCGTCGCCGTTCTCGGCTTCCTGCACTTCCTCGCTCCCGGTCTTGAAACCAAGCGATTTCTTGCCCATGCGGCGGGAGATGATCTTGTCGAGCCCCACGAACGCGCCTCCACAAATAAAGAGGATATTCGTTGTATCGACGGGCGTGAATTCCTGGTGCGGATGCTTGCGTCCACCCTGCGGGGGAACGTTCGCCACCGTGCCTTCCAGAATCTTCAGCAGCGCCTGCTGCACGCCCTCGCCGGATACGTCGCGTGTGATCGAGGGATTCTCGTCCTTGCGCCCGATCTTGTCGACCTCATCGATGTAAATGATCCCGGTCTGCGCGCGGCCCACATCGCCTTCGGCCGCTTGCAGCAGCTTCAGAATGATGTTCTCTACATCCTCGCCCACATACCCCGCCTCGGTCAGCGTGGTCGCGTCCACGATCGCGAAGGGCACATCCAGCATGCGCGCCAAGGTCTGCGCCAGCAGCGTCTTGCCCGTGCCTGTGGGTCCAATCAGCAGGATGTTCGACTTGGTCAGTTCCACCCCATCGCCCGTCTTCTGGCGATTCATGAAGATGCGCTTGTAGTGGTTGTAAACTGCCACCGCCAGCTTCTTCTTGGTCTGTTCCTGCCCGATGACGTACTCATCCAGGAACGTCTTCACTTCTTGGGGCTTGGGAAGTTGATTCGGTGTGGAGGACTCGGGAGTGGCCGTACGGTCATCTTCCAGGATGGAATTGCAGACCGCCACGCACTCATCACATATGTACGCCCTGGGATAGTCACTGGGGGACGAAATCAGTTTTGCGACTGCGTCCTGCGACTTGTGACAGAACGAACACCGCAAAATCTCGTCTGTGCCCGACCGGTTTTTCACTCGGCTTTACTCCTTTTGCTTACCCGGTTTTGCCCGCCCCGTGGCTCCCTTCGCCCAGTCGGCCGACAAACCGCTTCTCGCCGAGACCCCCAGTAGAGCCTGACCGGCGAACGCCGATCATAACTCTACTTTGTCTTGTAGATGATATCGTCGATGATTCCGTATTCCTTAGCCTGCTGCGCGTTCATAATGAAGTCGCGTTCTACATCCTTTTCTACCTTGTCTAACTTCTGTCCGCTATGTTTCGAAAGTAACTGGTTGGTGATTTCCCGCATCCTCAAGATTTCACGGGCATGAATGTCGATATCGGTCGCCTGTCCCGATAGCCCGCCCATCGAAGGCTGGTGAATCAGGATGCGCGAATTGGGCAGGGCCAGACGTTTCTTGGCTTCGCCTGCAGCCAGCAGCAGGGCCGCCATCGAGGCCGCCTGCCCGATGCAGATGGTCGTAACATCGTTTTTCACATACTGCATTGTGTCGTAAATCGCCATTCCCGCCGTAATCGATCCACCCGGCGAGTTAATGTAGAGCTGGATGTCTTTCTCTGGATCTTCCTGCGCCAGAAACAGCATCTGGGCGATCACCAGGTTGGCGATATTGTCGTCAATCGGTGTTCCAATAAAAATGATGTTATCGCGGAGCAGGCGCGAGTAAATGTCATACGCGCGCTCGCCGCGCCCGGTCTGCTCGATTACCATCGGCACCAGCATCATCTTTGGATCGTTCAAGTTCACCTGCCACACTCCTGCCTCAACAACCTGTTTCGTATGCGAGGGAGGATCGAAAGTGGTCCGCCTTACGCGGACTGGTGATACAAAAAGTTGAGGGTCTTCTCGTTGCGGATTCTGTTTCTAATCCTATCGAGCGCCCCATCGCGTGTCAAACGTGCCCGCACTGCCTCCGACGTCTGCTTTGTCTGCTCGGCCAGCGCCTCGATCTCTCGATCAATCTCCTCGTCGCCGACCTCGATTTTCTCCAGGTCCGCGACCCGGTCCAACAGCAACGCCGCCTTCACTTCCTGCACCGCCTGCTCGCGTTGCCCGGCGCGCAAACGATTCAAGTCCATCTTCTTCATGTCCTCAGGACGCATGCCCTGCGAAGCCAGCGCCCGCAGTCCGCGCTCCAGCCGCACATCGATCTGCCGGTCGATCATCGACTCGGGAACTTCAAAGTCGTTGCGCTTCACCAGTTCCGCAACCAGCTTGTCTTTCCCCTCGTGCTCGGCCGTATGCTTCTTTTCCGCTTCCATGTTCTCGCGGACGCGTGTACGCACTTCCTCGATCCCACTGAACTCACCCAACTCCTTGGCGAAAGCATCATTTAGCTCGGGCAGGTTCTTCTTCTTCAGCGACAAAACCCTCACGGTGTAGTCGAAGGTTTTCCCTGCAAGCCGCTGGTCCGAAGCGTCTTCCGCATACTTAACCTCGAACGTTTTCTCTTCTCCAGCCGACGCTCCTCGCAGGTGCTCGTTGAACTCCGGCATCGTGTTCTTGCCGCCGATTTCCACCAGCACATCGTCCATGTGGACCGGTTGACCCTCGCCGCCCTCCCTAGGTCTGCCGTCCAGCGAAACTTGGGCGAAGTCTCCGTCCGCCGCAGGACGCCCCTCGATTCCCTCAAACGTCGCGTGCTCTTCTTGCAGGTGATTCAACGCCTGTTGCACTTCTTCGTCGGTGACTTGAATCACAGGTTTGTCGGCGCGCAGTTCCTTGTAGCCGGATACTTCCACCTCCGGCAAAACTTCAAAGCTCGCCTTGAAACGCAACGGCTCACCCTCCTGGATGTGCAGATCGCTCACGCGCGGCTGCGAGACGGGCACCAGGCCCTGCCTATCGGCCTCCCGACGGAAGTACCGGGGCACCAGCGCCTCCACAACCTCCGTCTTGATGTCTTCGGAGAATCGCTGCCGGATAATCGACGCCGGAACATGTCCCTTACGGAACCCCGGCAACCGCGCCAGCTTTTGATATTTCTGGATCAGCGATTCGGTCTCGCGCTGGACTTCTTCGGCGGGAACTTCGACGGCAATCTCGCGCTTGGTACCTTCTTTGGTCTCTGTGGCGCTCACGGTGTGCCTTTCAATTCGCAGGTCTTTTAGCCCCAACTATCTTCAGGGCGTGCTGAAAACCGCGCCATTCCAAACCTTGAGTGTAAAGACTAGAGGAGAGCACCGTCAAACACCGAAGGGCTGTTAGGAGCGTATGGAAATTGGATGACTGACGGACCCCCCAATGTTTCTCATTTGTGAGCCCCAAAAAGGCCTCTCACAGGCCGAGCGAAAGCCATCACGTACCAGTGGCGGACGGCGACGTGTCCTTCCGTAAGGTAATCAGGCTCACTTTGGGCGGACAGAACAGCCGCACCGGCGGATCGATGACCCCCACCCCATGACTGGTGAACACCTGCAACCGCCCCACCCGGTTCACGCCCGTGTGGTACTTATGAGCCATCTCCGGCAAGATCAGCGGTCCCACGCCAGGGATTCGTACCTGCCCTCCGTGGGAGTGCCCCGACAACTGCAGATCCACCGGAAATTTCGTGGCATGGTCAGCGAAATCCGGTTCGTGTGCCAGCAGCACCGTCGCCTCTGTCGGCGGAATCTTTGCGATCGTATGTGCCAGATCCGCGTGTCCTTCCAGTGCATCATCAATGCCGGCGATCCAGAGAAGCTGTTTCTCGCGCTCGATCGCCTGCGCGCCATTGCGCAGTACCTGAATCCCGCGTTCCTGCAAAGCCCTGGCCACCAGGTCCGCGCCGTTCCAATGGTCGTGATTGCCAAGCACCGCGATTTTCGGAACAGCCTTCCACCGCGCCAAGACATCCGCGCAAGGCTCGGCGTTGCGTGCTCCCGCCAGACCATTGCGCTGGAAGATCGGATGCGACACAAAATCGCCCGTTAGCGCCACCAGATCCGGCTGAAATGCCTGCGCGATCCGCACGGATTTCTCCAGTTCCGGCTCGTCCATGTACGGGCCGAAATGAATATCGGTGATTTGCGCGATTCGAAAACCGTCGAAGATTTCGGGCAAGCGCGACAGCCGAATCTCGATCTGCTCCGCCATCGGATGCATCGGCTCGTGGAAAAAGCCTTCGATAGCGAAGCCGGTCCCGACTAGTGCCGTCAGTCCCACGACTGACCGGCGGACGAATTGCCTGCGCGTCAACACAAGAACGTTAGACTTTGAGTCTAACATTGGCGCTCCGCATGGAACATGATGCGTGGCCGATACAATGATGGTTGGGAGATCGAGGAAGAATGTGCGCTGACTGGCTGGTCCAGTTGAATCGCGAAATCGTAGCCTGCACCAAGTGCCCGCGGCTGGTGACCTATCGTGAACTCATCGCGCGCGAGAAGCGGCGCGCTTACCGCCACTGCGAGTACTGGGGTAAACCGGTCCCCGGGTTCGGCGACCCGAACGCCCGCGTGCTGGTGCTGGGCCTCGCCCCGGGCGCGCACGGCTCCAATCGAACTGGCCGTCCCTTCACCGGTGACGCCTCAGGCAACTTCATGTACCCGGTGCTGCACGAGGCAGGCTTCGCGAATCAGCCCACCGCCACCCACTGTGGCGACGGGCTCAAGCTGCGCAATCTCTTTATCACCGCCGCCGCCCGCTGCGCTCCCCCCGACAACAAGCCATTACCTCAAGAACTGGCCAATTGCGCGACCTATCTCGACCGCGAGATCGAAGGACTGAAGAAACTCAAAGTGATTGTCGCGCTTGGAAAGATTGGCTTCGATGCCTACTTGAATTTCTTGCGCCGCCGCGGCTTGCTGCAAAGCAAGGCCGCCTACGTGTTCGCACACGCCGCCAAGTACGACCTGCCGGATGGCAAGATCCTGCTCGCCTCCTACCATCCCTCCAACCAGAACACGCAGACCGGGAAACTCACCCGCCCCATGTTTCTCAACATATTCAAGCAGGCCGCACATTTGGCCGATAGGTAACTAAGCAGGGGCCGTTTCCAGCCGGACCCTGAACGATCTCCGGAGCGTCTGTGGTTTCCGCCCACAGCATGGCCGGGACGGCTCCTGCTCCTTTCCGGATTCGCGACAAATCGAATTCACCACGGAGACACAGAGAACACCATTTCCTGTCCTCTGGTTTGTGCCAATTGTGGAAGTTGCCAAGCAGATGGCGTAGGCCAGCAGAGAAAAAGCCATAGAGCAGCAAAGCAGAATACGAACAAGGATTTACTCTGTGCCTCTGTGTCTCTGTGGTGAATGGGATTTCCAGCGAGCAACGACCCGCCACAGAAGCCGACGACCGAAAACCGACGACTGTCGGCCGCGCCTAAAACCCGACCACCACCGGCTCCATCTCCAGCACAAAGCCCCACAACTCCCGAACCTGCTCCTGGATCATTCGCGCGAAAGCCAGAACCTCCGTCGCTGTTGCCCCTCCGCGATTCACTATCGCCAGCGCATGCTTGCGCGAAATGCCCACGTGTCCTTGTGTATAGCCCTTCGGAAATCCCGATTGTTCCACCAGCCATGCCGCCGAGACTTTCTTCCGCGCCTCCAGAGCCGGGTAGCTGGGGATCTCCAACCCTCGCGACGACGCCCTCTGCCGGAGTGCCTCGAAATCCGCGGCCGACAGCACCGGGTTCTTGAAAAACGATCCTGCGCTCTTCGAATCCTCGTCGCCTGGCCGGATCAACATGGCCTTGCTCGCGCGAATTTCCAGCACCGCCTCGCGCACGTCGGAAACGCTGGGCTTCCGGCCCAGGCCGGCAAAATACTTTTTCAGATCGCCGTACGCGATTCGCGGCTCGCCGTCGTGCACCAGCGCGAACGTCACCCGGAGAATCACATACCGTCCGCGCGCGCTGGTGTTGAATACGCTTGTGCGATAGCCGAATCCGCAATCCTCTTTCTCAAACTCTTCTTCCTGCCCGGTCGTGAGATCGAGCGCCACCAGTGATTGGATCACTTCCGATACTTCTTGCCCGTACGCGCCCACATTCTGCACCGGAGTGCCGCCCACGCTGCCCGGGATTCCGCTCAGGCACTCGATGCCCGCGCAATGGTGCTGCACGACGATCGCGACAAAATCGTCCCAATTCTCCCCGGCGCCGACGTCGAAGTACGCGGTTCCGCGTCCATGCCGATGGTTGATCCCCGGAATCGCAACCTTCAGCACCAGCCCAGGCAAGCCTGCATCCGAAATAACGAGATTGCTCCCGCCCCCCAGAACGAAAAGAGGAGCGTCGTGAGACTTGGCATAAGCAACCGCCTCGAGCACTTCCGCTATGCTCAACGCCTCCACAAAAAAGCGCGCCGGCCCACCGACTTCCAACGTGGTGAACGGCGCCAGCGGAACGTTTTCCCGAATCTCCATGGAATGCGTCCCACTATAAATGAGGGAACGAAAATGGGGGCGGGGTCGGCAGCTAATAGCGAACGCCACCACCGGCGAATGGTCCGACCCTCGCCAGCAAATGCCGCGGCCGTTGGCAGTGTGACGGGCGTACGACGGATAAAATCCACGTTTCGCCCGCATGCAATCCTGCGATGCAAAGAGCCTGATGGGAATCTGGCACGCGATGATTGAACAGAAAGAACCGCAGCGCGCTGAACTTTTGTTGGTGCAATGTCTCGTAGCGGCCGTTTTCGTCGGCACGTTCAGCCATTTTGGCCATTACCTGTTGGCGGTAGAACGGTCCGGTGACAACACCAACTACATAGCGATCGCGAAGAGCATCCGGCATTGAAATTTTGCGGGGGGGTAACGCCGAAGTTATTCTGGGGTACATCCTATGCAACCGCAGCTTTTTCAGGACTTTTCCGGACGCCGGAACACATCTCCCTGCTGACTCCTGAGACCCAATACCTGAAACCTGAGACCTCAGCTCGTGTTACGATTTTCAAATGTACCCAGAACTCATGCTCATCCCGATGCGCGAAGAACTCACCAAGGCCGGCGTTCAAGAACTCCGCACGGCCGGCGACGTTGATCGCGCGGTGAAGGCTCCCGGCACCACCATGATCATCGTGAACTCCGTTTGCGGATGCGCCGCCGGACGCATGCGTCCCGCAGTCCGTATGGCCATGCAGCACTCCACCCGCCCAGACCACGTCTATAGCGTGTTCGCTGGACAGGACAAAGAGGCTACCGACCACGCCCGCTCCTTCTTCACAGGCTATCCGCCGTCCTCTCCGTCGATCGGCATTCTGCGCGACGGCAAACTCGTCTACATGATGCAGCGCAGCCAGATCGAAACCCGCGAAGCCCACGCGATCGCAGCTGACCTCACCAGCGCCTTCGACCGCCTCTGCGCCACCACCGCCGCCAACGACTAGATAGCGCTTCGACAGAACGCTCCGCGCGTCGAATCTCGACAGAACTCGTCTGCAGAGCTCGCCTCCGACCCATTCGAGCGACTTCTGCGCGATCAAGTTCTGGTCACTCTCAAAGTCTTGTCATCCTGAGCGGAGTGAGGCGCAGCCGAACGTAGCCGAAGGACCCCGCGCACGCAGGCGACATCACGAAGGCGTCGGTGTTTTCCACTACGGCTCGATCTGACAACGTGACAAGATCGGCCCGCCGCAGCCGCCTGTAGCCAACCAACTTAGTTTCCCGCCTGCACCATCCACATGTTCTAATGCCGACGCATGAAACTCAAAGTCCACTTCATCGCCCTCCTTCTGCTTCCCGCCAGCCTCTTCGCCACCGACCCCTGGCGCTCCCCGTCCCCGCAGCAGATCGACGCCATCTACCCGCAGATGCGCGCACTCTACGAAGACCTCCATCGCATGCCCGAACTCTCGCTACACGAAGAAAAGACCGCGGCGAAGATCGCCGACCAACTCCGCAAGCTGGGATTCGAAGTCACCACCAACGTCGGCAGCACAGGAGTCGTCGGCGTTCTCAAGAACGGTCCCGGGCCCACAGTAATGATCCGTGCCGAACTCGACGCGCTCCCCGTTCTCGAAAAGACGGACCTTCCCTACGCCAGCCACGCCACCACGCGCAACGATCAGGGCATCGAAGTGCCCATCATGCATGCCTGCGGCCACGATCTCCACATGTCGGCCGGCATGGGCACCGCCGCGCTACTCGCGCAAAACAAAGACCACTGGCACGGCACGTTTCTCTATGTCGGCCAGCCCGCCGAAGAGCGCATCCAGGGCGCCTCGGCCATGCTCAAGGACGGGCTCTTCACGCGCTTCCCGAAACCCGACTACGCGTTCGCCATTCATGACACTTCGTTTGCTCCCGCCGGCTCCGTCTATTACGTCAACGGCTTCGCCATGTCGAACGCCGACTCGCTCGATGTCACCATCTACGGCCGCGGCGGCCACGGCTCCGCGCCCGAACTCACCATCGACCCCATCGTGATTGCCGCACGCACCGTTCTCGCCTGGCAAACCATCATCTCCCGCGAGAAAAACCCGCAAGACCCGGGCGTCATCACCGTGGGCACGATTCACGGCGGCACCAAAAACAACATCATTCCGGACGAAGTAAAACTGCAGCTCACCCTACGCTCCTTCAATCAGGATGTCCGCAAACACTTGCTCGCTGCCATCGAGCGCGTGGCCGACGGTGAAGCGGCCTCCGCCGGTGCCGAGAAAAAGCCGACCATTACGCGCACCGAAGGCGTCAACGCTGTCTACAACGATCCCGCCATCACCCAGCGCATCATGGCCCGATTGGAATCCGTTCTCGGCAAGGACAACGTCATTCAGGGTCGCCCCATCATGGCGAGCGACGACTTCGCCGAGTTCGCTGCCGCTGGCGTGCCGTCGATGATGCTCAACCTAGGCGCCGTCAACCCGGCGACGTTTCAGGCTGCGCAAAAAGACGGGAGGGTCCTCCCCGGCCCCCACTCCTCCCTCTTCGCTCCCGACGAAGAACCAAGCCTGAAAACCGGCATCCTGGTCGAGACTACGGCCGTGCTGGAGTTGCTGGCGAAATAGTCCACCGAGGGAGCGGGCCCAAAAAAAGAAGATGGAGAGGCGCGTCCCCGCTCCTCCACCACGGACCACCCACTGCGCTACAGACTCCGCAGAATCTGCTCAAACTCCCCCGGCGCACCCTCTCCATCCTCGATTGGCCGCAGATCGGGTTCGACCCACTCCCGGCGCGCCGTCTCCGACATCACACGTTCCCGCGTGTAGTAGGCGAACAGAACATCCTTGCGACCGAACTGCGTCAGCGCACCTTTGACTTTCGCATCGAGCGGCATGTCCCGCGGCAGGCCGCCGAGATAGCCGTCCAGTAACTCCATCCAGAAGCGTGTAATCGTTTCGTGATAACCCTCTTTTCCGTGGTGAGCGATGAACCGTTGCAGGCCCGCGCGCATCCGTTGTAGAGCCTCCGCGTGCGGACCAATGCTCAGATACCAGCACGCTACTGTCAGATGCCGTTCGTGCGTAAATTCCTCCAAACGGTATTCGCAATTCTCGAACTTCCGAGCCACCTCGTAGGTCCGAGCGTTTCCCGAGTTCAAACCGTTCCGCGAAACCAGTTCCTCATCCACCGCGTTCCTCTCCATACCCGAATCTCCTTTTGAGCAAAAAAAATCGCCCGCGCGCAATATGCGCACAGGCGTTGTTGTCTCGAAAACTCAGACTAGCGCGGAATTGAACGCGTGTCCAGCAATTATTGACTAAATCCGAGCAAGCTCAATCCCCGAAGTCGGAAAATCAAAAAATCTGAAATCAAAATCTGCTATCGCGACTCGAACACCGAAAGTCCAATCTCTGAGCCCTGAGACCTCTACTTCGCCGCCGGAATTCGAAACGCCTTCACCACAATATTCCGAGGCTGCACGCCCACCGGAATCATCGTCAGCAACGAATACTCACTCGGTTCCAGTTTGCGCGGCTTGCGCTTCTGGATCACGGTCACGTCTCCGGACTGCGAGTTCAGCACCAGCAGATAGTTCTGGCTCTGCGAAAGCGCCAGCCCATCCGGACCGCTTCCGACCGGCATTGTGGCCACAATCTTCCCAATGTCGATGTCGTACACCGCCACACTGTTCGACGCGAAATTGCTTACGTACAGCCGCGAGTTGTCCGCCGAGACCAAACCCCGCACCGGTTTCGTCCCGATCAGATAACTGCTCGCCACCTCATCGGTCGATGTCTCGATGATCGAAATGCTGTCCGCGTCGAAGTCCACGACCATCAACTCGCCGCCATCCGGCTTGAGCGCGAGATTCACCGGAGTCGGACCCACGTCGAGAAGAGCGATGACCTTGTCGTTCTTCAGGTCGATCGACGCCACCTGCGCCGACCCGCTGCAGGCCACAAATGCCTTGTTCGAGTCGGGCAGAATCGCAATATCTTCCGGCTGCTTGCAGACCGGCAAGGTCGCCACCACGGTCAGCTTTTCTGCGTCGATCAGCGACACAGTATTGTCGCCGCGATTGCTCACCACCACCGTCGTGCCCGACGGCGTGACTCGCGCCAGCCCCGGAGCCGCTCCCACGCGCACGCTGCCCACCACCGATCGCTTTTCCAGGTCGATCACCGAAACATTCGCCGACCCAGAATTCGCCACGTACGCGCGCTTGCCGTCCTTCGAAACATCGATGAAGTAGGGTTTGCCGTGTATGCCGATAGTGGCGACGACCTGGTTCTTCTCCGCGTCGATCACGGTGACGTTGTTCGAGGCAGTATTAACGACATAGACTTCGTTTTTTGTGGGATTCGCCGCCACCCCGGTCGGCTCGCTGCCCACCGGGATCGTCTTCGCTGGCTGAAACGTGCGCAGATCGATCACCGTCACCGTGTTGCTCTTGCCGTTCGTGACGTAGGCATACTCGCGATAGGAAGGCCCATAGTCAGGAAGGGGGCTCTCGCTGAAATACCACCAGCCCGCACCCACCACCACGGGTAGAACAACTGCAATGAGTAGGATTTTTTTCAAAGAATAGCTTGGCCCCGGAGGAGAAAATTACCCGACCTTATCAAATTACCTTGCACGCACAGCTTCCGGCGCAGCCTTCCCCTCCGGCGCGTCAATCCCCACAATCTCCCGTCCCACCACGGCCGCGATCTGCCGCACCTGCGCCATCAATTCAACAAACTGCTCCGGATACAGCGACTGCATCCCATCCGACAGCGCCTTGTCCGGTTGGTTATGCACTTCGACGATCAACCCATCAGCCCCCACCGCCACCGAGGCCCGCGATAGCGGTGTCACCTTATTGCGCTTTCCGGTTCCATGGCTCGGGTCGACCACAATCGGCAGATGGCTCAGCCGCTGCACCGCGGGCACGATGCTGAGGTCAAGCGTGTTCCGCGTGTGGTCCGCAAACGTCCGCACGCCGCGCTCGCACAGCACCACGTTGTAGTTGCCTTCGCTCATGATGTACTCGGCCGCCATGAAGAACTCTTCCAGCGTCGCCGACATACCACGCTTCAGTAACACCGGCTTTTTCGCCCGCCCTGCGCGCTTGAGCAAAGAGAAATTCTGCATGTTGCGCGCGCCAATCTGAATCACGTCGGCATACGCATCCACCAGGTCGAGCGACTCGTTGTCGATGGCTTCCGTAATAATCTTCAGCCCGAAGCGATCGCGGATTTCGGCCATGATCTGCAAGCCCGCCTCGCCCATCCCCTGAAAGGAATAGGGCGATGTCCTCGGCTTGTACGCGCCGCCACGAAAGAACTGCGCCCCCGCCCGTGCCACGCTCTCGGCCACGGCGAAGGCCTGCTCGCGATTCTCGATCGCGCATGGCCCGGCAATGATCGCCAGATTCTTTCCGCCAATCGTCGCCGGAGTCCCCGCAAAACGAATGACCGTGTTTTCTTCTTTGACGTCGCGGCTGACCAGCTTGTAAGGCTTGCTGACGCGGATAACTTCCTGCACGCCCGCCATGTCGTCGAGCGTGCCTTGCTCGACTTCACCCTGATTCCCGGTGATCCCGATGGCCGTGCGCGTCGCCCCGGGCATCGCGTGCGCACGGTACCCAAGAGACTCAATCTTCTGACAAACGGCGCGTACCTGCTCTTCCGTGGCATGCGCCTGCATGACAACCAGCATGACCCCACCTCGAAATCGAGAGTCTATCGCGGGAATTCACCCCGGGCAAACCGCGAGGGGCGCGGAGGTTCCTGTCCGCCAATGACACGACGGTGCCCCAGGTTCGCGTCCGTTCTGTGGACGCTAACCTGGGTTGCCTCAGGCCGCGTGATCGATGGAAGGATGGGCTCGTCCGGCGTCCGGAAGCCCGCCGCTCCAACGAAGCCTGAGCCTCACTGCATCCCCTCCGCCCAGTAACTAGTCCGCGCCAGAATCGTCCGTTTCTCCGGTTCCTTCAATTCAACCCGAATCGCATGCAATCCCGGATGCGGATTTTTCGGCTCAAAGCTCAGCAGATACCGGCTGTGCAAATGATTGGTGAACTCGGTCATCAGCCGCTCAAAGCTTTTCCGCGAACTGAACATTTCGTACTCCCCGCCCGTCATGCTGGCGATGGCGCGAGGCGAATTCTTGCGTACTGCTTGCGACGCCATCAGCAGAGGTGAAAGCAAGTCCGGCCCGGCCCCCCACTCATCCTTGTTACTTCCACGCTCCGTATCCAACACCTGCGACCACGAAGGCGAGAAGGGAAGTGCATACACCACCACGTTGCTGTTACCGACTGCCGCGACCACTTCCTCGATCTTCGCGGCGTGGCTCCCGTGATCGCGCGTCTCCGAGATCAACAACAGGACGCGCCTGTGCCGCTGGGGAGAATTTTCCAGCAGCCGTACGGAAAACTTCACCGCATCCAGGATCGCCGCCCCTCCATCCCCCGGCTCGAGTTGCTGCAAGGCCGCATCGATCCCCACCGGAGAGTGGCTGAAGTTCTGCGCCACCGTGACCGCGGAATCGAACTCCACCAGGGCGACCCGCGACTCCGCCTGCGCAAACAGCGGCTCGAGCAGCGCGCTCAATCCGCGCATGCGGGGAAATTCGCGGAATGCCCGCCGCCCGGTCTGGACAGCTATCACCACCGAGATTGGCTCCGACTCGGCGGCCTCATCCATGACGACAGTCTGCGTGACGCCCTCGTCCTGCACCATGAAATCCGACGCCTGCAGTCCATACACCGCCTTGCCTTGTGCATCCCGCACCAGCACCGGCACCGTCACCACGTTCGACTGCGCGCGGAACGTGGGCTCCTGCGCGTCGCTGGTGCCCGCTAGAATCGCGACCAGGACTGTGCACACGGCCTTCACTCTTGAAGCGGAAGTTGTTTGCGCCATCTTCCCCCGCCCAACTCCTCTGTTACTCTGATGCAGAATTCTCCAACGGATGGGCCGGCCGGATTGAAATTCGATCGCCAGCGAACTTACTCCCCAGCGCGCCGCAAGCCGCGCATCCGTATCCTCGCCCTCCTCCTGATCACTGCCATTCTCCCGCTGCACTCCGCCGATGAGAAGCACATCATGATCTACGCCCCCGGCGTCAGTTTCTCGCTCCCGGTCAGCGATCACGACGGACGCGAGTACGTCGGCCTGCTCGAATGCATCGAGCCGCTCGGCAACGTCACCACGCGCATCGATGGCGCTCGCTGGAAGGTTCGCTTCAACAATGCGGACTCCGAATTTACCGTGGGAAAGAACCGCGCCAAGCTCCGCGGCCACGACCTCGATTTCCCAGGGACCTTCCTGCTCGACAACGGCCGCGGCCTGGTTCCGCTCGTTTCGCTGGGAACGCTGCTCCCCCGCATCCTCGACAAGCCGGTCAGCTTCAATCCTCTATCGCGCCGTCTCTTCGTGGGCAACGTCGCCACGCACCTGACTGCGCAACTCAGTCACACCACTCCCCCACGCCTGGTCATGAATTTCACCTCGCCTGTGAATCCGACCATCGCCACCGAACCCGGCCGTCTGCGCATGAGCTTCACGCGCGAGCCCCTGGTCGCGCCCGGCAGTCCGACCCTCACCTTCGACGACAAATCGATCCCCTCCGCCAGCTACACCGAAAATAATGGCGTCGCTGAGTTGGTCGTGAACGGCACGGTTCCACTGATGGCAAGTTTCTCCAACGAAGGGCGCACCATCACCGTGGCACCCGCTCCGCAGCAGCCCACCGCCCCGGTTGCCGGAACGCCGGCGGCCCCGGGCACACCGGCGCCGCCTGTCACCAAGACTCCCGCTGTCGCTCCGGCCGCCCCGCGCCACTACTACGCAGTCGTCGATCCCAGCCACGGAGGCGACGATCGTGGTGTCGCGCTGAGCGACACGGTTGCCGAAAAAGATGTCACTCTCACCTTGGCCCGCCGTCTCCGCCAGGAACTCGAATCGCGCGGTATTCCCACCCTCGTGCTGCGCGATACCGACACCAATCCCTCCCTCGACGACCGCGCCGCCATGACCAACACCGCGCACCCGACCATCTACATCGCGCTGCACGCCGCCTCCGACGGCAAAGGCGCTCGCCTCTACACCGCACTGCTCCCCGTGGGTGTTGAGAACAACGGTCCTTTCCTTGCCTGGGACACCGCACAAACCAGCTTCCTGCCCGTCAGCAGAGCCGCCGCGCAAGGCGTCGCCGGCGAATTTCAAAGACGCCAGATCTCCGTACGCACCTTGCCCGCACCGTTGCGCCCTCTGAACAACGTCACCAGCGCCGCCATCGCCGTCGAAGTCGCGCCGCCCGGAGGCGACGTGCTGGACCTGAACCTTCCCGCCTACCAGCAGAACATCGCCAGCGCCGTAGCCACGGCCGTAGCCGCCATGCGCGGCCAACTCGGAGGAGGGCAATGATGGAAACTTGCTCGCGCCCTCTAAAGTCTGTCATCCCGACCGGAGGGAAGCGGAGCGGAGGGACCTTGCGTTTTCGGGAGCCGTCCCCGATGCAGAACAAGAACGCAGTTTTCGCGGGGCGAGTGAGACCGAATCACGCGGGAGCAACCTCATGATCCCTCGCCACTTGCAAATCGCCGTGGGCATCCTGCTGCTCGCCGTGCTGGGAATGGGTTTCTACGCCGGACGTATTCGAGGCCGTGCTCGCCAACCCGAACCCGCCGCCGACGAGCGCCCAGTCGCGCCTCCCGCCCAAGGTCCCACCGAACGCGTCACACTCTACATCGCCAACGACGCCGGCGGAGTTCTGCGCGCGCAAGGAGCCAGCATTCCGTTGCCCTCAGCCCGGCAGCAACGCGCCGAAGAGGTGCTGCGCACACTGCTCGATATTTATCTCTCCAAAGATTCGCCGCACCCCATTGCTCCTGGATCCGATGTTCGCGCCGTCTACCTCGTCGACCCCGGCGTTGCGGTCATCGACCTGAACGCCGCCTTCGCCAATGGCCACCGTTCTGGAGTGCTCGAAGAAGAACTGACCGTAGCCTCATTGATTCAGACGCTGGCCGCCAACATCCCCAACATCTTGCGCGTAAAGATTTTGGTAGAAGGAAAAGAACGCGACACCCTGGCCGGCCACGCCGACCTCTCCGCAATCTACGACACAACAGCCGTAAGCCAGCTAGCCACCCAAATGCAATGAAGGCTCCAAGCGAAAGCCCGGAGCCTGAACTCAAAGCCCAAAGACCAAAGACCAGAGCCCAACGACCGAAAGCAAAAGCCCCGAGCCTATGACTCAAGCTCGGGGCTCGTAGCTCAAAGCTCGCAGCTCTATTGCAGAACCACCTGATCCCCTTCCTTCAATCCGCCCAAAACTTCCGTCTTGGCGCCATTCGAAATCCCGATATTCACAGAGATTTTGTTCTTGCCTTCTTTACCTTTCGGATCAGGAATCTCGACCGAGGCCTTCTTGTCTTTATCGTAAAGAATCGCACCTTCGGGGATCTGCAGCACGCCCTTGTGTTCTTCCAAAATGATCTCGGCGTTCGCCGTCATCACCGCCTTCAATTCGCCGCCCGGGTTGTTGATCGATACCCGCACTTCGAAAGTCGTGACGTTATCCTTCTCCACGCCCATCGGCGAAATCTTTGTGACCTTGCCGTTGAACGTCTTGTCCTTGAAAGACTCCACCTTGATTCGCGCCGGCTGGCCCATGTAGACCTTGCCGATATCGCTCTCGTCGACCTTGCCCTTCACATAAACTTCGCTGATGTCGCCTTCGGTCATGATCAGTGTTGCCGTCGATCCCAACACCAGGATCGAGCTCACCGCGTCGCCCACTTCCACGTCCCGCGACAGGATAATTCCGTCGATCGGCGACGTGATGGTCGTGTAGCCCAGCTGTTCTTCCAGCTGCTTTAAGTTGGCATGATCCTGCGCGACCTGTGCCTGCGCCTGGCCAATCTTCGCGTGCAGAACCTGCAACTGCGCCTTCGCGACGTTCTGTTTGTTCAAAGACATTTCGTAATTCTTCTGCGCATCATCGAGCGCCGACTGCGATACCACGCCTTCCTTCGCCATGCCCTGTGCGCGATCGTAAGCTCGCTTCAGCATCGGGACGTCTGGCCCTTCGGCATCCACCTTGGCGCGCTCCAGATCCGCCTGCGTGCCCTTCAGGCTGGCTTCCGAAGCTTCGGTCTGCGCCTTGGCCTGCGCCACGCGGGCTTCGATTTCTTCCTTATCGAGCTCCGCAAGCAACTGCCCCTTCTTCACCCGGTCGCCCGCATCCACATAGAGCTTCTTTACGATGCCGCTGGCTTTCGACTTGATCTCGACCTTGGTGATCGGCTCAACCTTGCCGGTCGCCACCACGCTCTTGGCCAGGTCACCGCGCTCCACCTTGGCGAGCTTCGACGGATCAATCTTGGTACCACCACGCGCGGCGGCAATCACGCCGATCACAGCGCCCAGTACCAGTACGACTCCGATGACGATATAAATTAGCCGCCGGTTGCGCTTCTTTCTGCCATTTCCATTACCGTTCACATCTGCCTCCCGCGGCGCTGCACTCAAGGTGGGTCAAAGAAGGAATCTGGTGCCGCTCACTTCATCTTACGGACGCCACTTGGGTTTTGTTCCCGAATGTTGTGTTGGGCTGAGAGTTTCGAACCGACAAGGTCCGTGAATGCACCGTTAAAGACAACCGTCCCATAACGTTAGACACCGAAGCCAAACAAAAGAAAGCAGGGAAGTTGTGAATATTCTGAGTGGGCCCCGGCTCGTTCGAAGCTCGTAGCTTGCCGTCCGTAGCTCCTTCCAAATGTTAAAATTACCCTTCCATGATCGCTTTCGTGTTGCTCCGGGTGTTTTTGATCTTGCTCCTGGTAGCAGCCAACGCTTTCTTTGCCGCCGCCGAGTTTGCGCTGGTGAGCGTGCGTGATACGCGCATTCAGCAGCTCATCGAGGCCCGGCGCCTCGGCGCCCGCACCGTCCTGCGGCTGCACCAGAATCTCGACGAGGTCGTGAACGGCGTCCAGCTCGGCATCACCCTCACCAGCCTGACCCTCGGCTGGATCGGGGAACCGACCCTGGCCCGCATCATCGAGCCCATCCTCGGTCGCGTGCCGCACGCTGCCGTCTACGCCCACACCATCGGCATCGTTCTTACCTTTACGCTGATCACCTACCTGCACGTACTTCTCGGAGAACTCGTTCCCAAAACGTTGGCTCTTCAGCAGGCGGAGCGGATCGCCCTGGCTGTGGCCGCGCCCATGGACGTCTTTCTCACCGTCATGAAGCCCTTCCTCTTTATCATGCGGAAATCCGGAGGCTTCGTGCTGAGCCTGTTCGGCTCCCGTGAGATGCGCCGTGGCGCCATCCACTCTCCCGACGAGCTCAAGCTCATCGTCACGGCCAGCCGCCAGTTCGGCCAGATCCCCGAGTTTCAGGAAGCAATGATCCACAACGCGCTCGAACTCGACAGCGTGGCCGTTCGCCAGGTCATGGTTCCGCGCCCCGATATCTTCTCCCTCCCCGCCGACCTCACCCTCGACGAGGCCCTGGCCCGCGTCGTCGAGGAGCAACACTCGCGCGTTCCTGTATACGACCCGCAGCGCGGACCCGAACACATCATCGGCGTCCTCTATTCGAAGGACCTGACCCGCTGGATGCGCCTCCGCCTTACGCTCACGCCTAATCAGGCCGTCTCTTCGCGTATCGCCAAAATGCAGGTCAGCCAGATCATGCGCAACGTCCTGGTCGTTCCCGAGACCATGGCGCTTACCGACCTGCTCGCCGAGTTCAAGCAACGCAAGCGGCACCTCGCCGTTGTAGTCGATGAATTCGGCTCAACCGCCGGCGTGATTACGGTAGAAGATGTCCTCGAGCAACTCGTCGGCGAGATCGAGGACGAGTTCGATATACCGGCCGCAGCGCAAACCCTCCTCGAGGAAGACACGACGCTGCTGCTCGAAGGCGCAGTAAACATCCGCGACCTCGAATCGCAATACCAATTGGCGTTGCCCAGCGATGCTGGTTTCGAAACATTGGCCGGATTCGTTCTTTCCCGTCTCCAAAAAATACCCAGCGTGGGCGATGCGTTCGAATTCGAAGGCCGCCGCTACACCGTGGAAGAAATGGAAGGCCACCGCATCGCCATGGTCAAGATCGAGACACTGCAGCCGGCAACCTTGCAGCAGGCCGGGGACTGACGCGCCTTGCTGGGCTTCACGAAAATGAAAACTATAGGGATCGCGGTGGTTGCTGTGGCGCTCGTCTGCGCACCGTCAGCTTGGAGCGCCGGGCAGAATCCAGCATCTTCGGACCAGCAGCCGCAATCGTCCCCTTCCGCCGGCGCCGCGTCCTCCCTTCCGTCGCAGTCCAGCGCAAAAATCACAGCCTATCAACTTCCGCCTGAACTTCACGAGAAAGCACACCGTCGCAGTCGTATTCACTTCCGATTGAATCTGATCGGAACTGCGTATGGACTTGTGGCTCTATGGCTGATCTTACGTTGGAAGCTGGCGCCAAAATTCAGGAACTGGAGTGAGCGTTTCTCCTCCCGAAGCTTCTTGCAGAGTATGGTGTTTTCTCCTCTGCTTTTGCTCACCATCGCATTCCTGACCTTGCCGCTCGACATTTACGGCGAAGCCGTCGAGAAGCGCTACGGCATCTCGGTGCAGAGTTGGGGTTCGTGGAGTTGGGATTGGATCAAGGGACAGCTGATCTCGCTGGTTCTGGGGACGATCCTCGTCTGGCTTCTCTACGTAGTCATCCGGCGCAGTCCGCGCCGCTGGTGGTTTTATTTCTGGCTCATTTCGCTACCCATCGGCGCATTTCTGGTCTTTCTGCAGCCGCTGGTAATCGATCCCCTGTTTCACAAGTTTGCACCCCTGCAGCAGAAAGACCCGGCACTGGTGGCGAGTCTCGAGAAAATGCTCCAGCATGCCGGGCAGGACATTCCTCCCGAACGAATGTTCTGGATGGGCGCCGGTGAAAAGACAACCAGCCTCAACGCCTACGTCACCGGGATCGGGAGCTCAAAACGGCTGGTCGTTTGGGATAACACCATCGCCAAGATGAATACGCCCGAGATCGTATTCGTGGCTGGCCACGAGACCGGGCATTACGTCCTCAAGCACATCCCGAAAGCAATGGTCTGCTTCGCGGTGCTCATGCTGGTAGCCTTCTACCTGGGGTACCGCGTAATTGGATGGGTGCTGGCCCGCTGGGGCAGCCACTGGGAAATTCGCGGTCTCGAAGACTGGGCGTCCCTGCCCGTACTTTTGTTGCTGCTCTCTGTGTTCTCCTTTCTGATCACGCCAATCAGCTCCGCCTTCAGCCGCTATCTGGAGCATCAGGCCGACCAGTACGGACTCGAAGTGACGCACGGCCTCACGCCGGACTCCGGTCAGGCCGCAGCCCGTGCCTTCCAGGTCTTGGGAGAAGTCGGCTTGTCCGATCCGGACCCGAATCCGGTCAACGTCTTTCTGTTCTACGACCATCCTCCCGTTTCTGATCGCATCCGTTTCTCTGTTACCTACGAACCGTGGAAAAACGGCGGCGACGGCGAATTTGTGAAATAGCCACCCACGTGCTCTTCGGGGATGTTCTGTGCGATCTTTGCGGAAGTTCCTTGCGATCTTCGCGGTTGAAGATTTGGACGGTTATCCGCTCAGGCCCCAAAGATCGTGAAGGAATAAAGATCAGGATCGAGTGCCCCGCGGCCGCCTCGCTTCCGTAACCGCCGCATCCAGTCCCGCAGCAATCCCATCGAACTCCGGCGTCGGTCCCTTCCACCGCAACTCATCGACATCAGCGAAGAGAGGAATATCCGTGCGCAACGTCGCCAGCGTTCGAAACAGCAGCGCCTGCTCCCGCTCCCGCACCAGCGTCTCCGCCAGCGCCCCCGCGCTGCTTACGTTCACAAACCACTCGCGGCTGTCCGCCGGAATCGCTTCAATGTGTAGAAACTTCGCCAACACTGCCGCCGACGACTTTGCCCCCCACCCCTTCAATCCCGGATAACCATCCGCCGTATCCCCCACCAGCGCAAGATAGTCGGGAATCGATTCCGGACGCACCCCGAATTTCTGCACCACCCCCGCGTCGTCGAGAATGACATTGGTCCGACGATTCAACTGCACAATACGCGTAGCGCTCACACACTGCCCGAGATCTTTATCCGGTGTGCAAATGATCACCCGCTCCACCCGCGCATCCCGCGCCGCCGCGGCCGCCCCCGCCGCTAACGCATCGTCGGCCTCAAACTCCACCATGGGCCACACCACGATCCCCGCCGCCGCAAGCACTTCTTCAAGAAGAGGGAACTGCGCCAGCAAATCGGGCTCAACGCCTTCGGAAGTCTTGTATCCTGCCCACAATTCGTTTCTGAACGACTCGATCACATGATCGGTCGCCACCGCGAGATGCGTAGCCCCATTCTTCAGCATGCCCATCATCGAAGCGAGCACGCCCCGCACCGCCCCAACCTCCCGCCCCGACGCATCCCGCGCCGACGGCACCGCGTAATAGTGCCGGAAAAGTTCGTAAGTCCCATCCACCAGATAAATTTCCAAAAGAAACTCCAGTTCAACCGATAAGACTGCAATCTCATGAACCAACAGACACGCAGATGCTAATCTATCGCGAAGTTGCAAGTCGCAGAATCCGAACTATCGAGTACTGAAATCTGAAATCTGAAATGTGAAATCAGATTTCTGTTATCTGATATCTGAGACCTGAGACCTGAGACCTGAGACCAGACCTGACACCTGATGCCCCGCTACCTCCTAACCCGCCTCCTCTACACGCTCCCGGTTATCTGGCTCGTGGTGTCTCTGGTCTTCCTGCTGATCCATCTCGTTCCCGGCGACCCCATCCTCCAGATGCTCGGAGAAGGCGTGCCCGTCGCCGACCTGCAGGCCGCTCGCCACGCTTACGGACTCGACCTTCCGCTCTCGCAGCAATATCTCAACTACTGGAAAGGTGTGCTCCACGGCAACCTCGGCCTCTCGCTGCGCTACAACCAGAGCGTCAGCAAACTGCTCGCGCAACGATACCCGTACACGCTGCAACTCACACTGGCCGCCCTTGTCATTGCAGTGCTGCTCTCCATCCCCGCCGGAGTCCGCTCCGCTCGCCGCCGCAACGACTGGGACGATCGCACCATCAGCGTCGTCAGCCTCTTCGGCCTCTCGTTCCCCAACTTCGCGCTCGGCCCCATCCTGATCCTGCTGTTCTCGATCAAGCTCGGATGGCTTCCCGTCTCCGGTTCCGGCAGCTTCGCGCACCTTGTCTTGCCCGCAGTCACCATGGGCGGATCGCTCGCCGCCATCCTCACCCGCATGGTCCGCACGTCGATGCTCGAAGAAATGAATCAGGACTACATCCGCACCGCCCGCGCCAAAGGACTCTCCGAAACCACGGTTGTCTACCGCCACGCCCTGCGCAACGCGATGATCCCAGTGATCACGGTGCTCGGCCTGCAATTCGGAGCGCTCCTCGCCGGAGCCATCGTGACCGAAAAAATCTTCTCCTGGCCCGGCATCGGCCGCCTCACCATCGACGCCATCGCCAACCGCGACTACTACGTAGTCCAAGGCTGCATCCTCGCTATCGGCCTGACCTACGTGGCGGTGAATTTCATGACGGACATGGTGTACTCAGTCCTGAACCCGAGGATAAGACAATGATCATCCCGACCCGGTTTCAATACCCAAGCCAGCGAGATTTCTTTTGCGTCCTTCGCGGCCTTTCTTCGCGAGCTTTGCGATTCCTTGGCGGTTGGCTTTGTCGATGGGATTTCAAGACACTTTGACCGCAAAGATCGCGAAGGAAGGCCATGAATTCTCTCTGCGACCTCTGCGGCTGTCCTCTGCGGGTTGAGATTTTCTAAACGAAATGTCCGCCACCACCATCTCGCTGCCGCGCATCGCAAGCCGCAATCCGCTCGCGCTAGCTGGTGTAATTCTCGTGATCGTCTTCACGCTCTTCGCCCTATTCGCCCCCTGGATCGCTCCCCAGGACCCCGCGCAAATCAATCTTCCCGCCCGCCTCTCGCCCCCCACCGCCGCCCACTGGTGCGGCACCGACGAACTCGGCCGCGACATCTGTTCCCGCCTGATCTTCGGAGCCCGCATCTCCATGGCGGTCGGCACCTCGGTCGTGCTCCTTTCCCTCACCCTCGGCCTCATCATCGGCTCCATCGCCGGATACTATGGCGGCGGCATCGACCGCTTCGTCAACGTCATCCTGATGAACGCCTTCCTCTCCTTCCCCGGCATCCTGCTCGCGATCGCCTTCGTCGCCTTCCGCGGCCCCGGCATCTTCAATCTCGTGCTCGCGCTTTCCCTCGGAGGCTGGGTCGGGTACGCGCGCCTTGTCCGCGCCCAGGTCCTCGCCACACGCGAGAAAGAATTTGTGGAAGCCGCCCGCGCGCTCGGAGCCAGCGACCTCCGCGTCATCGCGCGCCACATTCTTCCCAACATCGTGCAGCCCGTGATCGTGCAAGCCGCCATCGGCATGGCCGGAGCCATCCTCGCCGAAGCGACCATGAGCTTTCTCGGACTCGGCGTCCCGCCCCCAACCGCCAGCTGGGGAGCCATGCTCAACGACAGCCGAGCCTACCTCTTTGCCGCCCCGCACCTGGTCCTGTTCCCCGCGGCTACGGTGATGCTGGCAGTGCTGTCCTTCAATTTCATCGGAGATGCTCTCCGCGATTTGCTGGATCCGCGCTCGCGGATTGAAGCGGGCCTATAGGGGACGTGATTAACGCTGGATTGGGGTGAATACCGTCGTAAGCCGCACACTTTCCACTGCGATGTTCTAATGCTGAAGAATCATGATCATTCGGTTCCCAGTAGTTTCTTGTGTTTTCGGTGCCGCCTCATCGTTCTTAGAAGCCTTCTTTCGGGGTACGCCCCGACGATACACTTGTTCGGATTGAACGAACTCCACTTCCGGACCGGGGATTGCTGTATGGCAGGGATGAGTCATTCACCTGGCTGATTCTCCGTAGGCGCAGCAAGCATATACGGCTCGCGAGAGCGTATCTCCATACATGATAGAGAGTATGGAAAATGCCAATAATCATGTTAACTTTTTGGGTATTCGCGATGAGCGTTGAAAAGGTTCTGTCGTGGCACCGGAAAAGCCCGAAGCCGAATTGAAGCGGCTCCTCAAAGAGCAACATAAGGCCCGGCAAGATGAGGTCTTTGGGGGGTTCTCTCCAGCGGAACGTGCCGAATACGAAGAAAAAGCAGATCGGATTCACGCACTAGAAAGCGAAATTCAGCCAAGCGCGGCTTCTAAAAAGAGCTCTGCAAAAGCAGAGCAGGAACGCCAGTGGAACAAAGAACCCGAAACAGACACTCCTCAAGCTGAAGCTCATCAGTCCTACCGCAGCCGAGAAAAAGGTTCGACGGACAGCTCTTCCGATTCGAGAAAGCAGGGAGCAAAGCCAAAAGAGACCGCTGAAGAAAAGGGCGGCGAATAAAAGCCTTTTGCTCAGCCGGAACTCCCTCTTTCCCCTTTCGTAAGATCATTGACGTAATATCCCCATGGCACTCACTGACCCGGTTCCCGGCGAACAAACGGCGCAAACTTGCGCAAACGCCTGTTCACGGACAGCTCACTTCCGGTTAGTGCGCGATCTGTCAATCCAGTTAGGCTTTTACAACGAGGACACGTACCATCAAACTCCGCGATGACGTAAGTCTCACCGGGGCGCGCGAGTTCCTTCGCTTGCGCTATGGCTTCTTCCCGTGTCTGGAAAGCTTCCCAATCAAGCTTTGAATCAGACCAGCGAATGTGGAAATGGATCATAGGCACCTCCCTGCCGCAACATCGCTGAACTCAGGTCTTCTGATCCGAGGAGGAGCACTCACAAGGCGTCCTTGGAGGCTCAGTGTGCTAGTAAAAATATTATGAAAAGTATAAATAATGTGTCAATAGTCATAGTGTTATAAATATCGCCGAAGTGCAATGTTAATACTACTGGTAATACTTGACTTAATGTAGCTGTTGTGGGACTGTATTTCGAATGAAGAAGAAGGCAGGAAATGAAGAAGAAGGCAGGAAATGAAGAAGAAGGCAGGAAATGAAGATCTGTACTACGAGACCATCCCGACAGCCGGACTAAAAAAATCGCGCAAGGGCAAGCACCACGATTTGATGCTCAGGATTATGGGGGACCTGCGACAACTACGTCCCGGTTTCGCAGTAAGGATCCCTCTTTCTTCGACGAAAGGCGTACCCGTCTTGAACTTGCGCTCTGTGGTTGTCCGCACCGCCGCCAAAGAAAAGATGAGCGTTGCTACTTCCTCGGACGACGACAACTTTTACGTATGGAGGGTTTAAGGCTACCCGGTGGGTTCTTCTCTCCACTGCAAGTGCTGTGGACCTTGGGAACGATTTTCCACTTAGTGAAAAATCCCCATTACGCTGGAGCAGCCGACAAGGCTGTGAATCTAGTGGGGTGTAACTCCCACACCACCAATTGCCTGGGCAGGTGGTTAGCATATCCGATGCATGCGGAGGCAACGAAGCATGTTCAGCTCGGACGTAAAAGCCTCGGCTGCCCTGCGGCGATAAGCGGCAGTGGTAGGAACGATCGGGGAGGCGAGCAAACCTGAGGGCCTGAACATAACGAAATGGCTGCAGTCTCGAAAAGGGGATCCGTCATGAAATCGTTTTGACGGGAAAACGCGGGAAGCCGACCTCGATAGTGTACGGGGGAAGGCCGATGACGTGGAGGAAGAAACAGGCAGATGCACTCCACGGGACCGGCGTGACAGGGGCCCAGGCACTTAGGGAAGGATTCGCAGAGATAACGTCGGGAAGGTCCCGCTAGCAGCAGGGGCTGGTAGCAACCTGCAGAGACTCCTCGAACGAGGCTCAGGCCGAAGGAGAGGAGAGCGAGTGGGATCGACGCATGAGTCTGTAGGAGCGATGACCGGGGAGTAATGTCCTCGCAGGAGGCGGTTCACGTCTCCCGGATCAAGGTAACGCCAAGATCGGGCAAAGAGACTCTGGGTACTTGGTGGTGCCATCGGCAGCGCGGTGGTCGGACACAGAGCCGACA
>JBKPEB010000037.1:0-13155 GCA_046728215.1 Acidobacteriota bacterium | reverse complement strand
TCACCTCGGTTGCCGATCTCGCCCGCAAACTGCGGAAATACATTCGAGCCTACGCGACATCGGCGAAACCGTTTCGCTGGACCTATACCGATCCACGGAAACGCATTCGTACTTACGAAATCACCGGGACGCCTTACTAGTTGACACACACCATGGCGGAGAAGGAACTGTCAGAGCTTGCAGGTGTATGTCAATTAGTCGCCGCCGGAATGTCAGAGAGGCCTGTTTTCAAAAGAGTACGCCAATCGGCAAATTGCACCGACTGCCGCTAGCAAATCTCCCAGTAGACGGTTCTCACTCCGGAGTGGAAGAGTGGTCTGCACGACAACTTCGTCCAAATCCATAGTTTTGAAAAAGGAGCAAACTAATGTCTCTTACGTCTGAACAAAGGGATACCATTGCAACTGAATTGAAAAGTCTGGTATCCAGCCTAAATCTCTCCGACGATCAGAAGCAGAGACTGCAAGGGTTCATGACCGAGGCCTCTGAAAAGGTGCAAGAGTACAAGCAACAGAATCCGAATGCATCAAGAGAGGATCTGCTCAAGAAGGTCGCCGAGAACCGCACGGCAATTCGGCAGCGTTTGGTTAACTTCTTGACACCCGACCAGCTCAGCAAATGGGATGCCGAGATATCAAAAGCTAAGGAGTTCCTGGGACAGAAGCTAGCTGCCTGAGGGTTGGCTGTTCATCGTTTCCTCGGACCCGGCTTAAATTGCTCGATTGGGCCGGGTCCTTTGTGCATCTGCGTTACCCTACAACGGCGTATTGAGCGCAATTGTTTGGTTCAACGATTAAGTGATTCCGCAACTGGTGCGCGTGTGGAATGCGTCGAAAACGCCTAAAGGTGATTCAATGGGGGCGATAGGTGCGTTCTTCGTGAACGGCCGGAGAGCGACCCTTGCAGCCGCCTTGCGGTTTGGCGCCTCCCAAAGAAATGCACAAGCAGCGGCAATGCGGCGGCCCCCCAGATCGTAAACACCGTAGAGCTGGACCAAGATATTGTGGTGTGGTGCACCACTCGCAGCATCCAATCGATAGCAAATGCCCCGGTGATGCCGAGTAGCGCATCCGCTACAGCCCCATACCCCTTGCCGCCCACAAGGGTTCTCGTTACCAAGCCAGTGAGGATTCCTATTATCAGTAACCACCAAAGAGTGAGTATAGAACCGTTTCTCCTAACGTAGACGGCGGTGGAACAGAGCAACCACCCTTGAACGAGAAACCAGGAGGGTATGTGGTCAGAGCGGATGCTTCCCAACATCCGTTGCCCTGTCCAGCCCTTGAACGGTAGACATTTCCGAGAGACTTACAACTAGCAATCGCTTTAGGCTGGTGGTGAAAAACTCGATATGCTCACACCCCTTCGCCCTATTGGGCGTCACGGTGCGCAAGAATAGTAGCTCTTTCGAGCGTGTATCCAGAGTCCACCAGCGCGGGGTAAGACCTCCACTCGATGATAGCCGGCATGAGCAGCCTACCGGATAGGGCTGATCGAGGTTGATGAATGTGGGTATTTCGCGACTACGGTTGCGAAGTGCGTGCTGGCCACCAGATCACAGACTTTCGAGTGCACAAAATGCAATCCTCGTGGCGGGCGCACGGTGTCTGTCTGGGGGGCGTCCGTCAAGGATTGATCCGGGCACAGCGAAAGTGGCTGCCATTGCATCTCCGTCACCCCTGGTCACTGCGAAGCTGCCTGCGGCGTCGACAACCATACCGGCGAACACAGATTACTGTCAGAAGTGCCAGTTGGCGCAAACGGTCCCAGCCCTCAGCTTCAGTAGATCAAGATCTAGGATAACGGAGCACGTCATATTGGTCGGCTGGTAAATATTCACCCGGAAGTGATTCCTGCGACAGGAATAATCGCCGCTGTTACCGCCTGACGCCAACTCGAAGCTCATTCACTTTCAAAGGAGAGTCAGATGGCTACATCCGTAGCGCCAAAGAACGATTCGAGACAGCTACAAGAGATTCCAGCTCCGGGACAAGGGGACTGGACAAAACCAAAGGCGATAGCGATACCGAAGGAAGGCTACTTCACGCCGCAGCCGGGAAGGTATGGCGCGACCTATCCGCGAACGCCCGCCTGCTATGGTTTTACCATCATCGCGAAGATCAAACCTGGGAGAGAAGATGCGATTCGAGCCTATGGCAAGACCATCGAGAAGGCGATCGAAGATCTCCCGGAGGCGCTCGCCACGCTGAAGCTCCACTACCTGCGTTGGGTTCTGTTCGACATTGGGAGAGATACCTACTTCATGTACCAAGGAATCTTTGACACCGATTTCGATAAGTACACCGAAGACGCTGTGGCCCTGTTCACGAAATATGGTGTGAACACAGTCTTCGAGAATCTCGAGGGATTCCCGGAAGACTGGAAAACGAACGTTCCGGCGTTCGTGAAGTTCGTACGCGAACATCAGTGCCCCAGCTTTCTTGAATACGGAGAATATCCATACGTCACGGCCGACGAAATCAAGAAGGCTCTAAAACTTAAAGCTGCTTTCGCCGACATGCTCGACCTGATGCAATAGCACGACTCGTACAACTCGCCATGGAGAACGCCGTGACCGTCTTGCAGAAATCGGAGAGCGTTTCGCGCGATCTGACCGAACGAACTGAGCGGCACGCTGCGCTCGAGTTTGAAGACATTCAACATTTCCTGATGTCGCGGCCCCCTGCACGGGCAGCGCGGTACGAGTTCCTGACGTTTCGATCCGAGGCAGGAGGACGTGCGTGGCTGATGGGCCTGATCGACAAGGTGGGAACCGCACGGGCGGTGGGGGCGAACGTTGCTGACTCGAGATGGGTGACCGTTGGCTTCACTTGGAGCGGACTTCAAGCGCTCGGTATCGATGATGCTTCGTTAGGCACGTTTCCGGAGGAATTCCGCCAAGGCATGGCAGCCCGAGCGGACATCCTCGGTCTAACAGGCACAAATCACCCGGACAACTGGGTTGGAGGTCTGGCAAGTCCGAAGCTTCATGCAATTGCCATATTGTTCGCCCGCGACATCGCCGAACGTGAACGGTGCCGACAGGAGCATGAGCGCCATGTGAAGCAATGTGATGGAGTTGAACTTCTTTCCTCTTTAGACCTGGAAGCTATCCCGCCATTTGATCACGCCCACGAACACTTCGGCTACCGCGATAGGCTCTCGCAACCAGTCATCGAGGGAACCGGAGTGGAACCCACACCTGGCTCTGGCCCACCACTCAAGCCGGGTGAATTCTTTCTCGGCTACCCTGATGAAGAGGGTTCTGTCACCGGTATGCCTGAGCCGGAGATCCTCTCCTGCAATGGAAGTTACGTCGCCTATCTCAGAATGGAAGAACATGTGGGCGCATTTCGCGATTTCCTCCGAGAGCATGGCGAAACGCCCGAGCAACAAGAACTGATCGCCGCCAAACTGATGGGCCGTTGGCGGAGCGGTGCGCCACTCGTCCTCGCGACAGAAAAAGACGACCCCAGCCTGGGCGCCGATCATCGCCGTAACAACGATTTCAATTACGCGAATATGGATCCCCACGGCTACGGTTGTCCGCTTGGAGCACATATTCGACGCATGAACCCGCGCGATACTGCAGCGAACATGAATCGGAGGAAGATGATCCGGCGCGGGGGAACTTACGGTCCTCCCCTGCCAGAGGGCGCCCCGGAAGACGGGATCGAGCGCGGGATCGCCGCATTTGTTGGTTGTGCAAGCCTGGTGCGCCAATTTGAATTCGCAATGAATGTTTGGGCGAACGATCCGAATTTTCACGAATTGGGAAACGAGCGCGACCCGATCTTCGGCACACAGGACGGGACCTTTGATATGACCATTCCAAAGCGGCCGATTCGGAAAAAGATCAAAGGCCTGCCCGCTTTCACGACCATCCGGGGCGGCGCTTACTTCTTCTTGCCGGGTTTAAGAGCGCTCCACTACCTCGCCTCCCTGAGCAATGGTCACTAAAAAAGGTCTTTCAGGAAGTACAGAAAGGTAGGAGTTCATGGACACCGTTCCTCAACTGCCACGCACCTACAACCAGAACCATGCGCCCCGCAAGTACACTCCCGGCAACCGGAGAGTTTCAATCTATTGGACCTGGAGTTATCCGTGGGAGTCGAACCGGGATGTCACAGAACTGGACAATCGCTTCTCCACAATGACCGAGGTTCGCAGAGTTGGCTGGCCCACGTATGAGGGGACGGAATGGGACAAGATGCATTTCCTGCAAGGCATCGCTGGAACGCTTGAGTTGTTCCATCGCTCAACGCTGGCGTTCCAGAGCGTTGTCGGTGAAGTCACAGGTCATCGGGTCGCGGTATTTCAACGGATAGACCAAGCCGGGTACAAACTTCCGATCGACGAGCGAATCCTTGCGGACACCGACACCCTGATGGTGTTTGGACTTGATCACCTGGTCTCAGAGCAGGAGGCAGACTCACAGGAGATTGCGGCCGTCTGCGAGTGGCTGAAACGAGACGGAACTTGCCTGCTCCTAGGTCCCCATCACGACGTAGGATTCGCGGAAGATCCGACGCAGCGCCAGATGGAATATATGCACCATGGCGACGCACTCGTCCCGCGCCAGCAACGCTTTGGCCAATACACGCGTTCCATGATGAAAGCACTGGGCGTCCCTGTGATGAATCAGTTCGGCCTTCGTCCGGCGCTCGTAAAGGGAACAAAACAAATTACACCGCTCACCATCAACAAAGACGTGGATGAGCTCGGCTTGCTCAACGGGGTGACCACATTCAACTTTCATCCCCACCTGCCGCACTACGCACTGACCACGGATGATACGAAGTCGGTCCATGTACTTACACGCCAACCTATCGATCTCGATCGTCCGCATCCTTTCACTCAGGCGGGAAACACCGAGTTCAATTCGTGTATATGGATGCCCCCTGAGGGACAACGCGCGGGACACATCCTGTTGGCAGACTCCACGATCTTTACCACGTTATTTGGCGGCGTGGAGTCGCTGGAGACATTCTGGAAAAACCTTGCAGCGATGCCGCTGGCAATTGGTATGCACGCCAAGAAAACTCAGGCTGTCGCCTGATTCGAAACTCGGATCACGCCAGCACTGCACGGGAAAGATTGAATGGAACTCCTGAGTAAGATAGTCCCGATCGCGATGCTCACATTTGTAGTTTCAAGCATGCTCGCGGTTGGTTTGAGCCTCACGATCGCCCAGATTATGGAGCCCCTCCGCAATGGCAAACTGGTTTTCGTCGCATTGCTCGCAAATTTTGTTCTGATGCCTTTGGGAGCGTTGGCGATTGCCAGAGTGCTCAGGCTTGATCAGCCGCTTGGCATAGCTCTCTTATTGCTAGGAGCAGCTGCCGGCGCGCCATTTCTTCCCAAACTCGCAGGGATCGCAAAGGGCAACCTTGCCTTCGCTGTGGGATTAATGGTGTTACTCATGGTCTTGACCGTCGCCTACATGCCACTCGTTTTACCCCTGCTCCTCGAAGGCGTTACGGTGGATCCTTTCAAGATCGCGCGCTCGCTCCTCCTTCTGATGTTGCTACCGTTGGGTATCGGGCTTACCGTGAATCGGCAATTCGGAAGCGTAGCCGAAAGAATGCGTCCGACGCTAAACAGACTTTCCAGTCTTAGCTTGGCTCTTCTGATCGCGCTCCTTCTAGTGACGAAGATCCAAAATGTCATTGCTTTGTTCGGAACACGCGGCATTTTGGCGAGCGTTCTCTTCTTGCTCGCCGGCCTTGGTCTTGGGTGGCTCTTGGGTGGCCCTGGTTTCGCGACAAGAGGAGTACTGGCACTAGGTACTGCACAACGCAACATTGCCGCTGCGCTTGTGGTTGGCGGGAAAAATTTCGACGACCCGAACGTAGTGGTTATGATCGTCGTGGTTGCAGTTGTTGGGTTACTGATTCTAATGCCACTGGCGCGGATCCTAGGAGCCCGTGGGATGGAAACGCCAGCGCATACCACCACTGGTTGAGGATCCTGTGGCCTACTTTGTGAACAATGGAACCGTGAGCCGTAATGAGAGCCAGCCTAGAATTCCTTGTCCTTTCTATAGTTGCCCTCGTTACGCTTTCTAACCTTGTCCTCACTCCCGTCCAGGCACAAGTCAGAGGCGTGTATCCCGTGGGCATGAGCGCCACAAACTCCGGGGTAACACCCGAATCAGGATTCACTTATTCCAACTTTTTTATTTTCTTCTCGCGTGATGAAGAGAAAGGTCCTCATGGCGAGGTCACAGCTACGGGTCAAAACTCGATCATGATGGACATGAACAGTTTTGTTTGGGTCAGTAATAAGAAAATAGGCGCTCTCGGCGGAGCCGTATTCTCCGCCTCTGCCACCCTTCCCATTGCGAACAACTCGCTCACTTCCGATGTCCACGGAGCCCTTAGCGGCGGCGGCGGATTTGCGGATTCCTATTATCAACCGCTCATTCTCGGTTGGCGCAAGAAGCGTATTGACATTCGCGCGATCTACGGATTCCTGGCGCCAACTGGAAGATTTGCGGCGGGCTCCAATACGAACGTTGGCTCCGGCTACTGGACCTCAGTTGTTGCAAGCGGCCAGACTCTATATCTGAATACGAGTAAGAGCACCGCCCTATCGGCCTTTCAGATGTATGAATTTCACGGCACCCAGGAGGGAACCAAGATCCACCCCGGACAGACCTTTAACCTTGACTACTCGCTGACTCGGTCTTTTGCGTTGCAAAATGACATGCGCCTTCAGCTTGGATTGGTGGGCTATGGCCAGTGGCAGACCACAGACAAACGCGGCCCCACCATTACGCCAGAAGGGGCGGCAGCGCACTACAGAGTCAACGCACTTGGGTTCGGGGCCAATGCCATGTTACCCGGGCGAAAAGCCAACGTGGGTGTGAGGTATTTCCATGAATTTCAGTGCAGATCTACCTTTCAGGGGTACACACTGCAGATTTTCGGCGCGATTACGTTCTGAAATGGGATTTGTTGATCATCTGAGAGGCAGCACTCTTTGGCCGCAACGATAGTGCTGGAACTCTTGCTCCCTGGCGTGTCCCGCCCCTCGCACCGAACGCCTCACTCCGCTCTCCGATCGCACTATTACTCATGAGTTAATGGTATGTACTTGAACGTTGTGGCGTGGCCCAGTTTCCGCGTGCGCGCCATTACCCCAGGCATTCATTGACTTGCCCTCGCATCCTTCCCAACATGGCACGACATTTCGAGACGGAGAGACAGCCCTCATGGTACCGCCTGCAGCACTAGTCACCGAGAATTCATCGATTGTCATTCGTCGCGCTTCCCCCGCCGAGGCCGAAGTGTGCGGACGCATCTGCTTCGAGGCCTTTGGGGCGCTCGCCGCTCACCACAATTTTCCCCTGGATTTTCCGGCTCCGGATGTCCCCATTGCTGTCCTATCGACCATGTTTTCGCACCCGTCGTTTTTCTGCGTTGTCGCCGAACAGGGCGGAAAAGTGATCGGAAGCAATTGCCTGGATGAGAGAACCCCAATTGCCGGCGTTGGACCAATTACGGTTGACCCGGCCGTACAGAACAAAAACGTGGGCAGCCAACTCATGCAAGCAGTCATGGTGCGGGCGACCGAACAGAAGTTCGCGGGCATCCGTTTGGTTCAAGCGGCGTACCACAATCGTTCCCTCTCCCTGTACACCAAGCTTGGTTTCGTAGTGCGTGAGCCCCTTGCGTGTATGCAGGGACCACCCCTTCAGAAGACGCCGTTGGGCTATCACGTCCGACCGGCGAACCTGAGCGACCTCACAGCCTGCAACGACCTCTGTTTTCGAGTCCATGGACACGACCGTGGAGGCGAGCTGAGCGATGCGATTCAACAGGGGACAGCCGTGGTTGCCGAGTTTGATGGACAAATTAAGGCCTACGCTTCCTCCCTCGCCTTTTTCGGTCACGCCGTCGGCGATGCCAATCAGGACTTGCAGGCACTCCTCTCGTCGGCTATCGAGTTTCAGGGACCGGGGATTCTTGTCCCAACTCGCAATGCCGCATTGTTCCGTTGGTGCCTAGAGAATGGGCTTCGTGTCACACAGGTGATGACGTTGATGACCATGGGGCTCTACAACGAACCGGCGGGTGCGTATTTACCTTCCATTCTGTTCTGACTCTGCCTCAAAAACACTGGGCTTGCACATGGAAATTGCGAGTCTAAATTGATTTCCCCTGGTTTTTCTCATAAATATCCACCCTTCAAGTGGACACATTATGGGAGCGTGTTGCATTTGTTCCGACAGACGTATAATAACGAGGGCAGCAGGATTTCATGATCTCCACAGCAACAATCGTGGTCGTGCTGGTCGCCGCATTTTTGCTCGGTGTCAAACTCATGGTCGATCTCGTCAGGCACAGGCGCCGCAAAGTCGAGCTAGGTTTAAGCGGCCTCCGTCCCCGAGGCCCACGTTCCTCGTAAAACCGGACGAAGTCCTCACAAGAGCTACCTCCGAGATCCGCATCAATAGCTTCAGTCAAATCTCCCCCGCCAGGATTCCTTGACTCCCGGATCTTCCCAACACCAGCGAACAGCACAAAAGAATTGCTGTTGCCCAGTCATTTTCCCAGCCAAAGTGGATGGCTAGCGCTTCAAACCTCAAGTCGTTGGATATTTCGAGTGACAAAGGAGCTAAAATCGAAGCCCCACATGAAACAAACAGCGAGAGTTCCAAAATGCGATTTTCGGTGGTAATACCCACTTATAATCGTTCTCACGAACTGCGTGAAACGCTCTGCAGCATTTCCAAGCTGCAGGTTTCTGCGACTTGGGAAGTGATCGCTGTCGATAACAACTCCACCGATAGCACTCGTCAGACTATCCTCGATGCCGCCAAAGGTTTTCCAGTCCCACTACACTATGTGTTCGAACCCGAAGCGGGGCGCAGTGCCGCGCTCAACGCTGGGATTAAACTTGCAACAGGTCAAATCATCGCTACTACCGATGATGATGTACGGGTGGAGCCTGATTGGCTGGACCAGGCAGATGCTGGCCTCGACCGCGAAGCGTGCGATTTCGTGGGCGGCAAAGTGCTACCCATATGGGGCGGGGAAAGGCCGACTTGGCTGGCAAATGAGGGCGGACGCCACTGGTCCGTGATCGCCTTGCAAGATCACGGTGCGAAGCCAGTCGAGTTTGGCAGTCGTCACGCGCCTTTGGGTGTAAACCTGGCCTTCAAAAGGGAAGCTTTGGAACTCGTTGGCCTATGGGATACGCAAATCGGGCGCAAACCCGGAACCTTGCTGGGGCAGGAGGTCCGCGAGTGGCTGTTGCGAGCTCGGGCAGCGGGGTTGAAAGGCATGTACATTCCAGAGATGATCGTTCATCACGTCATTCCCCGCGATCGTCTGAACAAGCGGTATTTTCGCCGCTGGTTCTACTGGAATGGAATCAGCCGGGCTATGCTCTACCAGCAATCCCGCGTTGATATGCTTGCACCCGAGGAGACCACTCTCGATTTTTCGAAGGTACCCCATATCATGGGAGTGCCGCGCTATCTGTATCGAACATTCTTAAGGTCGGCGGCTGACATGTTGAAGTCCAAACTCGCTGGGCGGGAAGCAGCCAGTTTCGATCATGAACTCTGGCTGTGCTTTTTTCTCGGAGTCTGGCGGCAACGCTGGAAGGATCGACACCTGCCGTTTGGTGGGATGAAGGATGTTCGAATTGATTCGAATCGCAAAGCGGCCTTCCAAAGCTCGGACGAGAACGGGCAGCGCGATCCTCAAGGGGGGAGATGAAAGCAATCATACTGGCGGCCGGTAAGGGCTCGCGCCTCGATCAATCTGGAGAAACCGTCAAGTGCCTGTTGAAATTCGGATCTTCAACCCTCATCGAACTGCAATGCAAATATTTGAGGCAGTGTGGCATCAACGAAATTAGCGTAGTTGTGGGTTTCGAAGCAGACCGGGTGCGGCGGACTTGCGGTCCCACCCTCGAATACATCGAAAATCCAATCTTTTTGAAAACCAACAGTCTTTATTCGTTGTGGTTGGCGCGACAGTGTTTTTCAGAGGGATTTGTAGTCATCAATTCGGATGTGCTGTTCCATCCCCAACTCCTGTGGGACCTGCTTACCGCTCGGCATGAAGATGCCCTTCTGGTTTCCTATCGCGAAGACATCGCATACTCGGATGAGGAGATGAAGGTTAAAGTTCGAGGCGGACGGGTCCTCGACATCTCCAAGGACATGGATCCCGCTGAGGCCGATGGCGAAAACGTTGGCATAGTAAAGTTCGGGGCGAGCGGCGCCCGGCATCTCGAAGAGCAGATGGCTCCGCTGGTTGAAAACGGGGCATTGCGTAGTTGGGCTCCAAGGGCCTTTCTGGAATTTGCCAAGCGCCGCCCGCTGCATGCTATCGGCACGCGCGGTTTTCCCTGGACTGAGATTGATTTCCCCGAAGATTACCGTCGTGCGCAAGAAGAAATCTTCCCGCAGATCAGCACCGCATCTTCCCCACATCCTTCCCTAGTCACGGGCGATGATGAAGGTGGGCGGAAGTGATTCCCTCCCCTAAATGTGCCCGGGCGAATGCCATCTCATGAGTTTCAAACGAGCTGTAGATTGGGCGCGCACTCTCGATACCCGTTGGCAGCGCACCTGGAATCCACAACGTCGTCGCGTGCTGATGAACGCGGCGCTGCCGATGGAATACGCCATGATGGAGCCGGTGTACAAGCGAATGCGCGGCGATAGCCGGGTCGAATTTTATTTCACGTCCAGCACACGTCCGGACGAAATGAAGCACATCTTTGCAGATTCGGAAGAAGACATTCCAACCATACTGCCCACGCAAGCCAAGTGGATGAAATTCGATGCTTACTTGGCAGCAGACTATATCTGGGCAACTCTTCCCCGCGGCGCTCCGCGAATTCAGTTCTTTCACGGCGTCGCCGGCAAGTACGCGGATCGTTATGATCGTCCCGAGCTCTCGGTGCGCGAGTGGGATCGTTTTTTCTTCATCAATCGCAAGCGGATGAATAATTTTATCGCCTGCGGGGCTATCGAACCCGACAGTCCGGCAGCGCGACTGGTGGGAATGCCGAAGGTAGACCGGCTCGTGGATGGCTCTCTCCATCGGGACGTTATTCTGCAAGCATTGGGTTTGGATCCCCGGCTCCCAACTGTGCTGTACGCTCCCACCTGGACCCCCTACTCCTCCCTGAACGCGGTGGGTGAGGATCTCGTCGCGGCTTTGGTCAAAACCGGCACGAACTTGATCGTGAAACTTCACGACAATTCCCTTGATAGTAGTGATGTGCGCAATTCTGGGGGTATCGACTGGATTGCGCGTCTCGGCCCCGCCTTGCAAGGTCCCCGCGGACATCTGGCGAAGCGTGGCACGATCTCTCCCTACCTGGTCGCGTCGGATCTCATGATCAGCGACCACAGCTCCGCTGCCTTTGAATATCTGCTGCTCAACCGGCCTCTCATCCGAATAGAAATGCCGGAATTGATTGCTCGAACGAACATTCCTCCGGATTATGTTGCTCTTCTCACAGACGCCTCAACCACCGTTCGAAGCGTTCCAGAAATCGTGGGGGCAGTTGAGCATGGCCTGGCAAATCCGGGGATGCTAGGATATACGCGCAGGATTGTTGCGGAAGAGCTGTTTTACAAACCAGGGACAGCTACCACACGAGCCGCACATGAACTCTATGAATTGATGGAGCTTGCACCCGTGAGTGCCTAGAATTTTCCACTTTCGTGCAACTTGGTGGTTGTGCATTCCTTGTCATATTCAGGCTCATAGGTTTTGACGCGTATTAGGGCTGAGGGAAGGGGCCTTTTGCCAGTGGACGGGTACAGCGAGATTACAGGCAAAATACTTGAATTTTCCTAGGAGATAAACACTATTCCCGGTCGTCGGGAGCTGTCGTGGACCTGCTAGGTTCCGGTATCCAATGGTTTTAGCGTTCATCAGCAACGGAGTACTCATTGTCCGCATCTAAGCTTGCGAAACCGCTAGTACAGCACAGCCCTCCCCCGAACGTATAACCGTATCCTTGGAATCGAACGTGCAACGATAGACTTGGGAATCGACTGACCCTAGCCCTAGCACCTCTCCGCACTCCCCGGCGCTCGTGTCAGCCCAGACTCTGTGAAAAGTTGAAGGAGAGGGTGATCGGAAAGCGAATATGAGTAGAATACGTTTCTTCCTGCCGTGTTTCCTTTTAGCTTTTCTTTTCTTTGGCATCATGCCAGCCTTCGGAACCGAACGGCTATGCGATGTGTCTTTCGAGGATTGCCGCGCTCCGCTGATCAAACTGATTCAGAACGAGACTGTGGGAATCGACGCCGCTTTCTGGTTCATGGACGACACCACCATTTCTAGTGCGCTAATCAAGAAATTTCAGTCTGGCGTTCCCGTCCGTATTCTCATGGACCCACGAGCCGAAGAGGGCCACCCTACGAATACGCAGATTCTGACGCAACTGGCGTCTGCCGGTTTCCCCATGCGAAACCGCACGGCTGATGGAATTCTGCACTGGAAGATGATGTTGTTCGCTGGCCAGGGGACGGTGGAGTTCAGCGGCGCGAATTTTACCCGCTCGGAGATGGTTCCCTACACGCCGTATGTGAACTACACCGATGAAGCGATCTACTACTCTGACGACCCTTCTGTGGTGAACAGCTTCAAGACAAAATACGATGACTGGTGGACGGACACCACCGATTATCAGGACTACGCAAACATCAATGCGCCGCTCGCGCGGCTCTATCAAACTTATCCGATTAATCCAGAGTTGGACTTCCTTCCATCGTCAGCTCCGAACATGGACTATGGCACTCGGACGATGGCTGCCATGGCCGCGGAAAAGGTCAAGCTCGATATCGATATGTTTCGCATCACCAACGAAACAATTGCCAATGCGGCGATCAAGGCCTTCAACCGTGGAATTCCCATCCGCATGATCGTGGATTCTTCGGAATATCGCAATCCGGCCAGGCCGTGGGATTCCTACAACGTGGATCGCATGTTTGCGGCGGGGGTCCCCCTAAAAATTACGGCGCACCAGGGTCAGAATCACGAAAAATCATTGATTCTCTATGGTCAGGCAATGTCGATATGGGGATCCTCCAACTGGACATGGCCTTCGTTCAACTATCAGCAGGAACACAATTATTTCACCAAGAAGCCTTTGTTCTTTCAATGGTTTCAG
>JBKPEB010000036.1:0-296238 GCA_046728215.1 Acidobacteriota bacterium | reverse complement strand
CCTTCGATCCCTTGCTCTTGATACCGCTGCCAAAGCCGCTTGGCCTGGCGAGTACTGATCCCAAGCAGCTGTGCAGCGCTTACTAGTTTCAGTTTGCCTTCTTTGACCCGCCGCAATACTCCAGCTCGTTCCACCTCTCTCACACTCAACGCCGTTCTCCCCAATCCAGCCTCCCCCTTGCATGGAAGGCCTAGAGTAGGGGACATTTCTAATGCAACGAAAAGGGGACATTTCTAAAGCAATTCAACAGGGTTTCCTGCGGACCCGCCATTAAAGCGATTTAGTCAGCAGTCCGTTGGTTCTGGCCAAGATGCGCCGTCTTTCTGCCCTCAATAATGGGTGCGGCTTCCGAAGTGGCAGTTTTCCTCTGATATCTTGGCTGGTACTTGCGGCTCTCCGAGGGAACGATGGTAGACGAGACAGACAATTCCGGAGGCTCTGACACAGGAGCGATAGAAACCCGACGTCTGGACGGGTGGCTGACGACTCTGGTAGAGCGCCGAGGCAGTGACCTTTTGCTGGTCGCCGGATTTCCCGCTTCGATTCGTTTCGAAGGCCAAGTACAGCCCATAGAGTCCGAGGCGTTAACGGGTCTCGTCATCGAAGAGGCTGTTCTTCCCGCTCTGATCCCGCGAGCCCTGCGGCAATACCGGGAAGCGCAAATCTCCGATTCTTCCTACCGTGTTCCGGGAGTCGGGCGTTTTCGAATCAATCTACATCACGAAAAAGGAATGGCGGCAGCCGCCGTGCGAGCGTTGCCTACTCGGGTTCCGCTATTGGAAGAACTACGCCTACCGCCGGCCGTAGAATCGCTTTCGCGACTGCCGCGTGGCCTCGTTCTGATCGGCGGGCCGGCGGGCGCTGGAAAATCGACCACGGTCGCGGCTCTGGTTCACGAGATCAACCGGCGTGAAGCTCGCCACATCATCACTATCGAAGACCCGCTGGAATACGAGCATCAACACCTTCGAAGCGTGGTCGAGCAAGTGGAGATCGGCGTGGACGCTCCTGATTTTCCGACCGCCCTCCGTGCCGCATTGCGCCAGGCGCCGGATGTCATCGTGGTTGGCGAAATGCGCGACCCGGAGACTATGCGCATTGCTGTGGCGGCAGCCGAGACAGGCCACCTTGTCTTATCTACCTTGCATACCACCGACGTCGCTTCCACCATCTCGCGAATTTCGGATTCCTTCCCGCCTGAACGTCAGCCAACGATCCGACAGGAATTGGCTATGGCAATCTCGGCGGTATTGACGCAAGTCCTGCTACCCAGCAAGCGCGGTGGACGCGTGCCGGTCGCCGAGTTGCTGATGGTCGGGTACGGAGCACGTCAGCACATTCGCCGAAACGCCCTGCAGCACTTGCACCAGGAAATTACCATGACCAAGGCCAAGGGTTCCGTGAGCCAGGAAGAGTCCTTGCAACAGCTCGTCAGACAAGGGGACGTCGACCGTGAAGATGCGGTGCTATACGCTGCGCACCCAGACGACCTGTTGAGCCTGATCAGGGCAGAAGGCCGCACAGTAGTCAGTTAGCGCGGGTATTCCTAGAACTCGAAGTAGCCAGACCGCGGCGGTCGATCACCGTCGGTTCCGGTTGCCGGCAGTAGGCCGACGATGCCCCGCAGAGTCTCCCAAGCCGCCTGATTCAGCGCCGGGTCGGCGCCCACCAGGTCGCGAATCATCTGCCAAGCGGCAATATTGAGAGCTCCCTCCGGCGCAGGCCCCATCGCAAGCGAGACTGAGCACTGGGAGCAAAAGCAGATTCGTTGTGCCGCCGACTTTTGGCGTGGGCGGATTCCGACGGTCTGCGCAAACATATACACCGCGACAGACTTGTTCCCGGACTCAAGTTCCCGGTTGCAGCGAAGACAGTACAGGTTTTCCAAAGTTCCTTCCCGCGATTTCGATATCACAAAGATACTGTTGCTTCCGTTTGCAAATCGCAAGTGCGCAGCCAGATTCCTGCTTGCCGGCAAAGCTGCCGCGCAGGTCTACGGTCCTGAACCAAGGTGTGCTCTAGTCAGGGGACAGCGGTGTCGGGCAATCTGCCCGTATGGGCACAAGTCAGCAAAACCCAGGTTCGGAATGGTCGAAGAACAGGCGATCAGATTCCACAACACAATTCGTCAGGTTGGAACATCTTCGGCGAATGCGCGGCTCAGAACAGGTCGCCGCCATCTGCTATCGCCTCACCAAAGGTGGTATTGAATTCCTGTTGGTGCGTACCCGAGGCAAACGCTGGACGTTTCCCAAAGGCAGCGTAGAGTCGGGCCTGACTCACGCCCAGGCCGCTGCATTGGAGGCCTTCGAAGAGGCAGGCGTCCACGGCCGGATCGAGGATGCTCCCTTCGCGCGCTACGTACGCATCAAGCCGGGATACAACCGGCATTCCGGCGATATTGAGGTCATCATCAACGCATACCTGTGCGAGGTCTCGCGACTGGTAAGGCCTGAAGAATCTGACCGCAACCCAACCTGGTTCTCGGCGGAAAAAGCCAAGCGGCGTCTGCGCGAAGATCGATCCTCCGACTATGGCGACGACTTGGCGCGCATCGTGGATCGGGCCGTGGTGCGTATTCAGCGGCTGTACCGCCAAGGGACAACGGTGGTCCGTCAGCGCAAGGCTCAGATCATCGAAATTGACGATGCACGGGTCAGCGCGCCGAGAACGGACAGTCGCAAGAAGATGCTGGCACCTTAGGTGCCCAAGGACTCATATAAGAAGTGCGGCAGTTTTTGGGCAATCCTGAATGGCGTAGAGTCCTTCGACTGCGTTCTGCATTCGCTCACATGGCTCAGCCGCGGCTTGGTAGTGATGTCTTGCGTTTGGTACTCTCTCTGGAATGTCCTTCCGAAAAGCCCTCTTGCTTGCGTTCTGCCTGGGAGCGACTCTCCCTTCCCTTCTTGCCCAGAGCGCGGGCCGTCGAAGTGAAATAGAGGACAGCCTGCAGTCCCGATACCGCCTCACCACTCTCGGTGGAGGGGTGATGGGCATCCGTGGCGAGAACAGCATCCGGCGCGCGGGTGGAGTAGTGGTCCTGGTGCGCGATGGTCTTTACGGCGCCTTCGACCGCGGGAGATTGGCGTCGAATGCAATTCAGAATGGGCAGGCTAGTGTTTTGTCCGGCGATAAGGATATGGCCCTTGCGCCGGGAGAGAAGTTCTATGTGACGTCAGTCTACGTGGGCTCGGACGTCGTTTCTCTAGGGCTGGTCAGCACGCGAGTGATCTCCGGGAACAACAAAACTGCCCAGGTCTGGGCCAGCCTGAATTTTTTTCTCTCAAAGGAGATTCTCGAGCAGGGGGATATCGGCAAAGTCTATCCAGTCATCGATCAGTGGCTGCTTCCCGAAGGAGCGGGTTCGGCTGGGGTAGGGGTACCTGCGCAACCCCCGCCGACCCTTTCCACTGCCAGCTCTCCATCGGGCTCCATTGAACTCAAGACAGGCATGACGCGGGACGAAGTCGTGAAGAGTCTCGGCTCCCCCGTTCAAGAGGTTAGCTTCGGCGACACGCATTGGCTGACCTATGCTGGCCTGACCATTGCCTTGGATCACGACAAGCTCGCGTCCGTGGAGAGGAATGCCCAAGCGCTGGTTCCCGTCAAGATCGTGTCGGACCCGGATGGCGCAGATGTTTTCCTGAACGGCAGTTTTGTCAGCTCAACCCCTGCCGTACTGAGATTGCAAGCCGGGACGTACAAGGTCGCCGTCAAAGCGTCTGGCTACGCTGACTGGGAGCGCGAAGTAAAGATTCTGCCCGGCGCAGACGTAAATCTGAATGCGAAGCTCACGAAGTAGTCGCCCGCAAGCCTAAGCCCAGTAGGTGCGGTCCAGCGTGCGGCACTGAATCGCCTCCGCGATATGTTTGGGTTGGATCGCAGGTCCCGATTCGAGGTCGGCGATCGTCCGCGCGACCTTCAGAATTCGGTCGTGGGCTCGGGCACTGAGCCCCTGCTGCGTCATGGCTCGCTCCAGGAGCCGCTCGCAGTCGGCGTTGAGCTCACAGAAACTGCGCACGTAAACGCTGCAACTGAATCTGACGAGCTTGCATGACGCGCTCACGAATCCGCTGTGATCCCTCCGGCACGCTGGTCGAGCGCATTTCCTTGTAGTTCACCGCCGGGACGTCGATGTGAATGTCGATGCGGTCCATCAGCGGTCCGGAAATCTTCGCGATGTAGCGTTGAATCATCGGCGGCGTGCACCGGCATTCGCGGCTACGGTCATTGTGGAACCCACATGGACACGGGTTCATGGCAGTTGCGAGCATGAAACGAGCCGGAAACGTCAGCGACATGGCGGCACGGGCGATGCAAACGGTTCCGTCCTCCAAGGGCTGGCGCATAACTTCGAGGACGTTACAAGGAAACTCAGGCAACTCATCCAGGAACAGGACCCTATTGTGGGCGAGCGACACTTCGCCCGGCATCGGAATCATGCCCCCGCCAATCAGGCCAGCATCGGAGATGGAATGGTGCGGCGAGCGGAAGGGACGCACGCCTACCAGACCGGCGCCGGCATCGAGCACGCCGGCGACGCTGTGCATTTTGGCCGACTCGAGCGCTTCCTCAAATGTGAAGGGTGGCAGAATGGTCGGCATCCGCTTGGCGAGCATCGTCTTGCCCGAGCCTGGCGGGCCGATCATCAGGATGTTGTGTCCCCCGGCACAGCTGATCTCCAGTGCGCGCTTGGCCGTCTGCTGGCCGCGAACGTCTTTGAAGTCAACCGCGTAGTGTTGCGCCTCGCCCACCAGCGTGTCGCCGTCAACCTTGACCGGCACGATGCCATTGCCCCGCGTTCACGAAATGAATGACGTCGAGAAGTGACTTCACCGCGAATACTTCAATCCCGCTGACCATGGCGGCCTCGCGTGCGTTGACCTCGGGGACGATCAGTTTCTGGATCTTCCGGCTGCGTGCCTCAATCGCGATCGGGAGCGTGCCGCGAACGCCTCGGATCCCGCCATCGAGCGAGAGTTCGCCGACGAACACGCAATCCAGTGGTTCCTTTTTGTTGAGCCCACCGTAAGCGCCCAAAATTCCAAGCGCCATGGGCAGATCAAAGCCCCGAACCCTCCTTGCGAATGTCGGCCGGGGCCAGATTCACGGTGATGTGCATGGGCGGGATATCGTATCCGCAATTGCGCAGAGCCGAGCGAACGCGGTCCCGACTTTCCCGGACTGCCGCGTCAGGAAGTCCCACAGTGTGAAAGTGATCCTCATTGGTCTTGATTCCCGAGACGTCAACTTCCACCTCGATGATGTTCGCGTCGATTCCATAAACAGCGGCGCTGTACGTTTTGTAGAGCATGGGTACACAGAGGCCCCCGACGTAGCCTCGGTAACGGCGTTTCGCAGGAGCCTTCCACTCAGCTTAGGCCGCGTTGCAACACAGACACGGTGACTGTGTGGTCACGGGCAGGAGTGATGAGTAGACGCGTCATCTGCCGGATTTCGCATAAGCGCGAGTTCAAAGCTGTTCCCCATTCTGTTTTGCGTCTTTCACGGTGCCAGAAATCAATGTAAACACTGCTTTGCAAGCGCGAACCAAAACTTCCAACAAGGAGTGCTGTTCTCTTTCCCCTGGGTCATCTACGATGGCAACCAGACTCCCGAGCCCGCACAAGTAACTCTGATCGTGTAAGTCCGGGAAAGACGCTTATGGCTGCGGAAGAGAAGCAACCCCCAAGTTCGCAGCGGTCCCCGGGCCATCTCGAACAGGAAGAAACCCGGCTGTGGCGCCTTGTCCTATGGTTCATGGTGCTGATGGCGGCCGCTCTCGCCGCCGTCCTCTGGGAGCCACTACAATCCGTCCCCTACCATCTGGGCGCGATCGCACCGGGATTGTTAGTTCTGGCAGTCCTTTTCGCGGCGTACGCCTATGGACGGCGTCGGGAAGTGTCTGACTTGAAGGTCCTGTTGAAAGACCTGCAGGACCGAGTTGGAGTAGCGCCTTCCGAAGAACAACTTGATCAGCTCAGCCAGGTGATTCTGCGCTCGCAGCGCAGCTTCAAGGAACTGATCGATTCCTTTGATGACGTCGCGTGTGCTGTTTCCCTCGACGGGACGTTCCGCACTGTCAATCGCCGGCTAACCAATCTTGTACGACTGCAGTACGCCGAAATCGTTGGACACAAGTTCGACGAGTTCTGCGAAACGCCGAGCCGGCAGGAAATTGAATCAGGCATCGGACGCTTCCTGGAAAAGCGACGCTGGGCTGGGATTGTTCCCTTGAAACTAAAGAACAATTCCCGGGTGCTGTACTTCGATTGCACCCTGAACGCGATCATCAAGGGCGACGAAGTGGTGGGCGCAAGTGTGCTGGCGCGGGATGTAACCGAAGAGCGTGAAAAGGAACGCCGGTTCACGGAACTGTTCGAGACTCTGCAGGAGGGAGTTTACTTCTGCACTCCCGAAGGCCAACTGCTGGATGTAAATCCCGCCTTGGTCAGCATGCTGGCATACGCGAACAAGGCTGACCTGCTGGCTCTGGAACCCACCGCCCTGAATTTCGATGCCGCGCAAAACGCAGTCCTGGGACGCAGCGCCGACGACCGTGGAGTCGTCCGAACACGCGAAATCACTCTTCGACGGAAGGACGGGACAGCGGTAATTTGCCTCGACACCTCGCGAGCCGTATGGGACGACGCTGGCACCATTATCCGCTATCAGGGAACTCTCACGGACGTTACCGAACAGCGCAAGATGGAGAAGCAGCTCCGGCAGCAAGAGCAATTTCGTCAGACGCTGCTCGAAAGCTTTCCTGACCTGATCCTGGTGGTCGACCTGGAAGAGCGTTATACGTTTGTCAGTTCGCGGATTCGTGACCTCCTCGGTTACCATCCCGAGGACGTGTTGGGCAAGAAGATCGCAGACCTGCAGGATCATTCCCCGGAATTTCTGGCTCTGTATCGTGCTGTGGCCTCGAAGAATCAACTATTCGCGGCTTTGGAATACGGAGCCTTGCACCGGGACGGAGGCTGGCGAACCATGCGGGGCTCGGCCAGCCAATTCTTCGACGCTGACAACAAACTGAACGGCGTCATCATCTCCGCTCGCGACGTCACGGTTGAGAAGAAGCTCGAGCAACAGATTATCCAGAGCGAACGTTTGGCGGCGATGGGCCAGATGATCGGCGGATTCGCGCATGAACTGAACAATCCCCTGACCGCGATCTTGGGCGTCAGCGAGCTGTTGCGCGAAGGCGAATCGAATGAAGCACGGAGCCGCCAACTAACCATGCTGCATCAACAGGCCCGCCGCGCTACGGAGATTGTTCAAAACCTGATGTACTTCTCTCGTCCGCCCGCCCCCGGCAAGGGGCCTGTGAACCTCAAGGAGTTGGTGGAGCGCACGCTCCAACTGCATGCGTACTCGCTGCGGAAGAACAATATTACTGTAGACTTTTTGGCCGAAGAAGGACTTCCCCAGATCACAGGCGACCCGTTGCAATTCATGCAGGTATTTCTGAATCTCATGCTGAATGCCGAACAGGCGATTCGAGAAGCTCGCGACAAAGGTACCCTCAGAATAAGGCTGCGCAAAAATGACGCGCAGCTTGTGCTGACATTCGAGGACGATGGCCCGGGCATCGCCCCCGAGATTCTGCCCAACATCTTCGATCCGTTCTATACGACCAAGCGCCCCGGGCGTGGCACCGGCTTGGGCCTGAGCATCTGCAAAGCGGTCCTGAAAGAACACTCGGGAAACATCGAAGCTGCTTCTTCCCCGGCGGGCGGCGCTGTATTTACGGTGTCTCTGCCCATTTCAGGCAGGAGCTAGCTTCAGCTCCCTATATACTGAGCTTCCTCTTTCCTTCCATGGACGCTCTAAAAGGCCAAACAGCACTGGTTACCGGTGGCTCTCGCGGAATCGGTCGTGCGATCGCATTACAGCTCGCAAAAGCCGGAGCGACACTCCTGGTGCATTACCACAAGGACAAACGCTCCGCGGAATCCGTTGCGAACGAAGCAGGCGCTAACGTTCGATTGCTGCAAGCCGATCTCAGGTCAACTGACGAGATCGAGGCAATGGTTCGCTCTGTAGGCGATGTTGGTCTCGATATCCTGATCAACAATGCCGGTCTCTGGGGGGCGACTCCGCTTGGTGCCACTCCGTTGGAAAGTTTGAACGCCATGCTGGACATTAACGTAAAGGGAGTCTTCTGGCTCACGCAGGCCGTGCTTCCGCTGCTGCGCGACGGAGCGAGGATCGTAAACGTGTCTTCGATTGCTGGAAGAATCGGCAGAGCGGGAGGGCGCAGCGTCTACGGAGCCTCGAAGGCTGCAGTCGATGCGTTCACTCGGAACTGGGCTTTGGAACTTGCTCCACGAAAAATCCGAGTAAATGCGGTCGCGCCCGGCTATGTGGAGACCGACATGACAGCCGGATATTTCTCCGACGAAGCAAGGCTGAAGAACGCCATCGACCGGCAGCCTTTTGGCCGGCTGGCAACTCCAGAAGAGGTGGCAGATGTTGTTTTCTTTCTCTGCTCACCCCAGTCCAACTGGATCACTGGTGACTCGATCAATGTGAGTGGCGGCTTTGTGGCGTAGGACATACGCCTTCAGCACTTGGCATACAGCGAAATACCAGTATGCAAGACAAGTACTAAGGCCAACTGCCAGATGCTTACAAGCGCTCTACCGCCATCGCCACCGCATTCCCGCCACCGAGGCAGAGTGCGGCTATTCCTCTTTTCACGTCGCGGCGGATCATTTCATAGATTAGCGTTACGAGCACCCGCGCACCGCTAGCACCGATCGGGTGTCCGAGCGCTACAGCACCTCCATTGACGTTTACCTTGCTCATGTCGAGGCCCAGTTCGCGGATGACACCCAGCGCCTGAACGGAGAAGGCTTCGTTCAATTCGTAGAGGTCTACATCGTCCTTCTTCCATCCGGTCTTCTCCCAGATCTTCTTCACGGCACCCACCGGCGCCATCATCACCCACTTTGGCTCGATGCCGCTGGTTGCCTGCGCCACAATGCGCACCATCGGCTGGACGCCCAACTCCCGCGCGCGTTGTGCACTGGTGACCACGAGCGCCGCGGCGCCATCGTTCACACTCGGAGCGTTCCCAGCGGTCACCGTGCCGTCCTTCTTGAATGCGGGTTTGAGGGAGCGGAGTACCTCGATCGTCGTATCTTCACGCGGGCCTTCGTCTTTCTCGAAGATCACAGCCGCGGCGCCTTTCTTTTTGACCGGCAGTTCGACCGGAATGATCTGCGACTTGAAGCGGCACTCTTTCATCGCCGCCACCGCCTTGCGGTGAGAGTTCAGGGCATACTCATCCTGCTCTTCGCGCGTGATCCTATACTTCTCGGCTACGTTTTCCCCGGTATTGCCCATGTGATAGTCGTTGTAAATGTCCCACAGGCCGTCGTGGACCATCGAGTCAACGATGGTCGAGTTGCCCAGACGGTATCCCTTCCGCGCTTGAGGAAGAAGATAGGGTGCATTGGTCATCGACTCCATGCCCCCAGCCACCACGATGGAACTGTTCTCGGTCTGAATGGCTTGAGCCCCGAGGGCAACGGCTTTCAATCCGGAGCCACAAACCTTGTTGATTGTCATGGCACCTGTTTCTGGGGAGAGTCCGCCGAAAATTGCGGCCTGACGCGCGGGGTTTTGCCCGAGTCCTGCGCTGATCACGTTGCCCATGATGCACTCATCCACTTGTGTGGGCTCAACATTCGCTCGCTTCACAGCTTCACGGACCACGACGGCTCCCAGTTGCGGAGCGGTCAATTCCGAAAGGCTTCCCTGAAATTTCCCTACCGGCGTCCGGCACGCCGAGATGATCACGACATCGTTCAAAGCCGCCATAAATCAGCTCCTTTATGAATTCTTCGTATTCATTATAGATGCGGGTTTTCACCCAAAGTTGAAAATTGCCAAAGGCCGAAGCCAGGATCACGGGTATGCTGCGCAATCGTGCCGCGGACTCATCGAGCGCACGCTCACGTTGTGTATCGCACGTGTTCATCGGTGCCCGGCGAATGTGCGCTCAAGGAATGCTCGAACAATTTTCATGGTGCGCGGACTCGGGGTGACTTTAGTGCACGGTTTCGACGAACGTGCAACACCATTTTTCTCTTGACATCATTTTTCATTGACTCTATACATTCCAATAGTTGCAACAAAAGACCGTTGCATAGTCCATGAACAATGGAAAGGGAGAATAGATCAATGGCAACCAAGAAGAAGGCAGCTAAGAAGAAAAAGAAACACTAGAAGTCGGTTCCAAAACAGGCAAATGGGGGACGCCAAAAGCGTCCCCCAAAGTTTTTACCGGCACATTTAATTTGTGGCCGCTTCCTTGGTCGCCGGCTTTACGTGCAGCGGCTTCTCCGTCGCTGGACAGAGATTGCGATACGAACAGAATCGGCAATGGTAGCCCGGCTTCGGCTCGAAGGCCCCTTCTGCGATGCAATCCGCCACCTCTTCAACCTTCGCCTTCGCGCCTTCCAGTTGAATGCGGTCGCGCCTTGTTGCCACTGCGCTGTTTTCCTCGAGGTTGTAGAAAATCAGTCGCTCAGCTTCATAACCCCACTTCTCGCGTGCGGCGATCGCGTAGATGGAGAGCTGCAGGCTGTCATCCGCATCTTCTTGTGCGCGCGGCTTTCCAGTCTTGTAATCGACGATGGCAACCCGCCCATCTCCCAAATCGTCGACGCGATCGATGCGGCCGGCCACCGTCGCCTTCCCTACTTTCATTTCAAAATGTTCCTCGGTGTGGAGAATCTTTGGAGTTCGTCCGCGAGCGGCGGCCGCCAGGAAGTCCCGCAACTGTTGAATGCCTTGCTGCTCATAGAGCTCTCGTTGATAAGGGTCCTCAATGAGGGACTGGCCAAAATCCATTCGAAACAGTTCCAGAACCTGCTCTTGTGACAGCGGTCGTTCAAGACGCACCGACTCGTAATACGTTTTCAGGACCCGGTGCATGGAGGCGCCGTACAGCATAGCGGCGGCAACGTCTCTCGGGATTCTCCACTCCCGTTCCAATTTAAATTGCAGCGGGCACACCTCGTAGCTCTCTACCGCGGTCGCGCTCAGCCGGGTCAGAGGAAACGCGGGGGGAAGTGCCAGCCACTCGGCCGTGCGCGAAACGAACGACGGTGTTGGAGCCGCACTCCCAAACAGATCGGTCTGAAATTCTCGAGCCGGGCGTTCCACCAGGTAGGGCTTCAGCAAGGGATGCTTCAGGAGTTCGCGGGCAAATCCTGGAGGCGTCTTATCCTTCCCGGGCCCCTGCTTCCCGTACAGGACGAGACTGTCGCGGGCACGTGTCATCGCCACGTAAAACAGGCGGCGTTCTTCCTGGTCGTGCAGGGTCTTGCCGTCGCCTTCTGTAGCTGAATCAGGGTCCCGAAGATCTGCCGGAAACTCCACCAACGGCTCCTTGTACGCTGCGGGGAATGATCCCGAGGCCGCCCGGATGATCGAGACATGGGAAAACTCCAATCCTTTTGCGGAGTGAGCGGTCATCAAGCGCACGGCATCTTCGTCCCCGGATTGCAGGCAAACCGCACCGCGGGCCTCGCGGAAGTACCTCAAATACTCCAGAAATTCACCGACTTCTCCCGTCTTAGTGAGCGGCTTCTTTTCCCAGTCTTCGACAAACTTCAGAAGCGCTCGTAAGGGCGGAGAAGCCCGATCGAAGCCGAATGCCCGGAACAGCATTTCCACAGTCTTAAGCGTCTTCGCTTGGCTACGCGCTACCTCTTCTCGCACAGTGCGCAGAGCTTCGAGCACGGCCGCACCGCCGTCTATCTCCGAAATCAGAGACGCCAGTGTCACTTGTGTCCCTTGAGTCACGTCCCGCGGAACAGCATGCATGGCTGCTCGAAAGTCAGCTGGATCGATTTGGAATTGAGGCAGCGCTGCTACCCGCAGCAAGCTGACGGCGTCTGCAGTAGAATCCACGGCGCCGAGACATGCCAGCACATCGCGCACCTCGGGCGTATCCAGTACGTCCATGTTCTCGATCGTGAACGGAACTCCCTTACCGCCCAGTTCCTTTGCAATCTCATCACGATGGAAATGCGAACGATAAAGCACCGCGAAGTCGCTCCATCGGCAACGCGTTTGCCGACGTTTCTCCCCGATCAAGGCGACGATGTCGGTGGCTTCGAAGTCGCGTGCCCGCAGCGGCACAATCTCGACTGGCGTTCCCGACAGCGGCTTTCCCTCCTCGGCGCTCCTTGCCTCTCGCGCTGATTGAAGGACCGATCGTTGGTAGTGCAGATCGCCCTTTGCTCCCTGCCCGGTGAACGGCGGGGGATTCTTCTCGATCAGAGTAAAGGCACACTGCAAAATGGGCGTGAGGGAACGCTGATTCTGCTCGAGCACCACCAGTTCAGCTCCCGGGAAGTGCCGCTCAAACAATCCGAAGGCTGCGCTGGACGCGCCGCGAAACCGATAAATCGCCTGGTCGGGATCTCCTACCGCGAACACATTGCGTTCCTTCCCGCCTAGCGCCACCAAGATCTTGACTTGTGCGAAGTTGGCATCCTGAAACTCATCGACCAGCAGAAAACGCGCGCGGCGTCTTTCCCTTTCCAAGAGGTCGATGTCTTGCTGCAACAGTGCATAGGCGCGAGTAATCATGTGGCTGAATGTTCCGAGACCCTCAGCCTCCAGCAATCGCTCCACCGTTGCAAAGACAAAAGAGATCTCCTTACATCGCCCGAGCGCCTCTTCGTCCGTCAGCGCCTCCTCTTTCGATTTGGCCACCCGCGGTAGCGGGAGCGCCCCGCAGCCAACTTTTTCTACGTATTCGGCATAACGCTCCGGACTAACCAATTCGTCATGGCACCGCCGCAAGAAATCGAGCAAGTCATCCAGGAACTGCGTGACGTTGGCCGCGCGCACGAAGTAGCTAAGTTGTAACTCCCGGATCCGCTTCCGCAGGAGAATCCACAGATCCTTGTCGTCCAGAACACCGAAGCCGTGCCCGTTCTCCTTCAACAGTTCGTTGCAATACGCATGGAAGGTGACCGCACGCAGGCCAGACAGGTCCGCCCCGCGAAGTTCCTCTTGGACGCGGTCGCGCATCTCTTTGGCAGCATTGTCTGTGTAAGTGAGGGCGAGAATTTCCTCAGGACGGGCGTTGCCTTCGCGAATTAATGCAGCGATCCGTCGTGTCAGAACGGTAGTTTTGCCGGTGCCCGCACCAGCCACGACCAGCATAGGACCATGTACGTGCTGAATTGCCTGCCGCTGGCGCTCGTCGGGAATGACGGCGGATCCACGCGGCTTGAACTTCGTGGATGCCATTTAAGGCAGCATAGCAGAGTGGATTGTGAATCAGTCTGTGTGAAAACCGGGTTAGGAAAGTTCTGCTAGAGCAATCGCGGTGGCGGCAATGGCAGCAGTCTCCGCCCGCAGGATGGTCGCCCCCAGGGTAGCCGCAACCCAGCCGTTTTTCCCAAACAATGCCACTTCATCGTCACTCCAACCACCCTCCGGGCCGATGGCTAGTAAGAGTTCACCGCCAGGCGCATGATGGTTCAATGCGTCTTTGAGGGTGATCTCTCGCGCCGACTCCGCAAGCAGGATCCGTGTGGGTGCAGGCAAGTTTATGATGTCCGCTAACTTCACAGGGAGATCTACAGTGGGCGTGGTTGGACGGCGGGACTGCTCGGCGGCCTGACGGACTACTCGCTGCCAACGATCGACTCGGGCCGCGGCGGCGCGGGCCAAATGAGGATCGGTACGACGCGCAATCACCGGGATCATTCGTGCCACACCCAGTTCCGTGCACTTTTCGATCGCCCATTCCATGCGATCGAACTTGTAGATGGCCATCAGGAGGTTGATGCGTGGAAGTTCGCCCCCCACGACATCTTCGCCGAGTTCGAACTCCACCCGTTGGGGACTGATTGCAGTCACGCGGCCCAACCGAGCCTTCTCCCCGGTGACGATCTCGAAGCTTTGCCCAGCACGAACTCGCAGGACAACCGCCAAGTGTTCTGCATGAGCCCCCACCAAGGCAGCTCGGTCTTCAGAGTATTCGTCTGCGATCCAGCGGCGGCGGGTCATGATGGGGGCTTGGAACGAACAGCTCGCAAGTCGGAGTTCTACCCGAAGATGTCTTTCATCTTCTCAACCAGCGTACTTCTTTGTGGCTTGTTCTCGATCCGGGTCAAGGTATCGAGTTCCTGCAGCAACTCCCGTTGACGTTTGGTGAGCTTGATCGGAGTCTGGGAACGCACTTCGACGTACAAGTCGCCCTTCCCGCGTCCCTGAAGCACGGGTACACCTTTGTTCTTGATCCGGAATGTCGTACCGGACTGGGTGCCTTCTGGAATTTTCAGAGTCTGCTCGCCTTCGAGTGTGGGCACCTTGATATCGGCACCCAGGGCCGCCTGCGTAAACGAGATGGGAATCACGCAGTGCAAATCATTCCCTTCGCGCGAAAAGAAGGCATGCTCTTTGACGTGGAGAACCACATACAGGTCGCCTGGCGGCCCACCGAATGCTCCCGCCTCGCCATATCCTGCAAAGCGAATCCGGGTGCCGTCCTCAACTCCTGCAGGCACCTTAGCCTCAACGGTTCGCTGACGCAACAACCGGCCCTCGCCCTTGCACTTCGAGCAGGGGTCCGTGATCACACTGCCCGCTCCCTGGCACGTCGGACAAGTTCGCGCCATGGAGAAGAATCCCTGCTGGTAGCGAACCTGTCCCCTTCCCTGGCATGAGCGGCAGGTAACGGACGTTTTCCCGGGTGCGGCACCAGACCCGGAACATTCCTCGCATACCTCGTGGCGACGAACATTTACCTTCGTTTCCGTACCGAAGACCGCTTCCTCAAACTCAAGCGTAAGGTCTTCACGCAGATCAGGCCCACGTTGCGCGCGTGTGCGCCGTCGGCCTCCCGCTCCGGCACCGAACAAGTCGCCTATACCGAAGAACTCGCCGAAAATGTCGCTTAAATCCTGGAAGGAGCTCGGATCGAATCCACCCGCCCCGGCGTTACCGACGCCGGCATGACCGAAGCGGTCGTAGGCCGAACGCTTGTCGGAATCGATCAAAACCGCGTAAGCCTCGGTGACTTCCTTGAACTTATCTTCCGCATCCGGATTATTGGGGTTTCGGTCCGGATGGTATTGCATGGCAAGCTTGCGGTAAGCGCTCTTGATCTCCTGCTCGCCGCACTGGCGCTCGACGCCGAGGACCTCGTAATAGTCGCGTTTTACATTACTGGCCAGAATGACTTCCTCCTGCCTCATTGCGAAACCGCGTTAGTGTTTTGTGTTTTGCGCGACCCTGACCATGGCAGGTCGAAGCAGGCGGTCTTTGAGCTTGTAGCCGCGCTGGAGTTCGTCCATGACTTGATGATCAGGTATGTCCTTTGTCTCCACCATCTCAATCGCTTCATGAACATGTGGATCGAAAGGCTCACCCTTGGCTCGCACCGGGCGGACTCCAAGCTTCGTCAAGGCGTCTTGCAGTTGTTTGTAGATGAGTTCTACCCCACCGCGGAACTCATCGGGCTGGGTTGTGGGAGCCTGGAGCGCGCGCTCAAAGCTGTCGAGAGCAGGCAGCAAAGCCTTGATGGCATCGGCTGTGGCAAAGTCGCGAAACTCTTGCTGCTCGCGGGCCGCGCGTTTGCGAGCGTTTTCGAACTCGGCCTGCAACCGGGCTAGCCGATCGACCAAGGTGTCGCGCTCAGCGCGAAGCTTTTGCAGTTCAGTGCCTTCGGTAGTCTGCGCACTGGGCGCCGGGTCGGCAGCTGCCACATCGATCTCTGCTGTTTCATCGGATGCCGGCAGTTCGTGCTCCAGATCAAGCCCCTGCGGATCCATTTTCGATTTTCCGTTCGTCTTTCCCATAAAACTGGTACTTACTCCGATTCATTCAGAATTTTGTCGAAGAGGCGCGCGATGTACGAGACGGCCGTCATCGTGTGTTGATAATCAATGCGGGTGGGCCCAATCACCGCCAGCGATCCCATGACCTCGCCTCCGACCCGTGCCGGCGCTCCGATCAGCACGAAGTTGCTCATCGAAGGCGCCGCTTCATCCAGCCCGATCACGACGCGCACCGCTTCCTGCTTCACATCCAGATAAGCTTCGAGCAGCTGAACGATCTTCCCTTTTTCCTCCAGCGTCTTCAGCATCTCCTGCAACCGTTGACGATCCTGCTCGTTCGCCACGAGGTTCGATGCGCCCTCCACAAAAACGGCCTGGGTTCCGGTCTCTGCTGCCAGTGCCCCTTGCTTATAGAGTTGCTCCAATGATTGCATCAGCCGGTCGTACTCGCTGCGCTCCGCTTCCAGACGGCGCTGCAGTTCAGCGCGCATGTCGCCCATTGTCCAGCCACGAAAATTCTCGTTGATGTAGCGCGCCGCAGCGTCCAGGTCCGGTTGTGAGATGTCGAGACGCAAAACTCGATCTCGTACTAATCCCGACCGTGTCACCACAACTGCCAAGACTTTTTGATCTCCGAGTCGTGAGAAATAGACGTGCTCCAAAGCGTTCTTCGCTCCGGGAACCGCAACCGCTACTCCAACATTCTTTGAGATCAATGAGAGCACTCGCGACGTACGCTCCATGAACTCGGCAACATCGCTTGTGCCCGCCAGCGAATCCCGAATGATGTTTTGATCGCCCGGGGAAAGATGAGCCTCTCCACTGATCTGCTCAACGTAATACCGATAGGCCTCCGTGGTGGGTACGCGCCCAGACGAAGTGTGGGTCTGCTCAAGGAATCCCGCATCCGAAAGATCGGCCATCACATTTCGAATCGTCGCAGGACTCAATCCCTCACGGTTGGAACGAGAAAGCACCCGAGAACCCACCGGTTCCCCGGTGGAGATAAATGTCTCCACAATGGCAGTCAGAATCTCGCGCTCACGGTTCCCAATCGACCCAGGCGGTGCCATAACTCCTTGTATCACTGCGGGGCGCAGGTCGTAAGTGACCACCGTGGCGTCCCAACTCTTTTAGCTTAAGCACTTTAGATGCAAAAACTTAGAATTCGATTCACACCGAATCCGCCAGTTGATTTTAGAAACTTGAGCGAAACACTGTCAAGCCTTAGCACTCTTCAGGAGCGAGTGCTGAATTCACTCGTCCTCCACAATTGCGTTCAAAATGATGCGCTATGCTTGTGGACCGTAAATGATGGGAACATCCGGCTGAGTGTGATGCGAAAACTTCATGTTGCGGTCATCGGAGCGGGGGCCTTTGGGGGCTGGTGCGCGCTCTATCTACTACGCGGCGGCGCGCGAGTCACCTTGATCGACGCGTGGGGGCCCGGCAACTCGAGGAGTTCCTCAGGCGGCGAAACACGTGTTATGCGCTGTACCTATGGGCCCGATCAACCCTATACCGAACTCGCGGCTCACGCGCTCCGCCTCTGGAAAGCAAACGAGCGGAAATGGAAACGGACCTACCTCCACCCCATCGGCGTTCTTTGGATGGCCGATGGCAATGATGATGGGTGGGAGAACGGGTCCCTACAATGGCTGAAGGCTGCAAGAGTTCCCTTCGAGCGATTGGCAAAACGGCAACTACAACGCCGCTGGCCGCAAATCAATTTTGACCACATCGAGTGGGGTGTGTTTGAACCTCAAAGTGGATATCTGCTCGCGCGGTCTTCCTGCCAGGGTGTCGTCGACGGATTTCTTCACGAAGGAGGCAAGTATCGCCAAGGGTCCGTCGTACGGGGAAACTTGGACCGCGGTCCAACAAAAACCATCGAACTCTCCGATGGCTCTCACATAGCCGCCGATCGCTACGTTTTCGCTTGCGGTCCATGGATGTCAACTCTATTTCCTCGGACAATCGGCGACAAAATTGAATCCACAAAACAGGATGTGTTCTTCTTCGGAACTCCGCCCGGAGATACGCGTTTCAGCCCGCCGCAAATGCCCGTCTGGGCCGATCATCGCTTTCCGTTCATGTACGGCATCCCGGGAAATGACGGTCGAGGCTTCAAGATTGCCGACGATACTCGCGGCCCCGCCTTCGACCCCACGACCGGGAACCGGAACATCAGCGACGAAGGCTTGAAGCAAGCGCGGGCTTACATTGAGTTTCGTTTTCCCGGAATGCAGGGCGCCCCACTAGTCGAAAGCCGAGTGTGTCAGTACGAACAGACGCCTGACAGCCACTTCATCATCGACCGGTACCCGGACGCGGAAAACATTTGGCTTGTAGGAGGAGGTTCTGGGCACGGCTTCAAACACGGGCCCGCCGTCGGCGAGTTCGTCGCACAGCTCGTCTTGAAGGACGGAGAGACGAAGCCGTTTTGGCGACTGAATCGTTTCCGAAAGTAACGCGCCCAACTCGGCATCATTCCTACTGAATCTGAATGACGTTATCCACCGAGTGAGATCGAATCTCGTCGACTCGCCCCACGACTCGTCTGGCAAATTCGAAAAGCGATTTGGCATGGGGCGAGTCTTCACCCTCCAATACGGCCGGTTTGCCAGTATCTCCGCCTTTGCGCAGCTCAGGATCCAATTGGATAGCCCCCAGGAACGCGACGCCAAACTGCTGCGCGGTTTTCTCAGCGCCTCCCCGCGAAAAGATGTCCACTTCGTGATTGCAGTGTGGGCACACGAAGTAGCTCATATTCTCGACGACCCCGATCAGATCGACCTTCATCTGGCGAAACATCTCGATTGCCTTCCGCGCATCCTGCAACGAGACGTCGGACGGCGTCGACACCACCACCGCGCCTGTGAGCGGAACTGTCTGCACGAGCGAAAGTGCTACATCGCCGGTTCCTGGGGGAAGATCGATCACCAGATAATCAAGCTGCCCCCATTCCACCGAATTCAGGAACTGGCGGATAATCTGGTGCAGCATGGGCCCGCGCCAGATGATCGGCTTGTCGCCGGGGTTCAGGAACCCGACGGAAATGACCTTCAGACCCTGCGCGAGAATCGGTTCGATGCGCTCGTTGCTCACGGCTCGAGGCTGCGCATTCGTACCCAGCATCAGCGGAACATTCGGTCCATAAACATCCGCGTCTAACAAGCCCACTTTGTGGCCCATCTTCGCCAGCGCAAGGGCAAGGTTGACGGACAGGGTCGTCTTTCCAACACCCCCTTTGCCGGAACCAACTGCCACGATGTTTGAAACGCCCGGCAACGGCTGTGGCGCTGGGGGCTGCTGTCCTGGGGCGTGCATGTGACTCACGGGTTCACCTTCCAATCGGGCCGCCACGCAGCGGCCAAACCTCGATTATACAAGGCATCTGTGAAGGGGTTGGAAAGTAGAGAAAACCGGCCAGGTCACACCGCGAGATATCCGCCATCCACTGCCAAGGCTGCGCCCGTAACCCAAGTAGCTTCGTCACTGGCCAGATAGATTGCAATTCCTGCCAGATCTTGCGGCTGACCCAATCTTCCGATTGGATGCACCGAGATGCGCTCCCCGCGAACCGCATTCGGATCGGGAGCCTTGCGAATGACTTCGGCTGTAAGATCGGTCTCGATGAACGATGGGCAGATCGCATTTACGCGGATGTTTTCACTTCCGTAATCAATCGCCATGCACTTCGTCAGAAGAATCACCGCACCCTTCGATGCGGCATAAGCCGCGCGCAGCCGTGCTCCATTGATTCCAAGCACCGAAGCGACGTTGATAATCGCACCTCCGCCCGCCTTTCGCAGAAACGGCAAGGCAGCACGGGAAAGCAGCCAGACTCCCCGCACGTTTACGTCGAAGGTGTGATCCCACTGCTCAGGAGTAATCTGTTCGGCTGTGCCGATATGCAGAACACCGGCGTTGTTCACCAGCACGTTAAGACGTCCGAAGCGCGAAACGGCCTTGTCCAAAGCGCGATCAATATCTTCCTGCTTTGAGACATCGGCGGGAATCGCAAGCGCCGACTCCCCAGCCTCGGAAGCAACAGCCTGCAGCAGCTCAGAGCGACGACCAAGCAACGCCACCTTTGCGCCTTCGCGGACAAACGCAAGCGCGATCGCGCGCCCGATCCCGGTGCCCGCCCCTGTTATCAGGGCAACCTTGCCGCCGAGCCGGCTCAACTTTCAGTACCCCGCGCCTTCGAGCTGCACTTTTCCTCGAAACATCCGGTAGACGAAAACAAAGTAGCCGATCGCAAGAATCATTCCGATGCCCCACCAGATCAGCCCAATGCTGAGTCCGTAGTGAGCGGCTGAAGCATTGTGGATGGTCAGGTTATAAGCCGGGTCGGTGCTCGCCGGCAGCACGACCGGATACAACGCGAATACGGCTCCCACCAACATCCCCGTGATGTATGCACACGAAGCCAGGAACGCCTGCAACTCCCTGCCCCGGCGCGTCGCTGTGAGCATCAGCACGAGGCTGCCGAACACCACGAGGGGAATCATGAAGCCGATGGGGTATGCCAGATAGTTCTCTTTGATCGAGGGACGAACGAACCATGTCGCCACCAGACTGATCACGGTGAGTGCGAGTTGGACCGGCCAGACTGCTATTGCGATTCGTCTCGCCCTTTGGTTGAGTTCGCCTTCCGTCTTAACCATCACGTAAAGCGCTCCATGGGCAGTCAGCGTTACCAGCGCCACTACGCCGGCCGTGACCGTGTACCAGTCGAGAATGCCCGTGGATGGTCCCAACCGGAAGTTTGTCCACAACGGCTCGAAGAAGTAGCCATCCGGGCCCAATGGCACGCCGCGTATCACGTTACCCAGCGCCGCCCCGAAAAAGATCGCCAGCAAAGCACTCGACAGGCAGAAAATGAAATCAAAAAATCCCTGCCACACCGGGTTCTCCATGTGGGCTCGCAATTCGATGCCGATTCCCCGCAGCATCAGCAGCCACAAAACCATCATTAGCGGAAGGTAAAAGCCGCTGAAAGCGGAGGCATATAGTTGCGGATACGCGAAGTACAAGGTGCCCCCTGCCGCGAGCAGCCACACTTCATTCCCATCCCACACCGGACCGATCGAACGCAGTATCTTGCGCCGTTCGTCGCTATTCTTGGCGGCCACCAGGTAGATGATGCCCGCACCCAGATCGAAGCCGTCCAGCACAACGTAAGCCGCGATCATGACCGAAACGATGATGAACCAGACAGTTGGCATCGCAATCCTCTAGTGTGCGCTCAGGGCTTCTGACGCCGGGCCACTCTCGATTTCACGGCGGACGAGAAACAGGAAGAGGATGCCCAGCACCATGTACATTCCCATGAAGCCCAGCAAGGTAAACAGCCCGTTCCCCGCCGAGACCAGCTTTGAATAACCATCCGCAGTTCGCATAAGCCCATACACGAGCCACGGCTGTCTTCCAATTTCGGCGGTTATCCAACCGGCCGTGTTCGCGATGTAGGGGAACGGCAAACTCAGGAACAGAATCCACAGCATCCACCGCGCATTGAAGAGGGTGCCTCTCCAGAGCAGAAACCCCGCGATGACCATGATTGCGATGAAGAACGTCCCCAATCCCACCATGATGTGATACGAGTAATACAGAAGTGGAATGTTGTCGGGCCAGGTGTCCTGGGGAAACGAGTTCAGGCCTCGCACTTCCGCTTCCCACCTCCGGTATGTCAGGAAGCTCAGCATCTTGGGCAGCACTATCGGATTGTCAATCTTGCGCTGAGGCACATCGGGCTGCCCGATCAGCACCAAGGGCGCTCCCGGTGAGCTCTCGAAGAGAGCTTCCATGGCCGCTAACGTCGCCGGTTGCTTCTCCGCTACCATGCGGCCCTGTTCGTCCCCTGTCGGAAACAACTGGAGTACGGTCGCGACCAACCCCGCGCTTACACCCACACGGACAAAGATCCTGCCGTAATCCTGGTACTTACCCCAAAGGAGATAAAACGCACCCACCGAACTCATTACGAAAGCACCCGTGATCAAGGCTCCGCCCATATTGTGGAAGTACTGCCAGCACGCCCAGGGATTAAATAGCAGTGCCCAGAAACTACTCAACTGCACGGAACCGTCCGCGGCACGCTCGTAACCCACCGGATTTTGCATCCACGCATCCGTCGCAATAATGAAGTATCCCGACAGCCACGAACCCACAAACACGGCTACAGCGGACCACCAGTGCGCCTTAGGACTCAGACGTTTTTCCCCGAAAAGAAACAACCCCAAAAACGCCGACTCCAGGAAGAACGCAAACATCCCTTCCATCGCCAGCGTCTGGCCGATGACGCCGCCGGCGAAGCGAGAGAAATGCGACCAGTTCGTACCGAACTGAAACTCCATGGGGATCCCAGTCACAACACCCATGACGAATGAGATTCCGAAGATGCGCGCCCAGAAACGTGCCGCCTGATGGTAGATCTCCTCATTGCGGCGCAAAGCAAGTGTTTTCAGGATCACAATGAGCGGTGCCAATCCCATCGTCAATTGCGGGAAGAGATAGTGGAATGTAACGGTAAAGGCAAAGTGCAGGCGATGAACGAGAAGTGCGCTCTCCATGAATGTCCTTCTCAGCGGGAATTCTGAAAAAACATTATGCCGGGATCACGATCCGCCCCTATGTGATGTCGATCACAAAATCGCGGTCAGCGGTTAAGGTTTTTGCCGCCGGGCCAACACCATCTTCCGTGCCTCGCGACGGTGGCCCGCTTCCTCATGTCGCTGTGTTTGCTCTTCGGTCTCTGGCACAACCGGCGGCACCGGGACGCGTCCACCTTTTCCGTCTACCGCAACGAACGTCAAATGAGCGGACGCCACATGCTCGCTCTTGCCCTGAATGTAGTTCTCGACCCAGACCTTGACACCCACCTCCATCGACGTGCGAAACACCCGATTGACTGACGAGCGAAGGATCACGAGTGAACCGACGGGCACCGGCACGAGAAAGTCGATGCGATCCACCGAAGCAGTAACGACGTAGCTTCTGGCGTGCCGGTGTGCAGCCATGGCGCCGGCCAGATCGATCCAGTGCATCAGGCGTCCGCCCAGCAGGTAGCCTAGCGGATTGGCATCATTGGGCAGAACAATCTCCGCCATCTCGGATTGAGAATCGCACACCGACCGTGGCTTCAGCGCTTCAGGATTGTTCATCGGATTTCGTGTTCGAACGATCGTCATCGTGGGCGCGTTTCCTCTGCAACCACGCATGCAGAAATGCTTCTGCCATCTTCTGGATCCGTAGATCGAAGTGCCTCGCGCTCCAGATCCCATTTCGTACCTGGTACTCCAGTTTCCCGTGTTCCACGGGAAGATGGTTTCGTTCGCAGACGTACGCGACATTGATCGACGAAGCGCTCTCCGCAGAAACACAGAACCGCACGGCGTCCCAGGCCCGGTCGGGCGGCAAATGCGGGCAGCCGAAGGCGTATCCCAGACTGCAATCCTGCTGCAGGCGCTGCGCCTCGGGAACTTCTCCTTCATGTCCCGGCGCGGTGCAGCAACCCTCCCAACCCGCACCTAACGGCAAGCGAGAGGGATGAATCCATGCACCCTCATTCGAGAGCTGAGTCGGGGAAAAGTAGGGACAGGCCAAGCCAATCCTTTCGAAGTGCGAGTAAAGACTCGCCATTGTATATCCAGTTGGCCAACCTGGTAGCCGGACTCTGCATTTCGCATTTCGATGTAGTAATCTGCCCCTGACTCTGAGGACGAAGCGAAGACTTTATGGACCGCATTGCAATGCTCGCCGAAATTCTTGCCAGCAATCCAAGCGACGCCTTCGCGCGCTATGGGCTGGCGATGGAGTACTCGAACCAGGGAAATGTCGCCCAGGCGATGGAAGAGTTCGGCAAATTGCTCTCCGCGCACCCCGACTATACCGCCGGCTATTTCATGGCAGCCCAAACCCTGGCGAAGGCCGCCCGGATTGATGACGCCAAGCAGATGTTGCGTGACGGCATCGCTTCAGCCCAGCGAACCGGAAACGCGCACGCGCAATCCGAAATGGAAGGCATGCTGGTCGATCTTGGGTGAAATCACGGCCCGGAATTACTCGACCGGCTTTGCCATGCGCAGCATCGCTCGTTCCACCAAACCTGGGAATAACTGGTAAATCTTCACCACCGGATGCATCGTCCACGGAACGATGACTTCTCTTTTCTGCTTCACATAGCCCTCGACGGTCGCTCGCGCCACCCGCTCTGCTGTGATGCCGCGTACCGTTCCCGGCCGAACTTTCTTCAACTCCCGTCCGCGAATCGCATTTGTGCTGAAGTCCGTACGCACATAGCCTGGGCACACGGTCAACACATTCACATTCCTGTTGCGCAATTCGATCCGAGCCGCCTTGCCCATGGCATTCAAGGCGAACTTCGTCGCCGAGTATCCAGCGCTGTAAGGCAGGGGAATGTGGCCCGCCACACTTGAAACATTGATGACGGTTCCCGAGTTCTGTTCTTTCATCAGCGGAAGCACCGCCTGCATGGCCGAAATTGTGCCGAAGAAGTTGGTTTCGAACATGTCACGAAGCGCCACCAGGTCCATTTGCGCGACGGAATCGATTAACCCGTGGCCGGCGTTGTTGACCCACACATCGATTCGCCCTAAGTGATGCAGGGTGAGGCCGATTACGCGATCAATCTCTTCCCGGTGTCGAACGTCACACGACAAGGCGAGCGTGGATTCGATGTGGCCGATCCGGGAGCGAGCAGCGTCGGCCCGCCCCGTGTCTCGAGAGAGAAGTACGACCTTGGCGCCCTGGTCCACAAACGCCTTCGCGATCGCCTCCCCAATTCCCATCGAGGCGCCCGTGACCACTACAACCTTACTCGCAATTTGCATGCTTGGCTTTTAGTAGAGCGACCGGGGCAAGTCAAGCTGCGGTTGTACAATCGGCAAAGACTTGGCGTTCCCGGTGAGTCTCGGAGGCTGCTTGGCCGCTCTGCTCGCGCTGTTCCCGCTGGACTTGGTGCTCTTTCCGGGTACGCCTTTGCCGTTGCACATCTTCGAGCCGCGCTATAAGGAAATGATCGGCGAGTGCCTGGAGCAGAAGAAACAGTTCGGGGTGATTCGCGCACAGGACACAAACCTGGCCGATGTCGGCTGTACCGCCGAGATTCTTGCCGTAACCAAGCAGTACGACGACGGGCGCATGGACATCGTCGCACAGGGCCGCGACCGATTCGAACTGATCGAGGTGAATCAGGAACGCGCTTTTCTGCGCGGCGAGATCCTCCTGGTTGAAGACGACGCCGAGCGACCCAGTGCCGCGGAACGGTCGCATGCCATCGAGTTGCACCGGCAGATTCTTGCCCTCGCCAACGCCCAGCAAGACTTACCCGAAGGCCAGGACGCGCCGCTCTCCTATCATCTGGCAGGCTCACTTCCTCTCGATCTCGACTTTAAGCAGAAACTACTCAGCCTTCGCTCTGAAGCCCGCCGAATCCAGACCGTCATCGAGTACTTTGAAGGAATTCTTCCCAACCTGCGCCGGGCAGTAACCATTCGACAAAAGGCTGGCGGCAACGGGCACGCTCACTAGCTACGGATTTTTCCTTTGAAGACAAATTTTTGCTCGTCGTGAATCAAACGGTCATCGCAATCGCCGCCGCTCGCGTCGCGCTCAATATGCGAAGCGTATAATCGCACTCACATTAGTTGTTTGTGGGGGTTCCCGATCATGAGTCTTCCTCGCACTCTGGGTGAGCTGCGGCAGAGTCCTTTCTCCGAAACACGTTTGCGCAATCGTCGAATCAAGGATGAACTACGCGAGAACCTGATCTCCCGTTTGCAGGGAAACTGTCCGGTATTCCCAGGCATCGTCGGCTACGACGACACCGTTGTTCCGCAATTGGTCAACGCGATTCTTTCGCGCCATAACTTCATTCTTCTCGGACTACGCGGGCAGGCGAAAAGCCGCATTCTGCGTGCGTTGACCGGCCTGCTCGACCCTCAAACGCCTTACATCGCCGGATGCGAGATTCATGACAATCCCTACTCGCCGATATGCCGTGTCTGCCGCGACCGGATCGCGGCCGAAGGCGACCAGACTCCAATTGCCTATCTCTCGCCGGAGGAGCGTTACGTCGAGAAGTTGGCGACGCCTGATGTGACGATTGCCGACCTGATCGGCGATATCGATCCCATCAAGGCCGCCCGCGGTGGCCAGCAACTCAGCAGCGAACTGACCGTTCACTATGGACTGTTGCCTCGCGCCAATCGTGGAATCTTCGCCATCAACGAACTCCCCGATCTCGCTGGCAAAATCCAGGTGGGGCTGTTCAACATCATGCAGGAGGGCGACGTTCAAATTAAGGGATACCCCCTGCGACTGCCGCTCGATGTGGCCATGGTTTTCAGCGCGAACCCCGAGGACTACACCGCCCGCGGCAAAATCGTCACGCCTTTGAAGGACCGCATCGGCTCGGAAGTCCGCACGCATTACCCCGCAACTATTGAGGAAGGTATCGCGATCACCGCGCAAGAAGCATGGACACGGCGGGATGGAACGCCATTACAGCTCCCGAAATATGTGCAGGAAGTCATCGAACGCGTCGCCTTCGTCGCCCGCGAGGACAAGAAGATCGACAAGCGCTCCGGTGTCAGCCAGCGTCTGCCCATCTCTGCCACCGAGAATGTGATTTCCAACGCGGAGCGACGCGCCATCCGCAACGGCGAAAAAACAGTAGTGCCGCGTATCAGCGACATCTATGCGGCCCTGCCGGCCATCACCGGAAAGCTCGAACTCGAATACGAAGGCGAGATGAAAGGCGCCGACCACGTCGGCCGGGAACTCATTCGAGGAGCCATCGCCAAGACGTTCGACGACTACTTCAGCGGCGTTGACATGCGCCAGATCGTGCAATGGTTTGACTTGGGCGGCGAGATCAAACTAACCGAAAGCGCCGGCGCGAAAGAAGTCCTGGCGACAGTCCGGGGTATTCAGGGCCTGATGGAAAAGATCAGCGCGCTAGGTGTCGCGCCAAAGGACAGCGTGGAATCGCTGGTCTCCGCGGCCGAGTTCGTGTTGGAGGGCCTCTACGCTCACAAGCGCATCGGAAGAACCGAAGAACGCGTTTTCACGGCTGGAGAAAAGCAAGTGAAGAAGCCCGAACGAACGTACGAACGCGAGGAACCGTTTCGGGGTAGAAGACCGTATAACTAGCTGGTGGCTGATGGGCCTTGGCTGTCAGCAAGGTATGAGCGTGACCTGCGCAAAGCATTTAGGAACGGCACGAATGATGCGCCAAGGACCAACGACCGACGACCAACGATTGGCTTTATGAGACGCATCCGTTACAGCAAATACGTTCCCGATCCAGCCGGCGAAATGAGCATGGAAGACTTGCTCAGCGCGTTGTCGGACTATCTTCTCCAGAGCGGCTTTCAGAACTACATGTTTTACGAAATGCCGGAAGGCGACCAGACCCTCGACGCGCTGCGCCGCGCCATCGAGCAGGCCCTCATGGATGGCGACCTCTTCGATGAGGAAATGCGAGAGCGCTTGCAACAGATGCAAATGGAAGGATCCCTCGATGAGCTGATTGAGAAACTCATCGAGCGCATGGAGCAGGAAGACTTCATTTCGGTCGACGATCCTCCCGATCCGTCCAAGCCATCGTCTGCCGGCGGTCAGACAGGAGAGGGCCAGCAGGCGAAATTTGAAATCACCGACAAAAGCCTGGATTTTTTGGGATTCAAGGCTCTACGCGACTTGCTGGGCTCGCTCGGAAAGTCGAGCTTCGGCCGTCACGATACGCGCGACATGGCCACCGGCATCGAGGCCAGCGGTGCATCCAAGGTCTACGAATTCGGCGACACTTTGAACCTCGATATCACCGCCACGCTCTCAAGCGCCATTCAGCGCGAAGGTCTGAGCCTGCCTCTCAATATCGAGTATTCCGATCTGAATGTGCACCAGTGTGAGTATCAGTCCTCCTGCGCGACGGTGTTGATGCTCGACTGTTCACACTCGATGATTCTCTACGGCGAGGACCGTTTCACGCCTGCAAAAAAAGTTGCAATGGCCCTCTCGCAACTGATCCGCACGCAATATCCCGGTGACTCACTTTCGCTCGTGCTCTTTCATGACTCGGCCGAGGAAGTCCCTCTGACCCAGCTGGCCCGCGTGAAGGTTGGCCCTTATTACACGAACACGCGCGAGGGTTTGCGCCTGGCTCAGCGCATTCTGCAGCGGCAGCGCAAAGACATGAAGCAGATCGTCATGATCACCGACGGCAAGCCATCCGCCCTCACCATGGAAGACGGACGAATCTACAAGAATGCCTTCGGGCTAGATCCCTTGGTCGTCAGTCAAACACTTGAGGAAGTTTCCAAGTGCAAGCGAGCCGGTGTGCTCATCAACACGTTCATGCTCGCGTCCGACGCGGGGCTCGTAAGTTTCGTGCAGAAAGTAACGGAAATGTGCCGCGGCAAAGCTTACTTCACCACGCCGTACACGCTCGGACAGTACCTGCTGATGGACTACATGTCGCGGAAGACCAAGACCATTCACTAACCGGTGGCTGTCGGTCGTTGGCTTTTGGCAAGAACGGATTTGCTTCCCCAACGTGGGGCGCTGACAGCGATTAGCCCTCTTTCTTCTCCGCCTTTACAGCCGCTTCCGCAGCCTGAAATCCGATCTTGCTATGGGTTCCGTCGCAAAAAGGCTTATTGACGCTTCCACCACAGCGACAAAGCGAAAAGGCCGGCTTGCCAGTGAGGTCATACGGCGTGCCATTGGCATCCACAAGTTCGATGCTTCCCTCGGGAGCTTCCACGCGATAAGGGCCATTCGGCCGAACAGTAATCTTCACTTGAGCCATGAGGTTCTCCAGAAAGAATTGCGCGCGTCAGAATGACGCGCGCGTATCGAAGATATCACAGGAAATCAGGCGGCCGCCCAACGCTCAGCCGCTAGACTGCGATAAAGCTGAAGATATTCATCGATCATGCGTTTGTGAGTGTAACGGTCGCGGGCCCGCTGGTAAGCGCGGTTGCCGTACGCCCGGCGTTTCTCGCGATCCTCCCCGAGTTCACGAATTGCCTTCGCTAGGCTAGCCGCGTCGTTGGTCCGGAAGTAGATCGCGTCATCTCCCCAAATCTCGCGATAGCTCGGGATGTCGTTAGCAACGATCGCGCAGCGCGAGAGTGCCGCCTCCAATGGTTCCATGCCGAACGGTTCGTACCGTGCGGTAGCCGCGTACACAGCGGCCCGGCTATACAGGTTCCGCAGCTGAGCCTCGGTCTGCGGCCCTTTCAAAGATACGCAGAGCTGATCGGTCGAAACCTTCACATCGGCACGAATGGGAATACGCGGCACGTTCACCGGATAGTCGGACCCTACGATGCAAACCGACAGAGGATGCTCGTGCTGCGTCAAGAGGTGAACCTGCTTGCCGGCATCGAGAAGCCTGCCCACGGAAAGCACCGAGTCTTCTTTGCTCACATACGGATTGAAGAAGATCGGATTCCGACCGTTGTAGATCACTTTTTCCCGCGGCGCCGGTGTGTAGGAATGCCGCAAGGCCTCCAGCATGAATGCCGAAGGCGCCACCACCATGCTCGCGCTCGACAATCCTCGCCCGACCACATCTCGATAGCGGCTTAGCCAGCGCGCCGCTTTCGGTTCGCGCCCATGGACCGATACCCACCACGTGATGAGATCGCCGTGTGCCACCACCACACGTGGGACGTCCACCGGCAGGTCTCCGTAGCAGAACTGGTTGAAATGCAGCACGTCGGGCTGAATCTCTTCCACGATCGAGGTCAAGTAGGCGGCCGATTCAGCGTAATCCTGTTCACCCTCATGCATCCATTCCAGACGGAAGGCAGTCGGCCGGAAGTCCAGACCGTGAAGGCTGTCCATCCAGGAGGTCTGCTCCGGCAGGGGCACCTCTCCGAAGCTGACGAGAGTCACGCGCAACCCGCGGCTTACCAGCCCGCTCACCAGCTCGCGCGTGTAAGACCAAACTCCAGAAATGGTGTCAGTAGTGACCAGAACGTGCATTAGGGTCCTTGACCGGATGGGACGCCGGCCTGTGCCCGTATTCTAGTCGGGAGTTCGTTTTCTTTTGAAGACCTTTATTAAGATCCATGACGCGAGGCCGCAATCATTTGCACCAACAGCCGGCAATAACTTCCTCACCAATCCCCTTTCCTCGGGGCTAATTGCTTCGCTTTCAACTGCTTCAATCAGGGAAAAACTGCATCCGACTCGGCAAATATTCCGTATTGACCAGTTCTATCCCAGGGGTTTAGCGTAGGCCGAAAGGTAGTCTGATCGTTGAAAAGCGCTGCCGACGTCCACATTGCAGACGCAGCGCACCAAAAATGCCAGGTGATTCAGGCCTGAGGGAGTCTCCTGGCGGACGTCACGAGCCACCTCGTCAGCTTCGCGTGCGCGCCATGGAGCCGGTAGTCTGGTTTCTGAAATAACTCATTGTCAGTCGAATGCCTTGAGTTGCGCATCGTAGGCCGTAAGCGCATTTGCGGAGTTCCGGGCCGGAAGCCGTAAAACGGGAGGATCGGCATGGCAGATTTCTATCAGACCGGCATTATCGCGACGCTTCATCGCCTGGGACAGGGTGACCTGTCGATTATTGAGCGTCAACTCGAATACTTCTCCCGCCAGCAGCCCATCGCACTGGTGCTGCCCGCTCTGTATTCGGAATTCGAGAAGCCCGCCATGGACACGATCCTCAGCGAGCTGAGCGGCGCTACCTACGTCAAGCAGTTTGTCCTGACCCTCGCTCAGGCCACAGCAGCCCAGTTCGAGGAAGTCCAACGCCGGGTTAGTATCCTGCCCGGCGATGTGCGCGTCCTTTGGCACGACGGCCCTCGCATGCAACGGCTCTACCACACCCTGGACGAAAACAGGCTCCAGATCGGTCCCGACGGTAAGGGCCGTCAATGCTGGATGGCCTACGGTTATGTGTTGGCGAGCCGGAAAGCCTCCGTCATTGCATTGCACGATTGCGACATCGTGAACTACAACCGTGCCATTCTCGCCCGGCTCTGCTATCCGGTGGTTCATCCAGACATCGGCTTCGAATTCAGCAAGGGCTACTACGCGCGCCTGAGCCATCAGCTGCACGGCCGCGTCACGCGCCTGCTCATGACTCCGCTGGTCCGCGCACTGCAATCCATGGTGGGATTCATCCCGTTCCTGGTCTATCTCGACAGCTTCCGTTACCCGCTGGCCGGCGAATTTGCCATGCAAGCGGACCTGGCTCGCGTGAATCGACTGCCTTCCGACTGGGGGTTGGAAGTCGGGGTACTGGCTGAGGTTTACCGTAACTGCTCAATCCGACGAATCTGCCAGGTCGATATTGCCGAGAACTATGAACACAAGCATCAGGAACTGTCCCATGGCGATCCTTCTAAGGGCCTGATGAAGATGGCCATGGACATCTGCAAGTCGCTCTTTCGAATTCTCGCGGCTGAAGGCGTGAAGTTCGACCACGGCATGATGCTCACATTGCTGGTCCGTTACCAACGCATGGCCGAGAACAACATCAGCAAGTATCACGCGGACGCCATGATCAACGGTCTGACCTTCGATCGCCACGAGGAAGAAACTGCGGTCGAAACGTTCTCGCAGGCGCTGAAGCTGGCATCGGATGAATTCTTTGCCGATCCCCTCGGTGCGCCACCGATTCCAAACTGGATGCGCGTCAGTGCGGCGCTCCCGGCATTTCTCGAGGATGTACGGGAGGCTGTAGATGCTGACAACGAAGCCCTGGTAAACGTGGCCGGACTGTCCGCTTGAGGACAGCGTCCGGTATCCCCAGCAAACAAAAACGACTTTCGGAATCCGTGCACGGCGAATCCTGTGGATGAACTTTTTCCAAATGAACTGAAGACGCGTCTCGACCAGATTCGTGACGCCGATATCGTGGTTGGCATACCCAGCTACAACAACGCGCGCACCATCGGCCATGTAGTGCGCGCCGTGTCGGTCGGACTCGCCAAATACTTCCCCACCAGCCGATCGGTCATCGTCAACTCCGACGGCGGGTCGAAGGACAAGACACAAGATGTAGTCATGCAGGCCGAGAGTGGCGCCGACGACTTGCTGCTTGTCTCCCATCCCGTGCACGGAAGTTATCGCATCAGCACCCCCTATCATGGCGTTCCCGGCAAAGGCAGCGCATTCCGCACGATTTTCGCGGTTGCCCGGCAACTCAAAGCCAAAGCCTGCGTCGTCGTCGATTCCGATCTACGAAGCATCACCCCTGGATGGATCGAACTTCTCGCTCGCCCTGTGCTTGAGCACGGCTATGACTACATCGCTCCCTACTACCACCGCCACAAGTACGACGGCACCATTACGAACGGAATCATCTATCCGATGACCCGGACCCTTTACGGCAAATCGGTACGGCAGCCGATCGGCGGAGAGTTCGGCTTCTCGGGCGCGCTTGCGGCTCGCTATCTCGAAAAAGATGTCTGGGACACGGACGTCGCGCGCTTCGGAATCGACATCTGGATGACCGTTACTGCCATCGCGGAGGGCTTTCGCGTCGGACAGGCTTATCTCGGCGCCAAGATTCACGACGCCAAGGATCCCGGCGCCGACCTGACCAGCATGTTTCGCCAGGTCGTCGGTTCGTTCTTCAGCCTGATGGAAAGCTACGAGGACGTGTGGAAGCACGTGAATGCCCAGGAGCAGGTTCCGCTATTCGGCTTTCCCTTTGAAGTTGGCGTCGAACCCCTCACCGTCAACACCGACCGCATGATCCATGCCGCCCAGCAGGGCGTCTCGGACTTACGGGAAATCTATAGCTCATTTCTTTCCCCGCAGACTCTCGTGGATTTGACGACGCACGTCCATCGCAACGGGAAAGGGTTCCACATCCCCGACCACCTCTGGGTGCGGATGATCTACGAAGCCGCAACCGCCTTCCGCTATCGCACGCTTGATCGGGATCACTTACTGCAGTCGCTTGTTCCGCTGTACCTTGGCAGGACTGCATCGTTCGTTCTTGAAGTCACCGAAAGCAATGCCACGCAGGTGGAAGAACGCATCGAACAGCTGGGTCAGGTATTCGAAGCTGAAAAGCCTTACCTTGCTCAGCGCTGGGACGCCGCCCGGAAGGAGAATTTCCATGCGCAGCCTGTTTGACCGGATGTTGATCGATCCTTTTAATCGTCTCGAAGACCAGTCAGCCCATGTGATCCCCATCTTGATCATGGTTCTGGTCACGCTGATCGTAGGTGGCTTCCTGGCCTTCATGGCCCGGCTGCTCACCTATCGCGTGCTGCAGCTCGCCCGCTTCGATCGGCTGGTGCAGCGCACCGGATTCTCCAGCATGATCGAGCGCACCGGCGTCTTCCGCTCCCCGAGCGACGTCGGCGCCCGTTTCGTGCAGGCGATTGTCTGGCTGTTCGTCATCCTCTTTGCACTGAGCGCAGCCGATACCCCCGCCAGCGTCGGCCTGGTTCTCCGATTCGTCGACTACATCCCGAACATGATCGCCGCCGGCCTGGTTTTACTTTTGGGTGCTGCGGTCAGCCGGATGATCGCTCGCAGCGCTCTCCTGGCGGCTGTGAACGCCCAATGGCCTGCCGCGCGCTTGATCGCGGGGGGCGTCCGCGTTCTGGTGATGACCCTCGCCGTGGTGATCGCCCTGGAACAACTCCACATCGGCAGCCTGCCCTTGCTGGTCGCGTTCGCCATCGTGTTCGCCGGAATCGTCTTTGCTCTCGCCATTGCCTTTGGTCTGGGCGCCCGCGACATGGCCCGCCAATGGCTGGAGGCGAAAGTGCGCAACTCCGTCGCCGAGGAGGAGGTCTTTCGCCATCTCTAGGAGCACGCGCACCCTCGTCTTCACGGATCTCGACGGCGCCCTTCTCGACCAACAGTCATATTCCTGGGCGGGTGCGTCTCGGGCCCTCGAAACCCTGCGCCGGCAGCAGATTCCTTTGATCTTCTGTACGAGCAAGACCCGAACCGAGGTCAAGGCGCTTCGCCGTGCCCTCGGGAATTCTCATCCTTTTGTCGTCGAAAATGGCGGCGCCATCGTGATCCCTGCCGGATACTTCCCGGAGATCGCCACCCTGGGTAATCAGGCGAAGGCGTACACGCTTCTTCTGGGCCGTCCGTACGAAGAACTGGTGCGCGAGCTTCGAAGAATTGCCCACGATGCGGGCGTAACCGTCCGCGGCTTTCACCAGATGAGCGACGACGAAGTCGCGCGCGAAACCGGACTCACACCCCGCGAAGCCCACCGGGCCCGCCAACGGGAAACCAGCGAACCCTTTCGTTTCGAAGCGGGCAGTGCGGCGGCCATCCGCACTTTCGTGCGTAGGGCGCAAGAACGTGGATATGCCGTGCAGCGCGGAGGCCGCTACTGGCACTTCTCCGGCAGTTGCGACAAGGGACTAGCCCTGAGTGTCTTGATTGGCTTCTATCGGATGGCGTGGCAAACGCGGATTTTCACCATCGCGCTGGGCGACAGTCCAAATGATCTTTCCATGCTTCGGTTGGTGGACCGCGCGATTTTGATTCCTCATCCCGATGGGACCTTCTCGAAGGAAGTAACCCAAGCCATCCCGCACGTCACGCGCGCGAGCAAGCCGGGCCCGCTCGGTTGGAGTGCTACCCTTACAAAGGCTCTCCAGGGGCGTAAGGAATTTGCGCCCGAACTGAATGGACGAAGGGCCGCAAGCCGCCCCGCCCGCTTCTTCGCACGCGCCTAAGCGTTAGTTCTGTTCCGAACTGATGAATCGAGCGCGCATCTGGGTGGCCAGGTCGTGGATCATGCAAATTCGATCCGCAGCGTACTGGGGAACTTCTTTCGATGCAAGCGCCAGATCGCATGACAGATGCGAAGCCGACGAACGCGCAATCTGTTCCTCGCGCTGACGCCGGCGAAGTGCGCTTTGTACTTCCCGAACGATGCGCTCGACCCCACTAATCGCACAATTGACATATACAGGAAACGCAGAGCCTAGATGCCGCAACATCTGCTCGCCTTCTGGTTCGACTTCGAGAACAAACTGATCGATGACGACCGCGGCATACTCATCCTGCCGCAGTTTGCTGACCGCTGCCTGCAGGGTCGAAGCAACATCGGTGGGATGGTTGGTGGACGCAAAAAGAACCTGCGCGCATTCCTGACCACGAGAAGAAGGCGTGATGAGCAGAATCATAGAATGCTCAACAGCGGATCGTTAAGGCAGAGAATTTTGGGCACAACCACCTGGCGCCGGGAGATCGCGAGCAACTGCTGAATCAGCGCGCTGCCCTGCTGCCCGGCCATGCGGATCTCCTCCGCGTGATGCATGAGGTGGCTGCGAGCCTCCAGTCCGGCGATCAGCAGGTCGCAGTACAGCATGATTCCAGTGAGCAGGTTGTTGAAGTCGTGTGCCACCCCGCCCACCAGACGGCCAATCACTTCCATCTCTTGCGCCTCGCGCAGCCTCTGCTCGGCGCGTTTCCGCTCTGTGACGTCCTCGGTCATGCCGATCGCAAACTGTGGCTCGCCGTCCACCCCGCGAATCAGCGAGACGTGCAAACGGATCCAACCCGTGATCGCACCGTTGCCTGCGTAGCGCACCTCAATGTCGTACGCCTCCCGTTGTTCGGTCACCAATTCCTGAAACAGTTGCAGATCCCGCCCGAGATCCTCCGGGTGCGTAAACTCGCGAAAGTGCATCCCGCGCAATTCGACGCGCGTATAGCCCAGCACCTTCTCTATGGCGGGATTGCTCTCAAGAACCCGACCATGCAGATCGCATTGCACGATGCCCATCGACGCCGCTTCGAAGATCGTTCGGAAGCGCCGATCCTGGTCGCGTACCATGCGCCGACGTTCACGCACGGATACGTCTCGAACCGTCAGTAGCCGAAACTCACGCCCATCTACGCAGAAGGAAGCGCAGGATGACTCAATCTTCAGTGTCGACCCGCTGGGCTTTTGCACAACGAACTGGCAAAGGTGATGTTTACCCGCGCCTTGACCATTTGGGCTCTCGGTCGCCGAACACGGATAGCCGCGGGGACGCAAGTCCGCCAACGACTTTCCCTGCACATCGGCTGGACTGCGACGCCCCACTAACTTCGCAAACGCGGCATTTGCATAACCGATGACGCCACGTTCGGTAAGCGCCATTCCCTCAGGGCTCGAATCGAAACCAGCCTGCAATATGGTGCGTTCAATTGCTCGTGGCTGATCGGCTAGTATCGGAAGTGGCTGTCCCATGAATTCGTCCCGCGATCCATCTCAGGGAGAGCCATCAAACGTGGCGCGCTTCCCGAACCCGACCGGGCCGGGGATTCCACTCCCTATTTGGGACAACTATAAGAGACCAATCTGGGAATGCTTAGGACGAGCGTCACGGGCCTTTGTGATGTGGGACCCCGTGCCGGACAGGACCAGACTTTCGCGCCGTGATCTCTTTGGTCCGGCGAGTTTCGAGACTTACGGGCGAATGGGGAGGGGTTCAATCAAACGGAATCTCAGTCGACGTTCGGTACCCACAATCGCCTCGCGATAGAGGGACACAGGCGGATCTTCTTCCGCCTCGACCAAGGCATTGTTCACCAGCGTGCCATTGCTTCTCATCACATTTCCTAGGGTGGCTTCATCCGAATCGGTTGGCAGCGGCAAGAACCGGCGCCTCGGTCCGGTTCCTTTCAGAAATGTGCTCGAGGTGCGTACGCGCACAGGCTTCCCGTTGATGGAAATGGAGGTCAGCGTGAGGCGCATGTAACCAGGCGTATACGCCGGATTCGTGGGCCTGGCTTCCACCACGCGGCCCGTCACAAACGCTCCCGCTTCAGCGAGTACTCGATTATTTACCAGGACGGGTTCCTCGAGAACCGCTGCAAAGGTGTCGTTTGAGTGCGCCCGGGCGCTGGATAAGGGCCTTTTGAGATGCACCGTGAACGCCGTACCTGAAGGGACCTGCGCTCCTGGCGGTACGACGGAACTGGTAGGAGAGATCCCCCCGTCCTGCGCCGCCCGATCGAAGGGCAACCGCGCGTTGTCCGGAGTCACTGCTCCCGACGCTATCACCGGTACAGAGGATTGATGTCCGCAGGCTACCCCAATCGCGAGTCCCAGGGTCAGCGCCGCGAGCCTGATGCCCTGTGAAACTTTCATGCTGAATCCTCCCCCGCGTGCCTGCAGGTTCACAAGTCGCAACGTTGGTGCCAACTTAAGAGCTATTGAAAACAGGTGACTTAAGTAATCTCCGCTGGCCGGGCATATGTAGTTTTTGCGGAAAGACGAGCAAGTCTGAGAGGTGTAGAAAGAAAAAACCGGAAGGCGAAGAGCCTTCCGGGCTGCGAGGATTGAAACTGGGTTAGTTCGAAGCGCCGCCGCCTGCGGCCGCGCTTTGCGGGTCGTTTTCGGGTTGCAGGATCACGCCGTCAAAGGGAGTTGCTCCAACGAAGCGACCATGCACGACGCTCACCCGGCGAAGTGGGTAGCCGGAGTCCGGGCCACGCTGCCAGGTGCGACCGTTGTCGGTACTCTGGAAGATCACGCCCGTCTGAAGACTGGTAGCCAACAGCCGGTTCGAGTCCAACGTGATCGAAGTGATGTCCTTGTCGGGCAAGCCGGCCACCACATGGCTCCAGGTGGCGCCGGAATCGCTGCTTTGGAACGCTCCTTCCCGCGACGCAACGAAAATATGAGCTTCCGGCGTCATGGTGATGCCGCGAATGTTGGTAACGTATTGCGCGAGGCTGTGTTCGCTGAAGCTGGCGCCGTTGTCGTTCGAGACGTAAACCTTCGTCCGGGCCGCCGCTACAACTTTGCTGCCGTGACTCCGAACGGATACGAAATCCTTCTCGCCGAGAACCGGCCCGCCCATCCAAGACTTGCCTTGATCCTTGCTGATGTACAAGCCGGTGTTGGTTGCTGCCATCCACCGGTCGCCTGCGATCTCGATATCACTGACGCGGGCATCCAGCACGGACCGCGTGACCGTCTTGCTGGCCACCTGCGCCTTCTTGCTGCCCTTCTTTACGGCCTTGGTAGATGTCTTCTCTACCACCACTGTGTTGATGGGGTGCCACTCACTGCCGTTGCGTTCCAACAAGTAAATGCCATGATTCGTGCCGGCCACCAATGCACCGCTGCTGGCCTGCTTCAACGTAAAAACGTCCTTGCCGCCTAGCCCGGCACTCTTCTGCAGCCAGTGCTGGCCGTTGTCGCGCGAGAAAAACACGCCGCCAAATTCCCGGTCGTTCACAAGACCCACGTAGACGGTGTTCGGATCCTTCTGATCGGCTACGATTGAGGTCACGTAACGATGCGTATAGCCGTGGTTCGAAGCTGACCAGGAAGCAGTCGCGCTATTGTATGCCAGGATACCGCTGCGGTCCGTTGCCAGCAGGACATGATTCGAATTGCGGGGATCGATGTAGACGTCATTCACAACGATCTCGGGATTGCTGACACGCTTCCACGTCTTGCCCAGATCCATCGTCTTCCACAAGCCTTCGGTCGTTCCGGCATAGACGATATTGGGATTGCCCGGATCTTGTTTCAGCACGCGGGTGCGCCGCGCCGAGAATGGAATTCCCTGAATCTTCGAGAACTGCTCGCCCGCGCTCACGCTCTTATAAATTCCTGAGCAGGCGCTCGCGAACACGTTGGCCGGATTGCTATGGTCAACGATGATCGAGAACACGTCGGAGTCATCGATCATGCCTTTGTTGATGTGCTGCCAGTTCGCGCCGCCATCGGCCGTCTTCCACGCCAGGTGCCAGGTGCCCGCGTACACCACGTTCGGATCTTTCGGGTCAATGGCAATCGACTCGATGTTCTTGATGTCGGCATGGCCGGCTGGTGACATCCGCTGCCACTCGTTTCCGCCATCGTTGCTGCGAAACACTCCATCGAGCGCGCCAGCAACCAGAACACTCGGATTGGAGTCCGACATCGCCATCGCACGGATCGACTTGCCGTGCATTGCCGCTAGGCTCTGCCATGTCTTGCCGCTGTCGGTGGTTCGGAACACGTCGCCCATCTGCTGGCTCTGCGCGCTCCAGGTCGACACGTACATGATCTTGGTGTTCTTGGGGTTTACGGCGATGTGGTCCACGACGTACTCGTCGCCTGTTCCCAGATGCGCGAACCGCGCCCAATCCTTCCCGCCGTTCTCGGACACAAAAATCACTCCCGTACTCGTGCCCAGGAAGATCCGATCCGGATTCTGCGGATCGTAGGCGAGGCTGCGTACATCACCCCCGTCAGGGCCCATCACGGCCCATTGCCCGGCCCATAACGACATGCTGCAAGCCAGACAGATCACGAACAAAATTAACAACTTAGCTGACATGGCCTTGGATATCATCTGTGTTTTAGCCCCTGTTGCGGACAGTATACCTTGCAGTCTGAGAGTGACAGCGTAACCAGTCCCCTTCAAGTTACCTTAGGCCACGAAAAAAAATAGGCCGGTCGGGGGAGGCCGACCGGCCTGATGGATTGCGGTATCCGACTATTGCGCCTTCGGTGCCGCCTTCTTCTTGGCAGCCGGCTTCGGATGATCCGGAACCGGTTGCACCTTGGTTTCGTCCACGGCCTCGGTACCTGCCGAGTCGAAAGTTGCGCCTGCCGGCACAACCCAATACTCCGCCGTCTTGGTACCGCCGTTGCCGGTTCGCACCTCGATGCGGCTCGCGTCGATCGCCTGTTTGGCTTCGCCGCCCGAGAGGTACGCCTTGGAGTTCAGCGCGCGTTCCGCGGCGAGATTCTTGCGCTTCTCGCTCGGTTCCGCGTTGCCCACGATGACCAGCTTCGCGTCCGCTTCCTGTTGCATGCGCAACGCCACGTCGTCGAGGATCGCCTTGCAGGTGTTGTCCACACGCCACGGCTTCTTCTCATTCGGGAAATCGCACTGGCTCAGCTTGCTTGCCTTCGGCGGCGGTGGGGGAGGATTCTCGACGGTGACCTGCGATGAAGCATTCGCCGTCAAGCCGCGGGAATCGGTACAAGTTGCGCTGACCGTAATCTGACCCGGTGCAGCGCCAGTCGTATTCAGGGTCCCTGTGTTTCCGCTGCCCGAAACGCTGCCACTGCTCGCGGTCCAGCCGGCCACGTTGACGGGCACTCCATCCGGGCTCGTGCACGTACAAGTGATGGTCGAGGTTCCACCCGTCTGCAGCGAAGTCGGACTCGCCGAGCAACTCATGGTTGGTGGATTCTTCGGGGGCTCCTTCACCGTGTAATTCGCGGTGCAAGTCGCATCCCCGTTCTTCTTCATCTTAGGATCGGTAACGTGCGCCGTCACGGTGTAGTTGCCACCGGCTACGCCCTTGGTGTCGATCGTAGCGCTGGTTTCTTTTCCGCTAACCGTTCCGCCGTTGCCGCTCCAGGCGTACGTCAGTGGATGCTTCGGATTGAAGTTCGTGGTGGATACGGTCGCCGTCACCGGTTCGCCTTGCATCACCTCGGCATGATCCACGGAGCAGTTCGCCGCAGGCGGCACCTCCGGCTCGCCACCGAAGTTGAAGAGAACGCCGGAACGCAAACGCGCGCCCTCGAAGCTCGGACGCCGCAAATCGGGCTGGCTGGGCGACACTACGCTTGCATAGTTCTGACGCGCCCACTGGTAGTCGGCTTCGATCAGCCGCAGGCTGATCCGCTTCACGATGGGAATATCGATGCCACCACCCAGTATTGCGCCAATACCGTTGCGCGCACCAACCGGGCTGGTTAGGTGGTTGTTGCCGAGCAGCGTATGTGCGAACAGGTTGAATCCCTCGCTCCGCCACGTGAAGCGTGGACCGACGGAGTAGGTGCTGATGTCAAACTGGTCTTTGAGGTTGAGACCGATATCGCCTTCGAGCGCGAAGTTCGGATGGAAGTTATATGCGAACGCCAATCCGCCACCCTTGCTCATGCTCGGCAGCTTGAACGGAAGCACTCCTCCGGCCCCGTCAGGACCGCCGGGAATATTGCCACCTGGATCCAGCCATTGATAACCCGCGAAGATATCGAACTTCGGTGGGGTCTGCTGCTGCGCCAATGCGAGATGGGAAAGTAATATGAACAGTAGCGTCAGAAAAAGGCACAGACGAATCGTCCGGCCGTTTCTTGAACCGCAACAAGGTGACATGGAATCCTCCGGAACAAGACCAACTTCAACCTGGGGTCAAAGCGAAAGCAACGAGACGGTAATTAGAAACCTAGACGGATGTTGAACCGAGACCGCAGATTCTAACAGCAACCTTACCGCAAAAGGAAACTGACGCCTTGAAATAATACTTTAGCCAGTACCTGCAATCACAATGGGTTGCGGGACAAAATCACCTTTGCCGTCTCAGTTTGACATGGCGCCCACGGTCGTCACTTTTGCTGTTTTTCTGCGTCTGCGCCACGCCGTAGCTTTTCCCATTCGGGCGCCAAAGTACTGCATCCTAGCCAGCTGCCTTGCTAGGTGTCCACGGAACCGGAATAATGGACCCTGCGACCATATGAGCCAAGAAAAAGTCCTAATCGTAGAAGACGAAGAAAACGAGCGCACCGGCCTTGCCGAAGTTGTAAATTCTTGGGGATACCGCGTCGAAACCGCCGTCGACGGCCAGGAAGGTTTGGAAAAGGCCACCCAATGGACCCCGTCGATCATTGTCACCGATCTGAAGATGCCCCGCGTCGGGGGGATGGAGCTCCTCGAACGGTTGGCGGAGCAGTCGCACACCATGGCCGTGATCGTTATGACGGCGCAGGGCACTATCGATAGCGCCGTGCAAGCCATGCGCATCGGCGCTTACGACTACATCACCAAACCCATCGACACCAATCGCCTGCGTTCCATTCTTCAGAACGCGTCCGCCCTGCTGGGCACGAAAGTGGAACTTGAAGTTACGCGACGCAAACTGCGCGACACCGGGTCTCTCGGTCCGCTTGTCGGTTCTTCAAAAAAGATGCAGGAGATTTTCCACCTGATTGAAATGGTCGCGCCCAGTACCGCTTCGGTCCTGATCACAGGCGCCAGCGGAACCGGCAAGGAAATGGTTGCGCGCACCATTCACGAGCTCAGCACGCGACGCACCAAGCCCTTCGTCCCTATCAACTGCGCCGCGATTCCGGAGACGCTCATCGAAAGTGAAATCTTCGGGCACGAAAAGGGCGCATTCACCGGAGCTCTCGAGCGCCGCACTGGTTGTTTCGAATTGGCCGAAGGCGGAACGCTGCTGCTCGACGAGATCGGCGAAATGCCAGTCGCCACGCAAGCCAAGCTGTTGCGCGTCCTGGAAGACCACAAACTCCGTCGCCTGGGAAGCAAAGTCGAGACGCCGGTCGACGTCCGGGTGCTCGCCGCCACTAACAAGGTTCCCGATGAAGCCGTGGCTCGGGGCGAGCTACGCAACGATCTTTATTACCGGCTGAATGTCTTCAACATCCATATGCCCGCGCTCCGCGAGCACAAAGAGGATTTGCCGGAACTCGTCCAGACTTTGCTGGCCGACATGAGTTCCAAACATGGCCGCAAGGTCGCCACCGTGAGCGAGGCGGTCCTGAATCAGTTCAAGAATTATTCCTGGCCCGGCAATGTTCGCGAATTGCGTAACACCCTGGAGCGCGCCGTGATTGTCTGCGAAGGGGCCGTGGTGGAAACCAAGCACTTGCCTCCCGGCTTCGGCCAGATCACCGTGCGGCAAGCCGCCAACGATCCCGATGCCGTTCGGCTGGGCGTAGGCACCACTGTCGGCGAAGCCGAGAAAATGCTGATTCTGAAAACCCTCGAGGCCACCAGCAATAACAAGACCCGGGCCGCCGAGATTCTTGGCATCAGCCTGAAGACTCTGCATAACAAATTGAAGGAATACGGGAGCAACTCAGCCGATGCGGACGGCGACCGGGTGGAGTAGACTCAACATCAATCTCCCCCTCAGCCATCTCTGCCACCCGCGTCCGGAATCTGAACTCTAACGATGCGCCGCAAAACGAAGATCATTCTCGCCATCACTTTCATGGTCGTAGTGATGGTGTCGGCGTTTTCGTATCTCTACATTTCCCAACTCTTGCGCCAACGTCTGACCGCCGCGGGCGACATTGCCCAGTTACTCGCGCAACAATTGGTGTACTCCGCCAGCAACGCTGTTCCCGACCTGGGCAGTACTCGGGTCGACACCGACAATGCCAAGTCTGTTCAGTTGGCGATCGAGGACTACCTCAAGCAAGACACGAATCTCAACGAGATGCTGGATTCCGCCGTGGGCAACGTACCCATCGTCTATGACGTCGCCATTGTGTCCCCCACCGGGCGAGCCATGCTGCACAGCAATGCCGAACTCGACGGGAAGATGCTCACCCCACGACCCACCTTCGAGCGTTTGCGGGACGCGCGCTTTAGAGACCAGCTGCGCCTGATCTACAGCCCCTCAGCTGTCTATGACGTAAGCGTCCCGCTGCAACTGAATGGCGCGCCTTTCGGGACGGTGCGCGTCGGCATATCTACCGTGCTCCTGCGGAACGAACTGACCCCACGCCTGGAACACGCCCTCTATTTTTCTGGCGCATCCATTTTTCTTTCCCTGCTGCTTTCGGCACTTATCTCACGCCTGGCACTCGGCCCACTCGAGGAGATCAACCGCAATCTCGATTACGTGACGGGGGGGGCCGACCTCGACGAGGGGGCCGAATCCGACCACGACGAGTACGGGCTCGTCACCCTCAAGATCGCGAACCTCGGCCGGCAGGTGCGGGACGCCAAGGAAATCTTCTCCGCATTGAAAGACAATGTCGACCAGCTCATGGCCAATCTCCAGGATGGTCTGATGCTCTTCACTCGCGACTCTCGCGTCGTGCTGGTTTCTGCCTCCGTGGAACGCTTTCTCGGCCGCCCGCGAGGTGAGATGCTCGGCCGCGCTGCCCGCGACGTCTTCAACAGCGGCACACCTTTGGGCGGACTTTTGCTGGACGCGTTCGAGCGGCGCCGCGCGCTCATGCAGCGCGAAATCGAATCGGCGAACGGACGCCGCGTGCAGGTGTCGCTCGACTTCATCCAGGAGAAATCCTCGCAAATCGGTGCATTGCTTATTATTCGCGACACCGAAACAGTGCGTCGGTTGGAAGGCGAGATCGAAATGTCGCGACGTCTTTCCGCCAGTGGTCGTCTCACCCGCGGCGTCGCCCACGAAGTCAAAAACCCGATTAACGCGATCGTGCTGCATCTGCACCTGCTGCAAAGCAAGCTTCAGCAGATGGATCCCGGGACGCGCCGCCACGTTGACATTATCGGCAGCGAAATCCATCGCCTCGACCGCGTCGTTCAGATTCTCGTGGACTTCACCCGTCCGCGTGACCTCAAGTTGGAGGAAGTCGATTTACGGCGCCTGCTCGACGAAGTCGCCGCCCTAGCCTCACCGGAAGCCGATCAGCATGCGGTCGCCATCGTGCGCGACCTTCCACCGCAGCCTCTCATTGTCAAAGCCGATTTGGATTTCATGAAGCAGGCGATCCTGAACGTCGTGATCAATGGTGTGCAAGCCATGAGCGAAGGCGGCCAGCTTACCATCAGCGCCCGCCGCGACGAAGGGATGGTGCTGGTCGAGGTACAGGACACTGGGCCCGGAATTCCACGCGAGGCCCAGGAGAAGATCTTCGAACTCTACTTCACCACCAAACAAGGTGGGAGCGGCATCGGTTTGGCACAGACCTACCAGGTGATGCAATGGCACTATGGATCGGTCGAGTTCGAAACGACCGAAGGTAAAGGCACGACCTTCCGCCTGCGCATGCCGCTGGTGGAGTCCACGCTCAACTCCGTGCGCGAGGTCGCTGCTCGAACCCGCTGAGATTTGAGCTTTGCCCGACGAATCCTCTGGCCCGCAAGATACTCACTGCGCAAGATCAAGCCGCTAATCGGCTTACGCGGCTTCCCAAAGGGTGCCGTGAAGCTTAAAATCGAGCCTGAGCGGAATCTGTTGAACGCGCATCACAGGATAGGTATGTATCTGGCCGGCATACTCGGACTGTGCGCGCTGCTACACGTGCCCGCATACGGGGACGTGGGCGGCGATATGTCGCTTTCCATTGCTTTTTCGGGTTACCCGATCCCACAAAGTCAAACTCCGCCCCCAGAAAATCAAAATCCGTCCTCGGCTGAACCTCAATCAGGTCAGTCGAAAACTGACAATATTCAACCAACTCCGCAGGACCAGCCCACGCAGGAAAAGCCATCCCCCTCAGCGTCCGAGCCGGCCAAACCGAACGCCGCGGAGAAAAAACCAACGTCCGGCGCTCCGGCCAAGAAATCAGCAAAGAAGAAAACCCACCGGGCACAGGCGACCGGGGACGAACCGCAAAAGCGGGTTGTTCATCGCGGCGGTACGGTCGAGCCCATCACGCAACTCGCCCCGGGTCTGACGGACGAACAAGCCGCGAAACAACGGCAGAACACAAATCAATTGCTAGTTTCCACGGATGCGGCTTTGCAGAAACTTTCTGGACGTCAATTGACGAAGGACGAGCAGGATACGGTCCTGCAGATTCGCCACTTCATGCAGCAGGCGAAGACGGCCGATGCGACCGGTGATTTGCCTCGCGCCTACAAACTTGCCGTAAAGGCGCGTCTGCTCTCGGATGCTTTGGCGAAGCCCTGATCACTGCAACGGCATTTCGCCCTATTTCCCTTTCGTTCCCGCGCTATTCACCTTTTCCAGCAGTTCTCGTGACGGTTGCTGCAACGGTCCTTCGATCTTCACGGCCTCCCCGAGCACCTCGCGCGCTTCAGCCTTCCTGTTTAGTTTCGCATACGCGTAACCGAGCCGGTATAGCGCCGCTGCATAGGCAACATTGTCCTGCCCCTTCAACAGGGTCGACGCCGACTTCAACTCCGGAATTGCGGCCACGGTCTTGTCCTGCTTCATGTACGCGTAGCCGAGCGTCGAATGCGCAACTCCGGCAGACAGCTTGCGCGTACGGTCCGCGTCCGGGTCCTTTTCTTTCGCGATGGCGATCACCTTCTGCGAGTACGTCACTGCCTTGCCCCAGCTCACCGGCTTGGTCTCTTCCACGTAGGTGTTAGCCAGCATCAGGAGCGCAGGCATGCTGTTCGGATTGGCCGTGAGGCTCTTCTCGCCGAAGGATACGAGTCTTGCCGAATCGTTCAACTGTCCCGGGCCCAGCGTGTACATGGCGTATTGGGAAACCTGTTCCTGAAATTGCGAGTTCGGAAACGCCGCCGTATAGCGCTCGATGTAGGACATCCGCTTCTTGGCGTCCTTCTCATCCGCAATCGCGTTAAAACCCACACTCTCGAGGAAGTCATGCGAGGTTTTCGCGGAGTCTCGCTCGGAGGACGCGCGATTTGCAAAATCTTCATCGGTCACGCCCTCCGGCTTGGTGCCTTTGCCGATACCCTCAAAGGCCAGCCCGCCCTTCTCCGCGTAGTCGATAATCTTTGAATCATCTTTCAGTTGCTGCGCGATACTGGCCTGCGAAACCAGGATGTCGAGATTGCGTGGCGAGGCCGTGAGCGCTTTGTCGCCGAACTCGAGAGCTTTCGCCAGGTCGCCTCCACTCTGGTAAGACTGCGAAATCTGCCAGTTGCCGTATGCTACGGCTGCCGGATTCGAGGAAAACTTCTGCAAGAAATCCTGGTACAGCGCGACCTTCTTTTGCGCATCGGCCTCCTTGGAAATTTCCTGGATCGACTGGTCTTCCGGAGTGCCAGCCGCAATGACGATGCGATCCAACTGGGCAAATGACGGCGAAGCGAGCGGTAGAACCGCTATGAGCACAGACCAGAAAGTTCTTGTCATCCTCCACCTCCCTACTGGAGCACGAACTCCATTTTCCGCGCGCAATGCTAGCGCTGATAGCCCGCCAAAACAAGGGTTCCGATCACGACTTCGCGTGACCGTTCTCGCCGTCCAAAAATTCCGCGGGTCCCGGGCTGATAAGCGCTTTATCGCGGGCTGCGGAAAACTTTCTTTTCCGACTGATTTAGAGTGGAAGCAATGCGCGCCATCCTGCAAAAGCGGGCTCTCCGATTTGTGCTTCTGGCCAACGTCGTCTCTATGCTCGGCAGCGGGATGAACTCCGCCGCTGTGGCTTGGCATATTTTGCAAGCGACTCATTCCGAGATGGCCCTCGGCACGCTCGCCGTGCTGCAGACTTTGCCTGCCATGTTCATGCTCCCATTCACGGGAGTAATTATCGACCGCGAGGATCGCCGCCGTCTGGTCATGATGCTCGACGCGGCCCGCGCCGTCATCATCCTGATCGTCTCCATCCTCGCGTTCCGCGGCAAGGTGCAGGTCTGGCAGCTTTATCTGATGAACACGCTGGTGGCTGCCGGCTTCTGGATGTTCTGGCCGACCATAACTGCCCTCATTCAAGAATTGACACCGGATGGGCAGTTCGTGGAAGCCAATACGTTCCTGCTCGCCGGCATTCAGGGTGGATGGCTGATGGCCGGCGCCATCGTTGGGTTCGTCTACAACCACCTCGGGCTCGGGGGAGTCCTGCTCATTGACTTCACCACGTATGTCGTGTCGTTCCTCTGCTACTTCGGCGTGCGCAAGGGGAAACATGTGGTGCCGCGTCCGTCGGAAATAAAGGCGGACATCGCCGCCGCCGAAATCGCCGAACGCCGCTTCTGGCATGAACTCTGGGAAGGTATCGAGTTTCTGCGCGATCGACCCGGCGTGGTCCTGCTCGGATTAAGCTGGGCACTGTTCCTCGGCGCCATGCTGACCGGAGTCGTGGTCACCCCTTCTCTCAGCGATCGGGTCTTCCACGCCGGGGCCGTCGGATACGGCTGGCTCAACGCAGGATGGGGCATCGGCGCGTTCCTGAGCGCCCTCTACGCGCCGTGGATGATTGCGCGCCTGGGATCACGTACGGCGACCGCCGTCTCCATGGGATTCCTCGCTTGCTGCATGACGCTCTCGCCCTACACGCGCATCTTGCCTATCGCCGTGTTTCTCTACGGCATCATGGGGTCCGCCCGCGGGGTCAGCGGCGTTGCCATGAACACCAGCCTGATGGAGCAGGTCCCCAAACATTTCATGGGACGCGTACAGAACGCCTTCTATTTCGTCGGCACGTTCCTGCAGATCACGATCAGCCTTGCCGTCGGGTGGATGGCACAGAAAGCCAGCCTGCCTGGAGGCTTTGCGATCATTGGCTTCGTCTACCTCATCGCGTTTCTGAGCGCAGCCTGGCCAGTTGAATCCGCGAATCGGGTCGTATCCGATGCAGCCCAATAAGTTTTGCCCATCCGAACCAACGGGCCGGCTCGAAGCCCATAGTTCGAAGCTCGCAGCTTCCTCTGCTATCCTTTCCAATTCGAAACCATCCAGGAGAGCACCATGTCCTTTCAGCTCGAAGGCCGGAATGCGGTCGTTTTCGGGGTCGCGAACAAACGCTCGATCGCGTGGTCCATCGCGCAGGGCTTGCATGCCGCTGGCATGAAGCTCGCGATTACGTATCAGAACGAGCGCCTGGCGGAAGAAGCGAAGGACCTGATCGATTCCCTTCCCGGTGCAGAAGGGTTCATGTGCGATGTCTCCAAGGACGAAGACATAGAACGCACCTTCGCCAAGCTGAAAGAGCGGTACGGAAAGCTGCATGTCGTCGTGCACAGCGTAGCCTACGCGCCTGCCGCCGAACTGGAAGGTGAGTTCCTCAACACCAGCCGCGAAGGCTTTCGGGTAGCACACGATGTGAGCGTATATTCGCTGATCGCCGTCGCCCGCGCCGCGGCTCCGCTCATGGAGGATGGCGGCAGCATCATCACCATGACATACTACGGCGCGGAAAAAGTTGTTCCCCACTACAACGTCATGGCAGTGGCGAAGGCCGCCCTGGAATGCAGTGTCCGTTACCTGGCGTTTGATTTAGGCAAAAAAAAGATTCGGGTCAATGCGATATCGGCTGGACCGATCAAGACTCTCGCCGCGCGCGGCATCTCCGGGCTCAGCGAAATGCTGAAAGCTCATCGCGAAACTGCCCCGTTACAGCGCAACGTAGAAGTCGCCGAGGTCGGATCGACGGGCGTGTTCCTCGCGTCCGACGCCAGTTCCGGCATCACGGGCGAAACGCTTTACGTCGATTGCGGCTACAATATTATGGGATTCAAGCCCACTGCGCCTCAGCAGGGCTGACGAACACACGAATGAAGAAGCATCGCTATCTCGCCTTCGCGGTATTTGCCGCAGCCCTTTTGCTGTCAATGATCAGGGAGTGGAGTGCCCCCGCTGCCTGTCCTCTGCCCCGAGTCGACCAAGCGGTTTCTCTGGCCGCCGGGAATTTGCGTTAGGGCTTCTTCACCGCTCCGTTTTGCGCCGATAGCGCGTCCGTCGAATCCGGATCCACTTGTCGCTTCGACTGCTTCATGAGTCTCCGAAGAACGAACTCCTGGATAATTCCAGTTAAGGAACTCTCCCCCATCCGGATGAGGCCGTTTGTGAGGACGACTGATGCCTGGTTCGTCGTCGGATAATAGGTGGAGGAGATTGCCGCTCCCGAAAAGGATCCCAGAATATTTGAATAGTTGGTCTGCCAACGCCCGTTGTCGCCCTTACAAATAATCGAGTTGCTCACGGCTCGCCAAATCCTGGACCGCGTAGTACCAGTGCCTTTGTAGAAATAACGAGGATCCTGTTTGAAAAGGGTCGGGAAAATCGCTCCCGATAGAAACGTGGATGCAACTACGTCTGCGTACGCGGCGCCAAAGCGTTTGCCATAGCCCTGCGCGCCCTGCCCAAATTCTGTGTATTGATCACCAGCTTGCTGTAGTCCGGCGAGGAAGCCCGTCCCAAGGATGGTGACCGGGTCGGTGCTCGATTTCCATGCCAGGTGATATTTGAGCTTTGTGGTCAGCGGCGCGGCATCCTCGCGGTACGTGACGTAAAAATTGGGAAAGACCCGAAGAACGCGCTGGTGCTCCTGCTCTCTTACCTGTTCGGTCGCCACTTCCACCGGGTCCACCGTGACCCGGACATCGGTTACAACCAAGGCGATGGAAAGTACAATTGGCGGCACCAGATAAGTCTGTCCTGACTCCAGTTCTCCGGTGAATGCTTTGTCGCTGAAGCCGGTCGAGTTGACCGAAAGGTTGAATCGACCGGGAGGAATGGTCGAGAACGAAAATTGCCCGTTATCCCCGGACACCACTTCTCGTGAAAACGACTTGTCCTCTGATGTCAGGCGTACGACGGCGCCGACCGCCACCGTCCCCGATTGATCCAGAATTGTTCCTATGATGTTTCCCGGCTTAGCCGCCGACTGCGATGCTTCGGTCTGCGCGGGCACCGCACTTTGCGCGTGGACCATGGCACTGAGAGAAAACATCATGCCAAAGCACAGCAGCCAACTCCGACAAGCCCTCGAGAAACTTCCAATCTCGGTAATGAGTATTCCACGTGCGCTCACACAAATACTCCTCCGGTTCGATCTCAGACTGGTCCGTCAACATTCTTCCAAATGTCAACGGGGTCTGGGTACTGCTAGAACTACTAAAGCGGATTAGATGCGCGTGAAAAGAATCGGATTTCTTTGCTGTGAGAAAAGAGGATCTAGGACGGTGTCCGTGCCGAATCTGGAGGCGGGCTGTCCGTAGCTGATGTTGACAATCCCGAGTCTTTACTTATTTTTGAAGATCTTACGCTGGATGTCGGGCCAGAACTCGTTCAGAAGGTTGCCTGCTCCACGGTATGCTATTACCAAGCCAGTGCGGCTCATCAATAATTTGAATCCGCGATCATCCGCAGGATAGTACGCATTGGACAGAGCCCCCGACGAGATTGCCCCTAACATCGTCGAACTGTTAAATGTTCGCCCTCCACGGTCGGTGTGGCACACGACTTCCTGCAGCAGGCTGTACACGAACCGCCGTCCAAACCCGCCGTGTCCCCGCCGAAAATATCGCGGGTCCTGATTGAAGATGGTCGCGTAAGCAAAATTGCGGAAGAACCCCGCCGAGACCTGATCTGCAAAGGCTGCCCCGAAGCGCTTCCCGTAACCTTCAGCACCCTGGCCGTATCCCGCGAACTGATTGTCGGTCTGGCTCAGGCCAGCCTGTGCGGCGGCAACCGCTACGGTCACGGGATCGAATGCTGTTTTCGCGAACAAGCGAAATTTTCCGCCCGGCGTCAGAGGCCGAGCATCCATGCGATCGGTCGTGCTAAACCCCGGTACGATGCCCAGGGTTCGCTGCGACTGCTCTTGCGCTTCCACCTGCTTTTCCTGCTGCACCTTGCTTTCTGAGGCCTGCGGCAGAAGGCTCTCTCCGTCGTTCAAGCTACGAACGTGCAAGAAAGCGTCAACGGTCGCAGTCGGCTGCCGCACCTGTGCTGGCGCGGAGCAGGTCAGGGCCGCCGTAAGCAGCAGCGCACCTTGACACGCGAAACTGAAACGCTTCACTATCTTGTTGCGGCGTCCCGGAAAAATCATGCCCCTGAGATGAATTTCAGCGGCCTTGAACGTGAATTTTTCGTTCGTTTTCCCCCATCCGCTCGAGTCGGATCTCGACGTCCCGATCGCGCACAAAGCGCGCAAATTTCTCCCCCCACTCGATCAGCAGAATACTGTTTTCGCCGATGAGGTCGTCGAGACCTAAGGTTTCCAACTGACGTGGAGTGTCCACGCGGTATAGATCAATATGGTAGAGGTTCGCGTGCGGACCGCGATATTCGTGCACCAGCGTGAAGGTGGGGCTGGTGACGTCTTCTTCCGATGCCGCTCCAAACGCCGCCACGATCCCCTTGATAAGCGTGGTCTTCCCCGCGCCCAAGTCGCCGCGCAGAAGCACAACCATGGGAGGAACGAGCAGATCCGTCAACGTTCGGCCGAACGCGGTCGTCTCCTTTGCGGAATGAGTGATGACTTCGCGCGTGGTACTGACGGGCATCGGCACCAGTATAGCGAGACCCTGCGGATGCAACGATGACCTCTGCCGCGTCTAGAACAGCGACCTGGGCGACGAGACCTGGCCAGGATTCATGGCCAGGTAACTCTGGTCGGCCACCGACTGCAATGCCATGCGCAGGTTGCGATGATCATCATCGCCCAGCGCAATGAAGCGGAACGGCTGCAGCGTCCCGTCGGTCGCCTTCCGCGTGGGGGAAAGCATCTCCGCCATGCCGATCACGGTGCCGACCTTGGTCTGAAAGCCGATCTCGACGAAGTCGCCCTGGCTGAGTGGCTTCACCAGCTTGAGCAATCCGCCGGTTACAGAGATGGAATAGAGTTTGCCTCGGGAGCGCTGGCCATCATCGAATCGGATCGCAGCTAGCACGGAACCGCCGAGCTGTACCCGGGCCGCGCGCTTGGTGGGGTGCGGTTGGGGGAAGTGGGTCATAGCCGAAAAGGACTATGACTCATGTGCCATTGTTACGGGAAGATTACGACGGAACTAGTCCGGATTCGCATTGCGAGTACCTGCCGGACTCCTGCTAAAGGCTTGTCCTGCGGGGAGATACGGCATTGCCCAGAAAGCCATTGCCCGGGTGGACCGCCAACGCAGCTTCCAGGTGAACCTTCTCCGGAGAGCACGCCTGGCAGAAAGGTCGCATTCCGGGAAGGGCCGGCTTCAGTCGGGTCGCAAAGTCGCAAATGATAGGCAGCTTCAGCCGCTGGGTTCGCTTGCCAACACGCAGGCTCTGTCCAGAAAAACCGATTCCTGACAAAAACGTCTCACTAAAGGTCCGTACCATACACCGAAAATCCTCACGGAGAAAATTGCAGATGCAAGCCCGCCAACGCCATCAGAAAATTCTTTTGTCCATTGCCCTGATCCTCTTCTGGCCATCCATACTGCTCCGCGCCCAAGCAAATTCCGTGCCGCCGCCCACGGCGAAAACGTCCCCCGAGCACGACGGCCAACGCGATTTCGACTTCGAACTGGGCAGCTGGAAAATTCACCTCAAGCGCCTGCTTCATCCCCTGACGGGCTCGAACACCTGGGTCGAATTCGACGGCACCTCCGTCACGCGCAAAGTCTGGGATGGCCGCTCGCAAATCGAAGAGTTCGAGGTCGACAGTCCCACCGGCCATAGCGAAGGCCTCACCCTGCGCCTCTACAATCCACAGACCCACCAGTGGAGTCTCTATTGGGCCAATGCAAAAGATGGCGCCATGGGCGGTCCACCCAACGTGGGCGAGTTCAAGAACGGACGCGGCGAGTTCTATTGCCAGGATACGTTCAACGGCAGAGCAATCTTCATTCGATACCTGTGGTCCGACATCACCCCGAATTCTGCACACTTCGAACAGTCATTCTCAACGGATGGTGGAAAAACATGGGAGGTGAACTGGATCACCGACCAGACGCGTGTAGCGGAAGCCTCGACTAAGTAGTGAGCTTCAACATGCCAGTTGAACTTCGGAGCGCTCTAGCCCTGGAAGCAGACCTCTCTCGTGAGAGCTGCTTCCCGCACCCGCCGAAACGCCTCGGGAAGCGCTTCGATCAAATCCGTCGCGACGAGCGAGTGTTCGCCCATGGTTTCGCTGGCGACATCGCCGGCCAGACCGTGGAGGTATACGGCGGACGTTATCGCTTCTACGGCGCGGGAAGGGTTTTGCACGAGCATACCGGCGACCATGCCAGTTAGAACGTCGCCAGTTCCGCCAGTGGCCATGGCGGGATTGCCTGTGGTGTTGACCCACACTTCGCCGTTCGGCTGTACGATCAACGTGCGATGCCCTTTCAGTACCACGATCAAATCACGCTCGCGGGCAAAGCTTCGTGCGACGCTGATACGAGCCTTCTGCACATCGGGGATGGAAAGCCCCGTCAACCGGGCCATCTCACCTGGGTGCGGAGTGATCACCAGCGTACGGCCCTTGCCGCTAAGCTTCCCGGCTGCGCCCTCGAAAGCGTTGAGGCCATCCGCGTCGAGCACCATGGGAGTGGCATACTTCGCAACGATGGTTCGTACGAACTCCGACGTCTCCGCGTGCCGCGAAATTCCCGGACCAATCGCTAGCACCGTCTTGCCCTTCACCAACCTATCCATGTACCCGTATTCCAACGCGCGCAGAGAGATGCTCCCCGCGTCCGTTTCCTCGCACGGCTCCGTCATGATCTCCGGATGAAAGCCGGCCACCGTCGCAAGCACCGACTTCGGCGTAGCGACGGTTGAGAGGCCGGCCCCGCTGCGCAGCGCCGACATCCCTGCCATTGCAGCCGCTCCCGCCTTGCCAAGAGACCCGCCAATCACCAGCACATGCCCATAGCTGCCTTTGTTCGATTCGCGTGGCCGCGGGGCGATCAGCGGTGCGATTTCATGCGCTGTGGTCAGATTCAGATGAAGTGACGATTCGATTGCCTCTTCGGGCGAGCCGATGGGCGCGATCTCGACTGGCCCTGTCGTCAACGCACCAAACACGTGCCCGGGACGGGGTGCCGTAAACGTTACGATTCCATCTGCACGCGCGACCATCCCGACCTGCGAGCTGAGCGAGTCGGCATCCGCTCCCGAAGGGATATCAACCGCAACCACGGGAACTCTCGTAGCATTGACAGCTGTAATCGCTTGGGCATACATCCCACTCACAGGCGGCCTGAAACCTGTGCCCAAGATTGCGTCGACTAGTATCTCCGCTTCATGCAGACTGTGTTCAGCACTTGCCAAATCTCCCGGCGACTTCACCACCGCAGGTGACATACCCATGCGTTCGAACATCGCGGCTGCGTCGCCACGCAGCTCGGAAGGCTCAGCGAGCAGCAACACGAACACTTCCCTACCCCCTTCACGGAGCTTGCGGGCTGCGACGAAACCGTCCCCGCCGTTATTGCCCTTTCCACAAACCACTCCGATTCGCTTGGCACGGGGATAAGCCGCCATCACGAAATCTGCCACTGCAGTTCCAGCGCTTTCCATCAGCGTGAGCGAAGGCACGCCAAAGCGCTCGCTGGTGACGCGATCGATCTCGCGCATTTCGGCTGCGCTAACGATTTTCATGATCGGGAGACCGCCATCTGTTCTAGCTGGCGGAGTTGTGCGGGTTCGCCCATGGCGATGAGGAAGTCTCCGACTTCGATGCGGTCGTCGGGTGCGGGATTAAAGCGCATACCCTGGCCACGCTTGATGGCCAGCACAATCACGCCTCGATCCTGACGAATGCGGGAAGTTTCAATGGTCTTCCCGGCAAAACTTGAGTCGGGTCCCACCGAGATTTCGCCGATTTCCAGATCCATCCCCAGATGAGTGGTCGCGGTATCGAGAAAACTCACGACATGGGGACGTAGGAACGTCTGCGCGATACGTTGCCCCGCAAACGAGTAGGGCGAGACGATCGAATCCGCGCCCGCGGTCAGGAGATGCTTTTCCGCATCTTCCTCGCTCGCGCGCGCGATAATTTTCAGTTTCGGATTCAGCGCACGCGCCGTGAGGATGATGTAAAGATTGGTCGCGTCGGTGGTGGTCGCCGCCACCAGCCCGCGCGCCTGTTCGATGTGCGCCTCGCGCAGCGTTTGTTCTTTGGTCGAATCGCCGACCACAACAAGCCACTGCTGGCTGTACAGTGCGGCCTTTGCCTCGTTGGCTTCAATGATCACGAAGGGAGCCGGCCGCCGCGCCAATTCGCGCGCCGCGCTTCGTCCGACACGCCCCGCGCCACAGATAATGTAGTGATCGGTGAGCCGGCCGATTTCCCGCTCCATTTTTCGCCTGCCAAAGAAGCTGAGCAACTCGAATTCTAACAAAGCCTGGGTGAGCGCTCCGATTCCCAAAAACACCAGCGATACGCCCGCAACAATCACACCAACATTGAAGACCCGGCCCGCGTGCGACAGCGGATGCGTCTCCTGATAGCCGATGGTGGTAAGCGTCGTCACCACCATGTAGACCCCATCGAACCACGGCCACCCTTCAATGAAGTGAAACCCTGCTGTGCCCGCCAGGATTACCAGCGCTAACGCAAGCCCAATCAGGCGGAGATTGTGGAGAGCTCTCATGAGAGCAGTCGTCGGTCGTCAGTCGTCAACCGGCCGCGGCCCGCTGATGGCTTATGGCCGTCGGCCGATGGCAAAACCAGACGACCGTAAACCAGTCCAGCTCGCCATCAAGTACTAGCTGTCAGCCATCAGGAATCAGCCATCAGCGATTGGCTGACGACTGATGACCGGCGACTGACGACTATAGAATAAAAAGGCCCTCCGCGCAGTGCGGAAGGCCTTACCACGAAACGAAAATCAGCAATCAGTCTGCCATAGTGGGCGTTCGGTCGATCTTCGGCACGACCGGATTGTACTCGCCGCGTTGCACCCGGCTGTGGTTTCTGCCATAGAAGAAGTAGATGGCAAGACCAATCGCCAGCCAGATGATGAGTCGCGCCCAGGTTTCCTTGCCCAGACTGACCATCATGAGCAGTGACACGACGATGCCCATGATCGGAGTGAACGGAATCCACGGCGCTACGAACGCGCGCGGCACGTCAGTTCCCCGCTTGCGCAGAATCCACACTCCGGCGCACACGATGACAAACGCCAGCAGCGTGCCAATCGAAACCAGTTCCCCCAGTACGTTGATCGGCGTCAAAGCCGCCACTGTGGCCACGCACAGGCCCACCAGGATGGTCGAGATATACGGCGTCCGGAACCTGGGGTGGATCTTGCATGCCCATGGGGGCAGAAGCCCGTCTCTCGACATGGAAAAGAACACGCGCGATTGCCCCAGCAGCATGACCACCATGGTGGAACTCAGGCCGCAGATTGCCCCCAGTTTCACCAGGATGCTGCCCCAACTCACACCCGTAATGTCGATGCCGATGGCAATCGGATCCGGCACGTCGAGCGACGTATATTTCACCAGCCCCGTTAACACAGCCGCTACCAGGATGTAGAGAATCGTGCAGATGATGAGCGATCCGAGAATGCCGATGGGCATATCGCGCTTGGGATTCTTTGCCTCCTGCGCCGCCGTCGAAACGGCGTCAAACCCAATGTAGGCGAAGAAAATCACCCCTGCAGCGGTCGCGATACCCGACCATCCGAAATCCCCATAGTGTCCCGTGTTCACCGGAAGGAACGGCGTCCAGTTCGCTGCCGCCTCGGCGCGATGCCCCAGGATGTAGTTACCACCCAGAATCAAGAACACAATGAGCACGCAAACTTTGACCACCACGATCAGCGAGTTCAAATTCGCCGATTCCTTGATGCCAATGACCAGAACTACGGTCACCATCATGATGCCGAGGAAGCCGAACAGGTTGAACGCGGAAGCCTGGTGCGGCAGGGTGGATGGGTCGATATGTTTCAGCGCAAGCACTTTCTGGAACTGCGCTGTCAGGCGTTCCCAGTGCCCGTCGTACATGACGAACGTCGTTCCCGGCGAGCCGGCCAGCTTGGGCGAAAGCCGGATGCCGAACTCTCCCAGAAAACTGAGCACGTACCCGCTCCATCCGCTGGCGACTGTAGCCGCGCCCAGCGCATATTCCAGGATCAAGTCCCAGCCAATAATCCAGGCGACCAGTTCGCCCAGCGTCGCATAGCCGTAGGTGTAGGCTGAGCCCGCAATCGGGATCATCGATGCGAATTCGGCGTAGCACAAACCGGCAAACACGCACGCGACGGCTGCCAAAGTAAAGGAGAGCACGATGGCGGGACCAGCATGATTGGCAGTCGCCGTTCCGGTGAGCACGAAGATGCCGGTGCCGATGATTGCGCCGATACCCAGTGAAATCAGGTTGCCAGGGCCCAGCGCGCGCTTCAGGCTGTGCTCGCCCGTTTCCGAGGCTTCCGCCATGATCACAGGCAGTGGTTTCTTGGCCATTACATTAGCCATTCGGTTCTCCTAGTGAGCTCGTATTTGATTCGCGCCGTTCGAGCAAGTTCAAACCGCGCGTGCTGACGTTCCGCGTTCTGATGTCCCTTGATTCCGATTCCACAGGTAGTACACCGGGATGCCTAGCAGCACGATGATCATCCCGGGCCAGGTGTATTGCGGCTTGTAGCGCAATAGTACGACATCGATAAACAATGCCATCAAAATATATATCGCCGGAAGTATCGGGTAACCCACTGCCCGGTAGGGCCTCTCCGCATCCGGACGGGTTCTTCGCAGCACAAAAAGCCCCCCGATGGTGAGGATGTAAAAGACCAACACCGCAAACACGATGTAGTCGAGCAGTTGCCCGTAGCTGCCTGAGATGCAGAGGATACAGGTCCATACCATCTGCACCATCAGCGACACCGCCGGAGTCTTGTAGGTCGGGTGCAGTTTCGCCACACTGCGGAAAAACAGGCCGTCTTTCGCCATCGCATAGTAGACGCGCGCTCCCGAGAGGATCAGCCCGTTGTTGCACCCAAAGCTGGAAATCATGATGGCGATCGCCATCAGGGCTCCACCGGCTGCGCCGAAGATTTGGGTCATTACCGCCGTGCCCACACGATCTTCCGACGCATACTTGATTCCCCGCTCCAGGATCGTTGCGCCGGTGGGACTGCCGTCGAGCGGCAGCACATTTAGAAAAATCACGTTACACAAAACGTACAAAAGAATGACAACGCCGGTACCCATGGCGAGCGATAACGGCAGGTTACGCTGCGGATTCTTCACCTCACCCGCCGTGAACGTCACGTTATTCCAGGCGTCGGCTGAGAAAAGCGACCCGACCTGCGCCACCGCCAGAATAGTGAGTGTTCCCACCAGAACCATCGGTCCGCCCGCACCGACTTGCACGGCGTGCTGAGCGCCCAGTCCCGCGTTCTGCCAGAAGTGTCCGTTGAAATTCGCAGCGAGCGCTTGCGCATTGCGTCCGATGAATAATCCGAACAAGACCAACCCAGCCAGCGCTGAGACTTTTGCGATCGTAAAGATGTTTTGAATGATCGCGCCGGTCTTGACTCCAAAGATGTTGATGACCGATAACGCCACCACCACCAGAATCGCAACCAGGTTCTGGGTGCTGAGTCCAACGTCCATATTCCCCAGGACCATCGGTCCTATTGGAATTTTCGGGACTTTCCAGAGATGCAAGATCCAGTGAGTAGACGAAATGGAAGGAAAGAAGACGCCTAGAAACTTGCCGAATGCCACGCCCACGGCCGCAATCGTTCCCGTCTGAATCACCAGAAACAACGTCCACCCATACAGAAATCCCCACAGCGGCCCGAGAGCTTCGCGCAGATAAACATACTGCCCGCCAGCCCGCGGCATCATGGCCGCCAGTTCTCCGTAGCTCAGTGCACCCACGATGGTCATGAAGCCCGTCACCAGCCAGGCGCCGATCAGCAGCGCGGGCGAATTGACCGCTCGGCTGATATCGGCTGACACAATAAAGATGCCCGAACCGATCATCGATCCCATCACCAGCATGGTCGCGCTGGTCAAGCCCAGAGCTTTGACGAGTTCCTTGTCTTGATGGGAATGGATGTCCCAATCGCTGGCAGGCGCTGGGTTGGATGCACTGGTCTGGGTACTCACGTCCCTCCTGGTGATGGAGCGACGGGCGTATTCGCCCGTCGAAGCTGCTCAAGAGTGGTAATAGACAGCGGTCACTTTACCCCAGAACGCGGAAAAATTCCTCTGCTGATTTCCGCGGATCCCGTACCAAGTCAGATATCACCGCCACCGAGTCCGCCCCTGCCTCAACCACTGCTAAGGCATTCGCCCGAGTGATTCCGCCAATGGCCACCAGCGGCTTCCGCGTCAATGAGCGAGCCACACGGACTCCTTCAAGGCCCACCACGGGATCGGCCTGTTCCTTGCTGCCGGTAGCAAACACCGGACCAATGGCCAGGTAATCCGCGGTGGTCGCGTCCGCTACTCTCAGCTGTTCGGGATTGTGCGTCGAGACTCCCAGCCACAGATCGGGACCGAGTACCCGCCGGGCTCCGTCGGGAGAAAGATCCTCCTGCCCCACATGCACGCCGCCGAATCCGGCCGCGAGACAGAGATCGGCGCGGTCATTCATGATGAGCCGGGCCGAGTCGCCGAGTTGCGCCCTAAGCTCGCGCGCATCATCCAGGATCTGCCGCGACGTGCCGCCCTTGTTCCGGTACTGCAGTAAAGTGACGCCACCAGAAACCAGTTGTTCCGCGGCCTGAAGCATTGCTGCACAAACGGGAAAGCACGCCGCATCAAGAATCGCGTACAGTCGCGGAAGCTGAATAGGTCGAGACAAAGTTTCAGAAGCTGGCAAATGCCGTGTTCGAGCCCTACGCCACCGATTCCGCTTTCCTTTCCAGAAACCGCTCAATAAACCCGGTATCGAACTTGCCCGCGCGGAATTCCGCATCCATCAGAATTCTCCGGTGCAGCGGAATCGTCGTGTAGATGCCTTCCACGATGAACATTTCAAGCGCCCGTGCCATGCGCTGACAAGCTTCGTTCCGGTCCTTTCCGCGCACCACGAGCTTGGCAATCAGCGAATCGTAATACGGTGGAATGACGCCCTCCGCATATGCCGCCGTGTCAATGCGCACTCCCGTCCCACCCGGCGGATGAAACGCCGTGATCTTCCCTGCCGATGGCGTGAACTTCTCCGGATGCTCCGCATTGATGCGGCACTCGATCGCATGCCCGCGATGTACCACGGGCCCTTGCAGCACATCCTGTAACCTCGCGCCGGCCGCGATCATGATCTGGCTCTTCACCAGATCCACATCCGTGACCATCTCGGTCACCGGATGTTCCACCTGAATGCGCGTATTCATCTCGATGAAATACAGCCGCTTCTGCTGGTCCATCAGGAATTCGATCGTGCCGGCATTCTGATAGCCCACCGCACTCAGAGTCTTGCTGAGGATCCCACCGATTTCCGCCCGCAGTTCCGGAGTGACCTGCAATGAAGGAGACTCCTCGAGCAGTTTCTGATGCCGGCGCTGAATCGAGCACTCGCGCTCGCCCAGACTTACCACGTTTCCGTGCTCATCGCCTAGGACTTGGAACTCGATGTGCCGTGGATGCTCGACGTACTTCTCCATGTAGAGATCGCCGTTCCCGAAGGCAGCGGCCGCTTCTTGCTGCGCCTGCCGAAAAAGTCCCGGCAGATCTTCGGGATTGCGCACGATGCGCATTCCGCGCCCGCCGCCACCCGCTGACGCTTTGATGATTACGGGGTAGCCCACTTGCCGAGCCCACTCGGCGGCTTCTTCGTCGGACCCAATCACCCCATCGGACCCCGGAAGAATCGGCACGCCGTATTGCTTCATCGCGGCACGCGCTTTTTCCTTTTCCCCCATCAACCGGATTAACTCCGGCGACGGTCCAATAAACTTCAGGCCGCTGGCCTCGCAGACCTCCGCAAAGTTGGCGTTCTCCGAGAGCAAGCCGTACCCGGGATGAATGGCATCCGCGTTTGCAATCTCGGCCGCGCTGATCACTCCCGGGATGTTCAGGTAACTCAGTCCTAACTGCGGCGGCCCAATGCATATGGCTTCATCGGCGAAACGCACGGGGAGAGAATTGCGGTCGGCCTCGCTATAGATAGCTACCGTGCGAATGCCCAGTTCCTTGCACGCGCAGATGATGCGCAACGCAATCTCTCCGCGATTTGCGATCAAAATCTTCTTGAACATAATTTCCAGCTAATGCCCTGTATCCGACCAGCGCCGCGAAGACGGCTCGGCACACTCTACAAACAAAAAGGGGGGCGCGCTTACGCGCCCCGCTTCACTTCCTTAAAGTTCACTTCCGAACCCGGATGGAGAACAACTCCTGTCCGTACTCGATGGGCTGGCCGTTGTTGACCAGGCGCTTCACGAGTTCCCCGGCCACATCCGACTCGATTTCATTCATGAGCTTCATCGCTTCCACGATGCACAACACCTGCCCAGCGGCAACCATATCCCCCGGCTTCACAAACGGCGGAGAACCCGGCGATGGCGACTCGTAGAACGTCCCCACGATGGGGGAACGCACCATGTGCAGATCTTCTTCGGACTCTACTGCCGGTGGCGCCGGAGCAACTGGGGAAGAAGACGGAACCACAGGAACAGCACCCAGAGGAGGCGTGGGGGCGGCGGCGCTCGGCACCGCGAAGTACCGCGCATCGGGCAACGACACCGCTGAAACTTCTCCGCCCCGCTTTACGCGGACCTTGACGTCACCGCGTTCCAGTTCGAACTCGGTGATTCCCTCTTCCTTAAGAAACAGTATGAGTTCTTTGAGCTCTTTTAAGTTCATCTTGTGCGTTGGGGACTACTCTCATTGCTCCCGGGCACAGGGAATTTCGGCACAGCTCGTAAGCCGTGCAGTTCCCTCTAACCAACCTCTATAAGTTCCTTTTGCGTGGGGGTCAGCACGTCACAACCCTGCTCGGTGACGACCACCATGTCTTCGATGCGCACGCCCCACTGCCCGGGAAGATAAACTCCCGGCTCGATCGTAATCACCATTCCAGGCCGCAGAACTTCCTGCTGGCCCTTGGCCACGCGCGGAGCTTCGTGAATTTCGAGCCCCACTCCATGACCGGTCGAATGCGTACAGTATTTCGCTAAACCTTTCTTTTGCAGAGTTTTACGGGCGGCGCCATCGACCTGTCCGACCTTCACTCCGGGCCGAACGGCATGGATCGCTTCTAGTTGCGACGCGAGCACCGCGTCATAAATCCGGCGGGCTTCCGCGGTCGCATTGCCCACGTACACAGTGCGGGTGCGGTCCGAACAATAACCGTGGAGTATAACACCGAAGTCGCACACCACGAATCCCCCGGTCACAATGCGCGCCTCGGATGCTCGGCCGTGGGCGAGTGCGGAGCGCGCACCAGATGCGATGATTGTTTCGAACGACATCCCCTCGGCCCCGCTCTTACGCGCGGCATATTCCAGTTCAGCAGCTACCTCGACTTCGCGAACGCCGGGGCGCGTAACTTCCAGAGCGTGACCAAAGAGGCCCGCACCCAAGGCGACTGCGTCGCGAATCGCGGCAATTTCATCTGTGTCCTTCACCATCCGGGCCTGCTCCACCAACGGCGGAGCTTCGCGTATTCGGACATGCCGGGGCTGCGCTGCGGCAAGGGTACGCCGTTCCACTACCGTCATGTGCTGCCCCTCGATCCCGACCAGAAACGTCTTCGGTGAACGATTGTTCCGCGCGCGGCGGGTCAACCACACTGCAGCAGCCGCTAGTGGCCCTTTTTTCGCAATGACAGTTCTCCCAGCCCTCACTTCGGACTTCGCCTGCTGGGTGTAGCGGCTATCCGTGAAAAAGACGCTGCCTGCAGCGCCCACCAACAACGAGCCAGCGCTCCCGGTAAACCCGCACAAGTAACGAATGTTTGGAAGATGGGTAAGGAGGATTGCGTCCAGTCGATGCTTGGAAAGACTCTCCTGCAAACGCTCTTGCCGACCAACGTAGTCCATCGGCACGGAGTGTATCAGGAGATTACCTCCCTTCCGCGACTCAGGTAAGTGCCGTCAAGCTCGCCCCAATACAAAGAAGCAGCTCCGCACCAGGACCACCACCTGCACCGATCATCCGTGCCAGGGGCAACACCGCGCCACGCCACCGCCCTAAGCCGCCGAAGGCGGCGACTTTCATTAGCCCAGCCCGTAAGGGTGGGTTCGTCGGCCGCCACAAACGCAAGCGCCGGAGGCGCGACGGCAACCGAGCCGCGCAGTGGAACCCAAAAACAAAACCGCCGGCTCTTGCGAGCCGGCGGTAGGAGCCGCTGCTTCACAACCCCGCTTATGTCTGAATGATGCGCGGAGTAATGAAGAAAATCAGTTCCTGGTTCGAAGTGGTCACGCTGCGGTGCTTGAACAGGTTGCCAAGCGCCGGAATGTTCCCCAGCAGCGGAACCTGCGTGATGTTCAGCGAGTTGTTGGTCTGGATAACGCCGCCGATCACCACCGTACCGCCGTCGGTCACCAGCACTTGCGTGGTTGCCTGCTGCGTGATCAGTGTCGGGTTACCCTGCACCGTACGTCCGAAGTCGGGGGTCGTGTTCTCGACGTCGACGTTCAGGAAGATCGTGCCTTCCGACGTGATCTGCGGAACTACCGTCAACCGCAGGAACGCGTCGACGTAGGTCACGGTGGGCGGACCGCCCAACTGCGCCTGCGTCACGATCGGCACACGCACGCCCTGGCGAACTAGAGCCTGGATGTTGTTCTGCGTGACAACGCGTGGACGAGACAGAATTTTCAGCAAGCCGCGCGACTCGGCCAGCGTCAGGATGGCATCGATACGCACGTTGTTGCTGGCGTTGATGAAGCTCAGACCGCTCGTCGGGCTGGTCACCGGCAGGTTCGAGAACAGCGGAATGATCTGTCCGGTTGAAGATCCGCCAGCCGTGATGTAGGTCGGGCTCAGGCCGTTGGTGAACAGCGGAGAGTTCGCCGCCGCGCCACCCACTGCCGTGTGCCCGTTGCCCCATCCGAAGCCAAACTGCGTTCCGATGTCACGCGCGAAGCTGCGGGTGGCAGCCACGACGCGCGCTTCAATTTCGACTTCCTGCGTCTTGCGATCCAGTTGCGTGAGCAGCCGGTCGAGCGCCGGAATCACGTTCGGAATGTCGGAGATGATGACCGCATTCGTACGATCATCCGAGATCACGTCGCCACGCTGCGAGAGGAATTTCTTGATGGTCGGAACCACGTCCTTCGAGTGCGCGTAGCTCAGGAAGCGAGTGACCGTGACTTTCTCCACCGCCAGCGCTTCCGATTCCTGCTGGGCGCGACGGGCGTCGGCTTCCTTCTTGAGTGTGTCGACCGTGGCGATGCGCAGAACGTTACCTTCCAGTTCCCGCGCCAGGTCGTTGTTCTTCAGAACGATGTCGAGCGCCTGATCCCACGGCACGTCATCCAGAACGATGGTCAGGGTTCCGTGAACGTTCGGATCGAGCACCACGTTGAGTCCGCTGATTTCATGAACCAGGCGGAAGAAGTCTTTCAGGTCGACGTCTTTCAAATTGACCGAGATCGGCTCGCCCGTGTACTTCGGACCGCTGGTCGCGGGGGATTGCGACATCTGGGTCTTCTGTTCGGCTGCGAGATTGACCGCGGGCTGAATCGCTGTCTGGGCAGCTTGCGATTGCATCGCGGAAGCGCTGGCGTTGACCGGGAGGAGTGCGGACGCCGGCTTGTCAGTAAACTTCGCGGCTGCCTCAAGAGCGCGCACCGCAGGCTCGACCGGGGCCGGCTTCTCAGTCGCCTTGGTCTCGTCCTTCGGCTTGAAAGAAGGCTCGACGAACACGTAGTTGGTCGCCGACTTGGAAGCTGTTTCCGTGGCCGCTGGAACCGACGCTACAGGCGCCACATTGACAGCTGCTTCCTTCTTCTCCGGAATGAAAGTCTTTTCCGGAGCTGCAGGAGTCACCACCATCGACACCGTGGTGAGCTTCGGTCCCGCAGGCGCGGCTTTCGCCACCACGGGAGCACTGACGGTCTTAGCCGCCGACTTGGCCGAGGCCTTCGCCGCGGCCACCCCGGGATACAGCTTCACGGCAAACTGGTTATCGCTGCCGGGGACGAGCTCGAATTTGCAGGCCTTCTCGAGGTCGACCACGACCCGCGTGCTCGGCGGCGTCTGGCCATTCATGCCCACACGCACGCCCTTCACGCCATCCGTGTCGACCGCGATCTGGCGCTGATCGGTCACGGCGACCGTGTTCGGCAGATCGATCACGACTCGAGCCGGCGAGCTTAGTGTGCTCAGCTTGGGAGCCACAGGCCCACGAGCCAAGAATTCCACACTGATCGCGCCGTCTCCGCGCACCACGTTCAGTCGCTGCAGCGCAGCGTGCTCCGCGGCAGCGGTGCCCGTGTTCTGTGTCTGTGCCGCTGCGGTCATCATCACCAGGACGACCAGCGGTAGAACCACACCCAGCAGTTGCTTTCGCATTTCGCTTCTCCCCCACACGCGCCGGCCACTCGGCACAGCCCGTGTCTTCATCAAGCTCGCTTCCGGTTTAGAACTCGCCAATCTATACAGCCGGTGTGAGAATCCGTTTCACAACGTCTTTCGTGAACGGTTTTCCCAGCCGGTCTTGAAGTGTTTGCTTAAACACGATCGAATCGACCGTGATCTTTACTACGTACCCGTTAAACACGGGATCGTTCTCCCGCAGAAAATAGGCCTTGCTCAAGCTGTTGGTCACGACCGCGATCATGCCGCTGTCGGATTTCACGACGCCGTGCAGTGCGATCTGCTCGATGTCCAGGCACTTCTTGCCGGTGCTGCAGCCCGATCCCCCAGCCCGGTTCACCACCGGGCTCACGAACGGATCCCGCTTGCCCGTCATGGAGTACTTCTTGTCTTCCTGCTTGTCGTTCTTGTCTTTGTCGCTGCTTGTCGAACTCACTTCCTTGTTCGCGCGGGCTGGAGCAGCCGCCACTTTCGTGTCTGGCTTCGCCGCAACCTTGGGCGCTGCTGCAACCTGTTTCTTGGCTGGCGCGGTCGCAGTCTTGACCGGTTCCGCTTTCACGACCGGCTTGAGCGTGCTGTTGGCAGCCTTCACTGGCACAACTGCAGGCGCAGCCGTCGCAACCGCAGGTTTCGCGGGAGCGGCCCCAGTCTTGGCCGGTACGACAGTGGGCTTCGCGGGCGTCGCAGCAGTCTTCGCGGGCACCGCGGCCGGCTTGGCCGGCATGCTCACTGGCTGAATCGAAATCACCGCAGGCTTTGCCGTTTGTGCCGCAGCCGCTGATGGTTTCGCCGGAACAGCTCCCGACGGCTTCGCATGCGACGTCGAGTTTCCCGAAGCGGCCTGCTGCTGCTGCGCTCCTTGCAAGGCTGCTTTCGTGTTCTGAATAATGGCGGGATTCTGCGCCCAGGCGCTGCCCGCCGCGATTGCCAGCACAACGATGCCAGTAGTTAGCTTCATAGAAATCTCCTACCTCTTCACCGCAGCCGGGCCGGGCTTCGCCGTGCCTGCCGGATCCATGTCATGGCTGAAGAACGTCGTCGCCTTACAGGTCGCCACGATGCTCTCGTTCGGTGCGTACTGATATGTCTTCTTGGCTTTCGCGTCCGACGGCTTGCGGGTCGTCGAAACCAGCAAGTTCGACACGCTCACGATGCGTTCCAGCTTGCCCACGCGGTCGAAGAAATTCAGCATCGAGTAGTAGGGACCGTCCAGCTCCATCTCGAACGGAACTTCGCTGTAGAATTCTTTCTGCGACACCGGCTGCGCGGTGTAGCGACGGATCTCGATACCCGCCTTCGAGGCTTCCGCATCCAGCATTCGCATGAAACCGTCGACTTCCTTTTCATCCGGAACGATGCGTCGTTCGATTTCCAGTTGCTGCTTCAAGCTGGCCAGCTGGCGCTCGATTTCCGCCAGTTTCGGACGGTACGCTTCCAGTTCACGGTTCTCTTTCTGCTTGGCTTCCAGCGCCGTCTTTGCCGCCGTGTTCTGGTCGCGCTGGCTCTTGAATACCGTGTAATAGAGACCCGCCGTGACCAGCGCCGCTCCGACGACCACTACCGCCCACTGCTTGAGGCCCGACATTTCCCCGAAATTCGCCATAGTTCCTGCCTTTAGGACTTCGACTTTTCGCAGCTCAGCGTGAACGTAAACGCCTGCATGTCTTTAATCGTTTCGTCCTGCACGCTTTCCTTGATCTCCACCGCGCGGAAATATCCGGTCTTCTGCAGGTTCGAGATCAGGTTGGCCACAGCATCCGAACTGAGCGCCATGCCTTCGATATCGACGCTCGAGCCCTGATCCTTCATGTTGTTCAGCCAGACCGCTTCCGTGTTGTTGACGGTCTCGCCCACCATCGCCATTAGGTTGACCGGACCACCTTGCTGGTTATTACGCAACTGGTCGATCACATCCACGCGCCGCTTGTAGTTTTCGGCTTCGCGCTGGCGCGCCATGTAGCGTGTCTTGACATCCGACAGCTGCCGGTTCTGCTGCTCGGCCTGCACCATGCTCTGTGCGATAGCTTTCTTCTCGGTGTCCAGGTGGTACCAGGTGTACAGATTGAACGCGGCCGCCAATCCGAACGCGATCAAGACCTTAAGCCGCGGCGATCCGACGTCGCCGACCTCGATGGTCGGCATCGACGGCAGGGCCGAGCGCTTGTTCTTCGGTTTCGGTGCTTCCAGCAGATTGATTCGGATCATAGGTCGCTAAAACTCCTCAAAGCCAAGCCCACCGCAACTGCCAGCTGGCCCGCATTCTGCTCGATCAGTTCCGCTCCCATTCCTTCCGCCGGAGGCGCGATGCGCTGGAACGGATTGAACAGTTCCACCGGCATCGAGAACTCCTGGCGCAAACCTTCCACCAGTCCCGGCACCCTCGACGAACCGCCCGCGAGATAGATCTTCTCGATGTGCTCGCCCGCCGCGCTGGCGCGGAAGAAGTCAAACGTCTTCTGGATCTCCAGCACGATGATTTCGGTCACCTGCTGCAGAATCGGCGTCTTCGCGTCTTCGCTGACCGTGCCCACTTTCTGTCCCAGCTTCAACGCCTCTGCGTCTTCGAAGCTCAGGTCCAGTTCCTTCTGCAAAGAGTCGGTGTACTGGTGCCCGCCCACGCTGACGTCACGTGGGAACAGGGGCGTCGTACCCTTCACGATGTTGATGTTCATGACGCTGGCGCCCAGGTTCAAAAGCGCCACCACCTGCCCTGGAGCGGGCTCGTAGTTGTACTCGTAGCAGTTCTGCAGGGCCAGAGCATCGATGTCCACAATAGCCGGGGTACGCCCTGCCATCGAGAGTACGTTGGTGTAGTTCAGAATCTTGTCCTTCTTGACCGCCACCAGCAAAACATCCATCTGCGGATTGCCGGCGTCTTCCGAAAGGATCTGGTAGTCGAGATTCACGTCGCCCAGATCGAAGGGAATGTGCTGGGCAGCTTCCTTTTGGATCGTTTCGGCGAGTTCCTGATCACTCATCGAGGGCAGCGAAATCTTTTTGACGATGACGGAGTGGCCGCTGACGGCCGTGGCCACGTTCTTCGCCTTGATTTCGTGGTCGGTGAACAGCTTCGAGATCGCGCTCGACACCGTGCCCGAGTCCACGATCATGGAATCGACAACGATATCTGGAGCCAGCGGCTCCAGGCCGAGATGCGCCACCTCGATGTCCCGCCCCTTCCGCTTCAATTCGACTGCCTTGATGCTGGAGGAACCTACATCCAGACCCACAATCGTCTTCGACCCGAATCCAAACATGTGCCCGCCTTTGTAGCGCCGGCATTTCGCCGGCTCTTGTCCTATTGCGATCCGGCAGCCTTCGTGGCTGCCTTCGGTTTCCGTCGTACTTCCATCTGGTTCGACTTCTCTTCCATCCACTGGTCTAGCTTCGACTTCTTGAAGCGCCAGCGATTGCCCAATTTGAAAGCCGGAATCTTCTGCTCGTTGACGTACTTATAGAGCGTGTCCGGACTCACCCCCAGGTACTGCGAAGCCTGGCGAATGTTCATCACTTCTCGCGAGTCGGCCATAGAGTTCACGTCCCTTCCACAGAATCAACGCCCTCACTTGCCGGCGTCTCCGGCCGCAAGGGCAACCCTTGGGAGGAAATCTCTCGTTCCAGTTCGTGTTCGAGAGGATTTCGGTGTGCAGAGCATATCTCAACCCCGGAAAACACGAAGTCAAGCCAAATCTCCGTGTTTTACCCGGTTTTGTACCTGTTTTCTGGAAAATTACTTTCGTATGCTTGCAGATTACTGCTATGAGTAGTGGTCGAATACTTAATGACCACAATTAGGTGGACTAGTTATGCACAGGATGCGCTGTTACCGCTTCACACATAACCAAAGTACTAGCGACGGTACGAAGGTAGTAAGACGCGCGATAAATTCCACGGATTCTAGAACTTAAATCATCATCCTGAAGGCAGTCCTCGTACTCTGTTGCGGGGCAAACTCCGAGGCGGAATTCCTCGCATTTTTTCCATGTTGAGTTCGCGAAACTCCGATATTCACCTCATCTGAGTAGGACATGACGCGGCTACCGGCGGACGCAGGAAATCTCGGTGTGCGTCACGTCACAGGCACAGGCTCCTCGCTCTGATAGCGTCATCAGTTTGGTTCTCGGGAATTTTCCTTGCAGGTATTGCATGAAACTCTTAGTGATTGGCTCCGGCATGATGGGATCCGCCGCAGCATTTGACATGGCTCGCCAGCCCGATGTGCTGGCCGTAACTCTGGCTGACTCCGACCTCAAGCGCGCCCATGACGTTGCGGCGCGCATCAACCGCATCCATGGCGACCGGAAGGTCAAGGCAGTTGCCCTGGATGCCTCCAGTGAACGGGCAGCCGCGCAATTGATGAAGGGACACGCTGCCGCATTGTCGGCAGTCCCCTATTTTCTGAATCTAGGTCTTGCGAAGGCCGCCATCGAAGCGCGCTGCCACTTCGTCGACCTCGGCGGCAACAACACCGTCGTGCGTCAGGAACTCGCCCTGGCCAACAAAGCGCAAAAACGCGGCGTCGCCATCGCGCCCGGCTGCGGGCTCTCCCTGGCATGGCTTCGATTCTCGGAGGAGAACTCGTGAACCGCCTCGACGGCCGAGCCGACGCACTCAAGCGGTACGTGGGCTGGCTTCCCGAAAAACCCATGCCGCCGTTTCACTATCAACTCGTCTTTTCGGTCGAAGGCCTCATCAACGAATACGTGGAGCCCGCGCGCATCCTGCGCAAAGGCAAGCTCATCACGATCGACCCTCTCACCGAGCCGGAAGAATTCCACATGAATGGCTTCGCTCCGCTCGTTGCCTTCCACACTTCTGGGAGGCACATCCACGCTTCCGGAAACCTTCGGCGGACGGGTCGGAGACTGTTTCGAGAAGACCCTCCGTTATCCCGGACACTACGACCGGTTGTGTGAATTGAAAGAACTCGGCCTGTTCTCCGGCGAGAAGATGAAAATCGGCAAAGCCGAAATCGCTCCGCGTGCGTTGATGTCGAAAGTCTTCGAAGGCAAGTTCGCCGGGAAAGGTCCCGACGTCTGCATCATGCGCCTCGAAGCGCACGAATCTGTTCGAACGCCGGGAGTGCGCGGGCGGCTGGGCGGCCACCTTCAAGGCCGTATCGCTACCTTCACGCTGGTTGATCACTACGACGCGAAGACCGACATGAGCGCCATGATGCGCACCACGGCATTCCCTGCTTCCATCGTTGTGCAGATGCTGGCTTCCAACGCCATTACGAAGCGCGGAGCGGTATTGCAGGAGCGAGACGTTCCTGCCGACATGTTTCTCGACGAGATGGAAAAGCGCGGCATCAAGATCCAGTACGCGATCCAATAGTCTCGACCGCGGCGCCGGCATCGCCCCTGAGAGGATCCCTCGCAGTGCGCAGGTCGCCAAGGTCATCGACCTTTGCACTTCTCGAACATCCTGCCGGACGTTACTCTTTGAATCACACGGAGGAAACTTGCGTTATCTCGATCGCATGCAACCGCTGGCGCTGGTGGTTTTGCGTCTGACTCTCGGAATCATTTTCATCGGTCACAGCTCTCACAAGGTCTACGGGCATCTGCACGACTATACGGGTTTCATCACAAGTCTCGGGATCCCGGCGTGGCTGGCTTACGTCTCCGCATTCACGGAATTTCTCGGCGGCATCCTGCTGATCATGGGACTGCTCACGCGCCTGGCGGCGTTCGCGCTGCTGGTGGACATGACCGTCGCCATTGCAAAGGTTCATTGGAAACATGGCTTGCTTGGTGCCGGCGGCTACGAGTTCACCCTCGCGCTCTGGACCATGTGCTTCGCGTTGATCTTCTTCGGCGCAGGTGCTATTTCGATCGACGCCATCCGCGGAGGCGGAGGCAAGGGCAAGTAAGACGACTGCAGATTGAAGATTTCAGATTGAGGATTTTAGATTGCCCAATTACGTCATCGCAGCCTAGTCCAATCAAATCTGAAATCTTTAAATTCCACGTAGACATAACACTCCAGACAACAATTGTGCCTCTCTGTTTGGTCTGCTATCGCGCAAAAGCCGCGTCCAGCGGCCCTTTTTGCGCGATCCTGCCGCCGAAAATGTTTGAAGGTCATCACGCTCTTCGCATAGAATCGCGCGCCGTTAGCACCACCTCGCGGTTGCGTTGCCTCCGCTCAGAATCGATCGAGCGCGCGGCAAGGAGGAATGACGAATGAGGTGTGAGAAGTCTCTCTTTTTTTCTATGGTGGTTTTCGTGTGCGTCGCTGTCAGTGTGACGTTCGCATTCAGTCAGGCCAGGACTCCGAGGGCCCGCCTGCCGATTAAGTAGATGGTGAAGCATGCTCCTGCGCAAGCCCGCGCCGCGGTGCCGCTGGCATCCGCGCCCGCGACTCCCGGCCTTCCCCTGTGGTCTTACTCCGTCCACTCTGACCGCGACGGCAACCGTTACACCGGCGTCATGGTAGGCGCGAGTCCCTTCAATGAGGATTCCGGCCGAACCAGCGTCGCGACGCAGATCGTGCCCATCATCTTCAAGACCCACACCGTGGGAACCAGCGTCGACGCCAAAGCGATCATCGCAACTACGCCCGGCGACAATACCTTTGACCCCACTCGACCCGATCGCGCCTGTCTCGGATCACGCAACAACAATCCCCTCCGGCTGTTTCAGCAATCGCCCATCTTCCAGTCCACCGATTTCAACTACGGCGGCACCGACGTGGGCCGCACACAAACGACCGACGCCTTCCAGCGCGCCAACTTCTGGAAGGTCATCAATCGCGAGGACTATCACGTAACCTTGGGTCCCATTACAAATCTCAATCCGATTGTGATCGACGTTCCGGCGGCGAGCGGCCTCGCTCTCGCCACCACGTCCCTCGGCCCTCCCGCATTCTGCGCGCCCATGGCCATTGTCGATGCCAATCTCGTCGATGGCATCATCAACGACAGCATTCTCCCGGCCCTGGCGCCGCACGGTGTCAACCACGGAACGTTCCCGATTTTCCTTCTCTACAACGCCGTAATGTCCGACGGAGACCCGACCAATCTTTTGAACTGCTGCATTCTCGGATACCACGGCACTGGGAACAGCGACTCCACCCAGACATACTCACCGATGGACTTCGACGCCACCGGTCTGTTCGGCGTCTCGGGGATGGACATCGCCACCGCCACGCACGAAGTAGCCGAGTGGATGGATGACCCGTTCGGCAGCAACGCGACTCCAGCTTGGGGACACATCGGACAAGTTCCCGGCTGTCAGGGCAACCTCGAAGCCGGAGATCCCCTCAGCGGCACTGAGGCTCCCCGCATCGTCATGCCCAACGGCTTCACCTACCACTTGCAGGAACTTGCCTTCTTCTCGTGGTTCTTCACCAACCGCTCGACTGGCGTCGGCGGCTGGTTCTCCGACAACGGCACATTTCTCACCAACGCCGGTCCGCCCTGCCAATAGTCATGTAGCAATAAAGGAGCAGCCTCTGGGCTGCTCCTTACTGTTCTGTGCCAAAACCCTTCCGGCGACGTACTTTCCTTTAGATGCAAATTCGCGTTCGCGCGACTACCCTCGGGTGATCCGAAATAACCGTAAGTCGCTGCGACCGGCTCTCGCTTCCGCCCATCCCTGACCGCATTCCCGACTGCAGATCCCTGGATCCCGCAACAAACATCGTTCAAGGCTCCGCGCTCATCTAATTAATTAGGATTAAGGATTTTGGGAAAGTCAAGGTTAATTCGTATGCAGCTAATTCGTATGCAATGGTTGAGGAAAAAATTCGCATGGTCAGCGCTGGTAGCTGCCGTATTGGTGCTTCCAGCCTTTGCCGACATACACCAGAACACTACGGTGCCGGGAACATTGAACTACGTCGAAGGCCAGGTGAATCTCGGTTCTCAGCCGCTCGATGCGAAGTCGGTCGGATCGGTTCAGGCGGAGCCCGGGCAGTCGATCAACACGAATCGAGGTAAGGCGGAACTTTTGTTGACTCCAGGCGTATTCCTGCGGCTGGCCGAGAACAGTTCGGTTGAAATGATTTCTCCCAGTCTCACCAGCACCCAGTTGACCCTGAACCAAGGCGAGGCGCTGGTTGAAGTCGATGAGATCTATCCCGAAAATGACATCCGTATCAACGAGAACGGCACCACCACGCAGATCAAGAAAACCGGTTTGTACGACTTTGATGCCGATCACAATGTCGTGCGTGTCTTTGATGGAATGGCGATGGTCCGCGACAACGACCATGAGGTAAAGGTCAAAGGCGGTCGCGAACTCTCATTGAGCCAGAACGGCAAGCCAAAAGCCAGCAAGTTCGATAGAAAAGCACTGCAGTCCACCGAACTCTACCGCTGGAGCAGTTTGCGCTCCGACTACCTTGCGGAAGCCAACGTCAACGCCGCGCGCATCTACTTCGCAGACGGAGGGTACGGGCCGGGATGGATCGGCGCGGGCTGGTACTGGAGCCCTTGGTATTCGGCCTACACCTTCATCCCTGGTGACGGGATTTTCTACAACCCATTTGGCTGGGGATTCTATTCGCCGTTCTGGGCGTACCGCGCGCCACTTTTCTACGGCGGACGCTATCCGCACCACGGCGTCGCTCCCGTCCGAGTGGCGCACAGTCCAGCGCCCTATCGCAATCGCACCGTGCACAGCGGCTTCGCATCGGGCAGTCGTGGATTCTCCGCCGGTCACAGATTTTCCGGTAGCCCGCGTGGGTTCGCAGGCGGGGGCGGCTTTCATGGAGGATTCGCCGGCGCTCATTTCGGTGGGCGCTAATCGCTCTCATGCGGTCGGCGGCCATTGAACTTGCTTAAAGATGCGGCGAACCATCCCCTGAAGAGCGCGCCGCTTAGCTACCGCGCGCTCGCCGTCACGACCGTATTCAACAATGACGTTCCCGACGCCGCAGCGCCAGCATTCTCCTCCAGCACAAACTTCACCGACACCGGAATGCTTTCCACGCGATCCCCGGGGGTGAAGCGCCATTGCTGCCATGCGGATCGCGCAGCTGTCGCGAGCGCCCCATCCCCGGACTGGATTCTCACCTCGCTGACATTTCCCTCCGGCGTCAGCACTAGCGTCGCCGACACTACGCCCTGCTTCTGCCCGCGCCGCGCCGCCTCGGGGTAAGCAGGGATTGCGAAAAACGCAATCCGCGACGCGATGCTCTCGCTGCGAAACGATGCCGGCGACGCATTGAACTTCTCCTTGTCGCTCTCGGCCTTGGACGGGGCGAGCTGACAATCGCAAGGATTCGCAGAGGCGCACACCCACCGCATCCCGGCCGGTGGCGCGGCATGCTCGCAGGCATTCTGATTCTTCACTTGCGCTTGCATCCCGGCCGCGAGCCCCAAAACCGTAATCCATGCCAGCTTCATATCGCCTCCCCACTCCGGATACACGCGTCGAGCTGCTGTTCATCAAAGGAACGTTCCTAACCCGCGATGTTGCAAAACAAAAGGGCCGTCGCTCGCGACGGCCCTGATGTCTTCGGCCAGAGGAAAGCGCGCTTCCCTCTAGTCTTCCGGCAGCCGCAATGCCCATGCGCTGCGTCCGTGCGTCGCGGCGTACAGTATGCGTGCCCTCGGCACGATCTGCAGGTTGGGCACTTCCACCATGGGCAACCCGCTTCCCGCAACCGTCCAGGTCGAAGAATGCCGACCCAGTCGCATCACGCCAAAGTCGGAACTGGCGTACAGGTCGCCGGTTTCGTCATCCCGCACAATGCTGGTGATCGGAAAATCAGGCAGGTTATTGCTGATGTCGGTGAACGTGGCCACCGTTCCATTCCAGGTCACTTCGAACACGTGGCCCGGTGTCGCCGGTGTATTGACGTTGTATCCCGAGTAAGAGACCCACGCGTGGTTCTTGTTCCTGGGATCGACATAGATACCGCTGGGATAGCGGCTCGGAGAAACGGCCGACGTGTTGTCGATGCGCGTCCACTGCACGGTGTTTGCTGCGTCGTTGGCATTCTTTGTAATGAAGATGCGTCCGGCGCCGGTCGCCACCCACATCGTTCCGGTATCTCTGGAATTTGTCGAGCGCTGCAACACCGCTACCGCGCCACCGATGCGATCGCTACCGTATACCGGATTCGGACCATAGGTGCCCGAGTCCACGAGATCCGTCTGGCCGGGCGGCCCGATAGTCACGAAATCGCCGCAAGTTGCAGTCGCCGCCGCGGTTGTGAACTCCGGACAATTCGCTTCCAGGAAGGCCTGCGAACCGGCCCAGTCCTGTGTGCGCCACACGCTGAACGATCCCTGGAAGATCGTCTTGCCATTGGCTTGGTTGGGATCGGCGATCACCGGCGGGTAGAAGTACGAAGCTTCGGGGCTGGTGATAATCGGTCCCGAGGCAATCACCCACTTGGTAGGATCGCCATTCTGGAAGTTCACGTCGTTGGCTTGTCCCGTGAACGTGTTGAATCGGAGACGATCGCTGGCCGCCGCAAAGCCGGACTGGCCGCCATCACCATAAATCTCCTGCGTCCAGATAACTGGGTTGCCGTAGTACTGCCAGGTGCCGTTGTCTTGCGTTCCGCCCTGCAGGTTGCCCAGCGGATTCTGCCGGCTGACCGACAGGCTCTGGAATTGAAGCGTCGAGAAACCGTCGTTCATGCTGGTCAGCTTATTAGGCACTCGCCAGAGCAGGCTCTTGCAGTATGCAGTTCCCGCGGGACTCAGTCCTCGGGTATCGCACTGCGCGGAGATATCCGCGAAGCGGCCATCGGAACGAATCACACCACCGTCGGAACCTTCCCAAAACTGGTAGGGATTGTTGGGGTTCACCACGATGGCGTGCTGATCGGGATGGGTCCCGGTTGCGTTGGGATTCGTGCTGTCGCGGGTCACATCGCTCCAGGTGGCGCCGCCATCGCTCGACAGAAGGATTCCGCGGCCGTTATTGAAGACGCTGAAGGAGCCGTAGTCGAACGATCCCATCAGGTAGACGATATCGGGATGGCCCGCGGGCGTGAACACGACGTTGTCGTACCAGCACTGCCCGGTGCAGTAATTGTCCACCTGCACGCCGCCCATGGCGGTAAAGGTCGCCGCGGTGTCCGCGTTGTCGCTGCGGAAGAAATTCGAGTGGTGGCCGGTGCCACCGCTCTGGCCCTCACCAACATACATACGGGTCGCACCATTGGGTAGGGTCGTGATGGCGAACTCCGAGCGATCCGTGAGGCTGGCAAGCGTTGGGTCCTGCGGACTGAAGATCTGCGAGAACGTCGCACCGTTATCAATCGACCGCCAAATGCCTTGCTGGAAGGCGTTGACGTAGATTGTGCTCGGATGCGTCGGGTCGACCGCAACATTCGTTGAGCCACGCGTCGGAGCGGGGGCCGGCCAGATCAAAGAGAATGTGCTCCCTGTCTGGCGATACAGACCGCGCGTGATCAGCGGATGGTCGGTCGATCCACTCGAGATCGCACCGTCTGCCGAAGAGATTCCACGCACGCCGCTGGCGAGTGGAACCAGCAGGTTGCCATCCTTGTCGAGAGCCATCTGTCCGATCGAACGCTGGAAGAAGATATCGCTGCCCGGAACCAGCGACCAGTTGTTCCCGCCATCGGTGGATTTATAGATACCCACGCCTGCCTCGGAGTCGGCGGACGCATTCGGCTCCCCCGTTCCGGCGTAGATGGTGTTGCCGCTCGAATCGCGCGAATCGATTAGCAGCGATCCCATGGCGTTGCTTCCAAAGCTGCCGGAGACGAACCTCCAGTCCGGATGCGATGCTAGACCGTTCCGCGTGCGCCACACTCCACCGCCCGCGGCGGCGACATAGATCACGCAACTCCGAGAGGTGCAGGACGGCCCCATCGCCATCGCGGTAACGCGACCAGCCGTCACGTAAGCTGCAGTGCCACCACTGAAGACATTCAAAACTCCAGGCTGTACCGACACGCTGGGCCCAATCAGCCGCCAGCGTCCGCCGGAGTGCGACTCGCTGTCTAACGACGCCCATCCCACTCGCGCGGCAAAGGATGCGTCGGTCGGAATGTCTTTTCCCGGATAGGCTCGCTGCAGATAAGCCTGCACGTCGGGTGTCGAGTCAGGATTGCGCTGCTCATTGGCTCCCACAGCAGCTTCCGCATTCCTGCCCGGTTTCATTTCGTCATCATCCAGATCACCTTTGGGGGAAAGAAGCGCATCCGCGCGAACTCTGTCCACTCGTGAGGTTCCGGTGGGTACGAAGCTGATTGCCGCTGCCGCCACCAGCACAAGCATCGCGATGATGCAAAGCGGTAGCCACGCACTTCGCCGCACTTTCATGAAGTCGCTCATCAATTAGTCTCCGCGCGTCAAATTAGATTGGAACCCTGGGAAGGGCCTTGGGAGAGGCGCACGAATGGTCCTACTAGCATCATCGTATTGTCAAGAATAGTTTTGTTTTTTGTAACGAAAATGTCTTCGGGAACCCGCACAGGGCGCGGCTTTTGAGGCTTGGGGATTTCTGGACGGCGTTTCTTCAAACGCAAAACTTTGCAACAGTTCTTAACAGAGGTTCATTGTCGCAGCACTCTGCGCGTGTTTCGTTGAGGGATGTGCGGTCGATTTATGGCGACCCGGACGGGGGTGCCCCACCTGTGGAAAATGGCGATGGGAATTACGGGAGATAACGTTGCAGCTAGTATTCCGCCAGCTCTTTCATCCCCCGGTACAAGTCATTCGCCTGCGGCAGGATCGCATCCTCGAGAATCGGTTGGTAGGCGACATACACATCCATCGCCGCGACTCGCCTGACGGGAGCGTCCAGTTGCGGGAAAAGCTTGTCGGCGATGCGCGCGGCGATCTCGGCACCGTAGCCCCAGCTCAGTGCGTCTTCGTACGCAACCAGGGCGCGGTTTGTCTTCGTGACTGAGGCCACGATGGTTTCCCAGTCAAACGGATTCAGCGTGCGCAGATCAATCAATTCGACCTTCACGCCCAGCTCGCGCTCAAGTTTCTGTGCGGCCTGCAACGCGCGCGGAACCACAGCTCCATAGGTGATCACGGTCAGGTCGGTCCCCGGCTGGACGATCCGTGCCTTGCCGAACGGGATCGTGTAATCCGGCCCGGGATAGTGCGAGCGGCCGTACGTCTCGCGATAAAGACGCTTGTGCTCTAGAAACAGGACCGGGTCGTCGCAACGAATCGCGGTTCGCAGCAAGCCTGCCGCATCCAGCGCGTTCGACGGAAAGACCACGCGCAGCCCGGGGATGTGCGTGAAAATGCTTTCGCCGCACTGCGAGTGGTAGAGCGCGCCACCGGTCAGGTAGCCGCCGATGGCCACACGAATCACCAGCGGAGAAGAAAAGGCATTGTTCGATCTCCACCGGATGACCGGGAGTTCATCGCGCAGTTGCATCATCGCCGGCCAGATGTAGTCGAAGAACTGGATTTCGACGACCGGCTTCAATCCGCGCGTCGCCAGTCCGGTGGCGCGGCCAACGATATTCGCCTCGGCGATGGGCGTGTTGAACACGCGATCAGAGCCGAACGTCGTCTGCAATCCGGCAGTCAGCTTGAAAACGCCGCCTTTGCCCTTGACCAGCTTCTTCTTCAAATATTCTTCGCGGCTGGCATCAGCCACGTCTTCGCCAAAAATGAGGATGCGCTCGTCGCGCTTCATTTCGTCGCGCAAGGTGGAGTTGATTAACTCCGCCATAGTTTTAGGCAAGGGAGCGGCTGGCTTCTTGGCGTCTCCGGTAGCAGGAGGCGCCTCCACCTGCGCAAAGACCGGTTGCGTCTCGAACCGCGCCGAGGTCGGATCAATATCGGGCGAGTAGATGAAATTCGTAACGGTCTCGGGCGTCGGGAACTTCGCCTCGAGCGCGCGGTCGACCGCGACTTGCATCTGGTCTTCGACTTCTTTTTCGAGCTTGTTGATGCCGTTCTCGTCGAGAATGCCTTCGCGGATCAAGAACATTTGCATGCCCGTGATGGGATCGCGCGCGGCGTCGCGTTGCCGTTCGGCGTCCGGACGGTAGAGCCGCTCGTCGTCCGACAGCGAATGCGAATACGGTCGGATCACGTGCGCGTGCACAAACCCCGGCCCCTTGCCCGCGCGGCAGTAGTCCACCGCGCGCTTCATCGCGGCGTAACTCACGACCGGGTCGGTGCCATCGACTTCTTCAAAATGAAAATTCGGGAAGCCCGAGACCAGGCGCGAAATATTGCCGCCTGCCGTCTGCACCTCGATGGGCACGGAAATCGCATACTCGTTGTCTTCCACTACGAAGACGATGGGCAATTTTTTGTTGGAAGCGGTGTTCATCGCTTCCCAGAATTCGCCTTCACTGGTCGTGCCGTCGCCCAACGAAACGTACGTCACCTCATCGCCGCGGAAGCTGACGTCTTTGAACTGCCGATAATCGCCTTCTGCTTTTCGGGTCGAGTTTGGATGATTGCGTAAATAGACTCCTGCCTCGGCACATCCCACTGCCTGCAGGATCTGCGTTCCGGTCGGCGAGGACTGGGTCACGATGTTCAGCCGGTTGTAGGCCCAGTGCGATGGCATCTGCCGGCCGCCGGAACTGGGGTCGTCCGCCGCACCGACTGCCTGCAGCAACATTTCGTAAGGGGTCGCGCCCAGCGCCAGCACCAGCGCGCGGTCGCGGTAATAAGGATAAAACCAGTCGTAGCCTGGCTTCAGGCAAAAGCCGGCGGCCACGCCGATGGCTTCGTGGCCCGCGCCTGAAATCTGGAAGAAAATCTTCTGTTGCCGTTTAAGGAGGATTTCCCGGTCATCGACCCGGCGCGAGGTATACATCGTGCGGTATGCGTCGATAAGTTGTTGCCGGGTAAGCCCCGAGTAGGTTTTGGATTTCTTCTCGTCCGCAGTCGCAGTCAGCTTGGGGTCAGTTTTCGTCGTCGCCATTAAATACCCTATCGGCTGGGGGATGTGCAGAGTGCATTGTAAATGCCGAGGTCGGACTTGGGGAATACGGTAAAAACGAAGAGTCGACCGGTCGGTTGGAAAAGCCAGCTGTCGGCGATCATTTATCCTGAATCCGACGCAATGATCCGTACGAATCGACCCTTCGACCCGGCCTCTATCAAGTTCCTTATCTTCGACCTCGACGGCACGCTCATCGATTCGCGGCTGGACCTGATTCATTCCATCAACGCGACGCTGCGCCACCTGGGCCGGCCGGAATTGCCGGGCGATTTGATTGCGACTTACGTGGGGGATGGCGCGCCCATGCTTGTGCGCCGCGCGCTGGGCGATCCAGCCGACGAATCCGCCGTCCAGCGAGCTCTCGAATTCTTTCTGGCGTACTACCGCGAACACAAACTCGATCACACGCATGTTTATGCTGGAATCCCTGAGGCGCTCGCCTCCCTGCGCGCCTCCGGAAATGGGCAACCGCGACAGATGGCCGTGCTGTCAAATAAACCCGTGAACGCGTCGCGTGCGATCGTGGACGCTCTGGGGCTGGGACAGTTCTTCGAGCATGTCTATGGCGGCAACAGCTTCCCGACGAAGAAGCCCGATCCCCTGGGCGCGCAGACCCTGCTGCATCAAACGGGTTGCCTGCCGCACGAGACCCTGATCGTGGGCGATTCATCGAACGACGTGCTGACCGGACGCAACGCCGGCCTTTGGACATGCGGCGTCACCTATGGCTTTGCGCCGCAAACACTAGAGTTGGCACCACCGGACGTGCTGCTCGATTCGCCGCACGACCTAGAAAAGCTATTTCGCTAAACAGTTTATTCTTTTATAGATTAGCAAGTTTCTGTTACTTCTTAAGCGATTACGGAGCACGCAGGAATGTCCGGCTGCGATGTTTTGGCGATCGTTTGCCCCTTTATCTGCTGCCCCTTTATCTGCCAGCGCCCGCCGAAGCACCTTCCCCGCCAACCGGTGCGGCGGGATTCCTGCGCTACACTCGATTCATCCGATGAATCGCGACCACTCCGGCTTCACCCCAAAAGAATTGCGCAGGCTGCGCAGCCTCAAAGATCCTCATGGCATTCAAACGTATCTTGACGCAATGCCCTATCACCTGTCCGACACCGCGTGGTCTCCGCGCCGGGTGCTGGCAGAAAATACGTCGCACTGCCTGGAAGGTGCGATCTTCGCTGCGGCTGCGTTAAGGGCGAACGGGTTTCCTCCGTTGATCGTCGATCTCGAGGCCGAACACGACACCGACCACGTCATCGCCGTCTATCGCACCGATGAACATTGGGGGGCAGTGGCGAAATCGAATTACACGGGATGCCGCTATCGTGAACCGGTGTACCGCAGCTTGCGCGAACTGGCGCTCAGCTACTTCAACATCTATTTCAATTTGCGCCGCGAGCGCACGTTGCGGCGTTTCTCCCGTCCGGTGAACCTCGCCCGTTTCGATGGCGAGGAATGGATGACCACCGAGAAGCCGGTGTGGTTCATCGTGTACTACTTGCTCGACATTCCACACTTCCCCTTGTTCCCCAAGCGGGTAGCACGCCGATTGCATCGCGTCGACGAGCGCGTTTATCGCGCAGAGATTTTAGGCAAGGCCTACAAGGAGAAGAGCTAAACCACCGATTCGAACCGCTCGCTCCACGCGCCGCAGAACCGGTGAAGAAAAGTTCAGCGAGGTGTTAAGCTGCGGCCCATTCGTGCTTCTTGGGACGCGTTTCACTACCGTCGCCCAGTAACAACAACAGGAGCGCCAGCACGACTTCAGGATTTTGCGGTGCCTCGGGCGGACTTACCAGGCGCAAGTGACGGCAGATCTCGCTGCTTTTCGCCGGACCGGAGTGAACCAGGATCGGCAAATGAGGTCTGGCGTCAGATAGACAGTTCCACACTTCCGGACGGGCCATCGAAGAAGCTTGGTCGAGCACCATCACATCAAAGTTGAGAGAGGAGGCCAGGCAAACGGCATCGCTTGCTCCACGGGCCGTCCATACATCGAACCCCGCTCGCTTCAGGGTGTCCGTCAGCTCGCGCAAGCGTCGTTGGGAGCTGTCGACGCAAAGGATACGGTACGCCAGGGTTGCCATCGAGGGACACTCCTTCCGCAGAACGGGCCTTCTGGAAACCTCAGCTTAGAACAACTTTCATGATTTGTTGTTAAAAGCTTGTAAAGATACGTCAAGTTAGATGCACACAGTGAAGAATTTGTTGTGATCTTTATCATGGGAGATAGAAGAGAAGGTCCTCCCGCAAAGTCGTCGTCGGGTTAGCGACCAGAACATTCTGTCCGGCCGCGGGTTTTTCGAACTGTCCGACTATTACGCTCGTAGATACAGCTAATGAAATACATCCTAATTTGCTTGTTTCTACTTACTGTTTTGTGCGCGACCGGCGTGTGCAAGCAGGCAACGCCTGAGTCGGGAGCCGCCACGACGCAGACCACGCCCACCCAGCAGAAGGCCCAGGATTTACCGGCGGATGGGCAGGTTCCTGAAAATAGGACGACGGGTATTTCGCCGTCCCCAGTACAACTTTCGCGCGAGCAGATACAGGAGATGATTCGTCTTTCGGCGGAGAAGGATCTGGAGAACGACAAGCTCCAGCGCGATTACACCTACCTGGAGCGGGTAGTGGAACACAAATTGAACGGAAAGGGTGAGATCTCATCCACCGAGACCCGCACCTACGAGGTCCTGCAGATCTACAACGAACAGGCGCGTCGTCTCATCGAGAAAGACGACAAGCCGCTGTCGGCCAAAGACGCTGCCAAGGAAGAAGAGAAGATACAAAAGGTCATCGACAAGCGGAAGAACGAATCAGATGCCCAGCGCGAAAAGCGCCTAAAGGAGGAAGAAAAGGATCGGGAGGAAACGCGCCGGTTCGTGAAAGAGGTCGCCGATGCATACGATTTCACGCTGGCCGGGGTGGAATCACTCGACGGCCGCGAGACCTATGCCATCGATGGCGAACCTCACAAGGGCTTCGAGCCCAAAACCAGAGAGGCGAAAATCCTTCCCAAGTTCCGCTTCCGGGTTTGGATCGATCGGGCCGAGACACAATGGGTAAAGCTCGACGCCCAGTGCATCGACACAGTTTCGTTCGGTCTCTTTCTGGCCCGCATCCACAAAGGGTCTCGCATCATGATCGACACGACGCGCGTGAATGACGAAGTCTGGCTGCCGCGGCACGTCGCCGTACATGTAGACGTTCGGGTAGCGTTATTGAAGAACTTCAACGTGGAACAGGAAATCAGCTACAAGGACTATAAGAAATTTCATGCAGCCACGAAAATCACGGGCATGGAAGAAGTGAAAGAAACGCGCTAGTCGCGCCGGACCGCGCTCCCACCTTCATCGAATACCCCCTTCAGGGCCGCGACCGGGCGAACCCGAAAGGATGCTCGAAACTCAGATAGAACATGATTCCCTTCTCGCCAGAACTGGGACCAATTCCGATTGGGGCCGCGATCCCGGGCACGATCTGCAACCCATTGCGAAAGTTGTGTGCCCATCGGATTCCCGGACTCAGGTAGAGGGTCTGCGACCAACGCGTTTTGTCCATGGACACCACCGATTCACCTGCGCTCCAGAATGTCTCCACCAGGAAGTTCAGACGAGGCTTCGCAAGCCAGATCACGGATTGGCCCAGATTCACGGCCCTGATGGCCGCCGACTCATTCGCATCGTTGCGGCCCTGGGGAATCCAGGTCGTACCCGCGTTCCAGTGCGTGACCACGTGAGAAGAATGCTGAACGCTCAAGGGGAGGTTGACTTGAAGGCCGAAACCGCCCGACCCCCGACCAACCGCGGGGTCGCCGGTGGGAAGCAGCAGGCTTAGCCTTGGGGCCAAGGCCAACCTTGCTTGCCCACTTCCCAGCAACTGGTAGCGGTAGTTGAGTGCCGTGTCGCCCCACCCTGTCCCGGAATTCGGAAAGCCGCCAGCGTGCGCGGCAATTAGCGTGAGACTCAACTGATGTTTGAGAGAGCGCACGGGCCACTCGTCGGTTTCGGAGTACACCCAGTCCCCCGACCCGGTCAGCCGCTGGAATGTGTTGATATGCTGGATCACGCCGTCTTCCTGGTTGTAGGCTTCTTCGATCAGGAAGCTGTTGTCCTGGATGAGGACGGGGACTTGCACCGGCACGGGACCGACTGGCTCCTGCGCCGCTCCGAGGGATAACAGCAGAAGCAAAACGAAAACGAGACGAAGGGATGAAAGCACCGGAGGCTCCCGATGAAAATGAATTTCAATTTCATTTAGGAGAGTAGGGATCTTTTGTCCACCTCGATGTGACGGCGCTCACTGGGCGATGTGATGACGCACAGAGTCGCCGAACGCAAACCATACCCTGGCCCGCAGGCACCAGCAGAGGCGACCTGCGTTCGTTTACTTATACGCCGCCGCGCTCCATCCTTGCACGCTTCGCGGTTGACGTGCTCCGGCACGCCTGGCCGACCGGACGGGCTCGGGACGTCCATCGCTCACGGCCGAAACCTTCTAAGATGTAACCACTTCCCCCCGGAGTTCTCCATGCCTCAGTTCGCAAATTCTGTGATTCTACGCCTCATTGTCGTGGGCCTTGCACTCTCAGCTTCGGTAAACGCGACGGCTCAAGAGCGTCGCGGCCCGGAGACGGACAAGAAGAATCTGATTACGCTCGAAAATCGGTGGCTGCGCGCGAGGGATGCGGCCACGCTGGACGGCATCCTCGCTCAAGATTTCGTGCACCCCGTTTCTGCTGGACTCTTCCTGACGAAGGCGGAACACATAGACTGGTTCATAAAACACCTACCGCCGCCGAATCGCCAGACGCGATTCGATCATCTGCAAGTGCGAGTCTACGACGACACGGGCATCGCGAACGGCATGGTCATCGCAACCGACGATGCTGGGAAAGAACTCGATCGCAGCGTCTTTACCGACGTGTTCGTGTATCGCGATGGGCGATGGCAGGCGGTGAATGCCCAGGAGAATCGGGTAGAGCGATGAACCACTCCCGAGGACCCTATTGTGTCGCGCCGAGGCAGTTTCGGAGCGCTTAGCGTCTCTGGACGTCGCGTTATAATAAGAAGATTGTCTATCGCCCAAATCCCTCTCTGTGAGGGAAGGGAAAGCTTTCAGAGATTTCACTAATCGCCCAGCACCGTCGCGTTGGGCTAACAGCTAAGCACTAAGAACTAATAGCTGGTTTTCTATGGATTTCAAACTCGTCAGTGATTACAAGCCGCAAGGAGACCAGGGAACCGCCATCAAGTCGCTGGTTCGAGGGGTGTTCGATCGCGAACAGCACCAGGTGTTGTTGGGCGTTACGGGCTCGGGCAAGACCTACACCATGGCCAAGGTGATTGAGGCAGCCAACCGTCCGGCCATTGTGATGGCACACAACAAAACGTTGGCCGCGCAGCTCTATCACGAGTTCAAGAGCTTCTTCCCGCACAACGCAGTCGAGTATTTTGTGTCTTACTACGACTACTACCAGCCGGAAGCGTACGTTCCTGCGGCGGATCTGTACATCGAGAAAGAAGCCACGATCAACGACGAACTCGACAAGCTGCGCTTGTCGGCGACCAAGTCATTATTTGAGCGGCGGGACGCATTGATCGTCGCGTCGGTGAGCTGCATTTACGGCCTCGGCTCGCCGGAAGCCTACTACGGCATGCTGCTGTTCCTGGAGAAAGGCCAGAAGATCAAGCGCCAGGACATCACGCGCAAGCTGGTCGACATCCTTTACGAGCGCACCGAGGGCGACTTCCGGCGCGGGACCTTCCGGGTGCGCGGCGACGTGATCGAAGTCTTCCCTACGTACGACGACATGGCCTACCGGATCGAGCTGTGGGGCGACGAGATCTCGGCGCTGTCCCAGATCGATCCATTGTTCGGAACAGTCAAGCAGCGCTACGTACGCCTGCCGATCTATCCCAAGACGCACTACGTAATGAAAGAAGAGACCAAGGCGTCGGCGGTCGAGTCAATCAAGCAGGAACTAGCGTGGTGGGAAGTGGAACTAGAAAAGCAGGGACGGCTGGTGGAAGCGCAGCGCGTGCACCAGCGCACCATGTTCGATCTCGAAATGATCAAGTCGATGGGCTACTGCCACGGCATCGAGAATTACTCGCGGCACTTCACGGGACGGTTGCCAGGCGAACCGCCGCCAACGTTGCTCGACTATTTCCCCCGCGATTTCTTAATGTTCATCGACGAATCGCATCAGACCGTGCCGCAACTGCGTGGCATGTACGCCGGGGATCGCTCTCGCAAAGAGGTATTGGTCGAGTACGGGTTCCGGTTGCCTTCCGCGCTCGACAACCGCCCGCTCACATTCGAAGAGTTTGAACACCGGATGAACCAGCTCATCTACGTATCGGCGACGCCGGGGCCTTATGAGCTGACCAAGTCCGCGGGCGTGGTCGTGGAGCAGATCATCCGGCCAACGGGCTTGATTGATCCGCCGGTCGAAGTCCGCCCTGTGAAGGGGCAGATTGACGATTTGTTGCACGAGATTCGCGACCGCGTGGCCAAGCACGAGCGCGTGCTGGTGACGACGTTGACCAAGCGCATGTCCGAAGATCTGGCCGAGTACTACAGCGAAGTCGGGGTGCGCTGCCGGTACATGCACTCGGAGATCGAGACGCTGGAGCGGGTGAAAATCCTGCGTGACTTGCGCAAGGGCGAGTTCGACGTATTGATCGGCATCAACCTGCTGCGTGAAGGGCTCGATCTTCCGGAAGTGTCGCTGGTCGCGATTCTCGATGCGGATAAAGAGGGCTTCCTGCGCTCGACCGGTTCGCTGATTCAGACAATTGGACGTTGCGCGCGTAACTTGAACGGGCGCGCGATTCTCTATGCCGACCGTGTCACCGACTCGATGAAGCATGCGATGGACGAGACCAACCGGCGGCGGGCAATCCAGACGGCTTATAACGAAGAACATGGCATCACGCCGGAATCGATTGTGCGGCCACTGGAGATGTCGCTGGCCTCGATCGTGGCGGCCGACTATGCGGATCTGACTTCGGTGGAGGAAAGCGGCATCCCCGAATTCAAGTCGCAGGAAGAGCTGGATGGATTTATCGCGAAGCTCGAGAGCGATATGCGGGAGGCGGCCAAGAAATTCGAATTCGAGAAGGCCGCCAAGCTGCGGGATACGATCAAGGAGTTGCGGACGAAGGAGTTCCTCTTTGCTTAAGAGCGTTCTTACCACAGAGACGCAGGGAACGGCCCCGACTTGTCGTGCTTTTTTCTAAACCCAGCTCATTCAGAACCTCGGCGGCGTCGAGAACCTCTGATTCTCAAACATTCTTCAACATTTAGGCTTTGCTCTCTCTGCGCCTCTGTGGTGAAAACGGTTTATCTTCGCCAGTTCCCCGGAATTTCGACGTACGATTCGTCCAGCGCCTGCACCGACCCGCATCCTAGCAACCGCACGGTGCGCTCAACATCGGATCGCAAAATCTGAATCGCGCGGCTCACACCCTCTTCGCCGGCCGCGGACAGTGCATACGCATACGCGCGACCGCACAGCACGGCGCGAGCGCCGAGGCACAGGGCTTTCACGATATCGGAACCCCGGCGGATGCCCCCATCCATCCAGACTTCGGCTTGTCCGTTCACGGCGGCAACCACTTCGGGCAAGGCGCGGATCGAGGCCTGGACACCGTCGAGTTGGCGGCCTCCGTGATTCGAGACACTGACGGCCGCGGCACCTTCGTCCACCGCGCGGCGCGCATCATCGCCGGTCAGCAACCCCTTGACAACGATTGGACCGCGCCAGTGTTCGCGGATCCAGCGCAGGTCTTCCCAGGTCACGGCGGCAGCAGCCAGGGCGGCGCCAACGTCGACCATGGGCATGGGACCCTTTCCTGGGATGACCACATTGGCCAGCTTCGGGACGCCGCCGTCCATAAGAAACTGCAGCAGCCAACGGGGATGGGCGAGGATGTTCGGCAGGAATGGCATCATCGCGACCGGATTGATTCCGAGAAGCTCCTTCACACCGTTGCGAACGTCGCGCTCGCGCAGACCGGCGACGGGCGTATCGATGGTGACGACGAGCGCAGCGAAACCAGCGTTACGGGCGCGATCAATCGCCCCTTCGGCGGCGGCCCGGCCACCGAGAAGATAGAGCTGATAAAACACGGGGCCAGAGGAACCGGCCTTCACCTTCTCCATGGGATGGCCCGAGATCGTCGACAGAATGTACGCGGTTCCCGCCTTGCCGGCGGCGCTGGCCGCGGCGACTTCTCCTTCCGGATGCATCAGCCGGCTGTATCCGACGGGCGCGAGCATGGCGGGAAATGAGAGTTCGTGTCCGAGGACACTGGTCTTCAGTCCGCAATCGGAGAATGCGACCGCACAGCGTGGCCGGAATATGATGTCGTCAAAGGCGCGACAGTTTTCCCGCAGCGTGATCTCGGCGTCGGCGCCTCCGTCGAGATAATCGAAGACCGCACGGGGTAGGCGCTGGCGAGCAAGCGGACGGAAGTCACTGATGTTGACGACGTGCGAAGAAACCATGAAATTGGCGAATTGTCTAAGAGCTGAAATTGTTGAGCGCGCGAAGGGCAGCACTCAATCCACGGGAAGACTAACATCCGCGTCAGTTCGGAAGCTAGAATCCTTTCTATCGAGGCATTCGTGGAATCGCACCTTCGCCCAAAGGGCGCGCGCTCAGGTGGGGCACCCGCGGGTGATTTCATGTCTCGGGCAGATTCGGTTCTTGCGATTCATTTCGGCGGAGAGAAATGGTCTGGATTCGGTGTCGTTTCTCCCAGGATCACATCCGCAATGGCTTCACCTAGCGCGATTCGCTCAGGACCGGGAATGCCCTCCAGGTTGAACATCCCCGCCACTGCCAGCTTCTTTTCGGGTACGAAGAAAATCAATGCCGACACCTGCGCCGTTCCGCCTCCATAGAGACCCGCCCTCATTCCGTGATAGTCATCGATGAACAGGCCCAGGCCGAAATTGTCGATGGTGCCGTTGCGCAGCTTGTAAGGCTCGAGCATGATCTTCATGATGGCCGGAGAAACCAGACGGCCTTCCATCCAGGCATTCATGAACCGCACCAGATCGGGCGCGGTGCTTACCCAGCCGCCGGCGGCCATCTTGCTGCTCATATCGGACCAACGCGAGTTCTTCAATTCACTTCCTTCGAATACGTACCCTCGCGCACGATTCGGAATGATGTCGCGCGGATCGTCGTCGCGCGTGTTGGTCATGCCCGCCGGTATGAAGATGGCCTGCCGCATCAGAGCGCGATACTCCTGGTTCGCGGCGCCTTCCAGCACGCAACCCAGCACGACGTATCCCCAAGTGGTGTAAAGCATATCGGTGCCCGGCTGCTGCTTGAGAGGATCGTCCTTGATTAGATCCAGCCAATCCGAGATGTGCTCGTAATGGTGGGTGTTAAACAACTCCGCGTCCACGTTGGGGCCTTCGTAGTGGCGGACGCCGCTGGTATGCGAGATGAGATCGCGCGCCGTGATCGGCCATTTCTTTTCGGGATAGCGCGGGCAGTAGGTCTGGATCGGCTTGTCCAGATCGAGTTTATGCTGCTCGACCAGTCGCAGCGCCGCGGTGGCGGTCATCGCTTTGCCGATCGAGGCGGTGCGGTAGGCAGTATCGGGTATCGCCTTCACGCGATTCTCAACGTCCGCGTAACCGAAACCCTCTGCCCACACCATCTCGCCCTGCAGACCAATCGCAAAGCTGGCGCCGGGGACCTGGCGCTCGGCCAGGATTTTCTCGATCCGCGCTCGAATCGATTGCAGTTGTTCCCCTGTGAGTTTTTCAGGAAGAGTCTGGGCATTGGCCATGGAACTCGTGGCCAATAAGACAAGCAGGTATTTGCAAATGAAAAAGCAGAATCCATTCAGGGATGTCATCGGAGAGTTCGTGTCTCGAACGGCAATGGGTTGACGCACCGCAAGTATTTTCGTCAACCGATCCCCTATTACCTAACTCACGCGAAGTTTTCTTTAACGTCGCGGTGCCGGAGCGGGCCCCGGCGGGAGGACTTCCGGCTCTCCGGTCATGACCTCATGTCGGGTGACGAAGAACACGGCGGTCGTCCAGGTCGGGAACAAGTCGAAGCCCGGCAAGAGTTCCGCGGCAAAAGTGGGCAGAAACGCCCAATGCCAACCCAACAACCGGATCAACAGCGCGGCGACAAGGATGTCAAGGGCAGTATCCGCAGGAGAGACGCCTCCGGCAACGAACAGGGGAACGATGGCAATCTGGATCGCGTCGGCTGCCATGGCGACTAGCCAGGCGAGGCGGTGCTCCGGCGTCTTCAACCCTTTCCAAAAATCCAGAATGCGCATGGCTCGGTCCCCCTCACGCTTAAGGATACAGCGGGCCGGAGGAGGAAGAAAGACGGTTCGGGTTGGTGTTGGTAAAGATTTTCAACTATGACCAAGAATCGGAAAATGCAACCGTCAGTTTTTCTTTGACCCCGCCTGCATGCTGCGCTATTGTTTCGCGCAATTGCGGAACGTTTCGCAGCTGGGGTGGCCATGCGAAAGTTCGGTTCTCTGCTCTTTCCCCCGTTTCTCTGCACCTTGCTTGTTTGTGCACTCGCCAGCGCCGCGGCGGGTGCTTGCAAGGTGAATGTCGTTTTCCAGCATCCTCCCAAGCGAACCAAGAAGTTCGAGCAAATCTTGTCACGCGCTGAGGGCGGAGACCGCACCGCCCAATTCGAGGCGGGAGTTGCCTTCGAAACCGGAACCGGGGCCGAGCAGGATTACGACGCCGCGGCACAGTGGTATCGGCGGGCGGCCGACAGCGGCAGCGTGGCAGCGCAGAATAATCTGGGTGGAATGTTCTTGCGGGGACTCGGTGTCCCACAGGACGACCGGGAAGCGCTGCGCTGGTACTCGCGCGCTGCCGTAGAAGGATACCTGCCGGCGCAGAACAACGTCGGCTTCATGCACGCGTCGGGCCGCGGCACCAGGACGAACGATGAAGAGGCGGTTCGCTGGTATCGGCGCGCCGCGGAGAAAGGATACGCGCCCGCGCAGTCGAACCTGGCCTTCATGTATTCGCAGGGACGGGGCGTCCCGCCCGACGGCGCCGAGGCGGTCCGCTGGTATCGCAAGGCTGCCGCGCAGAACTATGCGCCGGCCGAATACAAACTGGGATTGCTCTACTACGAAGGCAGAGTGATTCCTGCCGACATTGACGAAGGGCTGCTCTGGCTACAGCGAGCCGCGGAACATGGATCGGCCCCCGCCGAGAACCAGATTGCCTCCGCCTACGAACACGGCAAAGGCGTCGCCCTGAGTTACGATCAGGCCGTGCGCTGGTATCGCATGGCCGCCGAACACGGGCTTGCGGAGGCGAAACAGAATCTAGCGATTCTCGCGGCGCACGGTGTGCCCGCGATGAAAGGCGCTTCCGAGGCGAGTTCGCAGGGGCCGGGTACGAACCTGGAACGTGGTGCGGCATTTTGGGGGAAGGGGCCGGAGTAGGCTCTGGGCTTTGGGTTTAGGCGGACTGCTTTTGACTGATCTGTTGTGTCAAAAATCGAAAAAGTGAGGGGAGCCTTGTGGCTCCCCTGTTGTGTTTAGCAGATAGTGCGTTGCACTTTGCAACAGCAGCATGCACTAGTGGGAGTATTTTCCGTAGTTTTCTTTTGACCCGCTTTTCAGGGACACGATATGTTCTACACAACGGCTTGGGTGGGGCTAATCATGCGATTTCGAAATTGCGCGCTGATGAGCGCGCCACAAGAAACACTGGGATCAGGACTCGTTTGAAATACATTCCGCCTCCTTTGGCATCGCAACCTGGATCATGGGCGCGCGAAGATATCCTGAATGGCGCTCCAGAAATCTCTCCGGGTTGGAAAAGAAAACAGCGCGTCACATTCTGCGTCTAGTCGAACGCCTCGACGTCGACTCTTGACCATCAGAGAATGGCTGTGGCGCGACGGGGATGCCGTGACGCGCAACACAAAGTGGGAACAAACTGGGTTCCGTTTCCCGAGTTGGGAATCATGTAGTTACGATGGTTGCCCAAACGGAGGATGGATACCGAGGAGGGAGGCTGCGGAGACTAGAACAACTTGCCCACCTTGGCCGCGGCCGCGAACGGTTTGCGGTACAGCGTGAGGTTCTTGTGAGATTCGGATTGAAAGGGCACGTCGGCGGTAGGCAATTTCTCGCCATCGCCCAGCAGCAGGTAGCCGCCCGGTTCGAGATAGAGGTGCAGGCGTTGGGCGAGCGCGATTCGCTGCGCGGTCGAGAAGCAGGGCAGCACGTCCATGCAGAAGATACAGTCGAAGCGGCCGAGGTAAGCCGGGCGCGCGAGATTCATCTGGGTAAAAGTGATCAGATTGCGCAGGCGCGGCTTGGCCAGAAAATGCTGATCGACTTTCGCGAAATAGTCCCGCAACAACGAGGGTGAGAGGTTCTCGAGTTCCCTTTGCGTGTAGAGGCCACGTTCGGCAAATGTGAGCGCGCCCTGCCGAATGTCGCTGGCCAATATATGAATCGTCCAGGCAGCGCCGTTTTCATTCACGTTGCAGCAGACCGAAAGCCCGATGGAATAGGCTTCCTCGCCGGTAGAACAGCCTGCGCTCAGGATGCGGAGACTCTGTCCACTCTCGGACCCCTTACGCACGTGCAGTTCCGGCAGAACCTCTTTCTCAAAGGCAGCGAAAGCGGCCGGATGCCGGAAGAACCCGGTTTCCCCCTCGAGCAGCTGTTCGAGGAGCCGTTCGCATTCCGTGTCGGACGTTTGCAAGCGGCCAATCAGATCGGCTACAGAATTCAGCCGACGCGCTTCGAGGTACTCCTGGATCTTCGCAATCAGAACATCCTGCGGGCTATTGAGAAGAACGCCTGCCTGACGCTCCAGCAAGAGGCGCAATTCCGATAGCTCGTGATCGAGCACGAAGTTGAACGGTACCTTCTGTCCACGCTGTGACCGGCCGAGATTGAATCCAGTATTCATGCCAAAATGGCGAATTCTCGTCGATACATCGGGCTGCCGTGCGCGAAACGTTCCGTTCCGCGTCGAAAACCCTGCGGTTGGAGGAGGAGACTGCACCGCGATTCGTATTGTGTGGAGGCGACGCTCTTATGAGCCGGCCGCCGCCACCTGCGACTCTTTCCTCTGCTCCTTCAATGCCTGTTGCTCGACAAACATCAACTCTTTTTCCAGCGATGAAAAGCGTTGCAGGATCTCGTGCATACGCATTGCCATGTTGCGAATCGTGTCAATCTGCGAGCGCACGCCCGCGGAGAATGCCCCCGGTTCGAGTAGCAACAACTCGGAATTGCCCAGTACGGAGGTGAGCGCGTTGTTCAGCGAATGTCGCATCTCGATCACGTACTGCCCGAGCGTGGCGTTGCACTTCAGCAGAGCGCTTACGTGTTCGGCGCGCTCGGCACGGTTCACGGCATCCACCCGGCGCAACATTTCCGAGGCCAGCAGCACGACGAAGTCCGACCAGCCTTCATTGCGCATCAAGGACAGCGCGCGCGGTGATTCTTTTCGAACTGCCTGCAGAATCTGCGCACTTCCGCACACCAGAATTCCAGGGCGGCCACTCTCCTCGAGGGCGTGACGTAGCTCCCGATGAACATCCCGCTGTGCGACGTGGACGACGGCAAGATCGAAGTGATCAAGGTTCAGGGTGTGTGCCGCATTGTCACCCGCCTCCATGAAATTGGGCGCCACGCGCTCGCAGCGCCAGCGCTGAATGAGATCGCGGGAGAAACCGCCATCCTCGGAGACTATGAGTATTTTTCGCTGGTTCGCGGTGGTCATCGCAGATCCCGTCAGTTGCCGGAAGGACTCCAATCGTCGGACCCGCCGGAAACCTCGAATTCCGGCGTCGCATCGCCCGTAGTCTTGAACTTCGCGGACGCGGATGCTCCGGCACCGGCACGGGCAGCCATAGGAGAGGGCTTGGCGGGCGTTGCTGCCGATTTCTTTGCGGGTGCAGCCGCTACTGTTTTGACGGACGGTTTTGTTTGCGCCAGCCCGCGACCCAGGGCGTCATCGATCGCGGCCCGCAGGTCGACCAGCATGCGCAGGGGCTGGCCGGAGGAGTATTCCGCTTGGAACATGACTTTCCATGATTGGCAGATCATGCGCAGACGCAGGATCGGCTCTTCGGCGGAGAACTGTGCACGACGGCAATCAATGGTCGTGATGCCCTTCTGCTCGAGCTCACGCAGGCCGTCAAAAATAGCGTTCAGGTCTTGGTGCATCAGGCGGAAGAACACTCTCCGCATCAGGAAGCTGAAGCGCGCGAAAGCGATCATGGCAACCGGCACGAAGTAGTTTTCGCCGCTTTGAACTTTGAACTTGCGGCCCTGTTCGAGAATGCCACCGTGCAGGAGTTCATTGAGCGTGCGGGCTTTCTGCGCTGACTGAAGCACGTTTTCAAGCGGTTGCAGCCACACCGGAACGGTAAGATCCACTTCCCCAAGTACGGTAACCAGAGTTTTCGCAACGTACGCAATCGTCACGGAGCTGTCGTCGAGGCGTGATGGCGCGGCCAGGGAAAACAACTGCACGATCAGGAAGTCGATCTTGTCGCGGTCGGAAGGGGACTTCTCGTCCTTGTGCAGGTGGTGCAACAGCAGCGTTTGCAGCAGCTGCGGATTAATCAGCGTGGTGGTCTGCAGGAACTGGCGCAGCTGATGAATCTGAATGCGCTCGTCCATCTCTTCCAGCCACCTGCGGGCCTGTTCCACCGATTCCTCGGGTGGTTCCTGCACACCGGTTTCGAGATCGTTGCAGGGCGTGAGGTCGATGACAAACTCGCGCGCCAGCGCGGAATAGGTCGGATACAAGATGCGAGCGGCGTTCCACTCGGCGGTCAATTGGCTCAATTCAGTCATGGGTTCGACATCCAGTTCGTTGTGACTGGGATAGTTGTCTTGTGAAAACGGCGGGGAGGGCTGAATGGGGTGGGCTCGGGCGCGCAACTAAGCCATACACGCTGCAAGATTCGACATCATGGGCCTGTTTTCCCAAGGTGAACCTCAAAAGCGGTCACAGGCTCCCTCTTCCCGGTTTGAAAGAGTGTTAAGCGGGAGCCTTTCGTTCCGCTCTTACAGTAATTCCCTTATGCACGGGGAAAACCAAAGCAATAACCGGAAGTACCGGCACGTAAACCTTTAAAAATGCAGGAAGAGTTCAATTTCAAGGGGGCCCGCATCTCATACGAGTCGTCTCAGTGTGAGACGACGTCTCATGATTTCTTAACCTTCTTAACCCATCAAAGGACGTTGGTGGGTACCCTCGGCTCGAACGATTTCATAAATCGCACTATTGCAGCGCCTGGCTCGACACCGCGTGAGTCCGGATGCCGCCTATGTTGTAGCGCTTCAGTTTGCGGTAGAGCGTGGCCCGGCTGATGCCTAACATCTTTCCAGCGAGGGCCTTGTCGCCTTTCACTTGCTCGAAGACCCGCTCGATGGTGGTGCGCTCGATATCTTCGAGGTCGGTGGTGGACAGTTGCGGAACTGGACCCGCCTGGCCAAGTTCTTGCGAGTGAACGGTGGAGGCCAAGGCCGGTGGCAGGTCGTCCAGATCAACCACCTGCTGGTCCCCGAGCGCGACAGCGCGCTCGACGCAGTTCTCCAACTCGCGGACATTGCCGGGCCAGTCGTATTGCAGGAGGGACTTCATGGCGGCATTGGTGACCTGGACGCTGCGTCCGGGAACGCACCGCTCGAGGAACCAGTGCGCCAGCATCGGAATGTCGGAACGGCGCTCCCTTAGCGGCGGCACATGCACGGTGACAACGTTCAGACGGAAGTAGAGATCTTTGCGGAACGTGCCTGCGCGGTATTCCTGTTCGAGATCGCGATTGGTGGCCGCAATCACGCGCACGTCAACGCGCGTCCGTTGATTGCTTCCGACCGGGCGCACTTCCTTCTCTTGAAGAACGCGCAGCAGCTTGGCCTGCATCTCGAGGGGAAGCTCACCGATCTCGTCGAGAAAGATGGTCCCGCCATCGGCGGACTGAAACAGGCCAGTCCTGGACTTCAGCGCGCCCGTGAAAGCGCCCCTCTCGTAGCCGAAGAGTTCACTTTCAATCAGTGTGGGGACGAGGGATCCGCAGTCGACCGCTACGAAGGGACGGTTCGCGAAGGAACCGCGGAAGTGGATGGCGCGAGCGACTAACTCTTTCCCGGTGCCGCTTTCGCCCGTGATGAGCACGGGCGTGCGGGTATCTTTCAGCCGCGACACCATGCGCAGGACATCCTGAATCTTGGCGGAAGATCCCACGATCCCATGCAACTGGGTCTCGGTATCCATGCGATCGCGCAGGAACTGGTTCTCCTCGACCAGGCGCACTTTCTCCGCCATGCGGCGCAGGAACAGGCGCAGTTCCTCGAGCGGAGAAAACGGCTTGGCGATGTAGTCATACGCGCCCAGTTTCATGGCTTGGACGGCCGTTTCGACGGAACCGTGGCCAGTCATCACCGCGATTTCTGAGCGGGGCAACATCTTCTTCACTTTCTCAAGGAATTCGAGGCCTGACATGTGGGGCATCACCATGTCGGTAAGGATGATGTGGGCCGGTTGCTCTTCCAACAGGGCGAGAGCAGTTTCCCCGCTCGCTGCTTCCAGACAGACAAATCCCAGGGCCTCACCTACCGTAACGCACAAGCGACGGATGCTCTGTTCGTCATCGACGATCAGTAGACGGATACGAAGATCTTCACTCACAACGCTTTCCCCATGGTCTTTTCTACAACGGAAATGAATTGCTGCACGCGAAAGGGCTTCTCCACACAGGGAGCGCCGGTTCGACGGAGCGTCTCGACGGTCTGTTCGTTGGCAATGTCCCCCGTGATGAAGACAAGACGAGAGGTGAGTTCGGGACGATGGGTGGCGATCCAGGCGTGGACGTCGGCGCCGTTGACACCGCCCGGAGTCACCATGTCGGAAACCACCCCGAGAAACTCGCCCGACTCAAGCAGGTGAATGCCTTCCGCACCGGATTTCGCGGACACCACCTGGTAGCCGCTGCGCTCGAGCGTGGTCGAGACGTAGGCCATGACGGCGGGTTCATCTTCAATCAGAAGAATGGGCAGAGGTTGAGGCTTCATGACTGGCAGGCTCATCTTTGCAGAACTCCCGCGGCCATCCCTTTGGAGGCCGACTCAGAAAGGCTAGGAAGGCGGACGATGAACGTCGCGCCCTGAGTTCCCGAATTGTTGTGGCACAAAATCTCGCCGCCATGCTCGCGCACGATGCCGTAGCAAATGCTCAAGCCCAGTCCGGTTCCCTTCCCAACATCCTTCGTAGTAAAGAACGGATCGAAGATGCGGTCGGGATGGCTGATGCCGTGGCCGTTGTCGCGAAATGAAACTTCCACGTACGTGCCCAGGCTGGCGGTCATGATTTCGATGCGTGCGGGCCGGCCAGTTTCCCGCACTGCGTCATAGGCATTGTTCATGATGTTGAGAAAGACCTGCTGCAACTGGTGGGAGTCTCCCACCACCTGGGGCAGGCTTTCGTCCAGGTGTTCGACGATCTCGACGCCGTGGCTGTTGAAGTCGTAGGCGCGCAACTGAATGGTGCGGCGCAGGATGCCGTTGAGTTGGACAGGCTTGCGCTGCGGTGGCATCTGACGCGCGAAGCTGAGCAGATTCTGCACGATCTGCTTGGTGCGTTGCGCTTCCTGCAGGATGATGCGAAGGTCTTTGCGGGCGAACTCGGGCGTCTCGTGGTGTTCGATGAGCAGGTCGGCGAAGCCCAGGATGGCGGTCAGCGGATTGTTGACTTCGTGCGCGACGCCAGACACCAATTGCCCGACGGCCGCCATCTTTTCCGCATGAATCAACTTGGACTGCAGCATCGCGGAGTCGGTGATGTCGGTCATGACGACCACAATGCTGGTGACGATGCCCTGCTCGTCGCGCATGGGGCTCAGGTTGACGGAGAACTGGCCGACGCGGCCGTCACCGCGGAGAACCTGCAGGTCGAGGTTGTCAACGGGATGCCCGGAGAGCGTTGAGTTTAATGCCTCGGCCAACACCGCGCGGCGGCCGGGCGACACAAGTTCGGCCAGCGGGCAGCCGACGAGTTGCCGCTGCTCGTAGCCTGCGTCGTACCAACGCCGGTTGGCATAGCTGATGAGTCCGGCGGTATCCACCACCAGGATCAGGCTCTGCGTGTTGTTGAGGATCTTCTCCGAGAAGTCGCGGGCATGTTGGAGTTCCGCCTGATAGGTCTTGAGGCCGGTGATGTCGAGCATCAAGCCGCGGTATTGCAGCACCTGGCCGTGGGCATCGGGAACGGCGAAGGCGTTGATCAGCACGTGCACGGCGCTTCCGTCTTTGCGGCGGAGAACCTCTTCGTGATTGCGCAGCACTCCCTGTTGCTGCATGACCTGATTCAAGTGGCGCAGGCGTTCGGGAGACGTGTAAAGCTGGGTGGTGATGTCGACGTTCAGGAGTTCTTCACGGTCGCCGTAACCCAGCATCCGAACCAGGGCATCGTTGACTTCGATGAAATGGCCGTCGGGAACGGCAAAGAACAAGCCTTCCTGAATGTTGTCGAATAGCTCGCGGTAGCGGCGCTCGGCTTCGCGGCGGTCGGTGACGTCCTTGAGCACGTGAATCGTGTGCTGCCCCTCACCGGCCGAGGCGTGAATACGAGAGGTCGACACCAGATACATCCGTTCAAAAACCTGGTGCACGTACTCGTCGGGACCATCATTGGACGAGCGGCAGAAGGGACATCCGGGAGCCGGACTATCGCTGGCGAGGGAAACCAGCGCGCGCATGTTCACGCCAATCAACGCGCTGGGAGGAACGCCGATGAATTCGGCCAGCGACCGGTTTACGCGCAACACGTTCTTGGCTTCGTCATGGACCACGATGAAGTCCGTGATCGCGTCGAAGATCTCCATCCAGTGGCGGTTTGCCTTATCCATGCGGGTGAACAGGCGCGCATTCTCAAGCGCGACGGACGCATGGCTCGCGATGGCGTGGAGCAGTTGTTCATCAGTGGGGGTCAGGGGCTTGGAGCGATCGGCAAGACACAGCACACCGATGGAGTCCTCGGTTGCGCCGTGCAAGCGAAGAATCGTGCAGTGCTGCCAGTCGAGGGCGGCGGCGAGTGCGGTTCCGAGCAAGTCCGCGGCCGGGCCGTCCCACAGACGCTCCGGATGTTGTGCAAGTGCTTCCGACAACGCATGACTGAGTCGGCGCTCCAGGCTCCGGTCTGCAGGCTCGCTGCGCGAGATGTCGTGCAGAACCGTGGTTCCGAGGACCGAGTCTTCGAATAGCGCCAGCGCGGCCGCCTTCGCACCGCCAAGTTCCGCCGCCCGAAGTAGAAATCTCCGATTGAAATCGGGCAAATGCACCAAACTGCTGAGTTCGAACGACAGCCCCATCAGCGCTTCGGCATGCTTGCGGTGTTCTTCGGAGAGATCCAGACTCCGCATGACTTCGAGCGCCACGGAAACCTGGGCTGCGAGCGCGCGAGCGCGTCGCACGTCTTCCTCGGATATGCCTGCCTGGTCGAGGCGGTCGAGCATGCCGAACATGCCCATGACCTCGCCGTTGGAGCCTAAAAGAGGAACGGCCAGGATCTGGCGGATGTTGAATTCCACGACGGCTTCTGTATTAGCGTTGGGCAGCTTCCCCGCGTCATCGGTCCAGAAAACCTCCTTCGCGCGAAGATCGCGGGTGGCGATGCCCTCGGGAAAAACCAGGTCCACATGGCGGGCCTCGCCCTTGTCAGCCCCGAGCCGGACGCGGAACTTCCCTTCTTCCAGCAAGCCGATGAAGCAGCGCCCGAACCCGAGGAAATCGGCGGCGCGGACGACGAAAGCTTCCAAAAACTTCTCCAGATTGCCAATCGACCGCAGGTCCGAGGAGATCTCGAGGAGTTGGTGCAGTTCATGCGCCTGGTTGCGGGCGGTCGAGTACAGTTCTGCATTCGCAACCGCGACGGCGCCGAAGCCGGCGATCGCCGACACCAGGGAGCGTTCGTCGACCGTGAAAATTCCGTCCGCCCGTGGGTATACCAGGATCGCTCCTTGTGTGCGGGAAGTGCGGAAGGGAGCCGCCAACAGCATGCCTGCCGGGACCAGATCGCCCAGGGAGTGGGAAGCCGGGTCGATGGTGACGGTGATGGGTTCTCCGGCGGCGACGGAGCGGGCCGCCACATCGGCCGCAAAGCGGAGTGCCGTGCGGTCATGACGCGAGCGCGCGGAGTTGGCCAGCGCGGCGCTCTCGGCGGCAACACCGCGCAATTCAAATGGCCCATCCCGGCGCATGAAAACGCAGACCAAACGAGCCCGTAGCAGGACGCGGATGCGGTCGGCCAAAGCCTCAATCACCGCAGCCACATCCGGATTCCCGTGAAGGGCATGGGCAACTTCGGCAAGGATTTCCGCGCGGCGGTGGTCTTCCCGCGAGACCTCGGTTAATCGACGGGCCTCAAGCAAGCTCCCCAATTGACCCGCGACGATGGTAGCTTTGGCGGCCAAATCCTCGTTAAAAAACCCCGGCTCGGCATCATGGAGGAAAGCGACCGCACCCAGGACTTCATTCGAAACCACCAGCGGAGCGGCCATCAGGGCGCGGGCACGAAACTCGGAGGCGCGGGGGTAGCGGGCGGCATCGAGGAAATTGACAAAGATCGTACGGCGGCGGCGGATAGCCTCGCCGGTGACGGCGCTCTCCGTGGCTTTCAAATGAAGGCCGCGAAACCTGTCCGCCATAATGCCGTCCGCTTCGGCGCCTACCATCTCGTCGGCCGAGAGGCACTGCCAGAAATAAACCCCGCTTACCTGGAAGAAGTCACGGGTCTCGTGACAAAAGAGACGAATCAGAGACGCGGCATCGCTGCCTTGGGCAGCAGCCGCTGAGAAGCGCAGGAGCAGCTTCTGAAAAGCTTCGTCAGACCTTGGATTCGGCCCCTCGACGAGCGTCGTGTCTCCCGCGCGCATGGTTAGAAAAGCACCGCCTAGACCTTTCCCAGATGTTCACAAGTTATTTGAATATAAGGGGAAAGTACCTTGCAATCTCATTTTGAGTCAAGTGAATTAGCCTTAGGGTGTCGAGGTGTGAAATCCAGGAAGTGGCGGATTTCGGCTTGTATCAATTTGAGATGAGAGAAACCAATCAACCAAGTGAGTGAGACGACCCGCTTATCTCCACGTCGTTACACCGTGTCACGGTCAGCTCATTTCCTTCTGGCACAGGGACTTATCGCGGTCACCAAAGTAACGTTCCCAACGATAAAGCTGGCACGGCCATTGCACCTTCCGGGGTAGGATTTTTTCGGACGGAGGATTTGTGTCTCGACCAACGATTGAACGATTTCTTGTAGGTGTACTTCTGACTGGGGTAATCGCTCTGACCATCCTTCATCCGCTGCCCGGGCGAGCCCAGCAAGACGAAATCACCCGCAAGGTGAAAAGCAAAGTAGCACCTGCGTACCCGGAGCTGGCTCGTCGGATGGCGATTTCCGGCGTGGTGAAGGTGCAGGTGGTGGTGGCGCCGAACGGGGCGGTAAAGAGCACCAAGGTGGTCGGCGGTCATCCTTTGCTCGTGAACGCCGCCGTGGACGCGGTCAAGAAATGGCGTTTCGACAGTGCGTCGGAAGAGACAACCGGCGTGGTCGAGTTCAAGTTTGACCCCAATATTGCCACCCAGTAGGCCGGATCGGGTGCGCCACGGGCAGTGGCAGGCGACCGGATTCGAGTCAGGGATGGAGGAACAGCGATGACGCTGCGCAACAGACTTTACATGAACTTTGGAGCCATCCTGGTGATGGTCCTGGTCATGTTCTTCGTCAATTGGAGAGCCGTGAGCCGGGAGCACGAGGCGAAAAATGCGGCAGCGGCGTCGCTCGAGTTGAAGGACGCGACCGACGCGGTCAAGTTCCAGATGATGCAGAACCGCCTCTACCTGAGCAATTACCTGCTCAGTGGTGACACGCGCGAAGTCGATCGCATGAACGAGGGAATCCGACACCTCAACGACAAGCTGGAAAAGACACAAGCTCTCGCGGCCTCGGAAACGGAAAAGGCCTCCCTCGAAAAAGTGCAGCAACTGGAGCAGAACTGGGCGAAGGAGTTCGCCCAACCGCTGGTGGACAAACGCAAGGACGTGGACAGCGGCAACGCCACCGTGGCGGAGTTGCAGATTTTCTACCTGCAGAAAGACGCTTCCTCGTGGGTAAAGAATTCGACCGAATTCCTGGACGCGGCCGACAGAGAAAACAACAAGATAGTGGACGAACGGCGCAAGTCGGATGACACCGCCGCGAGGTGGACCATCGTTGTTTCGTTCGTGAGCATGCTGATTGCACTCGGGGTGGGAATCGGTATCGCTTATCGCACGGCGAGTTCGATCACCGAACCGCTCTCCAAGCTCATGACGGTCGCTCACAAAATCGGCAACACGGGCGATCTGGATCACAACATCGAAATCGATACGCAGCGGCAGGACGAAATTGGAGAACTGGCACGCACGTTCGCGAATATGGTCACCTACCTGAAAGAGATGGCCACGGTCTCCGAAGCCATCGCCAACGGCGACCTGATGGTCGAAGTCGAGCCGCGTTCGAAACAAGACACCCTGGGACATGCCTTCCAGCAGATGGTCGAGAGCCTGCGCGGACTGGTGCGCAGCGTACGCGACCTGGCGTCGCAGGTGGCCAGCGCTTCGAGCCAGGTGGCAGGCGCGTCCGACGAATCGGCCAAGATCAGCCTGCAGGGATCGTCTGCTATTGATGAGGTCACCAGCACCATGCACGAAATGAGCGTCAACGTGCAGAACATGGTGAAGAGCACGCAGACGCAGGCCTCGAGTGTGAGTGAAACGTCTGCCTCCATCGACCAGATGGTGGCTTCCATCCAGCGCGTGGCGGATACGGCGAAGGTCCTGCTCGACATTTCGAACCGGTCGCGCGAGGAAGTCCATAGCGGCATCACGACCATGGACAAGGCGACCGAAGGGCTGACCAAGATCAACAACACCATTCGCTCCTCGGGCTCCATCATCGACGCACTCGGGCAGCGGGCCGACGATATCGGAAAGATCATCGAAGTCATCGACGATCTGGCCGAGCAGACCAATCTTCTGGCTCTGAACGCCGCGATCGAAGCGGCGCGCGCGGGCGAACACGGACTCGGTTTCGCGGTGGTTGCGGATGAAGTCCGCAAGCTGGCCGAGAAGTCGGCACAGTCGACCAAGGAAATTTCCGAACTGATCCAGAGCATCCAGAAGGAAGCCCGCAAGGCCGTCGAGAACATGGACGAGAGCACCACCATCGTCAACGAAGGCCTCGAACTGGGCGGAGAGCTGAACGGCGCACTGCGCAAGATTTCGAACGTGGTCACCGAGGTCTATAAGTTCGCGCAGGAAATCGGCGCGGCCACCAACGAACAGTCGCACGGCTCGTCGCAGATTGCGCGGGCCACGACGCGGCTGAACGAAATCACGCACGAAATCAATTCCGCGGTAGAAGAACAGGCCTCGGGCGCGCAGGCGGTGGTCAAGGCCATGGAGCGCATGCGCGAGCTGATCCAGCAGTCGACGTCGGGATCGACCGAGTTGGCGGCTTCGGCCGAGCAGATGTCGAAGATGTCGCGCGAACTGCTGGACGCGCTGGAGCGGGTTGCAGGTCGCACCGGCGACGTGGAGCACACGCGCAGCAACGACAAGAGTTCGAGCAAGTTCGCGCGTCGCGCTACCGCGGGAGCCTAGGGATGAGCATGGAGCGCCACACCAACCGCGAACTGCAGATCGTGGGCTTTCAGGTGGGCAACGAGACCTATGGCGTGCCCATCACGGCGTTGCACGAGATCGTGCGCGTGCCCGACATTACGGCCGTGCCGGATGCGCCCGAGTACCTGGAAGGCGTGATCAATCTGCGCGGAAAGATCGTGTCGGTGATCGATCTGCGCAAGCGCTTTGGCATCAAGGAGACCGGAACGAGCCGACGAAACCGCATCCTCGTGGTTGAGTTCAACGGGCGGCTGTCCGGGTTGATTGTGGACTCTGCATCTGAAGTGCTGAAGATTGCCGCCGCCGACATTGAGCCGCCGCCCGCCGTTCTACAGGAGGGTGGCTTGAGCTGCGTCACTGGACTCGGAAAATACAAGGGACGCCTGATTATGCTGCTCGATACCACCAAGCTTTTGGAAGCGGGCTCATTGAAAGCGCAGCAAGCGGCGGAAGGCAAAACAGCGGCAAATTCGAAACCGGAGGCCCGCGGCGCGTCGGCCCGTTAGGCACAGCGAACCAGACCCATGGGAACATCAGGCGCAGCCCCGGCACCCGCACTCACTGAAGCAGAGCTGAAGCTTCTGCAGGCGCTCGTATACCAGGAGTGCGGCATGCACTTCGACGAGCGCCGCACGCATTTCCTGCAGGACCGCCTGCTGCGCCGTCTCAGGGAATGCCAAGTCGATTCCTTCTACAGCTACTACCGGTTACTGATCAGCGATGCCGGACGCAGTGAACTGGCACTGCTCCTCGAAAACCTGACGGTCAACGAAACCAGTTTTTTCCGGAACCGCGCGCAGCTGGATCTGTTCCACAAATATGTGCTGGAAGACCTGCTGCATCGCAAGCAGGAACGCCGCGATTTCGCGTTGCGCTTCTGGAGCGCCGGCTGCTCGACCGGGCAGGAGGCGTACACCATGGCCATGCAGGTGGCGGACGCGCTTGCCTACTACTACATGCGGAATCCGTTACCCGTGGAAGCCCCCACGCCCAAGCCGCTGATTCCGCCGCCGTGGAAGGTGGAAATTCTGGCCAGCGACATCAGCTATTCCGTGCTGCGCGCCGGACAAGAAGGAACGTACAGCGAAAACCAGATGTCGACGGTTGACTACAGCTACCGGCTGCGCTACTTCGACAAGATCGGCGACCGCTATGCGGTCAAGAAGGCGCTCAAGGAAGTGGTGCACTTCGACTTTCACAATCTGAAGACCGAGTACCTTCCGCAACGGAACGACGTCATTTTCTGCCGGAACGTCATGATGTACTTCGACGAAGCTGAGCAGAAACGGCTGATCAACAAGTTCTACCGCTGCCTGAACCCGGATGGCTATCTGTTCGTCGGGCACGCCGAAAGCTTGCTCGGTCTCACGGAAAAATTCCAGATGGTGCACCGCAACAGCGGTACCGCCTACCAGCGCGTCGAGGGAATGCTATGAGCCAGCAAGACGAGCGCATGGCGGAACTGCGGGAACTCTTCTTTGAGAGCGCGCAGGAATTGCTGCAGGCTCTGAACGATGAAGCGCTGAAGCTCGAAAAGAGTCCCGGCGACTCCGAGATTGTGCGCAGCCTGCGCCGCATCGTGCACACGCTGAAGGGCGACGCAGCGGCTTGCGGATACCGCGAGCTCAGCGAAGTCGCACACGAACTGGAAGACGCGCTGGCGCTCGAATCAGCGGCCGCACACGCGACGCTGGCGGAAGTGGCATTTACCGCCGCAGACCTGTTTTCCGCGATGCTCGCCTCCTATCGCAAGCATGCCAAATTACCCACCCGCGATCCGTTGCGGAAAATGGTCAAGAAACTCACTGAGGAACCGGGCAGCAAGCGGGGCGCGAAGAAGAAGGCTGTGGTCACGGCGAAAACGCTAGGCTGGACCGAATACGAGAAACTCGCCGTCCAGAAAGCCCAGAAGGGCGGGAATTTCGTTTACCACGTGCAGGCCCACATCGATCCGCACTGTGCCATGCCGATCGCCGGACGCCAACTGCTGCAGAATGCGCTCGCGACGCTGGGAGACGTTCTGGCCGCGCGTCCGGAGGCGGACTCTCCGACCGCAACCAAGCAGGTGGAATTCCTGGTGGCCACGGAGAAGACGGGCGAAGAGGTTTGCGCGAAATGCCAGATCCCCACCATCGTGGCAAATGTAAAGGCCGAATTGCTTCCGGGAGAGGTCGCCGCGGCTGCGGAACGTCCGGCCAAGCGCGTCGTCAAGGAAGCGGCCGTTGCTGCTACTGCGCAGCCTACGCTTGAACACGATGTTGTGGATGCGCACCAAGCACACGAAGACTCGGCGGAAACCGTCACCCTGGCCCCCACCACTTTGGCCGAAAACATTTTGCGAGTGGATGCCGAGCGCATTGACAGCGTGCTGAACCTGGTCGGTGAGTTGATTATCGGCAAGTCCATGCTGCAGCAGGCGCTGAACGAACTCGCTCGGACTTATCCCAAGGACCAGTTGCGCGGGAAATTCAGCGACGCGATGGCCTTTCAAGCACGCGTGCTGAACGATCTACAGCGGTCGGTCATGAAGATTCGGATGGTGCCGGTGGAGCAGTTGTTCCGGCGTTTCCCACGCATGGTGCGCGACGTGGCGCGACAGTGCGGCAAGGATGTCGAACTGGTGGTCAGCGGACAAGACACGGACCTCGACAAGAGCATCCTGGACGCTATCGCCGAACCACTGACGCATCTGGTACGCAATGCGATCGGCCACGGTCTGGAATCTCCAGAAGAGCGTAAGAAGGCTGGCAAATCGGCACAGGGGACACTTCACCTGAGCGCGTACCACCAGGGCAATCAGGTGATCGTCGAAGTGCGGGACGATGGACGCGGCATGGATGGGGAACGGATCAAGACCAAGGCCATCGAATTGGGGCTGGTCACGAGAGAGGAAGCTGGCCGCCTCACGGAAGCCGAGACTCTGAACTTCGTATTCCGCCCCGGATTCAGCACGGCGGAACAGGTCACGGAAGTGTCGGGGCGCGGCGTGGGTATGGATGTGGTGCAAAGCGTGCTGCACCGACTCAAGGGTAGCATCCAGATCGAGACGCGCCCCGGACAGGGAACCTCGTTCCGGCTGAAGCTACCGCTCACCCTCGCCATCATCAAGGCGCTGCTGTTCCAGGTGCAGGAGCGGCTGTACGCGATCCCACTGAACTCGGTGGTTGAGATCGCGCGCACCCGCGAAGGGGAAGTCCACCAGGTCGATCACTACGAAGTGCTGCAGTTGCGCAACCAAGTTCTACCCTTGGTCCGGCTCGGCAAGGCGCGCGCCACGGGTCCGCAGTGGGCGAACAACAAGCTTTTCGTGCTGGTCATCAGCATTGGGGAAAAGAAATTCGGGCTCATTGTCGATGGGCTGGAAGGTGAGGAAGAGTTGGTCATCAAGGCGTTGGACGACCATGCGGTCTCAACCGATCTGGTAAGCGGGGCTTCTATCCTGGGCGACGGGCGGGTTGTGCTGATCTTGAACCTGTCCGCGGTAGTGGATCACTTTGCGCGGTCACGACCGAAGGAAGCGGGGGGAGTAAGTTCCGGCCTCTTGCTTTCCCATGCCGACCGCAGAGAACTGAGCCAATCGGCGGGAGGACAGGCGTGACATCCCCTCGCGTGCGCGTGCTGGTGGTAGATGATTCTGCCCTGATGCGGAAGCTAATCCCGCAGATCCTCGAGGGGGACAGCTCGATCGAAGTTGTGGGTACGGCCATGGACGGCAGCTTCGGGCTAAAGAAGATCGAAGAGCTGAAACCGCAGGTGGTCACGCTCGATCTCGAGATGCCCGGCATGAACGGAATCGATATGCTGCGCCAAGTCATGCGGAAGCTGTATCCGGTGCCGGTGATCGTGGTGAGTTCGCATAGCACGGAAGGGGCGTCGATCACGCTGAAGGCGCTGAGTTTCGGCGCGTTTGATTTCGTAGCCAAGCCGCGGGATGTCTCCACCCGCATGCCCGAAATTGCCGCTGAACTGATTACCAAGATTAAAGCGGCGGCCAGCAGCAAAAGCGTGACGATGAAGCCGCTGGCTAACACGATGCAGTACGGCAAGGCGCCGGTCGCTTCTGCCAAGGCTCCCACGAAGATCGTGACCATCGGGGTCTCGACGGGCGGACCACATGCGCTGCAGTACGTGTTCTCGCAACTGCCCGCGGACTTTCCGGGCAGCATCGTGGTGGTGCAGCACATGCCGGAAAATTTCACCGAAATGTTCGCGCGCAGGCTCGACGAAACTTGTGCGCTGCGCGTGAAGGAAGCGCAATCGGGAGATCTGTTGATGCCTGGTCGCGTGCTGATCTGCCCGGGGAGCCGGCATTTGAAAGTCAAAAAGCTGCCTCTGGGCAACGTGGCGCTCTTGAGCGATGAGCCGCGCATTCGGGGCCATCGTCCTTCGGCAGACGTACTGTTTCGCAGCGCAGCCGAAGAGTTCGGCCCCCAGACGGTCGCCGTAATTATGACCGGCATGGGCGATGACGGGGCAGAGGGTCTGGGAACGGTCAAGGCGGCTGGCGGCATGACCATCGCGCAGAGCGAGGAATCGTGTGTGGTCTATGGCATGCCGAAGGCGGCTGTAGATCGTGGTTACGCTTGTCGAGTCGTAGGTTTAGAAGCCATGGCGAGCACGCTCATGGCGCAATGCGCCCAGGAGAATGGGCGTGGTGAGGCGCAGTCTGGGAACGGCGCGAGCGGAAAAGGCGTAAGCGCCGGGCAAAACTAGGGTTATCTAGCCGGCGAGAGCGCCGTGTAGTAAGCAAGTAGTAACAGGAGGTCGTTATGGAGCAGTTTGCGCCAGTAAAACGCAGCAAGGACGGGCAGCCAGTCCGCTACCTGATCGTGGACGACTCGGTCTTTGCGCGCAAGAACCTGGCCCGCATGGTCGAGTCCTTTGGTGGACATCTGGCTGGCGAGGCGGGCGATGGCTTGACCGCCATCACCGAGTATGACCGGACGCATCCCGACATCGTGCTCATGGATATCACCATGCCGCAGATGGAAGGGATCGAAGCCGCAGAACGGATCGTGCAATCGCATCCGGAAGCGCGCATCGTGATGGTGTCGTCGGTCGGCTATCAGGAAAACATTGTGGCCGCTTTGCAGCGTGGAGCCCGGCATTTCGTGCAAAAGCCGGTGAAACCGGAAGTGCTCTACGAGGTGATCAAGTACGTGCTGGGCGAGGATGGCGCGGTGGCTGTCGCGGCCGGGGCGGGAGCCTGATCTCATGAAGATGGAGTTGATCCAGCCGTTCATCAATTCGGCGGACGCAGTGCTGGCACAAGGACTGCAGTGCAGCACATCGATCGGCAACCTCAGTATGGAGGAGGAAGCCTATCGCCGGAAGGGTGTGGCGGCGATGGTATGGGTGACCGGCGACATCGAGGGGCGCATCATCATCGACCTCGATGAAGAGACGGCCGTGCGCGTGGCCAGCAAAATGGCCGGCGCCGATTTGCCCGAATCCGATCTGCTCGTGAAAGAGACGGCTTGCGAGCTGGCCAACCAAATCATCGGCAACGCAATCACGGCGTTGAATGATCAGGGCTTCCACTTCCGCGTGCACCCACCGGTCATGCACACGTCCGCTGAGGGCATCAAGAGCAGCGAAGATACCGAGGCGCTGGTGATGTGCTTTGAGACGCCCGTGGGCAGCGTGTTCATGAATATCGCACTGCGCTACAACCGCCGGCGAAACCTCGATATGGCCGCAGCCGCCGGAAGCTAACCGCACGCCAACATCTTGCGCTTTTCCGGTGGACACGCGCCCACCTCTCCCTAAATTTCCAGGCGCTTTCCAGCAACCTTAAAAGGGGCGCTGCCTCGATCACACCGCAAATGCTTTCGACTTGTAGCCCCGCCGGCTCGGCGGCTATCCAATGGGCGACTGCCCGCGCTGAGGGCAGGATGCCATCAGGACTGCCGGCAAGATGCCGGCGCTACCAAAACCTAGGAACCGGTGAGCATGAAGACCGGGTTCTGCCTGGGTGGCTGACCCAGGCCGGTTGCGCTTTCTCCTGTGGTCGACTGCCCTGCGGGATTGCTGACGGTAAAGGTTCCGTTGGCGATGCCCGTGACCGCGAAGGTTCCTTTATCGGCAGCCACCGAAATATTGGTCACGGTGACGAGCGTGCCGAGAAGAAGAGGCGTTCCCGAATTCGGGTCGTAAGTGAAGGTGAAGGTGGTGTCCGTTCCGTTCTGCGTGGCAGCCGTGATGTTCACCAGCGTGGGCGCGAACGCGCTGCCGGGCGCGGGGACAAACGCGAAGTAGCTGTCGCCAGAGGTATTGATGGTCCAGACTCCGCTGGCATCGCAACTGGAAACATAGACGCGCGAGCTATCAATGGCGGTTGCCGCTGAGATCCGGAAGCGGGCGGCGGCGCAGTCTGCGACCGGCGAGACGGAAACCTGCGGCATCGGGATCGCCTTGGTCACCTGGTTGGTCAGCTCATCGACGACGGTCACTTGGGCCTGCAGGCACGCCGTCTGCTGGCAGTTGGCGGACGTGTTGTCGATGTAGAAGCTGGCAATGTAGGCGCGCGTGCCATCGGGCAAGGCGGTCACGGATACGGGCGTGCAGCCGGTGGCGGGGCAAGGCGTTCCGCCTCCGCCCGGGATGGCCGCGGTCAGATCGATATTGGCCAGTAGTGGAAGCGCGTCATTGCTGGCATCGTAAATTGCGACCCTTCCGGTAGTCGGGTTGGGAATGTAGAGGTGATTGCGTCGGCTGTCGTAGTAGAGGAAATCGGCGCCTGCGCCGACCGCAGTAGTTGTCACGACACAATTATTGTTGGCGGGCGTGCAAGAGGGCGCCAGGGCATCAAGGGCTGTGAGAGTCCCAACATCGTGGCTCAGGACGTACACGCGGGCGCCGTCGCTGCGGTAGGCTGCCCATCTTGGCGAAGCACCGACTGGAATGGATGCGATCACCGTCTTGTCCGCGACGTTGATTACCTTTACCTCCCCTGAACCACTATTGACGACGAAAAGCTTCTTGGTCAGGCCGGTCGTGGCGGCGTTGTTCGGCGTTTCCACCATGGCGATCGGATGAATTCCGACCGGGATCGTATCGGTGATCGCGTTGCTGACCGTACTGATGGCATTCACAGTATTGGTTCCCGAATTTGCCACATACATAGTGGTGGGTTCGGTGCTCTCGACAAAACTTGGAGCAGCCCCCGTCGCGAGGTTGACATTGGTGGCGGTCCCGGTGCCCGATCCGGCGGAGACGGTGAATGCGCTGACCGAGTCCGCGCCCTGGTTGGCCACCCACACCTTGCTTCCGAGCAAGGTGGCGTGCACGGGCAGTATGGCCACATTGGTAACACCAGCAGCGGAGTCTCCGGAAACGTTGACTTGCATGCCGGTGCCGGCGCTGAACGTGCCGTTTTGGTTCACGGCAAAGGTGGAGTGGGCATTTTTCGGATCGGGGGTCGGGACGGGTTGCGGGATGATGGTGGGCCGGTAGACATCGCCACACGAGATGCAGATCAGGAAAAGGAACAGCAACCCAACTAATTGGCCCTTACGCACCAAACGCATCGGCACCCCGCGTGAATTTCAAGGCTTTCGGAAGAATTGGATATTGTAATCGGGAACTGGAGATTTCAGCCAGTCGTCAGTCTTCAGTCGCCACTCTTCACCAGGACCCTTTGGGTTAGTGTGCTGATCGCGGAGATGGGTTGCCTGATGGACGGCTTTAGGTTTAGCGTCCGACAAGTTGTCGAGCCTCGCTCGACTGGGCAGCCGAGGCGGCTGCTCCTACGTGGGTCGTAAGAAACTATCTTCCCCGGCGGGGTTTTCCTCCGGCGACGGCGGCTTCGGGGGCGGCCTTGGTGGTGGCGGCCGGCTTCTTCTTCCCTTCCATTTCGGCCAGGCTTTGCTTGAGCGCTGCCATCAGGTCCACTACCGGCGCAAGCTTCTTGGGTCTGTCGATTTCGACCACCTTGCCGCCTTCGAGTTTGGTTTCGATGAGCTTCTTGAGGTTCTCCTGGAAAGTGTCGTGATACTTTTCCGGGTCCCAGTCAGTGGCCAACGCTTCGATGAGTTGGTGTGCGACTTTCACTTCTGCTTCTTTTAGTTCGACATCAGGCGCACCGAAGCCTTCCACCTGGCGGACTTCTTCGGCGTAGTACATCGTGTGCAACATCATGCCGCCGGAGTGCGGGCGGAGAAACACGGTGTACTCGCGGTTGTGCATGGTGAGCTTTGCAATGGCGACGTATTCACTCTCTTCGAGCGCCTTGGTCAGCAGTGCGTAGGGACGGCGTCCCGCTTCGTCGGGAACCATGTAGTAAGACGATTCGAAGTAAACGGGATCCACTTCACTCGTTTTCACGAATTCGAGGATCTCCATGGTCTTGGCGGTCTGCGGCTCGATCTTCTTGATCTCTTCGGGCTCGATGACGATGTACTCGTCTTTGCGGAATTCGTAGCCCTTCACGATTTCGCTGCGCTCGACGACACGGTTCTCCGCAGGACATATATATTGCTGTTTCACGCGCTGCAAATCGGGACGGTGCAGCATGTTGAAAGAAATCCCGCTGCTGCGGGCGCCGGAAAAGAGGCGCACCGGCATCGAAATCAAGCCAAACGTCAGATACCCAGACCAAACGGAGGCCGCCATAAGTTCTCCCAGAAACTCAAAAGGCGCCAGAGCCGCGCCTAGCGTCGAAAGTTTAGCGCACGATTGAGATTTTGATGCATCAACCTTGCAAGGTAACCGAGAGAAAAAGCACGACGGGCGGGGCTTGGAACAGAACGAACCCTGTGGGTAGTAGTTATGAGTTTGATTCCACCTCATCGGAGCCCTAGCAAAATCGATGCCCTTTGTTATGTATCTGACTACATTGCACTTAAGTCAAATTCCGAACGGATGGTGGGGGGATTCGGCGCAACGATTGGCCCTGATTCTCGCCATAACGGTGGCTTTTGCCGCCTTGGGACACCTTGTGAGAGGGGTATCGCGGTCGGGAGCCACTGCCGGAGCTGTAGTTTGCTTTGCGCTTTTTGTAAGTGTGGGACCCGGAGCTTTTGCGGGGTTGCTGTCGGTTTTTGTCGTTACGTGGCTTGCAACCCGGTTTGGCCGGATGAGGAAACAGCGCTTGGGCGTCGCGGAGCGGAAAGAGGGACGGAGCGCCTCGCAGGTATTGGCGAACACGGGAATGGCGGCTGCCTGTGCAGTCTGCTACTCCGCTTGGCATGCGCCTCTTATGCTGCTCGGTATGGCGGCTGCGCTCGCCGTGGCCGCAGCCGATACGGTTTCGAGTGAGTGCGGACAAGCTGTAAGCCAGCACGCCCGCCTGATTACTACGTTCGAGCGCGTAACGGCAGGGACGGATGGCGGAGTTACGCTCTCTGGCACTGCGGCCGGCGCCCTTGCGGCGCTGGTGGTGAGTCTGGTCTGCCGATGGGCAGGCTTGCTCTCGGGACCGTGGATGTGGATCGCGGCGCTCACCGGAGTTGTCGGGATGGTGGTGGACAGTTTCCTGGGGGCGTTGTTTGAGCGGCGCGGGTGGATCAGCAATGACAGTGTGAATTTCGTGAGCACGGTGGTGGCGGCCGTGGCAGCGGCGGGTTTGGCGGGATTGTGAATGGCTCCATTCTCGGAAAATAAAATGCAGGGTCTTGGAGCCGGTCGAGGCGGCCCCTGAAGGGGCCAATGACTTGTCGCCGTTACGGCATCGCTGAAGCGATGCCCTGATTACGAACCCCTAAGGCTTTCAACCGCCTTCCCCGGGCGGTCATGGCCGTCGGTACCTTGAGTGGTTGGTTACCTGCAGGCGACAATTTGTAAGGACTTCCCCCCAAAACCTGGATTTTTCCGCTTGGGCGGCAGCATGCGGAAACGATTGTCGTCATTTGTCGGTCAAGAACTGTCAGTAAGGAAGTGATGAGGATCAAGACGGTAGTAATCGGTTACGCGCTGGCACTGGCTCTGTTAGTTTTTGCCCAGCGCCACCCGGATGCATTGCCCGCCGGAAATTTCACGGGCGTGGTAGACCTCACCCACGCGATGGCACATGCACATGCGGCAGCAATCCGCGCCGATTCGCCGGTCCGCTCTGCGGGACTGATTCAGAAGGAAGGCCTGCGCCGGGTCTCGGTGTCGACTTCCAGCAATACGAGCATTGATTCTCCGGCGCGCCTGGTGCGCGGCATGTGGACGGTGGATCAGATTCCGCCGGAGCGTTTGATCGCGCCGCTTTCCGTTCTCGACGTCACCGAGCAAGTGCGACGGAATCCGGACTATGAAGTTTCAGTCGTCGACATCGGGCAGTGGGAACAGATTCACGGAGAAATTCCAGCGGGTGCCGTCGTGGTCGTTCGCACCGGTTGGGGAGTGCGCTGGGCCTCGCCGAAGGACTATCGCAACACCGACAAGAATGGCGTGATGCACTTTCCTGGTTATTCACGCGATGCTGCACGGTTTCTGGTGGAGGGCCGGCAAGCGCTGGCTCTTGGAATCGACACACTGAGCGTGGACCCAGGATCGTCGCGTACTCTGGCCGTTCACGAATACACGCTGGCCCACAGCGTCTATCACCTGGAGAACGTAGCCAACCTCGAACGCGTGCCCGACGCGGGCGCCGTGGTGGTGGTCGCCCCGATGAAGCTGGAAGGCGAAGTTGATGGGCCGGTCCGCATTCTTGCGTTAACGCGCCGTTAGTTCCAGTAATGTCCTAGTGGTTCGTTTCGGGTTACTCAGCCTGTCATAAAATCTAGGCGTTGTGGGGAATAGCCATTTCGGCAAGCATCCTTCACGGCCTCGAATGAATCCATTCCCAGAACAACATCTCAGCGATAAGAGAAGATTTAGTGGGAGTCGGCCCGTGCGTGAATCTCTGAAGCCTTTGATGTTTCTTCTGACGTTCGGCTTAGCCCTCAACGCCTTTTCGCAGATCAAGGCAGCGAATCGCATCATGCAAGCCATCGACGACCGGGACAGCATCCCGCTTCGCGGAAATTTGCACCCTTTGCTTCAGAAGGCGACGGACCAGGGGCGGATGGATGGAGCGACGAAACTGCAGAGCGTCTCGCTGGTGTTCAAACGCACGGCCGCGCAGGAAGCGGATGCAGAGAAATTGCTCGCCGACCTGCAGGATCCGTCTTCGCCGAACTATCACAAATGGCTGACCCCGGAGCAATACGCCGAGCGCTTTGGTCTGAGCCAGTCGGATCTGGACAAGGTCGTTTCCTGGCTGCGGTCGCAGGGCTTCACGGTGGACCGGGTGGCGCGGGGTAGGACGCAGCTGTGGTTTACGGGGTCGGTAACCAAGATCGAAACGGCATTCCGAACTGAGATGCATAACTTCACCGCGAAGGGCGAGTCGCACTTCGCGAACAGTGTGGAACCTTCGGTCCCGAGCGCGTTGGGCGAGGTCGTTCTGGGAGTGCAAGGGCTGAGCAATTTTCGGCCGAAGGCGCGCGTGCGCATGAATCGGGCGCTGGCGGCAACGGCAAAACCGAATTTCAACTTTGGAAGCAGCACGCACTTCATGAGTCCGGATGATTTCACGACGATTTATGACGTGAAAGCGCTCTACACGTCGGGATTTGACGGGACGAATCAGTCGATCGCCGTTGCCGGTCAAACCGAAGTCAAGGACGCTGATCTCAATGCGTTCCGAAGCGCGGCAGGATTGCCCGCTCTGTCGGCAAGCAACTTCGAAAGGAGGCTAGTGCCACAAACAGGAGCGGCGACGATATTCAGCGGGGATATTGGTGAATCGAGCCTTGATCTGGAGTGGTCGCACGGAGTCGCCAAGGGCGCAAAAATAGTGTTTGTCTACACGGGGAACAATCAGAATTCGAACGTGTTCGACGCATTCACTTTTGCCATCGATAATAATTTGGCTCCGGTTCTCAGCATGAGCTATGGGAATTGCGAGCAGAATCTGCCGTCGACATTCCTTACTTCTGTTCAGCAATTGACGCAACAGGCCGGTATGCAAGGCCAGACGATCGCGGCGGCGAGTGGCGACTTCGGGGCGGCGGATTGCGACACATCTCCTGGACTGCCGGCACAGGGCGGTTTGGGTGTCGACATTCCGGGAGCGCTGCCTTATGTCACATCCGTGGGCGGGACCGGCTTCAACGGCGACATCGACAACCCTGGAGACTTCTGGAATTCGTCGAACAACGGCATGAATGGCTCGGCAAAATCCTACATCGGGGAGACGACCTGGAATGACGTGGGCTTGGTGAACGCTTTGTCGGCTGGCGGGGGCGGAGCGAGCACACTGTTCTCAAAGCCAAGCTGGCAGACGGGCACGGGCGTTCCCAATGATGGCGGCCGCGATGTTCCGGATATTGCCTTAGCGGCCGGGCCGAATCATGACGGGTATATGTTGTGCGTGAATGACCCCAGCGCTTCACCGCCGCAGCTTCCTTGCACCAATGGCTTTCTTGACTCCACTGGTGTGCCCGATGTGGCGGGCGGTACATCGTTTGGAGCTCCGACTTTCGCCGGCATCGTTGCGATTCTGAATCAGAAGACCGTTTCGCGGCAAGGCAACATTAATCCGGCGCTCTACGCGTTGTCAGCCGCGAACGTGGGCGCGTTTCACGACATCACCACCGGCAATAACATCGTCCCGTGCGATCGAGCCACAGCTGATTGTCCGCAATCGGGGACGGCGCAGTATGGCTTCAGTGCGGGGGTGGGCTACGACCAGGTCACCGGACTGGGCTCGATCGACGCGGCAGTTCTGGTGAACAAGTGGAGCAGCGGAAGTCCCACGGCTGCGGATTTCTCGATGTTCGGCGACACGGTCGGCATCGCAACGGCGGGAGGTTCGGGAACCTCGACCATTACGGTGGACGCGCGCAACGGGTACAGCGGCACGATTAACTTCACTTGTACTGCGCCGTCGTCGGCCAAGATCGGATGCACGGTGAGCGGCGGCCCGCTGACTCTGAACAGTGGAACCACCAGCGGTTCAGTCACTCTAAGCATCACAACCGCGTCCGCTGCACTTGCGCCAGGTAGTGGTCCCTTGTGGCTGGGCGGTGGCGGAGTTCTGGTCGCTGGCATCTTTCTGCTGGCAATTCCTGTGCGACGGCAACGCTGGGCCGCAGCGCTGACGTTGATCACGATCGCGCTGATTCTCTCTGCGGCCGGCTGTGGCGGCAGTTCGGGCGGCGGACGCGGCACTGGAACGCCAGCGGGCACCTACGTCGTAACGGTGACCGGATCCGACGGGACTACCTCTCACACGACCGATGTTGCAGTCGCCGTACAGTAGACGCATAACATTCACACCGAGACAGGGAGGGCTGCAGCGGCCTGCCCTTTTTCGCGTCCGACGCCACGCGCCGTCATCTAAATGGTCGCGGCGAACACTCTCGTGAGCAGCGGGCCACAAGCACTCGTTCTCGCGGCGGGGTGACCGCGCTACACTTCGGTGTTCGGATGCACGGGGGAGACGGCATGACCGATCCACGCTTTCCAATTGGCAAGTTTTCCTACCAAGGTCCTCTTTCAACCGATCAAAAAGCAAGATACCTCGACGATATTGAACAGACTCCAGCACGCCTGGAAGCGGCTGTGAAGGGTCTTTCGGAGACACAACTCGATACGCCCTATCGTGAGGGCGGATGGACCGTGCGTCAGGTGGTGCACCACGTGCCCGACAGCCACATGAATTCGTACATGCGCTTCAAGCTTGCTTTAACGGAAGAGGAGCCGACGATTCGCTCCTACATGGAGGATCGGTGGGCTGAATTGCCGGAGGCAAGAAGCGCGCCGGTGGCTCCGTCGTTAGCTCTGCTGGCATCCCTGCATTCCCGGTGGATGCTGATGCTGCGAGCCTTCAAGCCCGAAGACTGGAAGCGAACTTTCCGGCATCCGGAGATCGGGCTCATGGACCTCGAAAAGAATCTCGCTCTCTATTCATGGCATGGGCGTCACCATGTGGCGCATATCACGGCGCTGCGGGAAAGGATGGGGTGGTAGGAAATAGCTCGTGGCCTCAGGGCTCCGGGCTTTAGGCTCTGGGCGTGACACTCTATACTGGCAATCCTATCTTCCAGACCAGATAGCTCATTGCTTCGCGCAGGACAGCGATCATTCGTAGGGCAATACCTCGCGGGCGCGATCCCGTGCGCGGGGCTACGTAGACTTGAACGCCCTCGTGCTGCAATAGCTTCTTGATCCGAAACATGTGGTATTCGTCGCTAACCGCCAAGCAGGTATGCATGCCGTTGGTGCGCAGGATGACGCCCAAGCGCTCGGCGGAGTGAGCTGTGTCGGTACCCATCGTTTCCGCGATCAGGTTGTGCTCAGGAACACCGCGCCGCATGAGATAGTCGTGGCCCACGCCACCCTCGCTGAAGCTTGGATCGGACGCCGCGCCGCCGGTTGTGATCACGACAGGCGCCAGATGTTTTGCGTACAGGTCGTAAGCGTGATCAAGGCGCGCACGCAGTACTGGGGATGGCCGCCCGGAATACTCGGCCGCCCCGAAGACCACGATCGCGTCGGCCGGATGGGTCTCCTGTTTTCCAGCCTCGTGCACGATGCGAATGCTCGTTGTGATCAGGAAGAGGACGAAGGCTAGTGCGGCCACTGCCAGCGTCCACAAGGGCCAGTTTCTACGTGAAGGCTGGATCGTGTCGAAGTGCATCATCCCTGAGCGAAGAACGTCGAGATCTCCTTGGCTGGTATTGCGCCTTCGCGAATCACGCGCCAGCGGTCGTCGGAGTTGCTAAGGTCAATGATGGTCGAGGCCACGTCGCGAGGAGAAGTGCCGCCATCCACGATGATGGGGATGCGGTCTTGCAGCTGATCGCGCACCTGCTCCGCCGTCGTGCATTCGGATGCACCACTCAGGTTGGCGGAGGTGGCGGTTATAGGAATGCCGGCAGCCTGAATCACGGCGAGGGGAATCTTGGCGGAAGGAACTCGCAGGGCAACGTTGCCCGTATTGGCGGTGACTTTGAGAGGCAACTTGGACGCGGCGCGCACGATGATCGTGAGTGGGCCAGGCCAGAAGCGGCGGGCCAGATCGTAAAATTCCTTGGGCAGCGGACGGGCGAGGTCTTCGGCTTGATCGACGCTTTCAATGAGCAGCGAGAGTGGCTTGTGGCGAGAGCGCGACTTGATCTCGTAGACTCGTTCGACGGCACGCAGGTTCAGTGGATCTGCCGCCAGGCCGTAGAAGGTGTCGGTCGGCATGCCCAGGACTTGTCCTGCCCTAATCTGCTCGGCCGCATACTTCACCAGTGAAGCTTCGGGACTGTCGTGATGGATCTTGATGATCTCCGCGAGCACAGCCACCTTCCCCAGTTTTTCCAGTTGAAACGGCGAAAGCTAACATACCATGGCGCTGCGCTGCAAGCCGAACCAGCGGCGTATCATCAGCGTCAGAGCCCTTATGGCGACTCCTCACCCTCCCTCTCGATCAAACAAAGGCGCGCAGGAGAGACTGCGGCGAGTCGAAGGGCGCCACAATGCGCTGGTCAAGGAAATGCGACGGGCCTTCTCGCGGGCGGAACTGACCGAGACGGGCGATTGTGCAATCGAAGGCGTCCGGATTCTGGAGGAAGCGATCCGGAGCGGGCTTCGGTTTCGGGCTGTATTCTTCAGCGAATCAGCCGAGGGCCACGCGCAACGGCTGTTGCCCCAGATAGGCGCGCATGTGGAGACGGCGGTGCTGCCCGACAAGCTTTTCGCCACCGTCGTCCCGAGTGAGACACCCCAGGGAGTCGCGGCACTGGTTCGGTATAAGCAGAGTTCTTTCGCGGACGTAATCGAGCGCGTCTCTCTCGGACCCTTGGTGGTGGTGGTAGGCCTGCAGGATCCTGGAAACCTGGGAACGATTCTAAGATCTTCGGAGGCGTTTGGGGCTGCAGGATTGCTTCTTGGCGAAGGCACCGTGAGCCCGTTCAATGCGAAAGTCGTGCGCGGATCGGCGGGATCGATTTTTCGGGTGCCGCTGGTGCGGGTGAAATTGGCGGAGATTTTGCCTCAGTTGCGGGAGAAGGCGGTGCGGTTGGCGGCGACCTCGTCGCATACAGGCGTACCGCTACCGGAGGCTGATCTCGCGGGTCGGCTCGGTGTGCTGATTGGCGGCGAGGGGGCGGGGATTTCGAAGGATGTCATGGCCAAGGTAGATCAAGTTCTCGCGATTCCCCATACACCCCAGGTGGAATCGCTGAACGCCGGAGTGGCGGCCAGCATCGTACTGTACGAGATTGCGCGGCGGAAGCTGGAGCGATGAGCCGCCTGCAATCCATAAGCGCTGGGACACCCCGGCACTCGCTGAGTTCTTAAGACTTTGTCCAGGTTTCGCTGTGGCTCTGTGTCTCTGTGGTGAATTCGCTTCACGCATGTAACAACCGCGAATGAGTCTTTTTCAGACAATGCCCGGTGACGGTTCTTCGGCGGACCAGGGCCGTCCGCTGGCCGATCGCATGCGTCCGCGCATTCTCGATGAGTACGTCGGTCAGGAGCATCTGGTCGGCCCTGGCAAGCCTCTGCGCACGCAAATTGAGCGCGATGATCCGGGATCGCTGATTTTCTGGGGCCCGCCGGGCACGGGCAAGACGACGCTGGCCAAGATCATCGCGCGCATGACCAAGGCGGACTTTATTGAATTCTCGGCGGTACTCGCGGGCATCAAGGAAATCAAGCAGGTGATGGCCGACGCCGAACGGGCGAGGCAGTACGGCACGCGAACGATCGTGTTCATCGACGAAATTCACCGGTTCAACAAGGCGCAGCAGGATGCATTTCTGCCGCACGTCGAGAAGGGCAACATCCGCCTGATTGGCGCAACCACTGAGAATCCATCGTTTGAGATCAACTCGGCTTTGCTGTCACGTACGCGCGTCTACGTCCTGAAACCACTCACCGAGGAACAGATCGAGCAATTGCTTCGGAACGCCGTGGCCGAGGAAGAGCGTGGGCTCGGAACGATGCAACTGCAGGCAGCGGACGAAGTCCTGAAGAAGATTGCGAGCTATTCGAGCGGCGATGCGCGAAACGCTTACAACGTGCTGGAAGTGGCGGCGACCATTGCGAAGCAGACTTCCGGGAAGGAAACCGGAGCCGAGATCACCGACGAAATCGTTCAGGACGCGCTGCAGAAGCGCATCCTGCTCTACGACAAGGCGGGAGAGGAACACTACAACCTCATTTCAGCGCTGCACAAATCGGTGCGGAACAGCGATCCGGACGCGGCGTTGTACTGGCTGGGCCGCATGCTGGAGGCCGGAGAAGATCCTCTGTACATCGCCCGCCGAGTGGTCCGGATGTCCGTGGAGGACATCGGCCTTGCCGATCCGAATGCTCTGTCTCTGTGCATGGCCGCCCGCGACGCGGTGGACTTCATCGGGATGCCGGAAGGAAATCTTGCTTTGGCACAAGCCGTGGTCTACTTATCCGTGGCTCCGAAATCGAATGCGCTGTATACCGCCTATGGCGATGTGCAAATCGACGTCGAGCGAACCACCGCCGAACCCGTCCCGCTGCACCTGCGGAACGCACCCACGTCGCTGATGCGAAACATCGGATATGGCCAGGGATATCAGTACGCGCACGAGGTTGAACACAAGGTTGCCAATATGCAATGCCTGCCTGACAATCTGCGCGAGCGCCAGTACTATTTTCCGACGAACGAAGGGGTCGAGCGGCGTATTCGGGAGCGGCTGGAGGAGATCCAACGGCTGCGGAAAGGCGTTAAGCCTGAGGCCGAAGCGAATCCGGCGCATTCCAAGAAGCCACCCAAAAAAGAGTCTTAGAGCCGCTGTTCGTCATCCAATGCACCAGTAAGTAAGGGTTTTACAAGGGTTTACGTCTCTCCTGGAGGGCAAAGCGCATGGCAACCACTGGCGCGGGCATGATCGATCCGACTATTGACCTGATAGCAACGTTGCCGCCGGACCGCGTGCAGGAATTGCTGAAGCTGCAGAAGGCCGCGCAGAAGATCAATTCGATTCTGGATCTGGATCAACTGATAGACAAGATCGTCAATGATATCGCGTGCTCGTTCGGATGCATGGATATCAGCGTGTATCTGCATGAGCCAGAAAACTCCGAAATGGTTCTGGCTGGAGTCGAAGGATGTCGGGTGCATGACCGGGGACATCGCCTCAAAATTGGAAAAGAGGGACTGGTCGGGTACGTCGCTGCGACCGGGCAGATGCGTTACGCCCCCGATGTCAGCGTAGATCCCTACTACATTGGCTGCGGCAACGACACTCGTTCGGAGGTAGCCATCCCGCTTCATGTTGACGGCAAGCTGGTGGGCGTCTTCACGGCTTCGCATAACGAACTTAACGGGTTCGATGCCGATCGCCTGTGGCTGCTTCAGAGTTTATCCAGTCATATTGCCGTGGCGGTACAGAACGCGCTCCGCTTCAAGCAGGAGCGCAGCGAACGCGAACGAATGAGCCGCGAAGCGCAGGAGGCGCGCTCGATCCAGCAAGCGCTTCTGCCCAAGGCTTCGCCGTTCATTCCGGGATTTGCTGTGTCCGGCTTGTCGATTCCTGCGGGCGCCATTGGTGGCGACTGGTACGACTTCATCGATCTTGGTGATGGCCGCTGGGGACTGGTTATCGCCGATGTGTCAGGCAAAGGAACCGCCGCGGCCCTGTTGATGTCGGCGACGCGCGCGATGTTGCGGTCGCTGGCGGAGAATGCATGTACCCCGTCGGAAGTGCTTACCAAACTGAACCGGTTGATGGTGGAGGACTTCCCTTCCGGTCGGTTCGTAACGATGGTTTACGCCGTGCTGGATTCGAAACAGGGCACGCTCACCTACGCCAATGCGGGGCACTTGATGCCGCTTTTGGTGGACTCGTCGGGTGCGCGATTTCTCGAAACCGAGATGGGGTTACCCCTGGGCATCGGGCACGGCATGTATTCCGAGGCGATGGTACCGTTGAGTGATCAGGCCCGAATCGCTCTCTACAGCGACGGCATCACCGAGGCCACCAACGCCGTGGACGAAGAGTACGGAGCGGCGAGGCTGCAAGCCCACTTCGAGAACGGCGGCAAGTGCCCTGAGACCCTGATTGACGATGTGCGTGCTTTCGCAAACGGCGCCGGCCTGCACGACGATGCTACGGTGATCATGCTGCGCCGCCTGTAAGCATTTCTAGCGGAAACGGGCGCGGTGTTCCAGCAGGATGCAGCGGTCCATGACCACATAGATTCCGGCAGCGCGAGCCTTCTGCGCCGCTTTCTCGTGGACGATCTCTTCCTGCATCCACACGGCGGGGACTTTCAACTGAATGGCCTGATCGACGACTTCCTCCACGAACTCTGGCCGCCGGAAAATATCGACGATGTCGATCTTTTCGGGCACGTCCAGCAGCGAAGGATAGGCCTGTTCTCCCAGCGAACTCGTGATCTCGGGATTAACAGGGATTATGCGGTAACCCTGGCTCTGCAGGTAGGCGGCGACGCCGTGGCTGGGACGCAGTGGGTTATCGGATAGGCCTACGACTGCAATGGTGTTCGCTTTTTGCAGAATCTCTGTGATCTGGTCGGGAACAGCGGGGGCTGCCATAGGGACCTCGGGTCGAAATAGGCGCATTCGCGCATTGCGCGGCGCGCCGTTTCTATTCTAAAACAGCGTGTTGCTAGTGCGATTTCTTGGAGGGCTCGGATTTCTGCTTGAACATCTTGAGGGCGAGTTTGCGGACAGTTTCGGAGACTTCCTTGTTGGAGGAGAGATTGCGCAAGTCGGCGACGAGGATGTTCTTCATCAGCCCAAGCGAGATATCGAGCGGCGTGCGCGGATTTGCGACCAGGTTGCGCACCACGTTGTAATTCTTCATGAAGCGGCGCTTCATGGGAATCTGGCGCAAGACGGCTTCAAGGACATTCTTCTGGCTGGCGAACTTCTCTACTTCGCCGTCCGTGATTTTCCCTGATTCCAGTACGGCCAGCGCCACGAGCTTGGTACCATCGCGAACGAGGATGGCGCGCTCTTCTTTCGTGCCTTTCATCGCCAGCTGAATGCGCCCCTTGACGTCGAGCTTGGAAATCTTTTGAAGAGCGCTGCCGCGTTCGCTCTCCAGGCTGGCCTTGACTTTCTTTGCCGCGGCTCGCGCGGCAGTGGCGGCTCCTCCACTCGGCTGCGGCTTCGTCACGTTCGCTGCGGCTGGCTCCGGCTGACCTTCTGTTTTCTCAGGAACAATCTCTGCTGAGGGCAATTCGAATTCGTGAATACCTCCCAGCGGTTGAAAGGGCTTCTCACCCTCGGTGGCCAGTTCCTTGGCATGCTCGCTCAGGAAAGCATCAACATCCGCGTTGTCTTCGGAGGAGTGAGCATCATGTGATTCCTCCTGGATACTCGCTTCGTCCGCATCCGGAGAAAGAATTTCACTGTGAGGTGGTGCAACTTCCCCGTCCAGGAAATTTGCATTGGTGGCGAGAGCATGCAGAATCTCCGGAGCACCTTGCACGCGCCGGCTGGCCCGCATAGCTTCCACAACCTCGCGGGAACCTGAAACCGCTAAAACCGTGAGCGCTTCTGAAGAAATACTGGGGTTCTCGAGCAAAGCGGGCATAAGGCGGGGACGTAGATTTTCAGAAGCGATCCAATAGTCCAGAACCTCCTTCGATGTATTCGGATCAGCAGCCGCTTCCAGAGAGGCCTTTTCGTCCCAACCAGCAAGCGTCATGCGGGCCTGCTGACCAAAAACCTTGTTGTGGACTGCGAGGTGGACGAGAATCTCGATCATCTCCCCTGGAGGCACCAACAAGGCACCCCGGGCGGCTGCCTGCACCAGTGTGGCCGACACCGAAGACGACCGGATCATATCGATCATTCGACGCATAGGGGCTTCTTCCGTATTATGGCAATGAACCGGCCCGAGCGGCTTTTGCCGTTGCCAGAGTTTCCAGTTCAGTAACTACCCGGCACAACTCATCGACCAGACGATTCGGTTTGCCTTCACGCAGCACGTCGAGAACAGCGCGGTAGTACCAAAGCGTCCCGTCTCGGCGGCCGCTGAAGCGATCCCAAACCGAGTCGCCTTCTCTACGGTAGTCGGCCAGGATGGTGCGCACGTTGTGCAGCTTGTCGGCGGCGCTAACCAGGCGAACCTCGTCGCCCGATCTCCGGAGAATGTCGAGGTACTCAAGTTTTCGGGCCTTCCAGGGCGGCTTCGGGATGGTGTAGGCATCCGTGCAGCCTTCGACGATTTTCGCAACCCGAGGCCCGAAGCGTTCGCGAATCTCTTCCAGAACGGGGTGGCCGCCGCAATCTTCCACAACGTCATGGAGAAGAGCTGCTACCGCTTCATCCTCGCCACCCCCCGCTTCGAGCACCAGCGCGGCAACACTCATCAAGTGTGAGATGTAAGGGACATCGGTCTTCTTGCGCGTTTGGGTTGCGTGTTTCTCGGCGGCAAATAGAAACGCCGCGTTGAAGCGCGAGCCCAGTTTCCCAGACGGTTGAAGAGTACTCATGACTTCTCTCCGCGGCGCATGCGCAGGTATGCCTGGATGAACGGCTGCAGGTCACCGTCAAGGACGCGGTCCACGTCGCCGACTTCTTCTTTCGTGCGATGGTCTTTCACCATGCGATAAGGCTGCAACACGTAGGAACGGATCTGCGATCCGAAATCGATGTCAAGCTTGGAGTCTTCAATTTTCTTGGTGGCTTCGCGCTTCTTCTCCAGTTCCAGCTCGTAAATCTTGGAGCGCAACATGCTCATGGCACGATCGCGATTCTTGTGCTGCGAGCGCTCGTTCTGGCAACTGGCGACGAGCCCGGTGGGAATGTGAGTAATGCGCACGGCGGAGTCGGTGGTATTGACGTGCTGCCCGCCCTTGCCGCTGGAACGATACGTGTCGACCCGGATGTCTTCGGGTTTGATCACAACGTCGATGCTCTCATCGATTTCCGGAGAAACGAATACGCTGGCGAACGACGTGTGGCGGCGCTTGGCCTGGTCAAATGGAGAGATGCGCACAAGCCGATGCACGCCGATTTCGCTGGTCAGGAGCCCGAACGCATATTGTCCGTTCACACCGAAGGTCGCCGATTTGATCCCGGCTTCTTCGGCAGGCTGATAGTCATAGAGCACCGTCTGAAAGCCCTGCCGCTCCGCCCACCGGAGATACATACGAAGCAGCATGTCGGCCCAATCTTGTGAGTCGACGCCCCCGGCGCCTGCGTGGATCGTAACGATGGCATTGCGGAAATCGTTCTCGCCGGAAAGCAGGGTTTCGGTTTCCAGGCGGTCAACCAAGGCTTGCAAGCCGCCGATTTCGCGCTGCAAGTCGGTGTCGACTTTCTCTCCTTCGTGGGCCAGTTCGAGGTAGGCAGCGATGTCGTCGTTGCGGCGGACGAGTTCCGCATCGGTAGCCAGCGCATCTTCGATGCGCTTCTTTTCACGCATGACCTGCTGCGATCGTTCGGGGTTCGACCAGAGATTCGGGTCGGAGGCCTGCTTTTCGATTTCCGTCAGCTGTTGGCGCAGTTTGGCCGCGTCAAAGGTACTCCTGGAGGGTGCGAACCTTTTCTTTCAGGGCCGTGTACTGCTGTTCCAGTTCTTCAACCATGAATCAGGACTCTATTCCTCGATGGGGTGTGAAGCGCACGAGCAGCGCTCCTAGAGAAATTATCGCACACAGGTAGGCGAACCAGTCGCCGTGCTCGGAGTAGAAGGTGGTTACCTTGGTGAGGGCGTAGGGCGCGGCGAGTGCTGCGCGCGTCTTCCGTTCCAGCTTGGCGACGATGCGCCCGTAAGGGTCGATCGACGCCGTGAGCCCCGTGTTGGTGTTCCGCAGCAGCCAGCGGTTGTTCTCGATGGTGCGCATGCGGGCTTGATTCAAGTGCTGGGCCCATGCGCCGGAGTCGCCGTACCAGCCATCGTTCGAGATATTCACGAGAACATCCGCACCTTGTTTCACAAGCAGGCGCACTTCGTTGGGGAATATCGATTCATAGCAAATGAAGATCCCGAGGTCCTGACTTCCAGCCTGCAAGGGAGCGTGCAAGGTGCCCCGCGTGAAATTTCCGACGGCCTGCGTGAGGCCGCTGGCAAAAGAAAACACGGAAGCAAACGGCACATACTCGCCGAAGGGGACGAGATGAATCTTGCTGTAGCGCCCGGTCCACTCTCCGGCCGGGCTTACGAGCGAGGCTGAGTTGTAGATGGTTTGCGGATTGTCGACACCGATCGAGCCGATGATCATCCAGGCGTGAGCCTGCTGGGCAAGTTGGCTGATCGGTTTGCGGAAGGCGGGGTCGTTAGTCTGAAAGGGAGCCGGCGATTCCGGCCAGGCGATCAGATCGGGAGGCCGCGTTAGGGGCGGTTGCGGATTCAGACTGAGTCTTGAGAATTCCCGAATCTCGTTCTGCATCTGGTCGTCGGTCCAGGCCTCGATGGTGCCTGCCGGGAGATTCTGTTGCACGAGCACAGCCGTGTGGTCCGCGGGGAGAGCGGGCAGACTGAGCCACCGTCCCCCTTGTAGCAGGATTGCGGCCACAATTGCGGCGATCAATAACGTCCTTCGTCTGCTGCGGTGTACAAGTGCCGCCGCGGCGAACGCAACGTTCACCAGAATGATTTCGAAGGAGAGTCCGTAGACGCCGGTTACGGTAGCGATCCGCGTCAGGGGAATATTGTCGACCTGCGTGATGCCCATCAGATCCCAAGGGAAACCGCTGATACGCGTGCGAGCGAGTTCTACAGCCACCCAAAGGAATGGAGCCGACAGCAGGACCAGGCGAGTGCCTGATGCCCTGCCGGCGAGAAAGCTGATCAACAGGCCGAACAGGCCGTGATACAGGCCGAGGTAAAGCGCGAACAAAAGCAGAACAAAGAGACCAGCGGGCGCGCTCAGTCCGCCGTACTGATGCATGGTGTCGAAGACCCAGTAGCAAGTTCCCAAATACCAGACGACACCGCAGACGTATCCCAAAACAAATCCCTGCCAAGAACGAGCGGGGATCATGCGTTGAGATTCATCGATTTGCAGCGTCTCCGCTGGGCGCGCGTGGAGAAGAGCGACAAGCAAGGGAGCGACTGAAATCCAGGATAGCCAATAAAGACCAGGTAGCGGGAAACTCAGGATCTGCAATGCCGCCGAGAGCAGCACCAGCAGCCAAGCCTTCCTGCGAATCTGTCGCACGGTGGAAGGATAACAAATCGAGGCTACAGCAGCGCGTCTGCTTCTCAGAGCGATTGTAGGCTGCTTCGTTGCCGGCGGTGAGTTGCGAGAGAAGAGCTTTTAACCGCAAAGGACGCGAAGAAAGGCCGCGAAGGACGCTAAGCGGAAATGGAGAGCTTTCTTCGCGAACTTTGCGATTTTCTTGGCGAACTTTGCGGTTATGAGCTTTGCGACTTTTGTTACAGGTGAACGAGACTCGCGCGGACGAACTTAACTATCTCGGGTGTGACGTAGGGCGGTGGAGTGATGTGGAAGATGGGTTTGGTTATCACGGGCTTCATCGAGACTTCCTTCCACGCGCTGCCATTGTTCTCATGCAGGATGACTGCCGTAGTCCGATCGAGAAATTCGCGTGCCGAATTCTTGAAGTCGGCCGTGGAAGGATCGAGCACCGTGATGTAAAGATCTGGGCGCAGGAATTTCAGGATGCTGTTGGATTCCAGAATGACGTTGGTAGCCGCCGCTAACTTTTCGCGCACCCTGGGCATGGCTTCGGCCAGGCGTCCCTGCTCGGTACGAACCCACCAGACCCGCTCGGCGCCAGCTGTCAAAAAGCGCGAGGTATCCGAATCTCCATCACGATTCCGTTCTTCCGACACGGCCCAGGAGTGATCGCCGGTTGCGCAGTCGCATGCTTGTCCATCAGCAGAACAGATGCCGTGCCCGTACTGCGTGATTTTCATCGCCGTCCAATGAAACTCGGGCAGCGCGGAGATCAGGCCGGCAACGACGCTGGTTTTCCCCACGCTTCGAGAGTGTCCGCCGATCACCACAATGGCCATAACATCAGTCGTTGGTCGTTCGTCGTTGGTCGTTGGCAGGCCGGCCGCAAGCCTATGAACTTTTGTCGTCCGATTGCCGTTTCGCCAGCCTCGCCAGTACGGCCAGTTCTTTCAGATAGTCCTTGATTGGGCGGGCGGGAGTTCCCCAGAACACAATGCCCTTCCCGCGAATTACTTTCTTACTTGGGATGCCGCTTTGAGCGCCCAGGATGGTACCGGATTCAATCCGCACGTGGTCGGCGATTCCGACTTGGCCGCCAATGATCACTCCGTTCTCAATCGCCGAACTGCCCGAAATGCCCGTCTGGGCTGCGATAACAACGTCCTCGCCGATGTCTACATTGTGGCCAACGTGCACGAGGTTGTCGATTTTTGCTCCGCGCCGGATGCGGGTGACATCGAGAGCACCACGATCGACGGTTGAGTTCGCACCGATCTCGACGTCGTCTTCGATTTCGAGACGACCGATTTGCGGAAATTTCTCATATCGGCCACTGGCAGCATCGCGCGCATAGCCGAACCCATCGCTCCCGAGCACGCCGCCCGCGTGCACGATCACGCGGTCGCGCAGGGTCACGCCTGGATAGATAGTGACATTCGGATGGAACCGGCAATCGCGTCCGATGTGGACATCGGGCCCCACAACGCAACCCGCTCCGATCCGTGTCCCTTCGCCAATCTCCACATTCCGACGAATCACCGCTCGCTCTTCGATATGAACGTTTCCTGCAAGCTTTGCTAAGGGATCCACCACGGCGCTTTCGTGAATGCCGACTTTGAAATCCTGATCGGAGCAGAGCCATGCGCCCGCCCGGGCGAAGGCTAAGCGAGGCTGAGGGGTAATCAGCAATGGTTTTGCAACCTGGTGCTGCGATGCGAAATCGCCTGTGATGATGGCCGCGGCACTCGAGGCAAGCGCCTGCGAGAGATTCTTTTCGCTCTCCACGAAGACCAGGTCAGTGGGGCCGGCCGACCCCACGCTGGCGATTCCGCTCACCTCGACGTTGGGGTCGCCCGTCAACATCGCGCCAACGAACTCAGCGATCTCCCGCAGCGTGCGTTTCATCCGCCTCTTGTATAGCAGTCCGGCACCGGGAATGGAAAGTTTCCTCCACTCCAGGGGCGGGTGCGTACAATCGCCCCATGCAGAGGAAGATATTTTGGGCGACTGTTGCCTTGCTGGAGGTTGCGGCGTTCTGGCTTCCCTTCTGGTACCAATTCTTCGCCATTGTGCCAATTGTCGCAGTCGCCTGGTGGGTGGCTTATCGCAGTGACTGGTTCTAATAGAGCGGTGGCTCGCCCGGAGGACGGGTCTTCCACCGGCGATGCACCCAGAGCCACTGATCCGGGTAGCGGCGAACGACTTCCTCAATAATCTTCGTGAATTGTGCGGTATTGGCAACGATGTCGGAATCGTTGTTACCGGTGCGGATGAGCTGAACGGCGGGGTCGAACCGCAAGCGATATTTGCGCAAGACCGGGTCCCACACGGTGAATCCCGGAACTACCGCGGCATCGGTGCGCAGCGCGATGCGGGCGAGACCACTCGCGGTGCATGCCGGGATACCGAAGAAATCCACAAACACTCCTTCGGGCGGAGTCATGTTGGTGTCAATCAAGATGCCCACTGTGCCACCGGCTTTCATGGCTCGCAGCAGTTCGCGGACGGGATCATCTTTGAGAATCGGAGTGTTGCCGTGCATGGTGCGGTATTGGCGAACCATGGCGTCCAGGTAAGGATTGTCGAGGGGACGCATCACGAAATGCAGTGGATGGCCATACAGGGAGTGGGCGAAGGCTGAGAGTTCCCATCCCCCTACGTGACCGGTAAGGAAAAGCACGCCTTTCCCGCGCTGGGAGGCCCGATCGAAATTCTCGAAACCGTCATAGATAACCGTCTTGCTTACGTTCTCGCGGGTGTAGTGGGGAAACAGGCAGACTTCGGCAAACTGGCGGCCCAGCGAGCTGAAGACTCGGCGGACAATTTTGCGCCGTGCACCGGTACTCTTGTCGGGGAAGGCCAGTTCGAGGTTGCGCATCCCAACACGGCGGAGCTTTCCGTGAAACAGGTGGATGGTCTGACCGAGGGCGATGGCCACAGCCCGAGCCAGAGGACGCGGAAGCGCGCCGATCGTCTTTACCACGCACCACGCCAGCGCGTACTCGAGTCGGGCCCGCATCGGACGAAGCGGTGACCGTATCATCGGAGATTTTTCACTGTCAATGAAAGGATACTGCGGTGACCGGGACGGCCATGGCAATCGCCCCAAGCGAAATGAGCGGCTCCCTGTCATCGAGTCGGGGAGGCGCTGGGAACTCGCGGATCCCTGCGAACGGAGCTGGGATCCACGAGCGAAATTCCGAGGCTAGTTCTGCTTCTCAGCGGGTTTGGCGGTGTCGGCTGGCTTGGTCGTTCCCGCGGACTTGTCCCCGGCGGCTTTCTGAGCCCACTTTGCCAGCACATTGAGGAACGGGAAAGATTCCTTGGGCGCTTCGACCTTGCCGGTTAGCGATGTCCGGAAAGGAACCATGCGTCCGTAGAATTCGCGGGTCGCGTCCTTGTCCTGCTTGATCACGGCACCGGCGAGGCTGACGCCCGCAAACGCCCCCCGGGTGCGCGAGTAGGTCAAGACCTGCGCCCGCATCTTCCAGTCCGTGTCGGCGGCCGCGTGGCGTCCCACCGGCCCGGCTGCCACGGACGCGTCGGCTCCCAGTTGGAACTTGCTCGACAGCAGGTTCTTCAGACCGTCCTGATTCATGATCAGCATGACCAAGTCAATGGCCTCGCCTCCGATCTGAAACCCGACACTGCCGCCACTGGTGAAAATAAAGGCCGGTGCACTCCATCCGGTAGGCGTTCGGCAACTCGCCACGCCGCGCCCGTAGCGTGCAGCCACAATGAAACCACCCTTCAAGAGCGACGGCACTACGGCAACGCATTCCGCCGAGCCCAGTACCTCTTCTGGAATGCCGGTGTCGGGTGCAGACTCGATCTCATCCAGAACGGTGCCGGCGGCTTGTACGCGATCCTCCGCCTTGGAGGGGTCTTTCATGTCTTTCTTGTGGTCTTCAGCGAAGGCAAGCACCGACAGTGCCAGAACCAGAAGAACCACGAGGGTCTTTTTGTTCATTGCTATTCAATTCTCCAAGAAGTTGGGGCTCCACCGGAGTTTAACAGGTAGCTGAATTTTTGTGGGGTCAGGGGTGCCTAGATGGAAAGCATGGATTGGGACGCTGAGACGTGATTAAAGAGGCCGGGAGAAGCCGGAGGAGACAAAAAAATCGGGGCTGACAGTGGCGACCCTAATCTCCACTCCCAACCCCGTCTCCCAGGTTCTGTGGTAGGTGGATGGAGTATGCGGTACATCCATCCGGTCAACAAGATTACCGGGGACACTGTCCCCTGGTAACCGTCGGAATGTCTACTTGGCCGTAACCAGCGAATGCGTAATCGCGTGAACGGACAATGCAATGCGGTTCTGGACTCCGACTTTGCGCATCAATTTCGCGACGTGGGCCTTGACGGTGCGTTCTTCGATGCCCAGGGCGGCGCCAATTTCCTTATTCGAGCGGCCAGCCACCAGCATCTCAAGGACTTCTTTTTCACGGTCGGTAAAGGTTACGCGGCCCGCCGGGAAGATGCGGCCCGGGGACGAACTGACGCGCTCGATGAACATGGACAGAACCCGGCGGGGAGCCCAAACCGAACCCTGATTCACGATGCGGATGGCCTGCACGAATTCTGCGGGAGTGGCGGCTTCGTCAACGTATCCCTTGGCGCCGGAAGCAATGGCCTTGAGTATCGTTTCCTCGTCAATGCCCGAGCCGGTGACGATGATTCGCAGGTCAGGACGGGCCGCTTTCAGGCTCGCCATGACGTCAAACAGGTTCTGGCCGGCACGGCTGCCCAGTAGGACCAGATCGATCCCCTGGAGGGCGCTAATGTCGGGTAGGGTGGCGGACACGAGTTCGAAGTCCGATTCGGAATCAAACAGGGCCCGGAAGCCCACGAACCGCAGCGGGTCGCTCTCGACTACGGCAATACGGATGAGAGGCTTTTTCGCCATTGCAGCTTTCATTGACAGGTCCTTGTTAGGATGAAACTGCACTCAGAATAGACGTAATGGCGCGCCCTGCAAAGGGTCCGTAACAAAAGGGAAATTACCGGAGTAACATTAGTACACGCCCTGACAGACGGCAGGAGACCATGAAAATTCGGAATTTGGCCTTGTTCCTCACGATACTTCTGGTGGCAGCCGCTTTTCCGGCTTTTGCACAGGATCAGCCCCAAAGTGCTGCGCCCGCGGAGGCCGGGGCCTCCACCGCATATCAGCCCAAGTTTCCGGGCGACCCGGCACGCTCCGATTCTGAGGCGAGTGCACTTGGCTATATGCGAGTCGTGGTTCGCGCACAGAGTCAGTACAACAAGAAGCACGACTCCTTTGCCACTTCGCTGACTGATCTGGTGAATACCGGATCGTTTACGCGCCGCATGGCGAAGACGACCGACCGCGGAGACTACACGGTGGGGTTCAAGGGGAAGAAAGACGGTTACATTCTCACGATGACGCCGAAAAATCTGGACGCCCAGCACCGCTCATTTTATGCGGACGAAGATGGCATCATCCGCGGCGATGAAACGAAGGCAGCCGATGCTTCGTCACCCAAGGTGAAATAGATTTTCCAGAAGTGAGGGTCAGGAAGATTTCTCTGATTTGATCTCGACTGCCTTGCCCTCGTGATAGGTGATCGTGATGGCGTTGCCGCCATTCGGGTAATGCACGGTCTTCCACGATGGGTCATCCTGCCGGTCCGGCCGTCCCATTCCGATCGCGAAATCCGCTTGCAATTCGTTCATTCCTTGTTTGACCTGATGTTGTTCAACGGACTGCCACACGTCGGCCGGCCAGTGTTTGTATAGCTCGCGAGGGTCCTGCACGTATAGCATCTCGTCCGAATAGATTTTGTATTCGCCGTTGGCGGTGGTGCCGATCTGGAATGCGTAGGTCTTTCCATCCTGCTCGAACAGCGCCATGACCTGCTTTTGCCCATTTGAGTTTGGGGCGGTGTCGATGACCACGTCCTGGATGTCGAGCTTCTGGATGGGCAGCAAAGTACCGGCGTCATGCTCGAAATCGGCGCGGTGGGTGGCGCGATTGTACGGGTAGTAAAAGTATCGATAGCCTTCCTTGACCCAGACTGGCTGATTCGTCAGTTCGCGCGCGGACTTCAAATCGTAGGGACGAAGTTTTTTCGGGGTGACGTAGTAATCGGGATTTAACGGGGGTGCGGCTGCGGCAGTCTCCTGCTTTGTGCTCTTGTTGCTTTCATGCCGCTCATAGAGGATGTACCCGCTGCGGATGGCTGCTACGGCAATCGCCAGGCCGAGCGCGATCTGGATCTTTTGTTTCACTTCAGCGTTCATGGGCATCGCTCTAAAGTATCAAAATGAAAGCTGCTTTCTGCCTCGCTTTGCGAACTTACCTCACACATGAAGCGCGCGATCCCCTGTTTTCGACTGGGGTCGGGCACGCGACCTTCGATGAGAGCGCAGAGCAAATGGATGGATCGCGGAAGGTCTCACGGCAGCTCGGCTTGGCCGAGGTTCGCAGCTACCGCAGCACCTCATCGTAGTAGGCGTTTCGAAGGAGGCATGCCGGAATAGCGCTGGATTGACAAAGTGATCGGCATTTCCGCCATCGAACTCACGGCGGACGCGTTCGAAACCAACGCGCTGGTTCAACGGCTTTCCGCAATTGACCCCCTAATGCCTCGGGATCTAAACGACGGGAACGCCTGCCCGTGCGGTAAAATAGCGAAAGCAGCCGTATTTCGGGGTCAGACCAGCTATTGTCAGGAGTGGGGATGCCAGTTACGCAAGAGGAAGTTCTGAGCGCATTGAAGCAGTGTTATGACCCGGAGATCCCGGTGAATATCGTGGACCTCGGTCTGATTTATGGAGTGCGCTTCGAACCCGCCCCGGACGAGAAGCAGGACGTGACGGTCGACATGACGTTAACAGCGCAAGGCTGTCCAGCTCATGTGCAGATCAGCGATCAGGTGCGATCGCGCCTTGAACAGCTCCCGGGCATTCGGGATGCCCACGTGAATGTGGTGTGGAGTCCAGCGTGGACGCCAGAGCGCCTCAGCGTGGACGCGCGCAAGCAACTCGGCATCGAATAGGCGGCACTCCTAGGAAGAAAGCTCGTCCCAGATTCCCCGGCCGCCCTGTTGCGCGAATTGTGTAATCTTCTGACCCACCCTCGAGGTCATTTCGAGCAGTCGCATCCCACGGTCGAAGTATTCGGGCAACGAGCTCCTGATGTCTTCGAATTTCTCCGGATACTCGGAGGCCAGGACCGCGAGCGCGACACCGGCTGTCAGCACTCCAGCTGGCCACTTCTTCTTCAAAAAAAGGATTGCGGAAGTCCCTGCTGATCCCGCCACTAGTGCCTTTTTCCAAGCTTCCATGATGCCCCCTGCAAAACGATTCTAAACCTGGGAATCGCGTCTCTGCTTTATACTTCGCGGGCCGCGTGCAAGTTCGGCTAAAGAATCGACGAACCCGGAGAGGGAATGTTCCCCAGGCCCCAGAGATTGATACCTACGATGCCGATTGTGCTGTTGGCCGGCGTCTTTTTCTTTGCACCGTGTGCGGAGTCCGCGGTGCAAAGCAAGCCGCGTGCTCGTGATCTTGGAGTACCCTTCGACGGCACGCCCGCCGCCAACAACGCCATCACAGACGTAAAGGGAGTGGAGGTCGGGCACACCACGCTGATCTCCGGCTCGGGCAAACTCGTGGTCGGCCAGGGCCCTGTGCGTACCGGGGTCACCGCGGTACTTCCGCGCGGCAAAGATAACTTGGATCCGGTCTTCGGCGCCTGGTTCACGCTGAATGGCAACGGAGAAATGACTGGGACCACATGGCTGGAAGACTCCGGTTTTCTGGACGGTCCAGTCATGATCACCAACACGCACAGTGTCGGAGTCGTGCGTGATGCGGTAATTGCCTGGCGGGTGAAGAAGGCTCCGCCGGATAAAAACGGGTATGACTGGTCGCTGCCGGTAGTCGCGGAGACCTTCGATGGCGATCTTAACGACATCAACGGCTTCCATGTGAAGCCAGAACACGCCTGGCATGCACTGGATACGGCGCATGGCGGCCCTGTCGAAGAAGGCAACGTCGGCGGTGGCACAGGAATGATATGCAACGAATTCAAAGGCGGCATTGGAACGTCGTCTCGCGTACTCGACGCAAAATACGGAGGCTACACCGTGGGCGTCCTGGTGCAGTGCAACTACGGCTGGCGGAGCCAGTTGCGTATTGCGGGTGTGCCGGTCGGGCGTGAACTTCAGGACCATAAGGTACGCGATAACGATGTCGGCTCGATCATCGTGGTGGTTGCGACCGACGCACCGTTGATTCCCACGCAACTGAAGCGTCTAGTCCGACGCGTCTCTCTTGGACTGGGCCGGGATGGAAGTTTTTCTGGAGACGGCTCGGGTGACATCTTCATTGCTTTCTCAACAGCCAACCCCGGCGCCTCGAAATCAAAAGGCCTACGCCAGATTGCGATGCTGCCCAATGAAAAGATCAACCCGCTATTTCTCGCAACCGTGCAGGCCACCGAGGAAGCGGTGGTCAATGCCATGGTCGCTGCCGAGACCATGAAGGGCATCAATGATTTTGAAGTGATTGCGTTACCGCACGACCGGCTGCGTGAAGTGTTAAAGAAATACAACCGGCTGGCGAAGTAGGGCGAGAGTGCATCGCGAACAGCGCCATGGTTCGGGGTACGGATCGTTCAGGCGACAGCCCGGCGACCGTTGATCACTTCCAGAGCGAGCGCCTGCGCCCAGCGTTTCTGCTGGCCTTGGGGAACGAGTTCCTCGACAACGTACAAATGCCGTCTGACATCACAAGCCAATTCGCGCCAGCGCCGCTTGCGGGGCGCAGGCTTGGGATTTCTCCAGACAACTTGCAATCGACTCATGGCGCTCTCCAGGCAGCAAAGCAGGCCATGCGTTCTTAATGGACGCTTAGGTCTGCTTTGTAGAGGAAGTATGGTTCATGTGAGCGCCCGATGCTCAGTTCTTCAGATCACTCGTGCTTGTGATGTAGATCACAGGGGCGAACATACGGCGACCGGCGCCGGAGCAACCGCCATGCGGGATGGACCTCAGGCGGTCACAGCACGATCCGTGATCTCCAGTCCCTTATCGATGATCGAAAAAGCTTCCCGCAGTTGCTGCTCATTGATACATAGGGGCGGGTTCGTATAGAAGGTGTTCCAACGCACCAGCGTGTAGAGCCCGTTCTCGCGGAAGAATTTGCCGAGAGCGGCCATCTCCTCCGAAGTGCCGTTGAAGGGTGCCATCGGCTGCTTCGTGGTTCGATTCCGAATCAGCTCAAAGATGCCGAATAACCCGATGGAACGGACAGCGCCTACCGAAGGATGTTTTTTCTGCATTTCGTTGCCGAGATCCTTCATGATCGCGCCCATCTTGCGGGCGTTTTCGATGAGGTGGTCTTCCTCGTACACGCGAATCGTCGCGATTGCCGCAGCACAGCCCATGGGATGGCTGTTATAAGTCAGGCCACCGTAGAAGACTTTGTCCTGAAAATGTTGCGCGATGTGGTGGCGCATGCCGACCGCACCCAGTGGCAGGTAGCTGGAGGTCAGTCCTTTTGCCATCGAGATCAGGTCGGGGACGACTTTCCAGTGATCGATAGCAAACCACTCACCGGTCCGGCCGAACCCGGCCATCACTTCATCGGCGATCATCAAAATGCCGTACTTGTCGCACAGTTTGCGAACACCCCGCATGTAGCCATCGGGTGGAACCAGGATGCCGTTAGTGCCGACCACGGTCTCAAGGATGAAGGCGGCGATCGTGTGCGGGCCTTCCAGTTGCATCGTTTCTTCAATCATTGCCAGCGACGTTTCCGCCGACTCCCAGCCCCGCTCGATTCCGTGATAGGGATCGAGCACGCGCACCACGCCGGGAATGCCGGGCTCCGCCGCCCAGCGCCGCGGATCTCCAGTCAACGTGATACTACCGGCCGTCGCGCCATGATAGGAACGATAGCGGGCCATGATCTTGTGACGTCCGGTGAAGAAGCGGGCGAGCTTTATGGCGTTCTCGTTGGCTTCCGCGCCGCCGTTGGTGAAGAAAAAGGTATCGATGTCGCCAGGAGTGATTTCAGCCAGCTTCGCGCCCAAGCGCGCACGAGGCTCGGTCGCCATGAACGGATTGGCATAGGCCAGCGTCGCGGCCTGTTCGTTGATCGCCTGGATGACCCGCTCGTCTCCGTGCCCGATATTCACGCTCATCAACTGGCTGTTGAAGTCGATGAAGCGCTTCCCTTCCGGTGTCCAGAAATAGATGCCCTTAGCACGGGCAACGGGAATCGGGTCAACCTTCGACTGGGCAGACCACTCGAACAGCGTGTGTTTGCGGGTGAGGTCGACGATTTCCTGGCCGGTCATGGCGGGGTTAACGGCGGTAGTGGTCATGCAGTCCTCGCTTGTTCGAATGCCCAAATCTTTTTCACCACAGAGTCACAGAGACACCGAGAAAACTTAGAGAACTCTTCGGATCAGGCCTTGCGTCAGTAGCGCTGCATTGAAGTTTATTAGCAGGCCAACACGTTTGCCGGAGAGTTTCAAATATGTGAGCAACTGTGCTTCGTGGACCGGAATCATTCTTTCAACACACTTGAGTTCGAGTACGACAGTTTCGCCTACGACCAAGTCCATCTTATATCCGCAATCAAGCCGCATCCCCTTGTACGAGACAGGCAAATCGACCTGCCGCTTGAAAGAGAGTCCTCGCAAGTGCAGTTCGTGACACAGGCATTCTTCGTAAGCAGACTCCAGAAGTCCCGGACCGAGCAAACGATGGACTTCAATAGCCGCTGCAATGATCGTGTTAGTTAGGGGGTCTTTAGCCTCACTGGTTTCTCTGTGTCTCTGTGACTCTGTGGTGAGAATGCCTCTCATATTAGTTCTGCTCCTATAGGGAGCTACGCTAACCGCTTCACTCACAGAACTCAGTGACGACAAGCATCCAATGGCGTGACTAAAACTTGCGTGAATGCTCCTTCGCCCAGCGCTCGACCACGACTTTCTTTTCCGTGTAGAACTCCACCGAGTCGCGCCCTTGCCCATGCAGGATTCCGAAGAAGCTGTCTTTCCATCCGCTGAACGGGAAATACGCCATGGGTGCAGCCACACCGATGTTGATGCCGATATTCCCTGCCGGCGCTTCGTACCGGAAACGCCTCGCGGCGGCCCCGCTTGAGGTAAAGAGCGACGCCTGGTTGCCATAGGGATTGCGCTCGAGAAACGCGAGCGCTTCGTCCATGTCATTGGCGTGCACGAGGCTCAGCACTGGACCGAAGATTTCGGTGTGCGAGAGCTCGCTGGTCGCAGGAACAGAATCGAGAATCGTCGGCTTCACGAAGTTGCCCCGTTCGTGCCGGGGAATTTTCGGATTGCGTCCGTCGACCAGAACCTTGGCACCTTGTTTTTCGCCCACGCCGATGAGCGATTCGATGCGCTCTTTACTTTGTTTGGTGATGACTGGTCCCATCTGCACGCCGTCTTCAAGCCCGTTACCGACTTTCAGATTCGAAGCAGAATCTGCGATCGCATCGCGGAAGGTTTTCTGGGCATCACCAATGGTGACAGCCACCGAAACTGCCAGGCAACGCTGGCCGGCGCAACCAAAAGCGCTGTCACTGATGATTTGCGTGGCCATCTGCATGTCGGCGTCGGGCAGAACGATCACGGGATTCTTCGCGCCGCCCTGGCATTGGGCGCGTTTGCCCTTTTCGCCGGAACGGGCATAGATGTAGCGAGCTACCGGAGTCGATCCGACGAAGCTGATCGCCCGCACTCGCGGATCGTCGATGAGCGTATCGACAGCGACCTTGCCCCCATTCACCAGATTCACAACGCCTTTCGGCAGCCCGGTTTTCTCGAGCAACTCATACACGTATCGCATGGTCAGCGGCACGCGCTCCGATGGCTTCAGGATGAACGTGTTTCCGGTGGCGATCGCGTAAGGCAGGAACCAGAAAGCAATCATGCCGGGGAAGTTGAAGGGCACGATGGCCGCAGTCACTCCGAGCGGCTGCCGGATCATCATTTCGTCGATGCCGCGCGCGACATCTTCGAGGTTGTAGCCCTGCATCATCATTGGAATGCCGCACGCAACCTCGACGTTCTCAATGGCGCGGCGCATCTCGGCCTTGGCTTCGGTAAAAGTTTTCCCGTTCTCCTGCGTGATAAGCCGGCTGATGTCATCGACGTGATCTTCGAGCAGCTGTTTCAGCTTGAAGAGGGGCTGGATGCGGTCTTCGGGAGGCGTGCGCCGCCAGGCTGGGAATGCGGCCGCTGCCGCGTCGATGGCCTTCGTGACTTCTCCCGCATCGGAGAGCGGAACTTTCCCGAGGCTTTCACCAGTCGCGGGATTGACGATTTCGGACCACTCGCGGGCATGGGACTCCACCCACTGGCCGTCAATGAAATGCGGAACTTTCGCTTCGGTAATGATGGCGGTGCTCATGGTAGGTTTGCCTCGGCCTTCGTGAAGAGTATCGGGCAGCAGACAAGCCACATGCCTGTTGCTTCGGCGCTCGGTTAAGTATTAGCTTACACCGGCTGCGCAGTCGCTTCGTGCTTTCTTTCGGGGACCGATTTGAAGGCGCCCTCCAGAACGTCCAGGGCTTCGTCCATTTGCGCGTCGGTGATCACCAGCGGCATTAGCAAGCGAATGACGTTCCCGTACGATCCAGCGGAGATGGTGATAACGCCGTGCTCGTAGCAGTACTGCGTAATCTGCCTGGTTTCGTCAGCTGCTGGCTCACGCTTGTCCGCAGATTGCACGAGTTCAATCGCCTGCATCGCGCCCAGGCCTCGCACTTCACCGATCAACGGCCACCGCTTCTTCCACTCTCGGGCGCGGTTCTGGAAGTGGTCGCCTAACTCGTTCGCCCTCGCATTCAGATCCTGTTGCTCGAACATATCCAGAACAGCAAGTGCAGCTTCGCAGGCAACCGGGTTTCCGGCGAAGGTGCCGCCCAACCCGCCGGGACCGGGTGCGTCCATGATTTCCGCTCGTCCCGTGATGGCACCGAGGGGCAAGCCTCCGCCGATCGACTTTGCAGTGACGATGATGTCGGGCTCAATGCCGTAACGCTCGCTGGCGAAAAGTGCCCCCGTCCGGCCAAAGCCGCTCTGCACTTCGTCGGCGATAAACAACACTCCATATTTGTGGCAGATCTCAATCAAGGTGCGGAAGTAGTCCAGTGGCGGCGCGACAAACCCGCCCTCGCCGAGCACAGGCTCGGCGATCACGGCGGCAACGCCTTCGTGAGCAACCACACGCTTGAACGTATCTTCCAGATGTCGCGCACAGTACAAGTCGCAAGAGGGATAGGTCAGCGAATAAGAACAGCGATAGCAGTACGCATATGGAATGCGATACACCTCGCCAGGAAACGGCTGGAAGCCGGCTTTGTACGGATGCGTCTTGCTGGTGAGCGACAGCGCCATCATGGTGCGCCCATGGAAGGCGTCTTCGAAGGCAATGATCCCCGGGCGACCCGTGGCGGCTCGGGCAATCTTCACCGCGTTTTCAACCGCTTCCGCGCCGGTGTTCACGAGAAGAGTTTTCTTCGGGAAGTTTCCGGGCGCGACCTGGTTCAGCCGCTCGGCCAGTCGGACATAGCTTTCGTAAGGAGTCACCTGCACGCAGGTGTGAAGGAATTTGTCGAGTTGGCGTTCAATCGCGGTGAGCACACCGGGCGCGCGATGTCCCGTGTTCAGACAGCCAATGCCGCCTGCGAGGTCGACGTAGCGATTGCCATCCACATCCTCAAGAATCGCGCCCTCGGTCCTGGCAACGTAAATCGGCGTCGCGTGCGACAGGCCGCGCGGTACAGCGCTCGACCGCCGAGCGGAGAGCGCCTGGGATTTGGGCCCGGGGATCTCGGTCTTCAGTTGAATCGTCGCCATCTCAGTACCATCCGATTGGAGATTCGTTGAGATTGATGTGCACCTGCTTGGTTTCGAGGTATTCCTCGATGCCCCACGGGCCGAGTTCGCGGCCGAATCCGGACTGTTTGTATCCGCCCCAGGGGGCTTCGACATAAGTGGGTTGCATGTGGTTCACCCACACAATGCCAGCGCGCAGAGCTTTCACTGCGCGGAACGCCTTGTAGATATCACGCGTCCAGACTGCCGCTGCCAATCCATAGGGAGAATCGTTTGCGATCCTCACCGCATCTTTCTCGTCGTCGAAGGGAATGACGGCCGCGACCGGTCCGAAGATCTCTTCGCGCGCGATGCGGGCGTTGTTGTCGACGTCATAGAAGATCGTGGGCTGCACGTAGTAGCCCTTCGCAAACTGTTCGGCACGGTTTCCCCCGAAGGCCACCTTGGCTTCCTTCTTGCCGACTTCGAGGTAGGACCGGACGCGATCGTATTGTTCCTTGCTGACGAGCGGTCCCATCTTGGTTTCGCGGTCCAGGGGCGCGCCTAGCTTGATCTTTTTTGCCTTCTCCGCCATGGCGTCGACAAACTTTTTATAAATCGGCTTCTGTACCAGGATGCGGCTGCCAGCAGAGCAAACTTCGCCTTGGTTGATGAAGACGCCGAAAAGCGCGCCGTCAATCGCGGCCTCGAAGTCCGCATCCGCAAAGAAGATATTGGGCGACTTGCCGCCCAATTCAAGCGTGACGCGCTTCACGGTTTCGGCCGCCTGCTTCACGATGATCTTGCCTACGGCCGCGCTGCCAGTGAATGCGATCTTGTTGACATCGGGATGCTGCACGAGCGGCGCGCCGGCAGATTCCCCAAATCCGGTGATCACGTTCACGACTCCCGGGGGCAGACCAACCTCGGCGAACCACTTGGCGAATTCGAGCGCGGTCAGGGGCGTCTGCTCGGCAGGTTTCAGGACGCAGGTGCAGCCGGCAGCGAGAGCGGGTGCCAGCTTCCACGCGGCCATTAGTAGCGGATAATTCCAGGGGATGATTTGTCCCGCGACGCCGATCGGTTCTTTGAGCGTCAGGCTGACGGCGTTGTCGGGGACTGGATTCACGAAGCCGAGAATCTTCGTCGCCAGCCCGCCGTAATACTCGAAGCAGGTGGCCGTGTCGGTGATATCGAATTCGGCTTCGACAATGGGCTTGCCGCAATTGCGAGCTTCGAGTTCGGCCAGCAGGGGCAAGTTTTGGCGGATCTTGTCGGCTAACCGGAAAAGGATCCGACCGCGCTCCTGGGCGGTCGTGCCGGCCCAAGGGCCGTTCTCGAACGCATCTTTCGCGGCAGCAACCGCGCGATTCACATCGTCGGCGTTGGCGTCGGGGACCTGGGCAATCACTTCTTCAGACGCGGGGTCGTACACCGGGAACGTCTTGGCGGACTGGCTGTCGACCCATTCGCCGTTGATGTACATGCGGTATGTCTTCACTTCGGTCTGCACTCCGCTGGGCATGAGGCCTCCAGGAATCTTGGCGTTCGTTCGAACGATTTCGCCGGTCTTTGCCGGTCGGACAGCCGAGGCGGCTGTCGCTACGTGATCCGTGCCACTTCTACAGGCTCGACGGCTGCCGTGCGCGGCGTTTTCAAGCGGCCGTAGACGAAAAAGAAAAATACCGCCAGCAACAAAAATGCGAGCGTGATTCCGATCATCGTGACTTCATATTTCCATATCGACGTAATCTGTTTCGCCGGGAAAAAAGCGAGTGTGATTCCCAGGGATGTGGTCACCAAACCGGCTGCCCCGGCGAACATCAACGTTCCCCGACCATATCGCCGGCGTTCAAACGGTTTTCGAGCAGCAAACCTCAGCAAGGCTGCGAACACATAGAGGAATGGTACGAGTTGCAGCACCACTGCCAGCGATAGCATTTTCTGAAAGGCTTCCTGCACTCCGCCCGACGCGTAAAAGTTGATGACCACGAGAACAAGGGAAACCAGAGCCTGGACGATCAGCGCCGCGTGGGGTGTCGCATATTTCGGATGGACTTTCCCCAGCCACGACGGCATATAGGAATCGAGTCCAGCAACGAATGGAATACGCGCCGAGCCTCCCATCCAGGCAGAGCCGATACCTGCAATCGACAGGCTCAGCATGAGGGCGAATGGTGGAATGATCCAGGCGACGCCGACCTTGTCGGCCATGTGGTGGACCGCTTGCACGATGCCCTGCAGGACGCTGATTTCATCTTTCCGGACGGCGACGAGCAACGTCAGCGTCGCCCCGATGTACAGCGCACCAGCGAGTACGCCTCCCCAGGCGACAGCGCCGGGAAGTGTTCGCTGGGGATCGCGGATCTCGTCGCCCATGATCGACGCCAGTTCCAGGCCGACCAGGCCAAAGCAGATCACACCAAAGGAATTCAGCACGAACCGTGGGTCCGCGGGAATGCGGAAGTCACTGGCTGTGACTGTCGTTCCGTAACGGAGAAAAATTGTCAGTCCCAGCCCTATTAACACCGATGCGGCGACGAACGTGCCGATCGCACCGACGTTGTTCAGCCACTTCCCCACACCAAGGCCGACGATGTTCAAAACGGTCAAGAAAGCGAGCAGGGCGAGCGACGTAAACATGGCGAAATTCTTGCTGTCGGCCAATGCAGCATGACCGGGTCCCAGCGCGAACACCGAGACGCCCACGAAGTACAGCATCACGGTGGGTACATACAACATGTTGTTGGTCCAGTAGCACCAGCCGGAGAGGAATCCGTGGAAGTCGCCGAAGACTTCCTTGGCCCACAGGTAGACGCCGCCTTCGCCCGGGTAGCGCTGCGCGAGTTCGATCACGGCAATCCCTTGTGGCCAGAAGAAGAGTAGAAGAGAAATCATCCACAGCCAAACGGTGACGCCTCCGTTGGCAGCAATGGATGGAACGACGTTCAGATTGAAAACGGCCACCACAAAGAGCAGGACGAGATCCCAGCGGCCCAATACGCGCTTGAGATGTGGTTGCTCGGATTCGTTGTTCTGATCGGGCAAATGTGAAACTCCGGGTTGCGCGTTCGTTTCGATGTCGACCCGCGAAGCGGCGGGGGCCACTTACAGTCGACCAGGCGTGAGGCGGACAGGACTGTCCGCCCCACGCGGGATTTCTAGTGCGCCGCCAATGCTGGTGCCTTGTCGACGCGCTCCTGCTGGGCCTTCGCGAGCGAAGGAGCGATGTCTTCGAACGCCGCGATGTGCGTGTCAATATCGGCTTCGGTGTGTTGCACCGACATCGTCCACTGCTCATCCTGCCAGTACGGTTGCGCCATCACTCCGCGATTGACCATACCGAACCAGTAGTGCCGCCACAGGTCCACATCGACAGTTAGCCAGTCGCGATAGTTACGAATCTCTTGCGGGTAGAGCATAAGCGCGCCATTCGCTCCCGCCTGCGCGATGTAGGCTTGCAGTCCAACTTTGGCGATGGTCCGGTTGTAGCCGTCAACCAGTTTCTTGCTGAGCTTTTCGACGTGCGCGTAGTTCTCACGGGTCAGTACGTCGCTGAACGTCGCGAGCCCTGCTGCCATCGACACGGGATTGGTGTTATAGGTACCGCCGTGAAAGACCTTGTGCTGCGAAATCAGATCCATCACGGATTGCTGTGCCCCGAAGGCCGCCAGAGGGAATCCTCCGCCGATGGATTTCGCGAGGCAGATCATGTCGGGCGTCACACCGTAGTATTCCGACGATCCTCCCCAACCTAGCTTCGCGCCAGTTTTCACTTCATCGAAGATCAGCAGCGCGCCGTTTTTCCTGGCAATCTCCCGTAGCCCTTGCAGGAAGCCCGGCTGCGGCATGCACAAACCAACGTTCATCAGAATTGGCTCGAGGATGATCGCGGCGATTTGTCCCGGATTCTCCTGGAAGCGGCGCTCAACCGTGCCAAGATCATTGAAGGTCGCAATCGGAACGTTCGCGATCGAAGCTTTCGGCACTCCCAAGCCGCCGGGTACAGAGACTGGATTCTTGATGTCGCCAAAGTCGGGTGCATGCGGCTTAACGCTGACCAAGGCGGTGTCGTGCAGGCCGTGATATCCGCCTTCGAATTTAAGGACTTTGTCGCGTCCTGTCGCAGCGCGCGCGAGGCGCACGGCGTGCATCGTGGCTTCGGTGCCGCTTGATCCGAAGCGCACCATCTCGACGGGAAAGCGCTTGCAGATTTCTTCCGCAAGTTGCCATTCCATGTCGTGTGGCATGCCGAACATCGTGCCCGTCGATAAACGCTTCTCGACGGCCTTCATCACCGCTGGGTGGCAGTGCCCGGCCATAAGCGCGCCGAAGCAGAGGTTGTGATCGACGTAGTCGTTGCCGTCGAGATCGCGGAAGTGCGAGCCCTGCCCTTCCTTTACAAAGATCGGATACGGATCGTAAGCGCGGTAATTGCTGGCAACGCCGAGGGGAAGGCGCTTCAGGTTGCGCTTGTGAGCTTCGGCGGATTTCGGCGTGCGGCGCTCGAAAGTTTCGAGCTCCTTCTGCAGTTCGGGGTACATCGGGTGTCTCCAAAAAGCTCAGGCCAGATCGGCCATTAGATTGGGTTCCCGGGCGGCGCGAGGCCGCCCAGGGATCGGACAATAACTCAGACTAAAAAAAGAACTTCAACGCAAATTGTACCAGCCGGGGGTCGCGAGCCTGGGTGACCTGGCCGAACTGAGAGCCATCCGACGTATTGCCGTCGGGAGTATAGAACTGCGTGTGGTTGAAAAGATTGAAGAACTCGGCGCGGAAATCAAAGTGCTTCGTTTCCGACAATCGGATCGTCTTCAGCACAGCCAAGTCCGTCTGGCTGATATGTGGCCCGCAGCAGATGGTGCGGCGAGCATTGCCAAGTGTCCCAAATAATGCCGGGTCATAACATCCAAAGACAGGGGTTTGCGAACACAGGTTCGTAATGTTCCCCGAGGAATCGACGGTCGGATCACTTGCATTCTCAGTAAAGCTATTGGGATCAAAAAAGTAGTTGCCGTTGGACTGAGGCCTCATCGTGTGGAAGGGCGCGATTTGGTTGGGTTCGCCCGGCAGTTCGAAATCGAAGCTATACATCAGTTCGTTGTCTGCCAACGACTGAATGCGAATCGGGAATCCCGTCTGAAAGGTTGTAATTCCGGAAATAGCCCAGTCATTCAACAGTTTGCCCGCAAAGCCATTGTAGCGACGAATGGGCAACTCCCAGTAATAACTGAAAACGATTCGGTGCCGCGCATCGAAGTTGGACAGAGACCGGCTGATACGAGGATCGATCGGATTCAAGATGCCTTCGAAGCTGGAGGCCTGGTCGAAAGACTTGCTGAAGGTGTAAGCCGTTGTGAACTGCAATCCATGCGCAAAGCGTTTATCTAGGGATACTTGCAAAGAATTGTAAGCCGAATTAGCAATCGTATCCTGGGCAAAGATGCTGCTGAACACCGGAATTCCATCGGCAGGACACCCGGTGCCAGTAAGCGGATCGCATTGCGGGGAGGAATAGCGACGAAGGCCCACAAGCGTCAGACCATTCGTCAGGGTCGTATTAGCAGGAATCACCGAATTGTTCGGCAAGTGAAAGTCCACTGGAAGGGCAGTTCCTGGGTCAATGGTGAAGGTACTGTCGGCAAAATACTGGCCGCAGGTACCGTCGCCGAGCACGGCGTTCAGATCCAGGCAAGTTTGCGGATTTCCATAGTTCAGATCGTGGGTAGCGAGTAGCCGGTGTCCCTGAGACCCAACATAGCCCACCTGCAGTTTCAGGTCTCTGGTTAGCTCACGCTCGATGGTGAGGTTGTATTGCGCGGAGTACTGACTTCTCAGGTGTGGCTGAAACTGACCAAACAAGAGAATGGGACGGAACATTCCCCAATCCACCGGCTGATTGCGTGGCGGATTCAGGATACCGTTGACGCCGGACAGCGTAGTCAGGCCGAACGGGTTCGGATAAGAGAATCCGCCGCTCTGGTCAAGGAAAGGAGTATTGAAGAAAGTATTGAATGGAAAAGTACTGCCGCCAAATGGCGGCTCGGCGCTGAACTGCTCCAGAACAAGTTGCTCAATCGGGTTGTAGAACAGCCCCCACCCAGCCTTAATGCTGGTCTTGCCTGAGGTTCCCGGGCTCCACGAGATTCCAATGCGCGGAGCGAAGGCGTTGTAATAAGTCTGCGTCATTCCAGTTGGAACGCCCTTATCCCCCGCCACCACCAGGCCGACCGGAGTCATCGAATTACAATCCGTGTTGGCAGTATCCAGGCACGGATAAACCGTACTTTTTTGTCCCGGCCGAAACGTCTGTACATGCTTGCTGACGTCGCCAAGTGGTGTGTTGAGTTCCCAGCGCAAGCCGTAATTCAGCGTAAGATTCGGTTTGATCTTCCAACTGTCTTGAGCAAAAAGATAGAGTGCGGTGCTGCGGACCTTTTCCACTTGCGCCGAGCCTTGACCATACGAACCCGGAAATCCGAGCAGGTAATCGGAAAATACCGTATCCCCAACGGTGCTATTGGTCGAAGTGCCGTCCACAAAGAATTCACCGTTGACATCAAAATACAAAGTCTGGTCAAACTTCTGGCGGCGAACGTCTCCCCCAAACTTCAGCGAGTGGTTTCCAACAACTTTGCTGACATTGTCAGACCACTGAAATGCATTGCCTACCTGGGGGAGCTCACCCTCACCGTTGTTCCCGACGGTGAATCCGCCGCTAACTTGGACAAAGGGAACACCTTCTCTGGCTGCGCCGAGGAAAGGATGGATGCCCAGGGCGTTGTCTGGCGTGCCATCGGAGAAGCAATGAAAATCGGGGAACACATCCGTGAGCCACGAAGGCGGCGTTGGGCAGGAATCCTGCACTAAAGAAGTGCGAACCGGATGTTGGAATGTTTTCTGCGCTTCGCGATTGTAGTTGAAACGAAACTCGTTAACGGTAGTGTTGTTAATAGTCCAGGTGTGACTGATGTTCCACTGTTGGAATCTCTCGTCGGTGATGGATCCGAAACCGGGCACATTCGCCCCCGCCGCCTGAAACTGCGCAAACGGCGAGACTACGTGGTGATCATCGAAGTAGTAGTAGAAGCTGAGGTTTTGTTTGTCATTGATGCGATGATCGAGCTTCACAGTGAATTGGTCGCCCCGGGTTGGTTGCACAGGAACAGTCTGAATGAGATTGAGGCTGCTAGCGGCCGAGGGGAGCGGAACAAGTTGCAACAGGTCGACGGCGGTCGCGTCCAGGCACTCGAGCGGTATCTGGTTGGTTGGGAAGAGCTCGGAGTAGGGCATGTCGTCGTGAATTGTGATGCTGGGGTCTCCAGCGACATCGCGTGCCGCTTGCTGGCAGCCCGGCCGCTGACCGACTCCACCTCCGTCCAGTAATGCGTACGCACTGCTCAGGGTGCCCTGGAATGGCGATTCCTCAGAAAAATCGGCGACGATGTGACCATTCACTTTGTGCGCGTCGTCGTCAGCGGGACGTTCCGCTGCGGAAGGAACTGTTACCGCTGGCGATGGAATTCCCTGACGGATGCGCCTGCCTTCGTACGAGGTGAAAAAGAAAGTCCGATCTTTCTTGATGGGTCCGCCGAAAGTTCCGCCAAACTGGTTTTGATTGAACTGCGGCTTTTCACAAGCAATATCAATGAAGCAGTATGCATTCGCATTCAGCTTCGTGTTCCGGAAGAACTCATACACGTTGCCGTGAATATCGTTTGTTCCTGATTTTGTAATGACATTGACCACTGAGCCGGAATTGCGGCCATATTCTGCATCGAACGCGTTGGTGAGCACTCGGAACTCTTCGATGCTGTCAGGCGCAGGCTGCACGGTGGGGAGATTCACGAACTGATCATTGGCGTCGCCGCCGTTCACACTGAAGTTGTTTGCACGGCCACGCCCACCATTAACGGATACCGCCCCAGCTCTGTCGTTTCCGTAAACGACCGAGTTGGAAGACCCTACCGTGGACATGACTCCAGGCTGCAGTTGCAAAAACTGGTAGGTGTCCCGCGCATTGAGTGGAAGTTGACTGATCGATCGGTCATTGACGACTGCACCTAGCTGCGTGCTTGTCGTATCTACGAGCGGGGCTTCCGAAGTAACTTCCACCACTTCCTTGGTTTGCCCGACCTGCAATGTCAGGTTGAGAGTGACAACCTGGTTCACCTCAAGAGTGAGACCCTTGCGCAGGATGGTCGTGAAACCCTGCTGCTCTACTTTGAGACTGTATTGTCCCGGCTGCACTTCCAGTAAAACGTAGTCGCCACTGTCATTGGTCTTGACATCCCGGCTCACACCAGTCGCTTCATTGCTTAGCGTTACTTTCGCAGCTGCCACACTCGCACCGCTGGCGTCTGACACGTGTCCCAGGATTCGGCCGCCGGTGCTTTGCGCAATTGTGAGGGTGGAACAGATGAGGCACACAAAGAGGACCAGCAGGGCTCGCGTCGCTTTCAACGACCGCATAGAACCTCCGGGAGGCGGGGGGAATTTTTCAATCGGTTTTGCTAACGGAGCAAGTTGCACGGGCCAGAAACCTTGCTATAATCGCGCAAGGTTAGAGAACCTGTCCTGCACTGTCAAGCGAAAAATAGCGATTGCGAGCAGAAGTAAAACGGCGAAAACAGGCCTGTTACGATGAAGTCTCGGGGCGCAAAACCTTACTTGAAAATCGGGGACGTGGCCCGCTCGGTGGGCGTATCGCCCTCGGTCATTCGCAGTTGGGAAGCCTTGGGGCTTACCCGCCCGCATCGTACCGAAAGCAAGTATCGTCTTTACACAACCGAAGATGTGAAACTGCTCAAGCGCGCGCGGTTTCTGCGGCGCGTGCGGGGGTTGAATGCTCCGGCGATCGTGGATCTTCTTAAGCGCGAAGGAGCGCTGCGCCCGACTCCAGACGGGGCGGCGGGCGCGATCGGAGCCCGCTTGCGACAGCTTCGTTTGCGGCGCAACCTCTCGTTGGCGCGAGTCGCCAAGGCAGTCGGGATCTCAGTCGGCTTTCTTAGCGCGATCGAGCGATCGCATATGAGCGCCTCCATCAGCACTTTGCGCAGGCTGGCTCGCTTCTACAAGACCAACATCTTGGAGTTTTTCGACCCGGCCGAGACTAATCGCCGTCTGGTCCGACCCTCGGAGCGCAAGGTGCTCGAAGCGGGTCCGGGTGTGCGGATGGAGTTGCTAGCCTGGGGCAATACAGTCATGGAGCCCCATTTGTTTCGTATCGCCCCGAATGCCGGAAGTGGAGAGTCTTACACACATGCGGGCGAGGAATTTCTCATCGTGCTGCGTGGCGAATTGCATCTGGCGCTGGACGGCCAGGAGTTCCAGCTAAAGTCGGGCGACAGTTTCTACTTCGAAAGTGCGACGCCACATCGGTGGAAGAATCCCGGGCGATCGGAAACCTGGGTCTTATGGGTGAACACGCCGCCGACATTTTGAGACGAAGAGCTAAGTCTTAGCAGTTCATGAGTCTTGCTGTTCAAGAGGAGCCCTTGAACCGACACACTCGATGGTGGTCGCCCGTCCTTCCCTTTCTCGGATCAGCGTTATTCGTAGTGACCACCGGTCAGCCGATCACCGTGCTCGCCCAACAGCACGCGGCTGACATTGTTATCACCAATGCACACGTCTACACGGTCGATGCCAAGCATCCGTGGGCAGAAGGGATCGCGATCCGCGGCGAGCAGATCGTTGCGGTCGGAACCTCGAAGGAAATCGCTGCGTACCAGGGAACCTCCGCGAAGGTGATTGATGCGGCGGGCAAGCTGGTGTTGCCAGGGTTCACCGACTGTCACATACACTTCCTGGACGGCGCCTTGAGCTTGCAGCGTGTACATCTTGACGATGCGAAGGACGTCGCCGAGATGCAGCGGCGTGTTAAGGCCTACGCTGATGCGCATCCAAACGAATCCTGGATACGCGGACGAGGCTGGACTTATCCGGCAGTCGGTCCCACAAATCTTCCCAACAAGAAGGATCTGGATGCGATCGTTCCCAACCGCCCTGTATATCTGGAGGCATTCGACGGCCACACCTGGTGGGCCAATTCGAAGGCGCTCGCGTTAGCTGGTATCACGAAGGCGACGCCGAATCCGCCAGGGGGCGAAATCGTACGCGACGCCAAGACCGGCGAGCCGACCGGAGCGCTTAAAGAAGACACGGTGGATGCCTTGGTGGCCCGCGTTCTTCCTGCGCCTTCGAAAGAAGAACGGTTAGCAGCTTTCCGCGCGGGCTTCAAAGAAGCGAATAAAGTCGGCCTGGTCCGTGTGCACAGCGCGGGTGGGGTGGGAGTCGCCGTCAGCGATCTCAAGAATGCCGACCTGCTGGAAGAGCTTCGCAAATCTGGCGACTTGACCGTGCGCATGTACCTGGCATACCGGGCCGAGCCGCCGACCATCACCGAGACACAATTTGAGGAGATTGAAGAAGCGCGCCGCAAGTATCACGACGACTGGATCTCCGCCGGCGCCGTAAAGTTTTTCATGGATGGGGTCGTCGAGTCGCACACCGCGGCGATGCTGAAACCCTACAGCGACGATCCGAAGCTGACCGGGAGTCTGCTGTGGGATCCGGGGATCTACAAGCGGCTGGTGGCTGATCTCGACAAGCGAGGCATTCAGATTTTTACGCACGCGATTGGAGACCGTGCCGTTCGCTTGACGCTCGACGGTTATGAGTACGCTGCCAGGCAAAACGGCACGCAGGATCGCCGGCATCGCATTGAGCACATCGAGACAATCACGGCCGAGGACATCCCGCGCTTTGGAAGATTGGGAGTCATCGCCAGCTTTCAGCCCCTGCACGCTTATCCGGACGACGACACGCTACTCGTCTGGGCGAGAAATGTTGGACCGGAACGCGCACAACGCGCGTGGGTGTGGCACAGCATCGAAGCAACGGGAGGCGTGCTTGCCTTCGGCAGCGATTGGCCGATCGTGACTTTGAATCCTTGGGCGGGCATTCAGAACGCCGTGACTCGTCAGACCACGGAAGGCAATCCGCCCGACGGATTTGTTCCTAAAGAACGGATCAGTCTCGAAGACGCCATTCGCGGATACACCATGGGTGCTGCGATCGGGGGTCATCGTGAGAAAAAGGAAGGCTCGCTGGAGGCTGGCAAACTCGCGGACCTGATCGTCGTGGATCGCAACCTGTTCGAAATCAAACCAGCGGATATCGGCCAGACTGAAGTCCTTCTGACTATCGTAGGGGGAAAGGTCGTCTATGAATCGCCAAGTTGGAAGTCTGGAGTTGCGCACGCCGCGGAGGCGAAATAGCTAATGAGACGATTCGTTGCTTTTGCTGCACTTCTGCTGATCGTGCTTGCCTGCGGGTCGTGCTCAAAGAAAACGCCGACCCTGAACCTGCTGGTCTGGGAGGGCTATGCCGATCCTCTGTTCGTGCGAGGATTCGAAGAGCAGTGCCAGTGCAAGGTGTCGGCCTCGTATATGGGATCGAGCGACGAACTGGTCGCGAAGCTGCGCGGTGGCAGCGCCAGTAACTACGATGTGATCTCGCCGTCGAGTGACGTCGCCACGATGATCGCGAACGCGGGTCTGGCAGCGCCTCTCGATTTGTCGCGCATCCCGACTTACAGCCAACTTTCTCCCAAAATCATTTCCATGCCCCTGGTCCGCGTAAAGGACCAGGTGTTCGGTGTTCCTTTTACGTGGGGACCGAACCCGCTGATCTACGACACGACAGCTTTTGCGCAGACTCCGGACAGCTGGAATGTCATGTGGGATCCGAAGAATCGCGGCAAGATTTCTGTATGGGATGATCTCTCAACCGTTTTCATGGCGGCGCAGATTCTCGGCTATGACAAGCCCGATCCGAACCAACTCTACAACCTGAGTGATGCGCAGCTAGAAACTGTGAAGAAAAAGCTGCTCGAGTTAAAACCGAACGTCCGCAAAATGTGGTCGTCGGGTGGCGAACTGACGAACCTGTTCCAGAACCACGAGGTGGTTGCGGCGATGGGGTGGCCACTGAATACGGTCGAACTAAAGAAGAAGAACTTCCCGGTCGGCGAGACCATTCCTAAGGAAAACACTACGGGTTGGATTGACCACCTGATGATCACCTCTGCCAGCGAGAACAAAGACCTCGCCTACCGATTTCTCGAATACATGGTTCAAGCCAAGACGCAAAAGCTCGTGGCCGACGTGACCAACTACGTTCCGGCGAATCCACAGGCGGGTGCACTGATGAGCGCGGACCAGAGGCGAGGCCTGCACCTCGATGACGTCGAAGCGTACCAGAAGAGAATCTACTTCTGGCAGGATGTTCCACGGCGACCCAAGTACAACCAGATCTGGAATGAAGTGAAGGCGGCTCAGTAGAGTCGCCAGGGTCGTCACGCCTGACCCGGCAGCTCGCCATGCTCGTAGCCGCGCTAAGACAAGAATGCTGACCAAGGAACAATCCGCGGATGCCGCCACTTCGATGTCGAAAGCATCCACATTGCTCGACATTCGCAACATCGCGAAGACCTTTGGAAAGACCGTCGTGCTGCGCGACATCTCGCTATCGGTTGCGGAAGGAGAGTTTCTCACCATCCTCGGTGAAAGTGGCTCGGGAAAAACAACCCTGCTGCGCATCATCGCGGGATTCGAAACTTCGACTGGAGGCGAGCTGTGGATGGGCGAAGAGCGTCTGGATCGCCTGCCGCCCTATAAGCGACGTGTGAATACGGTTTTTCAACACTACGCGTTGTTTCCCCACCTTACCGTCGAACAAAATGTTGGATACGGGCTGCGTGTCGAAAAGCGCAGCAAGTCCGACATCGATCAACGGGTAGAGCAAGCCCTGGCACGTGTGAAGATGACAGTCCATGCCAAGGCAAAGCCATCAAACATCAGCGGAGGCCAGCAGCAACGGGTCGCCCTGGCCAGAGCGCTGGTGAAGCAGCCACGGCTGCTGCTGCTGGACGAGCCTTTGTCGGCGCTGGATGCGAACCTTCGTCGCCAGATGCAAGTTGAATTGAAGTCTTTGCAGCGTGAGGTTGGCATCGCGTTCGTCTTCGTCACGCACGATCAGGAAGAGGCGATGGTCATGTCGGACCGCATTGCTCTCCTTCGCAGGGGAGAACTGGAGCAAGTCGCAACCCCGCGCGAAATCTACAGCCGTCCGGCCACGGCGTACACGGCGCAGTTCATCGGGCATACGAATTTGTTGCGAGCCGAAGTCAGAGAGCAAGTCGTACGTTGTGGCTCGCTGTCCTGGAAGGCGACGCTTCCCGATGGCCCCGTGCTGCTTTCCTTGCGCCCGGAAAACATTCGCCCCGCGGGGTCTGGACCGGGCGCGGTGCGCTTCCGTGGCAAGCTCCGACACAAAGCGTTCCAGGGCGCAACCGAGTTGCTCCAGGTGGAATGCTCCGATGGACTGGTTTTCACGGTGCGAACTTCCGCACGCGACGACTGGCGAGGCGATTTGGAATTTGAGTTCGATCCAGCGGACACGGCGCTGGTTCGCGATTCGATCGAGAAGAGCTAAGCTATGTTCTCGCGCACTTACAAAGCGGTGGTTGCGACGCCTCCCCTGATCTGGGTGTCTTTATTCCTGTTAGTTCCGTACCTGCTGATGTTTTGTTACAGCTTCTGGTCGGTCTCGCCATCGCAGACAATCGTTCATTCCTGGAATCTCGAAAACTATCAGCAGTTGGTCACGGTGAGCGTGTATTGGCAAACGCTTCTGCGCTCCATGTGGATCGCCGCTAGAGTGATGTTGTTTTCCCTGCTGCTGGGCTATCCTCTCGCCTACTTTCTATCCTTTCATGCTGGAGCACGCAAAGATCTCCTGTACCAGATGGTCATTATTCCGCTTTGGGTAAGCTATTTGGTCCGTGCGTACGCGTGGAAAACCATCCTGGGCAGTGATGGTGTTCTGAATACCCTGCTCCAGTATGTACACCTGACCAGCCATCCACTCGATTTTCTGCTGTACAGTCCCTTCGCGGTCGTCCTTACGCTCACGCACATCTATACGCCGTTCACGTTTCTGCCGATTTACGCATCGCTCGAACACATTCCGAGAAATCTGGTGGAGGCGTCGCAAGACCTCGGTGCATCTCCGGCGCAGACATTCTGGCGCGTGATTTTCCCGCTCTCGATTCCCGGCGTGCTGGCGGGAGCGACGTTCGCCTTCGTGCTGAGCCTGGGAGATTTTCTTGCGCCCCTGCTGCTGGGCGGCCCCAGCGGCATCATGATCTCCAACATCGTGGTCAGCCTCTTCGGCGCTGCCTACAATTGGCCGCTGGGCGCCGCGATTTCGCTTTGCATGCTGGTTCTGGTAGTCAGCCTGCTGTTTGTCTCGGAGCGTCTCGAGAAGAAGTGGAGTTTCTCTTGAACGCAGAAAGCACAGTGCGCGGACCTCGCTGGCTCGGATTTCATGCGCTCGCCGTGTTTGCATTTCTGTATTTACCGATCGCGATACTGATCCTCTATTCGTTCAATGGCGCGGGGGTAGGGGGATTTCCACCGCGAGACTTCACGCTCGATTGGTACCGGACCCTCTTCGCCGATCGCGCGATCTGGGAATCAGTAGGCAACAGCCTGCTGGTCGCCGCCGCCGCAGTTGGGATTGCGTTGGGCCTGGGAATTCCAGCGGCGCTCGCCTTGGATCGTGCAAGCTTTCCCGGGAAGGCGGTGTTTCGGCGTCTCGTACTGTTGCCGCTGATTCTGCCGGGAATTATCACGGGCCTGTCGTTGTTGATGCTGTTCAACGAGGCGAAGGTCAAGCTCAGCCTGCTGACCATTATTCTTGGCCACGGCACCGCGCTCATTTCGGTGGCCACGACTGAGGTCTTTGCCGGACTTCAAAACCTGGATCGCGCGCAGGAAGAAGCGTCTCTCGATCTGGGAGCCAATTACTGGCAAACCTTCCTTCGCGTGACGCTTCCGAATCTGCGGCTGTCCATTATCGGAGCGGCGCTGCTGATCTTCACCCTGTCCATGGATGAAATCGCGGTGAGCTTTTTTCTGATTGGCAGGAACAACACCCTGCCGCTCGAAATCTGGGGACGCCTGCGCCGAGGCATCACACCGGAGATCAACGCCATCTCAACCATCATCTTCATCTTTTCGTTGGCGGCCATCGTGCTGTGGTACCGCCTCCGCTTGAGGGCGGAGGTTGCCCCGGAACTCGCCAGCGAGTTGATGGAAAAGCCCGTATCAGGAGACCTATCGTGACCCCGAATCGCAGGGACTTCATCAAGTTCGTCGTGGCAGGCGCCGTGGCATCGGGATGTCCTCTCGATGCAGCACTTCTTCCTGCACCTCCAGAAGTTGCACCCGCCCTTGAAGGAGAAGACAACAAGATCTGTCATCAGGTACGCGATGGCAAGACGTTTTCGCGGCCTGCCGCCTCGGCGAATCACGATGTCGTCATCGTGGGTGGCGGGATGAGTGGGTTGACTGCGGCCTATCTTTTACAGAATCGCGATTTTTTGCTCCTCGAAAAGGAGCCGCACTTCGGCGGCAATGCTTACCTGATGGAATTCCAGGGGCAGGCGTACGCTACCGGCTCTGCCTATGGCGACAACGAAGTGGTGGTCGCGTTTGCCAAAGAGATTGATCTCGAGCCATTGCCCGTGAACAATTTCGACCCGACGATTGTGAACGGCGAATTCGTCCCAGACACCTGGGGTGACGGTATCGACAAGCTTCCCTACCCACCGCCAGTCAAGGAAGCATTCCAGCGCCTTCGCAAGGAGTGGCTGGCGATCGACCTTCAGAAACGTAGGGATGAGCTTTCCAACTCACCGTTGACCGATCTGATGAAAGGCTACCCTCCAGAAATTCAGCTCTGGTGGGACGGTTTTGGGGCCTCGAACTGGGGGTCGCGCTCGGAGGATTCGCCCGCCGCGATCGGCGTCGCCGAGATGCAATGGATGGCTGGTCCGAATCGCAAGGACGATCGCTACACCTGGCCGGGAGGACTGGGCGCACTCAGCAAGCATCTGGTGGAAGTCCTGCAACCCAAGCACGCCGATCGCATGCTGACAGGCACGACCATCGTGGCCGTTTCCAATGAGAAGAATGCCGTGAATGTCACCTACATGCAGGGAACCGAATTAAAGACGGTTTCTGCCAAGGCCGCCATCATGGCGACACCGAAGTACATCACGCGGCGCATCGTGGATGGCATTCCGGAAAAACAAAACGATGCCATGCAGCAGATGCGATACATCCCGTACGCGCTTGTAAATCTCATCTTTGACAAAGAGATCTATCGCAAGGGTTACGATAGCTGGTGCCCAGGGGCTTCATTTACTGACTTCATCGTGGCTGACTGGGTTATTCGCAATCAAGCCGGATATAAGCCGAAGTACAACATTCTGAGCTGTTACACGCCGCTTCACGAAGAACAGCGGAAGATTTTGCTCAATGAACAGACCTCCCGCAAACTCGCAGGCGACGTACTGAAGGATTTTCAGAAGCTGCTGCCCAGTACGAATGTCGATCCGGTCGAGGTTCACATTTACCGGCGCGGACATCCGATGTACATGACGACCCCTGGCCTGTATACCAAGGTCCAACCGCTTCTGCGAACGCCGGTGGATCGAATTTTTCTCGCAAACACAGACTCCGAGGGTCCGGTTTCGAGCACCGCGCAAGCAATTACAGGCGCGCGTCGCGTGGTGAAGGAAGTGGAGCAGAAGTTGGCGGGCGGACACACACCTCGCATGCATGAAGCTCTACCCACGGCGGTATAGTCCAAAGGATCCTGACCATGGAGGACGCGGAGAGGAGAGGGACGTGAGTGCGTCACGAGCCCACCTTAGCGCACAGAACGGGCGGAGGTGGGGCCCGTCGGTTTTTGACGTTCGCGGATTCCTTTCCCTGAAATCTTCTCCTGTTCGACTTCGTCGATTCCTGAATGCTTCTGTTACATCGCTTGTTTCAAGCGATGTGGAGTGATCACTCCCGCTGCGGGTACGGTTCACGCTGGCTATGAGCCCTGTATGACGCAGTAGCCGGTGAGTAGGCCTACGCCGCTTCAGATGTCCGCCGGTGGTCTCCCTCGGGTCCACTCTGACGGTACGGGTCCGCGCGGTTCTGCCTAGGACACGCGGTCACGTCGCCATCTCTGGCCTAATTTTAGAATAGCAATTTGGGTAGGGTGATTGTGTCACGTTTGCGGACTTTATATTTCGCGTGGATTGATGGAGGTGAGTGGGATTTGTTATCTCCGGGGGCTTGACAGGTGATGCAGATCACAGGCAGTTCTTAGTTCTCGGGGATGTAGCCCCGGCATCTTGCTGGCAGTCACGACGCCCGGCGCTACGCGTGCAGTTCTTTTGCATTCCATCCGTCCTGGTAACCCAAACATCGGCCTCATAGTAAAGTAGTAGTGAAACATTCTTTATTCCTGCGGATTTTTCAGTAAAGGACCCTCTGACTTTGAGCGAAAGCATTCGCAACATTGCCATCATTGCGCACGTCGATCACGGCAAGACCACGCTGGTCGACGCCTTACTGCAGCAGAGCGGCACATTTCGCTCCAACGAAGCCCACGTGGATCGCGTGATGGACTCGAACGAACTGGAACGAGAACGCGGTATCACCATCCTGGCCAAGAACACGTCGGTTTTCTACCACGGCGTGAAGATCAACATCGTCGACACGCCGGGTCACAGCGATTTCGGCGGAGAAGTCGAGCGCGCGCTGAAAATGGTCGACGGCGTCATGTTGCTGGTGGATGCCAGCGAAGGCCCCTTGCCGCAGACGCGCTACGTGCTTGGCAAGGCGTTGGAAGCGAAGCTTCCGCCGATCGTGGTCATCAACAAAATCGACCGCGCGGACGCCCGGCCGCAGGAAGTGCTGAACGAAATCTACGATCTCTTCATCGATCTGGATGCCAAGGAGGAACAACTCGAGTTTCCCATCCTCTATACCAATGCCAAGGCGGGCACGGCGAGCACGAACATCCAAGGCGGCGGGCAAAACCTCGAGCCACTTTTCGATGCAATCGTGAGTACCATTCCGCCCCCGCAGGGTGATCTAGCAGGACCGTTGCAGATTCTGGTGGCGAACCTCGACTACAGCGACTATCTCGGACGCCTGGCCATCGCACGAGTTTTTAACGGCAAGATGTGGACGGGGGAAGAAGTCGGCATCGCCAAGCGTGACGGTTCGTTTCAAAAAACCAAGATCACCAAGCTGTTTTCATTTTCTGGTTTAAAGCGCGTGGACATTACCGAGACCGAACTCGGGGACATCGTGGCGGTCGCCGGCGTGGAAGGCATCACGATTGGGGAGACCATCACCAACGCGGAGAATCCCGCGCCACTGCCGCCGATCGTCATCGATGAACCGACGATCGCGATGATGTTTACCATCAACACGTCGCCGTTCTCCGGACGCGAAGGCAGTTATGTCACATCGCGCAATCTGCGGGATCGTCTGAGCAAAGAATTGCTGACCAATGTATCGCTGCGCGTCGAAGACTCGGGAAGCACGGACGCCTTCAAGGTGCTGGGGCGGGGAGAATTGCAGCTTTCCATTCTCATTGAGATGATGCGGCGCGAAGGTTTCGAACTGATGGTCGGCAAGCCCGAGATCGTCACAAAACGAATCGATGGCAAGCTGATGGAACCGGTGGAACACCTGACGATCGACGTTCCGGAGGAGTTTGTCGGCGTCGTGATGGAGCAATTGGGGACACGCAAGGGCGAAGTTGCCAACATGCACAACCACGGGTACGGTCGCGTCCGCATCGAATTTCATGTGCCCAGCCGTGGACTGATTGGCTTGCGCAGCCAATTGCTGACGGACACACGCGGAACGATCGTGATGAACTCGTTGTTCCACGGCTACACCGAGTGGCAAGGCGAGATACCGCACCGTCCAACCGGAGTGCTGGTGGCCGACCGCCCGGGATCTTCGACATCGCACGCTCTCTACAACTTACAAGAGCGCGGCGAGTTGTTCATCGGTCCGGGCATCGAGGTATATGAAGGCATGATTATCGGCGAGAACGCGAAGGACAATGATCTGGATGTGAATGTCGTCCGCGAGAAGAAGTTGACTAACATGCGCGCATCCACTTCCGATGAAGCGATCCGTCTCGTGCCGTTTCGTCAGTTAAATCTGGAGCAGGCGATCGAATTTATTGCTGATGACGAGTTCGTTGAGGTCACGCCGAAGGCCCTGCGCTTGCGCAAGAAGGTTCTGGCTTTCAACAAGAGAAAGAAAAGTACTGGCGCAGTCATGGTTGAGGATGTCAAGGATTGATCCGGAAATCCAAACGCCGTGAAACCACATCCGAGGATTCGCTGAGGATGTGTCTGGTTCCATGCAGTTGCGGAACCAGCTTCGCGGTTGCTGAGAACTATGATCGTCAAGGTACGCAATGGAGCCGATATCTGGCGTGTCCTAATTGCGGGAAGCGACATGATCCCAAAAACCGTTTGCTGCAGCTTGGGTATCGCCGCGAGGGCTTTTGGGGCGTCGACGATTGTTAGAATATGCACCATAAGTTGACAATCGCCCGACTTAGCAGCAAACCCGTTTGTCCGGAATAAATCCTGCTATACTTCCCCCCGCATTTGACTGTCAGTCAACTCCGGCCTCGATCCCAGGAGGGCTCAGGCGCCACCTGCTTCCCTGCCGAAGTCGCACCCACACTCAAATAGCTCACCCCCGAGGCACTCGCTTGAAGAACATCTTTGTGGGAAATCTGGATTTCAACACGTCGGAAGAGGAACTCCGTCAGCTATTCGAAGTGCATGGACAGGTGGACCGGGTCAGCATCATGACTGATCGTGATACGGGACGGTCGCGCGGTTTTGGCTTCGTCGAGATGTCCAGCGCAGAGGACGGAGAGAAAGCGATCGCAGCTTTGAACGGCACACAAGTCGGTGGACGCACATTGAATGTGAACGAGGCGCGACCCAAGCCCGAACGGACCGGCGGCGGTGGCGGCGGCCGCGGGCGGGAACGGAGTGGCGGTGGCGGCGGCCGGGGTCGCTGGTAGCTTCTTCCACACGAACCCCCAACCACTTCTCGTCAAGCAAGCAGGCTTAGTTTGCCTTGTGCATTTGATGGTGCCCGGATTGCGGATGTAAACTGAAAGCACGCGCCCGTAGCTCAGCTGGATAGAGCGGCAGCCTCCGGAGCTGTAGGTCGGGAGTTCGAATCTCTCCGGGCGCGCCAGTTCCCTGCCGACTTGCCATCCGGCTCAGATTTCCCTTCTCTGCCACCAGTCATTTCGAATCCCTTTCGCGACTTCGGTCCTGGCCTTACCCTGCGGCTCAACTCTTCCCTTACGCGCAGGAAGCGGGCAGAGCATAGAAAGGGGTGCAAATGGAGCAACCCGCGATCCCGAGGAACTTGCATTTCGCAGTTCGGATTCTGCACTATCGAATTCCATGTCCTACGACGCGGTGTTGTTGGTTTCTTTCGGCGGACCTGAGTCGAACGAAGAGGTCCTTCCTTTCCTCCAAAATGTGCTGCGCGGCAAGAACGTTCCGCGCGAGCGGATGCTGGCGGTCGCCGAGCACTACTACCACTTCGGTGGGAAGAGTCCCCATCAATGAGCAGAATCGTCAGCTGATCGCCGCCTTGCAACAAGAGCTCGAGCAGCACGGCCCGAAACTGCCGGTCTATTGGGGTAATCGAAACTGGCATCCTTTGTTGGCCGATACCCTGGAACAGATGAAGCGCGATGGCATTCACCGCGCGCTGGCGTTTATGCCTTCGGCGTTCAGTTCTTACTCAGGCTGTCGTCAGTATCGTGAGAATGTTGCGCAGGCACAGGCAAGCGTGGGATTGGGCGTTCCAGACGTCGACAAACTTCGCGTCTTCTATAACCATCCTGGCTTCATTCAGGCGATGGTGGATCGCGTGAATACAGGTTTACGAGCCTTACCGAAGCATGTGCAACAAAGAGCGCTGGTGATCTACACAGCGCACAGCATTCCGCAGTCTATGGCGCAGTCTTGCAACTACGACAAACAACTCAACGAAGCTTGCAGATTGATCTCCGATTCCCTCGGAAGAAGCGGCGATCCGCTGGTCTTTCAAAGTCGAAGCGGCCCGCCGACACAACCCTGGCTTGAGCCCGACATCCTCGACTACCTCCGGCTGGTGAAGGAGCGTGATCTGGCGGCCGGCGTCGTGCTGGCGCCAGTTGGCTTTGTCTCGGATCACATGGAAGTGCTTTACGACCTCGATACCGAAGCCGCGGCGCTATGCGAGGAACTGCAGCTTCCCATGGTTCGCGCGGGAACGGTGGGAACACACCCGAAGTTCGTGGGCATGATCCGCGAGTTGATTGTCGAGAGAATCAGTGGATCGAATGAGCGGGTGGCGTTGGGAACGCTCGGAACCAGTCACGATGTTTGTCCCAGCGATTGTTGTCCAGCGCCGCAACGTCCCGCGGTCCCGGCCCGCTAGCGACTCACTCGCCGATTATTTCAAGACAACGTTGCGACCTGCGTGTTGCCTTCACCCGCGCGCTCTTCCAGAAGCCGCATGGTGTTAAGAATGGTTGATCCAGTTGAATACCGACTGGTTCAAGAATGGCGCAAGTCGGGATAGTTGAAGGGCCTGAGAACTCTTGGAATTCCCGGAATGCGCAGTCCCAAGGCGATGAGGCACACACATTCCCGAATGGCGACAATATGGCCCTCAAGTGTCATGACTTTCGATACTTCCTAGGAGCCGCCGGCGTCGATATTCTGCAAGTTCGAATGCCTGGGCGGGCTCAGCCTTACCGTTCGGCTGAGAGTTCAGTCTTCGATGAGTTCATCATCTTTGGAAAAAGCGCTCCAGGCAAAGCAGCGCGGGTGGCAGCGTCGTCATGAACGCTACAGAACCGATTTCTCGCTTAAAGGGACCGTACTTCGCGAGAATGGCTATGAGGAATTACGCGGGCGCTGTGGCGATATTGGCCGCGGGGGAATGGGAGCGGTGTTTACGGCCGAGTTGGCGAAGGGTGAAGTGGTCTCTCTTGAATTCCGCCTATCGGAAGAGTCGAACCCCCTGGCCGTTCGGTCGATTGTTCGTTATCGGCGGGGATTTCTTCACGGTCTGGAATTTCTGGGTTTGACGGACGAGCAGCAAACGCAGATTCGTGATTTTTGCGCGGAATTGGCCCCATCGGCCTGATGCCGCCGGCGAACCTTGGGTACTCGTGGTTACTTACGACCGTAACCGCCGTCATCTTGATTCGTAATCGATGGTGCTTCAACCTATAGTTGAACTCCACGAAGAGTGGGCTAGCTGGTTCTGTGCGAACCTATGAGCGATTCAAATAAGAACACCGCCCCCGGTACTGACTGGACGCGGCTGCTAACGGATCCCGACCTGGTTGGGCATCTTGGCCAGCTTCTGCAAACGTATCGTGAGGCGCCCGCTGACAAGCGCGAAGAAGCGCTGTTGTCGGCTATGCGGGAAATCAAGAGTCAGCCGGCCAACAAGCAGCCAGCCGCTGCTGCCACAGCGCCTGCTCCGGTGGAAGCCCCCACTCCGGTCACACCCGCCGACACACCGCCCTTCGAGCCTGATGGCTTCACGCCTTCCTGGGTTGACGATCGCCGTCGCTTTCCCCGAATCAAGTGCTTCGTAGCCGTCGAGTTGAAGGTGGATGGATCGGAAACTTCGATCTGGGGCAATCTTTCGAACACCAGTATGGGAGGCTGCTACGTCGAAACCGTCACTCCCGTGAAGAGCGGTGCCGATGTTCAGATTGGCCTCTGGGTCGCCAACGGCAAAATTTGGGTGAAGGGTTTCATCTTGAACGGCATCGTGATCAAGAGCAATCCGTGCTTCGGGGTGCGCGTCAAATTCGATCTGGAACCCTCTGTACGCGAGAGCATGAAACAGTTCTTGAAGTTTGTGGAGAGCAGCACGAAGGCGCAGCGCAGCGAATACAGCTATCTTCAAAAGCTCCAGAAGTAGGCGGTTTACACCGCTCTCAGCCCACCGACAAGTCTTGAAGCCCTCTTCGTTTTGGAACCCCGGTATTCCCCTGAAGCACAGCTGTCCAAGAAATTGATACACTCTAACCTTCATTTGGGTTGAAACCTCGGTCCGTCTTACGCAATCCAATGAACTTAATCGACTCTCTGCAGGTTAGGCGTCCAACTCGTCGACCTGAGAAGGATAGCCACATGGTAGCGAGTGAGCAGACCGTCGTGAGCGGGACTCAACTGGACGCGCTGAGCATCAATACGATTCGTACGTTGGCGATCGATGCTGTGCAGCAGGCGAATTCCGGCCATCCCGGCGCGCCCATGGGACTGGCTCCCGTGGCTTATGAGCTCTGGCAGAGCTTCCTCCGGTACGACCCCCAGGACCCCATCTGGCCGAATCGCGATCGCTTTGTTCTGTCCGCGGGCCACGCGTCGATGTTGCTTTACGCACTGTTGTATCTGGCCGAAGTTCGCCTCGTGAAAAATGACACCGAGGTCACCAATGAACTCTCGGTATCATTGGAAGAAATAAAACGATTCCGTCAGCTGGGCAGCCGGACACCCGGGCATCCGGAATCGCACATAGCGACCGGAGTGGAAACCACCACCGGCCCGCTCGGGCAGGGATGTGGAAACAGCGTCGGCATGGCGATTGCCGAGCGCTGGCTGGCCGCGACCTACAATCGGCCGGGATTCGAGATCTTCAACTACAACATCTACACGATCTGCGGTGACGGCGATCTGATGGAAGGTGTCTCGGCCGAGGCAGCCTCTCTTGCGGGCCATCTTAAGCTGAGCAATTTGTGTTGGATATACGACAATAATAAAGTGACGCTCGACGGACCCGCCTCGTGGTCGTTCAGCGAAGATGTGATGACACGCTTCGTTGGTTATGGCTGGAACGTCACCCGCGTTAGCGATGCCAACGACCTCGACATGCTGTCCCGTGCATATAAGACGTTTCTCGATGCGAAGGATAAGCCCACACTGATCGTAGTCGACAGCCACATCGGATACGGTTCACCCCACAAGCACGACAGCAGTGAAGCGCACGGCGAACCGCTGGGCGAAGAAGAGGTACGCCTCACGAAGCGTAATTACGGGTGGCCAGAAGATGCGAAATTCCTGGTGCCCGAAGGCGTAAAGGAACACTTTCGCGACGGTGTCGGCAAGCGCGGCCGCGAGCTGCACGCGGAGTGGAAGAAGATGTACGCGGAGTACTCGAAGCAATATCCGCAACAAGCTGAGCAGCTGGAACTTATGCAGCATCGAGAATTACCCTCGGGATGGGATAAAAACCTGCCCGTGTTCCCTGCCGATCCCAAAGGGATGGCCACGCGCGAGAGTTCCGGCAAAGCTCTCAACGCTCTTGCTCAGAACATCCCGTGGTTAGTCGGAGGTTCGGCCGATCTGGGCAATTCCAACAAGACCACTTTGAAGTTTGAGGGTGCCGGCAATTTCGCTCCGGGATCGTATGCTGGGCGCAACATTCACTTCGGAGTGCGTGAGCACGCCATGGGCTCTGCGCTCAATGGGATGTCCGTTTCCAAGCTCCGGCCGTTCGGCGGAACTTTCTTCAATTTTAGCGACTACCTACGCCCGACGATCCGCTTGGCGGCGCTGATGGAGACGCCAGTCATCTACGTTTTCACGCACGACTCGATCGGCCTCGGCGAGGACGGCCCGACCCATCAACCGATCGAACAATTGCCGGCACTGCGAGCTGTGCCCAACACAATTGTGTTTCGTCCGGGAGATGCAAACGAGGTCGTTGAAGCCTGGAAAATTGGGCTCCAAACTACGCACGGTCCCATATTGCTGGTGCTTTCGCGGCAAGCAGTGCCGACCCTTGATCGCACAAAATATGCCGCCGCATCCGGCGTCGCGAAGGGCGCGTATGTGCTAGCCGACGCTCCGGGCGGAAAGCCGGACGTGATCCTGATTGGAACGGGCAGCGAAGTTTCGCTGTGCGTCGAGGCTGCGGAAAAGTTAAAAGCTCAGGGCATCGGAGCGCGCGTCGTCAGCATGCCGTCGTGGGAAATTTTCGAGAGTCAGGATCAGTCCTACAAAGACAGCGTACTTCCTCCGGCCGTCACGGCTCGCGTCTCGGTAGAGATGTCGAACCCGTTGGGTTGGGAGCGCTACGTGGGCACGAAAGGGCAGATGGTCGGCATGCACAGTTTCGGCGCATCCGCCCCCTGGAAGGATTTACAGAAGAAGTTCGGATTCACAGCGGACACCGTGGTCGCGGCTGCCCGTAAAACCATCGCGGCCTCGAAGTAGGTCATCTCGCCGAAGAGCGGTTCATTTAGGATGGAACCGTGAATCGCGACGTTTTCCAATATCGCTAAGGTCATCCTGCCGCTCGACGCTGCTCGTCACGCAAAAGTCTTCATGGAGGATCGTTATGAATCCAGTCGGAACCCTCGAAACCGGCAAAGCTCTGAATCCCCTCAAAGAGTTGTTGAACTACGGTCAGTCCGTCTGGCTGGACTACATTCGGCGCAACTTGATCACCACCGGTGAATTGAAGCGCCTGATCGAAGAAGACGGCTTACGCGGCATGACGTCCAATCCTGCCATTTTTGAGAAAGCCATCGCGGGCAGCACCGATTACACCGACTTCCTGAACACATTGAAGGGCAAGACGGATCTGGACGCGAAAGCACGCTATGAGTTGCTGGCCATACGCGACATTCAGGATGCCACCGACCTAATGCGGCCCGTGTATGACAGCGCGAAGCGTAAAGATGGATTCGTGAGTCTGGAAGTTTCCCCCTACCTGGCCAATGACACGGCAGGCACGATCGCGGAAGCACGACGTTTGTGGAAGGCCGTCGGGCGCGACAACGTGATGATCAAGGTGCCGGGCACTCCGGAAGGACTGCCGGCAATTCAACAACTGGTAAGCGAGGGCATGAACATCAACGTGACCCTCCTGTTCGCCCAGGAAGTTTACGAACGAGTTGCGGAGGCCTACATCGCAGGCCTTGAGAAATACGCGGCGAGCGGCGGGGACCTGAGCCGGGTGGCCAGCGTCGCCAGCTTTTTCATCAGCCGGATCGACTCGCTGGTCGATTCCATGATCAATGACAAGCTTAAGAATGCGAACGATCCAGCGCAGCAATCGGAACTCAAGAACCTCCTCGGGAAGGTTGCCATCGCCAACGGCAAGCTGACCTATCAGCGCTACCTGCAAATCTTCAGCGGGCCGCGATGGGAAGCGCTCGCCAAGAAGGGCGCGCAGACCCAGCGCGTGCTATGGGCGTCGACCAGCACGAAGAATCCCAAGTATCGCGATGTGCTGTATGTGGAAGAACTGATCGGCAAAGATACCGTCAACACCATTCCGCCGGCCACGTTTGACGCGTTCCGCGATCACGGCAAGGTGCGCGAAAGCCTCACCGAGAACATCGAAGCGGCCCACGACACGATGGAGACCCTCGCCAAAGTCGGCATTCCAATCAAGGAAGTCACTGACAAACTCACCAAAGACGGCGTGAAACTGTTTGCCGACGCGTTCGACCAACTCCTGGCGGCCGTCGAAAAATCCAGCAGAAACGAGGTCGCAGCGCGCGTCAGCAAGCAGACTTACACCCTGCCTCCGCAATTGGCTGCGCCTCTGAAATCCGCCATCGATGACTGGCGCGCCAACGGCAAGGTTCGCCGTCTATGGCAACGGGACGCGACTCTCTGGACGGGCAGCGATGAAGCAGAGTGGCTGGGCTGGCTGAGCATTGCAGAGGATCAACTGGCGCAACACGACAGCGTTCTCGGCAAAGCTGCCGAGGACGTCAAGAAAACCGGATTCTCGGACATACTCCTGCTCGGCATGGGCGGCTCGAGTCTTTGCCCCGAAGTTCTGCGCATGACATACGGCAAGAGCGCCGGATATCCCGACCTGCACGTGCTCGACTCCACCGACCCAGCCCAGGTGAAAGCGTTCGACGACAAAGTCGATCCCGCAAAGACTCTCTTTATTGTTTCCAGTAAATCCGGAAGCACGCTCGAGCCCAACATCTTCAAACAATACTTCTTCGAGCGCACCAAACAGACGGTGGGAGCCGAACAAGCCGGCAGCCATTTCATCGCGATCACCGATCCGGGATCCAAAATGCAGAAGGTGGCCGAGGCTGACAAGTTCCGCCACATCTTCTTCGGACTACCCAGCATCGGCGGCCGTTACTCCGCGCTATCAAACTTTGGGATGGTTCCCGGCGCCGTCACGGGTCTCGACACCAAGAAATTCCTCGAGCGCACCGAAGAGATGGTGCAAGCCTGCGCCTCGTGTGTTCCCGTGGAAGAGAATCCCGGTGTCGTTCTGGGCCTAATTCTCGGAACTGCTGCCAAAGCGGGTCGCGACAAAGTCACTATCGTCACATCTCCTGGCATCTACGATCTCGGCGCGTGGTTGGAACAATTGCTGGCTGAATCCACCGGAAAACAAGGAAAGGGCATCATCCCGGTAGACCGCGAAGCTATCGGAGCACCGGAAGTGTACGGCAATGATCGGGTCTTCGCCTATCTGCGGCTCGAGTCCAAACCCGACGCGCAGCAAGATACAAAGATGGCTGCGCTCGAGAAAGCCGGACATCCAGTAGTTCGCATCTCTCTGACAGATACCTACGACCTCGGGCAGGAATTCTTTCGCTGGGAAATCGCAACGGCGGTGGCGGGTTCCGTGCTCGGCATTAACGCATTCAATCAGCCCGATGTAGAAGCGAGCAAGATTGTTACCCGCAACCTCACGTCCGAGTACGAAAAACATGGTTCGCTTCCCCCTGAGAAGCCGATCCTCGAGGACAAGGGTGTGAAGCTTTTCACTGACGACAAGAACGCGGCCGAACTTGCCAAGGGCGCTGGATTCGAGAAATCACTGGTGGCTTACCTGAAGGCGCATTTTGGACGCATCAAAGCCGGCGACTACTTTGCCCTGCTCGGCTATATCGAGATGAACGAGAAACACTCACAGCAGTTCCAGGAAATTCGCCACTTGGTTCGCGACAGGAAGCACGTGGCGACTTGCGTTGGCTTTGGTCCGCGCTTCTTGCACTCCACCGGTCAAGCCTACAAGGGCGGGCCAAATTCCGGAATCTTCCTGCAATTGACCTGTGACGATGCCAACGACATCCCGGTCCCCGGGCAAAAATACACATTTGGTGTTGTGAAAGCGGCGCAGGCTCGGGGCGACTTCCAGGTCCTTGCGGAGCGCGGACGTCGGGCGTTGCGCGTCCATCTGGGTGCGGATCTCGAAGCCGGCTTGCGCACACTGCAATCTGCAATCAAAGAAGCACTGAACTAGACCCTGGGCAATTCAAACCTCTCCCGCATGTGCGGAATAATATCCGCGCAGCGAGGCGAGGTACGTCTTTCGAGGAGATCATCGATGCAACTGGGAATGGTGGGGTTGGGACGCATGGGCGCGAATATGACGCGACGCCTGATGCGTGGCGGGCACCAATTGGTCGTTTCTGATTTGAGTGCGGATACCGTAAAAGGTCTGGCCGGTGAAGGCGCAGTCGCCTCCGCTTCCCTGCAGGATCTGGTCGGTAAATTGAAAGCACCACGCGCGGTCTGGATCATGGTTCCCGCCGGTGGCCCTACCGAGCAGACCGTTCAAACGCTCGCGCAATCTCTCCAATCTGGCGACACCATCATTGACGGCGGTAATTCATATTTCAAAGATGATGTACGCCGTTCGATCGGTCTTAAGGAGAAGGGTATCCACTACGTGGATGTGGGCACGAGCGGCGGAGTCTGGGGTCTGGATCGCGGCTACTGCATGATGATCGGCGGCCCCAAAGACGCAGTGCAGCGGCTCGATCCGATCTTCAAGACCCTCGCACCCGGAATCGGCGACATTCCGCGCACACCGGGCCGCGAAAAACTCGGGGGCACGGCGGAACGGGGCTACATCCACTGCGGTCCGTCCGGGTCGGGACATTTTGTCAAGATGGTTCATAACGGCATCGAGTACGGAATCATGCAGGCCTACGCGGAAGGCTTCGACATCTTCAAGAACGCCAACAGTAAGGAACTTCCCGAAGAATTGCGCTACGACCTGAACTTGCCGGATATCGCCGAAGTCTGGCGGCGCGGCAGCGTGGTCAGTTCGTGGCTCCTCGATCTAACCGCCATGGCGCTGACAGAGAATCCCACGCTCGCCGAGTACAGCGGCTTCGTGCAGGACTCAGGCGAAGGCCGTTGGACGATCCAGGCGGCGATCGACGAAGCCGTGCCTGTCGACGTGCTTTCTGCGGCACTCTTCGTGCGTTTCCGGTCCCGTCAGGAACACACGTTCGCAGAAAAAATGCTGTCTGCCATGCGCCAGAAATTTGGCGGGCACGTAGAACCCAAAGCGGCAAAGAAACCTGCCTAGCCCGGTCGAACCTGAAGATCGGTTAACACGAGTGAAGGAGTTATGGCCCAGACCGAGACTGTGCCCGCGGCTACAGGGCAGCCTGTCGGAAGAATCGCGGACCCTTGTGTCATGGTTATTTTCGGGGCGTCCGGCGACCTTACCCGACGCAAGCTGATTCCCGCGCTCTATAACCTTGCCAAAGCGCAATTGCTGTCTCGCGATTTCGCTGTCCTTGGCCTTTCCCGGAGCCCGATGTCTTCCGAGGAGTATCGCAAGCGCGTTTCGGAAGATATGAAGAAGTTCGCGACCGGCGAGGTAGACCCTGATCTGTGGGAATGGTTTGTCCGCCGTGTTTACTACCTTTCCGGCAACTTTGACGGCAAAGAGACCTACGCCAAGATCAAGGAGCAACTGGAGAAGCTGGACAAGGAACACTCCACCCAAAGCAATTATTTTTACTATCTTGCGACGGCGCCGGAGTCGTTCGGCCCCATTGTGGAAAACCTGGCAGACGCCGGCCTCATGCAGCAGGGCGGCTCCCATTGGCGCCGCGTCATCATCGAGAAGCCGTTCGGACACGACGTCGAAAGTGCGCGCGCCCTGAATCGGCAGCTTCTCAAAGTTGCTGATGAAAAGCAGATCTACCGCATCGATCACTACCTTGGCAAAGAAACGGTTCAGAACATCCTGGCTTTTCGTTTCGCGAACGGCATTTTCGAGCCAATCTGGAACCGGCGCTACATCGATCACATCCAGATCTCGGTCTCCGAAACAGTCGGCGTGGAAAAACGCGGGGGATACTACGACACCGCCGGGGCTTTGCGAGACATGGTCCCCAACCACATCATGCAGTTGATCACCTTGACGGCCATGGAGCCGCCAGTCTCTTTCCGCGCCGATGCAGTGCGGGATGAGCAGTCCAAGATCCTGCATGCCATCCAACCGCTAACCGCAGAAGAAGTGCTGACGCGAACAGTCCGCGGGCAGTACGGGGAAGGCGTGGTCAACGGCGAGCGCGTTCCTCCTTATCGGGCCGAGCCGGGAGTCCCTCCGGACTCAAAGACTGAAACGTTCGTTGCGATGAAGCTCGCGATCGACAACTGGAGGTGGGCCGACGTGCCCTTCTACTTGCGCACCGGCAAATGCATGCCGGTGCGGAATACGAATATCGTCATTCAGTTCCGGCGCGCACCTTTTGTGCTCTTCCGCGATACTCCGGTCGAAAACCTGATGCCCAATCAACTCGTGCTGCACATCCAGCCCGAGGAAGGCATCTCGCTGCGCTTCGCCGCCAAGGCACCGGGCGCCCTGATGCGGCTGGGCACGGTGGACATGAATTTCGAGTACGCCGACTATTTCGGCGTGCAATCGAGTACCGGATACGAACGCCTGCTCCACGATTGCATGATCGGCGATCAGACGCTATTTCAGCGCGCCGACATGGTAGAGGCCGGCTGGTGCGTTGTCAGCCCAGTGCTGGATGTTTGGCGCGCACTCCCGCCGAGAAACTTTCCGAACTACGCTTCCGGCACCTGGGGGCCAAAGGAAGCCGACGAATTGCTGGAGCGCGACGGACGTCGCTGGAGAAACTTCGAGAAATGATTCTGGCCGGTGATATTGGGGGTACCAACGCACGACTTGCGTATTTCCAGGCTCAGAACGGACACCTCTCATTGGCTGCCGAAGGCGTCTATCCCAGCCGCGAACATCGTGGTCTCGATGAAATCGTTGCCAAATTCGTATCCTCCCAGAACACACCGCCGACCGTTGCGTGTTTCGGAGTCGCCGGTCCGGTCCGCAATGGCCGGGTGGAAACATCAAACTTGCCGTGGACGGTCGAAGCCTCGCGGCTGGCGGGCGAACTGAGACTCCCTTCGACCATGCTGATCAACGATCTTGAGGCCAACGCCTGGGGCATTCCCAGCCTGGGAGAGAAGGATCTGGTGCCTCTCAATCGCGTCAAGGGAACACCCGTCGGCAATCAAGGCGTAATTTCCGCGGGCACGGGTTTAGGCGAAGCAGGTCTGTACTGGGATGGCAAGCACTACGACGTCTTTGCATGTGAGGGCGGCCACTGCGATTTTGCTCCGCGTACCGAGCTTGAAATTGACCTCTTTCGTTATCTCGCTGCCCGATTCGGACATGTCAGCTACGAGCGCATTGTCTCCGGTCCGGGGCTGGTGAACGTGTACCGATTCCTGCGCGACACGGGGCGTGGAGAAGAACCGAAATGGCTAACCGATGAACTGGCACACGGGGACGCAGCCCCCGTCATCTCTCAAAATGCAGTTGGCGGTAAGAGCATCCTCGCCGAGCACGCCTTGGACCTTTGGATTTCGATCTACGGAGCGGAAGCGGGCAACCTCGCCCTCAAGTTAATGGCGCTCGGCGGCATTTACCTGGGCGGCGGGATTGCACCCAAGCTGGTAGCGAAGTTGTCTGGCGCCCTGTTCATGCAAGCCTTCTTAAGCAAAGGACGCATGCAACCCCTTCTGGAATCTATCCCGGTGAAGGTGATTACAAACGACAAGATCGCGTTGTTCGGAGCGGCGCGCTACGCAGTCGCCAAAGGAACATCGCAAAATTGAGGATGGCATGAGCACCCACCCCGATGTCCGCATTTCCCCCGATCCTCCATCTCTCTTCCGGGCTGCCGCCGAGGAGTTCGCCAGTCAAGCCAAGGGTGCTGTCCTCGCGCGAGGCAGGTTCACGGTCGCACTGTCAGGGGGCTCCACTCCCAAAAGCCTATACGCTTTGCTGGCAACCATCCCGAACCTACCCTGGGATAAAACCTATTTTTTCTTCGGCGACGAGCGTCACGTTCCACCGGACAATCCGGAGAGCAACTATCGGATGGCGAATGAAGCACTCCTGTCCAAGATTCCTGTGAGCGCAGGAAATGTATTTCGCGTGACCGCCGAGAATCCTGATGCGAGCGAGGCAGCGGCCGCTTACGAGCAGACTCTTAAGGAATTTTTCAAGCCTCCCGCGGGGAGCTTCCCGCGGTTTGATCTGATTCTTTTGGGCATGGGGCGTGATGGCCACACCGCATCCTTGTTCCCCGGGGGGAAGGCAATGCACGAGAAATCCCGATGGGTGGTCTCCGATTGGGTGGACAAGTTCAAAACGGACCGAATCACGCTGACGCTGCCCATCCTGAACAATGCTGCAGCCGTGATGTTCCTGGTGAGTGGAGGGGACAAGGCGGGTGTGCTGAAGGAAGTTCTCGAAGGAAAGCAGCCTGGCGAGTTGTATCCATCCAAACTGGTCCGACCCTCGAATGGAAAGCTGACTTGGATGGTAGATCAGCCCGCCGCCGCCCAACTGTAGGGAATTCTGTTCGAGTATGTCGCGCTCTCGCTTGCCTGCGCGCCTTTAAGCGGCACTCCGCCAGTCAACGATCTCTTTCAGGCCGTCTCCCACACTATGAGCGAACAGGCGCACCATGTGCCGGGAATGCTCGAACTCGTGGATGTCGGCCCACACCTCAGCCTGCCAGGGTTGATCATGGGCGGCTGACTCGCCGCAGGTGGCGCAACGAGTGTGCAGCCTTACCGCCGGTGAGTTAGCGGTAGGAACAGCCACTGGACCTTCAGGCAGTTCGAGGAATACGCACCGAACCTCCTCGATTTCCTCATTCGCGCCGATGAGATGTTCATAGCGAAGCAAATAACCGAAACCAAGCTTCCGAGCTTCCGCTTCAGCTTCCAGGCGCGTGTGGAATGGCCCATATTCGGCCCGCAACTGATCTGTAGAGTCGCAGGCCATCCAGAACGTCTCTTTGTAAGCCATTACCTTGCCTCGCGGGAGTGACGGTCAGACTGGCCAAAAATCGGCGAATCTGCGAACTTATATCTCTCGCGCAGTGCAATTCAATGGCCGCCTGCCAGTACGAGGTAATTCACTGTCAGACTAATAATTCCGGACCACAACGCCTCAAGGCCAAAGGTCTTCGAATGCAACAATTTGCATCCGATTTGTGAAGTTGCCGGGCGCCTGGTGCGTCGCCGCCGTGTCAAATTGTCCTTCTGCGCCCCAGAGACTGTATTCCGTAGAGCTGTTTCGAATCGGCTCCGAAGACAGCGTGCCGTTGAGGAGGACAGCCACCGAAAGAGCGACGGGGAGAGCACCCCTTTGGGAGGCGCTTCCCCGGGCGCTATCGTGCGGCTAAAGGTACTGGCTCCAAACCGTTCGGAGAAGGGCTCGATTCCATCGCCGAATTGCGCTGCGCAGCCCAGTCGGCGCCCCCATGGCTGGCGACATAAAAGGGCGAGTTCCAGTCGGCTCCAAACTCCGAGTTTGTCGAAGGCCGTTCGCAAATAGTTCTTCACTACCTGCTCCCTCGTACCGACGATTTTCGCGATCTCGCGATTGGTCAAGCCTTCCCACACCAATGTGGTCACCTGAATTTCTTTGGCAGTTAACTGATCACGTGGCTGCATGACTCCATCTGCTCCTTGACAAATACGGCGGTGGCCAACTTTACGCGCTTGCGCGCCGTCGGTGATTCCCGCCCGCAAGAACAACGGGCGGAGATGTTGTTTCACCGTGCGTGGGCTGATATTCAGAGTTCCGGCTATTTCCTTGTTACTGCAACCCTGCGCAAGAAGCTTCAACACTTCTTCGTCGCGAGGGGTGATCTTGACAGCATCGAGATTGATCATTGCGACTACTGCTGATTGTTGCTTGCCAAACTGCACTCCAACAGGCAAGCACGTCTTTCGCCAAACCTTCGCCATTTAAATCGATTGGACTGCGACCAATGATTGTGGGTGCTTAAGGGCCGGGCCTCGATTTGTGTATGCGCGTTCACATCCTTTTCGGTACAAATGCATCCGACATCCAGCCCGAAAAGGGAGGAGCGCATTAGAGGCTACTCATGTTCCTTACCTTCGGGAGACGGCTTCAGCTTTTCTTAATGTTCGCTCGATATTCTGGAATTGGGGCAGGTGTAAGTATGCGAATCTACGGAATACTTCCCGAGCGCATGATCGCTGCCGGGCTGCTGGGCCTGTTCAGTCTTTTGTCACTTTGTGATTTGGGGTCCGCACAAGTGATCCAAGAGCAACCAGTGCCCGACTCGGCCACGGTGTCGTCAGATACCGGCTCGAACGCTCCTTTGACACTTACCTTGCAGGACGCTCTGCAACGAGCGAAGACGGTGAACCCCGAGTTCCGCAACGCCGTGACCGAAGCAGGACTGGCTCGAGAAGACCGGGTACAACGTCGAGCTGCGCTCTTGCCGAACGTAAACTACAACAACTCGTTCATCTACACCCAAGGCGACAACACCCGATCCAACACCCCGGCCTACATCGCAAATAACGGAGTTCACGAATACCTGAGCCAGGGCAACGTCCACCAGGAATTGTCGCTGGCCACATACGGCGACTACAGAAAGTCTGCCGCAGCGGAAGCGCAAGCGAAGGCAAAGGCGGAGATCGCAGCACGGGGCCTGGTGGTCACAGTTGTGAAGACCTACTACGGTTTCGTGATTGCCCAACGCAATTACGGCACGCAACAGCTCGCGGCTGAAGAAGCGCGGAATTTTCTGAACATAAGCCAGAAACTGGAAAAGGGCGGCGAGGTCGCTCACTCCGATGTCATCAAGGCCCAGATTCAGTTCGAACAGCGGCAACGCGACCTGCAGGAAGCTCGGCTTGAAATGGACAAGAGCCGCCTGGAACTGTCCGTCCTGGTCTTCGCAGATTTCAACCAGAACTTCACGGCGGTCGACGACCTGCAAATGCCTCAAGCCCTCCCCAGTTTCCCGGAAGGCCAAACGATGGCAGCCCGTGAGAATCCGGACTTGCGCGCCGCGCTGGCTGGCTTGCAAGCCGCAAATCATGAGCGCACCGCTGCCTGGGGTGCAATCCTTCCCTCAGGCAGCATCGACTACTTCTACGGCATAGATGCTACGCACTTTGCGACGAGACAATTTGATCCGGTCTCGGGGCTGATCATCAACAACCTGGGTTCGTCGGTCGTCGCCAGCGTCCAGATCCCTGTGTGGAGTTGGGGCACCAACCGCAGCAAGCTGAAGCAGGCGAACTTGCGACGCGACCAGGCGCGCGTGGAACTTTCAGCCACGCAACGCGAGTTGTTAAGCAACCTTCGCGCTTTCTACCAGGAAGCAGAAACGTCGCGCTCTGAGCTTGAGTCCCTGAAGCAATCCGCCGAACTCGCGTCGGAGAGTCTGCGCCTGACCACTCTGCGCTACCAGTCTGGAGAATCCACCGTTCTCGAAGTGGTCGACGCCCAAAACACTCTGATTCAGGCACGCACCGCGTACGCGGACGGACAGGCACGCTACCGGATCGCCATTGCCACCCTGCAAACTGTTACCGGGAGCTTTTAGCGGATGCGGAACCCGCCACTTCGACCGCGATCAGGAATCGAACAAAAGCGGACACCAACTCCAAATGCAGTCTTGACACTGGCCCTTGTGCTCCTAGGCTTTGTGATCCCATTGGTCAACTGTTCAAAGGAACCGGCAGAGGCTGAGCCGGTGGTTGCTGTGCAAGTATCCACCGCGGAGCGGGCCACTCTGCGCCAAACGGTCTCTGCGCAGGCCATATTATTCCCTCTGCAGCAAGCGGCGATCACTCCCAAAATCAGTGCGCCGGTGAAAAAATTCTTCGTCAATCGAGGAGACCGCGTTCGTCGTGAACAATTACTTGCAACTCTCGAAAACCGTGACCTGATTGCATCCAGCGAGGAAAACAAAGGGGGCCTCGCGCAGGCGCAGGCGGCCTACGCAACCACGACCACTGCGAGTCTGCCGGAAGAAATGCAGAAAGCAAAACTCGATGTGGAAGCTGCCAAGAAGCAGCTCGATGCGCAAGAAAAGGTCTTTCAAAGCAGACAGGAACTGTTTCAGCAAGGCGCTTTGCCGCGCAAAGAACTCGACCAGGCTGGCGTCGACGTTACTCAGGCGCGCAATCAGTACGAGGTCGCGCAGAAGCACCATGACGCACTCAAAGCAGTAGGCGAGGAACAGACGCTCAAATCGGCCTCCGGACAACTGCAATCAGCCCGCGGCAAGTACCTGGGAGCGGAAGCGCAGGTGGCTTACTCACAAATCCGCAGTCCGATCAGTGGAGTTGTGACCGACCGGCCCGTCTACCCCGGGGAGATGGCGGCCGCCGGCACGCCATTGATCACGGTTATGGACATTTCCCACGTGATCGCAAAAGCGCACATCCCGCAGCCCGACGCCGCTCTGTTAAAACTCGGTGATCCGGCGACGCTTACAGTTCCCGGGGAATCGGAACCGGTCGATGGTAAGGTCACAGTCGTCAGCCCGGCTCTTGATCCCAACAGCACCACCCTCGAGGTCTGGGTGCGAGCTTCGAACCCAAAGGAAAAGCTGAAACCTGGAACAAGCGTACAGATTTCCATGCTCGCACAAGTCGTCAAAGATGCGGTCTCCGTTCCGGCAGCATGCATTCTGAGCGGGCAAGACGGAACCACAACCGTGATGATTGTCGGTCCCGATGGCCGCGCCCACCAAACACCCGTCAAAACAGGGATCCGCGACGGCGACCGCGTACAGATCAGCGAAGGCGTTCGGCCCGGAGACAAGGTTGTTGTCACGGGCGCCTACGGACTTCCCGACAAGACCAAAGTAAAAATCGAGCAACCGACCGGGCCTGCCGCCGGCAAACCGACGCCCGCCACCGAAGACAGTGAAGGCAAATAGACGATGTCCGCGATCGACCTCCGAGCTGAGCAGGTTGACCCTTCCGAGGACTCGTTCTGGCTTACCCGGCATGCGCGCCCCCTGATCTTTCTCATCGTGACGCTCGCCCTGCTGGGCGGGTACCTGGCGGTCACTATCCCAGTCTCCGTCTTCCCTTCCACCAATTTCCCACGCATCCTGATCGCCGTTGACAACGGCGTGATGCCCATCGACCAGATGATGGTCACTGTCACGCGCCCCATTGAAGAAACGGTAAACAGTGTCCCCGGACTCACCGAGGTTCGGTCAATCACCAGCCGCGGTTCGGCTGAGGTCGATCTGTTCTTCCGCTGGGACGTCGACATGTTCCAGACATTGCAATACGTCAATGCGGCGCTTTCTCGTGCGCAACGTGAACTTCCGGCGACCGCGCAGGTGGAAGCTCACCGGATGACGTTTGCGAGCTTTCCCATCCTCGGCTATAGCCTGACCTCGGAAAACGTTCCTCTCACCAAGCTGTGGGAGATGGCAACGTATGAGATTAAACCGCGGCTGAATCGACTGGAGGGCGTTTCCACCGTTCTGGTTCAAGGTGGGCAGCAGCCGGAATTTCAGATAACGCCTGACCCGGCAAAGATGCAGCTCGCCGGCGTTACGGTCCCCGACATTCTGGAAGCCGTGCGCCGCACGAACCTCGTGGATTCTCCTGGTCTGATCGAACGGAATCACCAACTCGTGTTGGGATTGGTCAGCGCCCAGTTGACGACGCCGGAGCAGATTGCGACTGCCGTCATCAAGACTACGCAAACGGGCATCCCCGTCAGAGTCGGAGACATCGCGGCCGTCACATCTGGAGTCAAGCCTGTCTACACGATCGTAACGGCGAACGGGAAGCCCGCGATTCTACTGAATGTGAATCGACAGCCCGACAGCAATACTTTGCAAGTCGCCAACGAAGTTCACGCCGAGATCGATGTCATTCGCAAGTCGTTGCCGCCCGGGATTGAGTTGCACCCCTTCTACGACCAGTCGCTTATCGTAAGCGAGTCGATCAAAAGTGTGCGCGATGCCATTATCGCGGGCTTGGTGTTGGCTTCGATCATTCTTGTCGTCTTTCTGCATGACTGGCGGACCTCGATCGTTGCGGGACTGGTAATTCCAGTCACCGTTCTCATCACCTTCGTCATATTGAAAGTCATGGGTGAGAGTTTTGACCTTATGACTCTGGGTGGTTTAGCCGCGGCCGTCGGTTTGGTCATTGACGATGCCATCGTGGTCGTGGAGAACATTGTCGTCCACCGTGAGTCTGGGCAGAATCGTTTTCAGGCGATCCGAAGCGCGCTGCAGGAGATGACGGTTCCACTCATCGGATCGACGATTACTCCTATAGTGGTGTTCCTTCCGTTGATTGCAATCTCCGGCGTCACCGGGACTTTCTTTCGGGCGCTAGGACTGACGCTAACAGTTTCCCTTCTGACGTCCCTGGCATTGGCGCTCAGTTGGACTCCGAATCTCAGCCTTTACTTCATCAAGGCGGAGGGGCCAAACCCCAATAACGCCCCTTCATCGGCCACTGAAGTCGCTTCCAATGGCGCGCAGCCGGAACCGCCCCGCCGAGGGAGTTTTTTCAACAAGCTGGTTGCCTTGCATGAACGTCTATTGCAACGAGCCATTGCATACCCTGACTGGCTTCTGGGAATAAGTGCGCTTCTCATCGTCGTTTCCACCGTCTGCTATCACTTTTCCGGCTCGGATCTTCTTCCGGAGATGGATGAAGGCGCGTTTGTTCTCGACTACGTGATGCCGGCAGGCACCTCGCTGACGGAGACGAATCGCGTCATAAGCCATATTGAACAGATTCTGAAAAGCACTCCCGAGGTGGAGAGCACATCGCGCCGTACCGGCCTTCAACTGGGCCTGGCGGCGGTTACGGAAGCCAATACCGGCGACATCGCTGTGAAATTGAAAGATGACCGTCATCGGGATGTCGAAGAGGTAATGGCCGATGTGCGCGCCCAAATCAAGCTGCAGGAACCGGCGATCGACGTCGAGTTCATCCAAGTTTTGCAAGACATGATCGATGATCTCACTGGCTCGCCCGAGCCTGTCCAGATCAAACTGTTCGGGCAGGATCCTCGCCTATTGGAGGAGTGGGCGCCCAAGGTCGCCGATTCCATCGGGAAGATTTCTGGCGTGGTCGACGTGCTGAACGGCATCGACAACACCATCAGCGGTCCCGCTGTTATTTTTCAGGTGGACCCCATCATCGCTGCCCGTGCCGGATTCACCGCCGAGGAAGTCGCCACTGACGCGGCCGCCATCCTTGAAGGAGAACCGGCTCCTACACCCGTGATCTCGAACGATCGCCCATACACGATCCGTGTACGACTGCCGGAGCGCAACCGCGCTTCGCTTGAAGCGATGCGCGACACTTTACTGACCAGCAGTACAGGTAAAACGGCGACGCTGGGCTCCCTGGGTAGCATCGTGGAATTGGCGGGCCAGACCGAGATTCGTCGCGACAATCTGCAGCGCTATGTCGCCGTAACGGCACGCCTCGAGAATCGGGATCTCGGCAGCGCGATGGCAAGCATCAAGACCGCGGTCAGCGATCTTCATCTGCCTTCGCCGGTGCGGGTGGAATATGGCGGACGTTATCAGGAGCAACAGAAATCGTTTCACGATCTGATTTTTGTATTCATTCTCGCGATTCTGCTGGTGCTGATTGTCCTCCTATTCGAGTTCGGAACATTCGCGGCGCCCCTTGCCATTCTCGCCTCCGCGCTCCTGTCTACTTCCGGAGTATTTGTCGCACTGCTCATCACCCGCACCACCTTCAATGTGTCCTCTTTCATGGGAATGATCATGGTCGTCGGGATTGTTGCGAAGAACGGAATTTTGTTGATGGACGCGGAGCGGAGATTCCGGAAGACGGGAATGCCGGCAAGAGAAGCGATGGTGCAATCCAGCCGCAGGCGGCTACGCCCCATCGTGATGACAGCACTCGCGACGATCGCGGGCATGTTGCCGCTGGCATTGGCCATCGGTGCGGGCTCTCAGATGCTGCAACCATTAGCCATCGCAGTCGTGGGCGGAATCCTCATTTCCATGATCCTGTCGTTGATCATCACCCCTGTCGCGAATCTTTACTTGAGCGAACGCCGCTCTGGCCCAGGCGTCTAGCTGCTCCGGCTCTTCCAGCGATGTGCATAGAATTGCGATGGCGAGGTCCTGTGTCGCGCCCCGGGCGGATAGGCCTCCTCGGTCCAGTCTAGCCGCGTAGCCGTTCTACCTGCTTCTGGGACAGTGATTTACCGTATTCAGACCCGCACTCTAGGACTGCGCAAGACCCGTTCGGAGCCGGCACAGGTGCAATCCCGTGCATTCCGTTTGGAGCAGAAATTGCACTACAATGGGCGCTGAATGCCCCTTTTTGGACGACTAAGAGAGCACGAACCTGGGACGCAATGACCCCATCCTTCAGCAAAAGCAGCGGGCCTGTTCTCGACGAAGCGACTTTCCAGAAGTTGCTTGCCGCCGCATACGTGTTGCAGGAGCATCACGACCGTACCCAACCCGTCGCGCCCACGGAATCGAAGAACCAGGGTCACGACACGGACTCCGATACCAGCATCCTCGCCCAGATCGTCGAAACCCAGCACGAAATTCAGGCAAACCATCTCGATCTGGACGGAACAACAAACATTGTGATGGACCGTCTGGTCAAAATTACGGGAGCACAGGGCGCAGCCATCGGCATCCTGGATGACGGGATGCTTCGCTACCGGGCGGCCCGGGGAATCCTGAACGGGCAGGTGGGCAAGAAGGTGCGGCCCGAAGGAGCGCTCTCAGCATCCACTTTGCTGCATGACATGATCTTGCGCTGCGCCGACGCCGGAACAGATTTCCGCATGAATCCGGAGATGAGCAAGCGCCTTGGCATCGCTTCCTTCATCTCCGTGCCGGTGCTTCATCACGGAAAGACAAGCGGAGCGCTCGAACTTGCATTTTCCAAACGCGACGCATTCCATGATCAGGACGTTCGCACCTGCCAGTTGATGGCAGGCCTGGTGACCGAGACACTGACGCACACAGCCGAGGAAGAATGGCGAAAAGGCGTCGCGGCAGAACGAGCGTCGATGCTCGAGGTGCTAGAGAAAATCAAGCCCCAACTGGCCCGGCTAGCCAATTCACCGGAAGCCGTTCATGGCCTCGAACAACAAGTGTCAGCACTCGAACCCTCCGCGGAAGAGACACAATGCGAGAGTTGCGGAGCGGAGCTTGCACCCGGCGAGGCCTTTTGCGGATCATGCGGCACCTCACGGGCGTCCGTCTCTGGCAAAGACCTGCAAAGCAAATGGGCCACATTGTGGAACTTGAAGCAAGCGACGGAATCAACGGCTGCGGCTGTCCCTGAAGCGGAACCATTGGATTCCGCGGCCAAAGATGACGGTGTCAGCGCAACCGAATCGACGGAAGCCCTTACCCAGGAACTGTCCGACACGCCGGGCCGCCCCGAAGAAGATCCGTTTCCGGCACCGGCCGCGGAAACGTCAAGCAGCCCAGAGGCGACGGAGATTCCCGAATCCCAGGCGATTCAGGTCTCTGCGCCGAAACCAGTGGAAGCACGCGTTTGGTTTCGGTCCATCGCCGTGTCACCGCCCGCTGTTCAACTGCGCGGCTTCTTGCAGAAAGCGAAGGTTTTCGCCCGCGCCCACCGGGGAGATCTCGCTCTGGGAGCCTCTTTCGTCCTGTTCTTGATAACGATTATCTGGGCCATTTCGGCCGACCATTCAACCACGTCGGCGGACTCGGGAACGCCGCCCACCGCCAACGCCGGCGCTCCAGCCAGAGTGAAGCGCAAGCCCGCCCCACCGAAGTTGAACATGTTCGAAGAGTTGTTGGTGAGCCTGGGATTGGCCGAACCGCCACCGGCCCCCTCCTACAGCGGAAATCCCGATATCCCCGTCTGGGTCGACGTTCACACCGCTCTCTACTACTGTCCCGGATCCGATCTCTACGGAAAAACTCCACAAGGCAAGATCGCCAGCCAACATGACGCCCAGCTTGACCAGTTCGAACCTGCGTCCCGCAAGGTCTGTGACTGATCCTCACACCGTGAAATTACATCGTTTTCTACAGGGTTTTCCTCAGGTAAGGATTTGACAACTCGCGCCCGCGAGAGTGGAATTGTATGCAGGGAATGCTTCGGGAGAACACGTCCGTGCCTCAATCGCAGGAAAAGACCCCGGAACAATCTACTGAATTACCCAATCCGGATTTAAATCCACTGTTAAACCCGACGCTCGGTCGCCATCTGGGACGTTGGGCGCAGGTGTACTTCACCAGCCCGCCGGAGAAACGCGAAGAGGCGGTGGGGGAACTTCTGCGTGAATTGCAGGGAGATCCCCTCGCCGGACAAACTGAAACTCCCGAAACTGCGGAAACCATTCGCATCGTTGAGGACGCCGAGCCTCCGGTTCCCGTCACGCAGTGTTCTCAGTGTGGTTATCACTCGTCCAACGCTCAGCGCTTTTGCGGAATGTGCGGCGCCTCCTTCTCAGCAGATGAACCGGTGCATCACGAATTCCTGAGGTCCGAGTCCCCTTCGCGTCCTCCAGCATTTTCTGATCAAGGTTCGTTGGAAAGACATCTCCGCGACGTGCATCTGTCGCCTGCAGCAGAACGTTCAAATGACGATGCCTTTGCGGATGTGAGTTGGCTTCGCGAGAAGAGCGCTTCCGCCGGCACGGGCTCTAGTTCGCGACGTTATGCGCCTGCGATTGTTGCCGTGCTTGCGATCGGCATTCTGTTTTATGCACAGTCGAGACCGCAAGGTGCGCCGTCTCGGCCTAACCGCAGCACGAATGCGCCCCAGGCGAGTTCGACGACCTCGTCGAAACAAACGCCGCCAGCTCCTGCGGAGCCTTCACCGACCGCGGAACCACCGCAAAAGGCTGCCTCTTCTCCTGCGCCGCAGGTTGCAGCACCGCCTCCAGAAACCGCGCGCAGAGAAGAGCAGGGGGTTCAGCCGCCCCGTACCGACCATACCTCGCAGAACAACCAGAATTCGATCGCTGAACCGAGGACATGGAAACCAGCCGCCAGCACAGCTTCGCAGACAACGACTGCTTCGCAGTACGCCATTAGCAGTTCTGCTGAAGTCGCCCAGGCCGAGGAGCTGTTGAGCGGCCGGACGCGTCCGCGCGACAGCGTTCAGGCGGCACAATTGTTGTGGCGAGCCGTCGGCAAGGAAAACCCCACGGCTATTCTTATGCTTTCAGATCTCTATCGGGTTGGCGATGGAGTACCTAAGAGTTGTGATCAGGCAAGACTCCTTCTAACGGCAGCGGCCCGGAAGAGTGTCCCCCAGGCCGCTGAAAAACTCCGAGAGTTGTTAAGAGCCGGCTGCCCCAATTAGGGGCACCTTTCGGCGAAGCCTCCACATCTCAGTGATGGTGCGGGGAAGTTGCACCCAAGTCCAAGATGCTGTGTTCCCAGGCTTCCGGCCGGTCTGGATCAGGCTCGGGCGACCTGCTCAAACCTTCTGGCTTCGTACCAGAGAGCGAGTTCGACGCGATTCCAGAGTCCGAGCTTATCGTAGATGACTCGGAGGTAGTTTTTAACAACGTGTTCGGTGGTTCCGATTTCGTCAGCAACCTCCTTGTTCTTAAGTCCTTGGGCAACAAGCTCAATGACTTTGCTCTCTCGTTCGCTGGGAATTCGCTTTCCGTAACGTTCGCCTCCAAACATAACTGCCTCCGGTACAAGAGTGTTGCGAGTTTTACTCGCTTGATGCCGCTCGTAATGCCAAATCGCAGGAACAATCGGTTGAAATGTGCCTTTACGGTTCGACGAGCCATGTTGAGTTGCCGAGCGATTTCGTCGTTATCGCAGCCTTGCAGCAACAGCTCGACAATCTGCTGTTCTCGCTGCCCCAGACGTATGGGCCTTTCGCTCATTGAGTCCCCCTCAAATGTGCTGTGTGTTGTGAACGACCGTGGCACCGCCCCAAACCGCAGGAGGAACGGAACAACCGGACCGTTCACTAAATTATGGTTGTAGTGAGCTTCTTACGGAAATTCATAGCACTCACTTTGCCAAGTCCTTTCACATTGCTGCCTGTGACAAACGATCGGGGCCTTCGCGACGCACAATTTCGTCGCCCTATTGTGGAAAACGGATGTCCGTTCCGATCCAAGCCCTCATGTGTTTATCCTCGGGAAAACCTTGGAGAACCTCCATTTCTGAAGGTTGTACTCGCAAGTACCTGACATGAAATAGCTTGGACACTTTTCCCCCAAAATGACGCTTGTTCGTCGGCAGAATGGCCTGCAACAGTGACCATGGGTCGCCCCACAGGCGGGAAAAAGGGTTGTCCAGCATAATTTCTTGGAAGATTTATTTATGGCTCTCCCTCGGATTGCTGCTGTAAGGTCAAGACCTTAGGAGAAAAGTGCACGTCCCCGGTAAGCCGGTTGGAACCATTTACACTCGCCTTACAAGGGGGCAAATCCGGCAACTGGCGGCCCATTCAGCGACTGCGGGGGCTAAATGTGACCGTCTCAATCAGAGGTCGGTACCGTGCGCAGTTTTCCTGCTGTGCAAGAATCTGTTTGCATCTCAAAGCGGGCAGGCGGGTCGGCCGCGATCACTTAAACATTTGTAATAACCGACTTAGGATGAGGTGGTTGCCCGAATTACCAAGGTACTCAGATTCTCATCGGTGGAACACATAAAGAAGCGGAAACCCCGCCAACGGCAGTTTAGTATTTAGGCAACCACGTTGACGTAGGAGCTGTCGTATGGGCTCCGCCGCATCGACTGGGGAGAGACGAAAAAACGTGCCAACAGGGAATCGCAACGGGTCGCACGCCGCCTTACAGGACGGCGCACTGTTGGTGAGCGTTGTCATCCCTGCTTACAACTCCGCCCGATATATTGCCGCGACCCTCGACTCGGTTTTTGCTCAGAGCGTGCTGGGATACGAAGTCCTTGTGGTCAATGACGGGTCTCCAGAAACGGACTCGTTGGAGAGCGCGTTGGAGCCTTATCAATCGAAGATCCGCTACTTCAAGCAAGAGAATCGCGGCCCCAGCGCCGCCCGTAACCTTGCGATTCAGGCTGCGCGCGGAAAGTACGTGGCCTTTCTCGACAGCGATGACCTATGGATGCCGCTCCACTTGCAAAAGCAGGTGGAGTTCCTCGAGGGACACCCGCAGTACGGCTTGGCTTACGCAAATGGCGTCGTTCTTCGGGGAGATGCGCCGGTAGGGATCTTGTTTGAAACCACACCGCAGTCCTCGCCGACGGACTTCGACGGTTTGCTGCACGAGCGATCGACGGTAATCACATCTTCTGCGGTTGTGTCACGGCAAGCCCTGCTGCGGGTCGGCCTGTTCGATGAGCACTTGCGACGCTGCGAGGATTACGACCTTTGGCTTCGGCTCAGCCATGCTGGTTTTGGATTGTCCTTCACGCGCGAGCTTCAAATCTGTCACCGCCTTGGCAATGGCCTCGCCTCGAGCAATGAACTCATGAAGCGAGCGCTGATCCAGGTTTACGAAAAGCACCTCGCACTCGGAACATTGAACGCAAGCCAAGCGCACTTTGTCCGCAAAAAAATCGACAAGCTGGTCGCGGCGATCGAGTACCGGCGCGCCAAACAAGCCCTATTGGGCGGCGAATTCCTTGAAGCCCTGGAAGGTATGGAGAAGGCCGAGACGTCCATGCCGAGCCTGAAGTTGAAATTCGCGCGCATCGGCCTGCGTTTCTTTCCTCGTATGTTCCAGTACATTTATCGGTTCCATGTGCAGCGCGTGGAACGCCAATATCGCGCTCGCGGCGCGCGTTCCTTGCGAGACGCGGGCTTTGAAGGTCTAGCCACGGCGGAAAGGGTGGAGCGCACACAGCTCTCACGGTAGGAGACTGCTTTCGAATGATCTACGGAATCAAGACGATCGTGAAATACCTCCTGGGGACCGACCGCGCCGGGCGAAACTTCGCCGTGTACCCAGACGATACCTTCGTCGTTTCGTACCCGCGGTCCGGAAACACCTGGACGCGATTTCTCATCGCCAACCTCGTTCATTCCGACCAAGACGTCAGCTTTACCAATATCGAGAAGCTGATTCCGGACACATCATCGCAGTCGAATCGCGCGTTGAAATCCACTCCGCGTCCACGCATCATCAAGACACACGAATATTTCGATCAACGCTATCCCAAAATCATCTATGTCGTGCGCGATCCCCGCGACGTGGCGCTCTCGTATTACGACTTTCAGCGGAAATACATGCAGATTGCGGACGACTACTTGCTGGAGAAGTACGTGGATGACTTTGTGACGGGCAGGCTGATTTCGATTGGCTGGGGCACATGGGGCGAGAACGTTGCCAGCTGGATTTACACGCGCGGAAAGCGTCCGAATTTTCTGCTTTTGCGCTACGAAGACATGATCCGGGACACGGCATTCGAGCTGGCGCGCATCGCGAAGTTTCTCGGCATCGATCCGACGCCGGACCGGTTGCGCCACGCCATAGAACTCAGCTCCGCCGATCGCATGCGCGCCCTGGAAAAGCTCGAAGAAGACAAGTGGATAGCCACCAAAGATCGCCGCAAAGATATCCCATTCGTGCGCGTGGCTAAGTCAGGGGGCTGGCGGACCGCGTTGCCCGAAACCTGCGTGCAGCAGATCGAGTCGGAATGGGGCGATCTGATGACCAGTCTCGGCTACGAATTGGTCACCGCCCGCGTGCCCGAGGCCGTTCGCTAAAGCCCCACTCCATGGCAATCCTCAATACACACGGATTTCAGAACGCGGATTGTGAAAATGCTATCCATTCGGCTAGCGGCCTGAACCTGGCCGTTCACGACATCGGTACGCAGCGACGTCAAAGGATCCGGTAGCCGATGCGCAGAGTCGAAATCTTCAAGAACGTCGGCACCAGCTGGTTCAGTCTCGGCGTCAACATCCTGGTCGGCATCTTCCTCTCGCCCTTCATCCTGCATCGTCTGGGTGACACCGCCTATGGCATCTGGATTCTAATTTTCTCGGTAACCGGCTATTACGGCCTGTTTGACCTGGGCATTCGTTCGTCCGTGATCCGTTACGTTTCCACCTACACGGCAACCGGTGATCAGGAAGGGTTGGCCAAGCTGATCAATACCAGCCTTGCCACCTACGCCGCAATCGGCGCCGTGGCAATGAGCGTCACACTCGTTTGCAGCTTGTTTGTCGACCGTATTTTTCGCATACCCGGCGATTTTCTTGGTACCGCCCGCATGCTCTTCCTGATGGTCGGAACAGCCGTGGCATTGGGTTTCCCGACGGGAATTTTTGGCGGCATTCTTGAAGGTCTGCAGCGGTTCTACTTCGTTAACCTCACGAACCTGACTTCTACGCTGCTGCGCGCACTGCTGATCGTGCTCGCCTTGAAACATGGATATGGCTTACTGACGGTTGCCTTCATTACCGTCGCCCTGCCACTTCTGAGTTCTCTAGCTCGTGCCTCCATCGCATTGCGGCTGTTGCCGGTTCGGTTTGGCTTGAAATACGTCGATCGCAAAGCCTTTCGCGAAATCGCCAACTACAGCGCGGTCAGCTTCATGCTGATGGTCGGTTACAAACTGCGCTACAAGACGGACGAAATCGTGATCGGCACGTTCCTCTCGGTAACCGCGATCACGTACTTCTCGATCGGCGATCGCCTGTTGGACTATGCCGCCGAAGTGGTGAGCAGCCTCGCACAGATATTCGTTCCCATGGCCGGCCAGTCTCACGCAAAGGGCGACCTGAACCAATTGCGAAGGATCCTGGTTGCCGGCAATCGGGCGTGCGCGCTGATCATCTTCCCAATCACAGCCGTGCTGGTCATCTTGGGGAAGTCCGTCATCGCGGCTTGGGTGGGCGTGAAGTACGTTTCTGCGAGTTATCCGGTGCTCGTGGTCCTCGCCATCCCCATGATGCTGACTTTGGCCCAGGGAGCGTCCGCCCGCATCCTGTATGGCATGGCGAAACACAAACCTTTGGCCTGGGTCACGCTCATGGAGAGCGTTACGAATCTCATCTTGAGCATTGTCCTGATCAAGCCTTTCGGCATTGTCGGAGACGCAGCAGGAACCTCGATCCCATTACTGTGCACCTCCCTGTTTTTCATGCCGCGTCATATATGCCGCCTTCTTGGTGTTCAGATCGGAACGTATTTGCGCGAGGCCTACACGCTGCCCGTGCTTCTCACGCTCCCACTCATAGGTTCGTTGCTGCTGATGCGGAACTGGTTTTTCGCGCACACCTACCTGCAAGTGGGTTTGCAGGTTCTCATCGGATGTCTACCCTACGGTCTCGGTGTGCTGTGGGCAGTGTGGACGAAACGTGTCTGGCAAGTGGGTGAGTTGTCAACGCGCCAGGTCGATGAGGTCGGTCTCGCGCTGGTCGAAACGTTCCAGGAGAAACCGTGAAGACTCATCAAAGACACGGGACCGCACCACGAAAACGCGACCGGTAGCCTGTGGACGGCGTCGATATGTAACAATTGGGAATTACAAGATTTCGCAATCGGTGTCACTCAACCTTCGGCCCAGGACGCGGATGCGGTTCCTTGCACTGGCGCGGAAACGTGGTGGGGTAGTTGTTTGTTTTGCCGGATGCCATCCGGCGCAATCCAAAAATCATCCGAACCCAAGGAGGTTCACGGATTTGACTTCAACCAGTCATCTCATTGCTCCGCACGGCGGAGAATTGGTCAACCTTATTGATCCCGCGCGAGGGGCAGAACTCAAAGCGCACTCGAAAGAATGGCCTTCCTGGGACCTCACAGGCCGGCAAGTTTGCGATGTGGAACTCCTGCTCAGCGGCGGTTTCTCTCCGCTGCGCGGATTCATGAATCGCGGCGACTATGAAGGCGTCTGCCACAACATGCGTCTTACGAGCGGCGTGCTGTGGCCCATGCCGATCACCCTCGATGTGACCGAGGATTTCGCCAAATCTCTCACACCGGGTAGCAGCAAAGTCGCTCTCCGCGATGGCGAAGGTGTCATGCTCGCCGTTTTGAATGTCGAAGACGTCTGGCAGCCGGACCGTTCCGCAGAGGCGAAGAGCGTCTTCGGCACGACCAGCAAGGCGCATCCCGGCGCCGACTACACCATCAACCGGTCCAATCCATGGTACGTCGGCGGCCGCCTCGAAGGACTGCAGCTGCCTTCGCATTACGACTTTCGATCGTTGCGCTTGACGCCCGCGGAACTACGCGCCGAATTCGCTCGCCTGGGCTGGCGCCGGATCGTCGCGTTCCAGACGCGCAACCCCATGCATCGCGCGCACCAGGAGCTTACCTTCCGCGCCGCCAAACAGGTGGAAGCGAACCTGCTGATTCATCCTTCGGTCGGCATGACGAAGCCGGGCGACGTGGACTATTTCACACGCGTCCGCTGCTACCAGCTCCTGCTTTCGAAGTATCCGCAGGGAACCGTAAGGCTCTCGCTGTTGCCGCTGGCCATGCGGATGGGCGGGCCTCGCGAGGCGATCTGGCATGGGCTGATCCGCAAGAATCACGGCTGCACGCACTTCATCGTCGGCCGCGATCATGCCGGCCCCGGCAACGATACCGACGGTAAGCCCTTCTACGGCCCCTACGACGCGCAGGAGCTTTTCAAGAAACACCAAGCCGACATCGGTGTCACGATGGTGCCGTTCAACATGATGGTGTACCTCGAAGGCGAGGATAAGTACGTCCCCGACAACGAGGTGCCTAAGGGTGAGCGCGTTCTGAATATTTCTGGAACGGAATTGCGCCAGCGCCTCAACGAAGGCCGCGACATCCCGGGATGGTTTACCTATCCGGAAGTCGTTCAGGAATTGCGACGCAGCTATCCGCCTCGGCACAAACAGGGCGTCACCATATTCTTCACTGGACTCTCTGGGTCGGGAAAATCCACCATCGCCAACGTGCTGCTCACCAAGTTCCTCGAGACCGGCGGCCGGCCGGTAACAATTCTTGACGGAGACCTGGTTCGTAAGCATCTGTCTTCTGAACTTGGCTTCTCAAAGGAACATCGCGACATCAATATCCGCCGCATCGGGTACGTCGCTTCCGAGATCACGAAAAACGGCGGCATCGCGATCTGCGCTCCGATTGCTCCGTACGAGGCAACACGCAAGGCTGTGCGCGAGATGATCGAGCCGGTGGGCGGCTTCGTGCTGGTGCACGTTGCCACGCCGCTCGAAACTTGCGAGCAGCGCGACCGCAAGGGCCTGTACGCCAAGGCGCGAGCCGGAATCGTCAAGGAATTTACCGGGATCTCGGACCCCTATGAAGCTCCCCAGAAGGCGGAAGTCGTGATCAACACGGCTGAGCTTTCTCCGGAAGAGTCTGCCCAGGAAATTATCTTGCACCTGGAACAGCAGGGCTTCATCGGCGTCAACGAGCCGGCATAAGGAAGCGGACCGGAAAACTGTTATGCCTCTGATTGCCGCCAAAATCCTTGTGGGTTTTTGCGTAGGCACTCTCATCGGCCTGACCGGGCTGGGCGGCGGCGTGTTGCTGCTGCCCATCCTGATCTTCGGTCTGCGCGTGCCGGCGATCATCGCCGTCGGCTCGGACGCGCTCTTCAACTTCTTCACGAAAATTCCCGCCAGCCTGGTCCACCTGAAGAAGGGCACGGTCCGGCGCAAAGTTGTGCTGGCTCTTGCGGTGGGCAGCGTTCCCGGTTCAGCCGGCGGCGTTGTCTATCTCACCCACCTGCGCCACCTCTACGGAGATGGAGTCAACAGCGTCATTAAAATGGCCATCGGCATCTTGCTGGTGTGCATTCCCCTGCTTCTCATGTTCCAGACGCGCATTGAAGAGCGGATGGTGAATCGCTCCCCAACCCTGAAATCATTCGTCGGGATGACCATTATTGGGCTGCTTTCCGGATTTCTGGTCGGCATGACCTCAGTGGGCTCGGGCAGCATCATCATGATGATGCTGTTGCTGTTCTATAGCTATCCGCCCAAAGTGAATGTCGGCACCGACATCGTGCACGCGGTCGTGCTGACGGGAGTTACCGGCTTCCTGCATTTCCGGCTCGGCAATGTGGACCCAGGACTGGTGTCTGCGTTGCTCATTGGTTCCATCCCGGGAGGGCTGTTGGGATCGTATCTCAGCACCCGGGTTCCGGTTATATGGCTGCGGCGCATCCTCTGCGGCATTCTGTTGGTTACCGGCGTCCGCATGCTATGGGCGTGATATTCGCCTGCAAAAAGGACTCATGACATCCCCTTATTCAGAAATTCTGAAACGCATCGGGTCAGCCATCGACGATGCGCGTGCTATATTCGCCCGCTTCACTCCAGGCGCAATCGATGCTGAATTCAAAGCCGGGCACGATCCCGTGACCGAGGCCGATCGCGCGATTGACGCTGTCCTGCGACAGAACCTACTTCGTGAAGGCGAAGGATGGTTATCGGAAGAGAGTGTGGACGATTACTCGCGGCTCGAAAAGAAGCGGGTGTGGGTCGTGGATCCGCTCGACGGCACCCGAGAGTTCGTAAAGGGGATTCCGGAGTTTTGCGTCTCCATTGGCTACGTCGAAGATGGACGTCCAGTCGCGGGAGGCATCCACAATCCCGCGACGAATGAAACCTTCATCGGAGCTGTCGACGCCGGAGTGTTGTACAACGGAAAACCCGCCGTGTCGAGTTCCCGAAGCGATCTGAAAGATGCTCTCACACTTGCCAGCCGAAGTGAGGTAAAGCGTGGGGAGTGGAAGCCCTTCGAGAATGGGCCCCTCCAGATTCGCGGAATGGGCTCCGTGGCCTACAAGCTGGCGCTGGTCGCAGCCGGGCTCGCCGACATCACGTTCACCCTCACGCCGAAAAATGAATGGGACGTCGCGGCCGGTGTCGCCCTAGTCCTGAGTTCGGGCGGATTCGTCGCAACTCCGGAAGGTACGGATTTTCGCGGCAACAACCGCAACCCACTGCTCTCCGGCTTGATCGCCAGCGGCCCGCACTTGCGGAAGCAACTGCTCGCGCTGCTGGAGCCGCATCTGAACCCAGCACCGCATTTAAAAAAGTAAAATTTCAGCCGCTTGCTCTCGTGAGAAGTCGAAAGGTTCGTTTCGGAAGGTTTGTATCAGGGCAGCGCCTTCAGGCGCGCCATTCGTGCGTATTGCTGACACGCCTTTAGGCGCTGAGGACCAGCGCCGGCTAAGCCTTCACCGCGTAAGAGCAACGTTCTGAGTCTGCGAGACCTCATCCACCGGATCGTTCTCGAGACAAACCCGTTGCCAAATCTCCAGATTCAACAGGCGCCAAATCCGATTCCCGTGATCTCGCACTCCGGCGCGATGCTCGGCGAAAAGCTCCTTCACAACTTCCGGACGGAAGAGCCCGCGCTGCACTGTACGCGGCTCAAGCAACAGACGCTCCAGCTGGTCCAACTGAGGCCCGCCGAGCCAGTACGCCCAAGGCGTTGGGAAGCCCATCTTCTTGCGGTGGATGATCTCGCGAGGCAGCAGATCCTCGACGGCTGACTTCAAAATGAATTTTCCTGCCAGACCATCGGTTGCGTACTTTGCTGGAATGCTGGCCGCAAATTCCACCAGCTCGTGATCAAGAAACGGTACGCGACTCTCAACCGACGCGGCCATGCTCATTTGGTCCTGCTTCATGAGCAACTCAACCAGGTAGGTCTTGGTATCGGTGTACAGCATCCGGTGGAGAAGATCTCCGGACGACGATGCCCAGTAGTTCATTGATCCGGCATACGGATCGCCGGCCGCGGCCTTCGCGTCCGGCGTCAGCAATCCCCGCTGCTCAGTTTCCGAGAATGCCGAGTAGAAGTTGTCAAAGTAGAAATCGGTCCAGGATTCGCCGCCACGCACCAGAAACGTATGTTCCAGCTTCTTGTGAAGTTCCTTCGACAGCGTTCCCGACCGCATCCCTTCGCTAACCCACCGCCGGATCTTTCCCGGCACTGCCGATCGATACACTCGATCCATGCGTGCATTCAGCAAGGTCCATGGATAGCGCGTGTACCCCGCTAAAGTCTCGTCGCTTCCCTCGCCAGTCAGAACGACTGTGACCCGCTCTCGTGCCAATCGCGCCACAAAGTACAGCGAAACGCTCGATGGCCAGACGATCGGCTCGTCCTCATGCCAGATCAGCCGAGGCAATGACTGGAAGAATTCCTCGCGGCTTAAACTTACTTCGTGGTGCAGTGATCCAATGTGTTGCGCTACGGTTCGCGCAAAAGGCAGTTCGCTGAAAGCCTCTTCGCCGTACCCCACAGCAAACGTCTCGATAGGTTCTTTGCGAATCCTGGTCGTGAGTGCGGCGACCGCGCTCGAATCCAAACCTCCGCTCAGGAACACGCCCAGCGGCACGTCGCTCATCAAATGGCTGGAAACGCACTGCTCAAGAAGCGCTCGATACTGGTCGACATAATACTGGCGTGGACGGATATCGTCGTCGGGCTGAACCTGCAAATCCCAGTACGACGCGATGCTCGGTTCGCCGTTTTCCGCAATCTCCAGCGTGTGTCCCGGCAGAAGCTTGTGGATGCCCGCGTACATCGTATCGGGCTCGGGAATGTATCCGAAGGCGAGGTACTCGGCCAGCGTCGAGCGATTGAACTCCGCGGTGACGGCAGGGTGCGCGAGGATCGCTTTGATTTCCGACCCGAACACAAGCGTCGAGCCGTCGAAGTAGTAATAAAGCGGCTTGATTCCCAGGCGGTCGCGTGCAATGAGCAGCTTCCGCTTGCGGCGGTCCCAGATCGCGAAGGCGAACATTCCTCGCAGGTGCCGCACGCAGTCGCGTCCTTCCTCTTCGTACAGATGGACGATCGTTTCCGTGTCGCTATGTGTGCGGTAGCGGTGGCCCCTGGCTTCCAGCCCTTTGCGGAGTTCCTGGTGGTTGTAGAGTTCGCCGTTGTAAACGATCCAAACGTCGTTTTCTTCATTCGCGATCGGTTGATGCCCAGTCTTGATATCGATGATGCTCAACCGCCGCATCGCCAGGCCGACGTTGCCTTCAACGAAGAAGCCGTCATCGTCCGGACCACGATGCGTGATCTGGCGGTTCATATCCGCGAGCGTTTCCCGCTCCACACGCTGGGCACGATCGTTCTGAAACACCCCACAGATTCCGCACATGGTCTACACACTCATCCGCTTCGGATCGTTTTCCGTTAGTTTTGATTCCACGTACCGAAGCTCCGATTCCAAATGCACCTTCTGCCAATCAGAGGCATTCAGCTCGGCGGTTCCGGTGGATTCGGTGACCTCGACGAACTCGAGCGGGGCATCGCACGCAACTACGCGCTGCCCGGCAAAATCCACCCGACTTCCCCCACAGAAGATCAGACTTCGCTCCGCCCGTGAGCGGTTGTACGACCAGTATAGAAAATAGGCGTCGCTCGCCCAATCGCCAGTGTTCCACGGACCCGCGGTCTCCGAAAAATAGATATAGTGCTCCTCATTCTGGCGCGCGTAGCGATATCCGTGGATTGCGGAGCTCACCGCTGGAAGCTTCTCAAGCCGGCCAGTGCCCGCAACCGCCTCGGCTTGCAGAAGTGTCACGAACTCCGCCCGCAGTTCCGCAACCTTGCCGAACGTGACCACCGTCGTCCGCTCCTGACAACCGTACGCCGGAGACCAGATGCCGCGCTGCGCGCTTTGCGACCATCCATGCCCTTCGAGGGTCACCAGACCGAGACTCGCCTGCCCGCTCCCGAACACGTAGTCGCGAGCCGACATGGGCGCCAAACGCGGTCCCAAATGCCAGGACAGTTCCAGTTGGTGCTTTCCTTCTCCGGAGGCCACGTCTCGAACGAGCCAGAAGTTATTTTTGCGATGGAAGACCGTGCGGCGGTGCAGCACCGGCGAAGGCAAGCGCATGTAGCCGTCGTGAGACCCGACAAATAAATCGAAATTCGATGCGGCGACCCAGCGTTCGGTCTTTACGGTTGGCAGACTCGTCCAGGCGAACGGTGAGATGCCCTCAACCTGATCGACCTCGTCCACGCGCAGCGTGTTGTGCGCCGCCGTCCCGCGAAAAAAGCTGCGATCCGCTTCGCCCTCGCCGACATACTCCAGCGTCCCCGGATCCATGAGAAGCCTTTCGCCATTCTTCACCAAAGTCACGCTCAGCGCGTCCGCATGCCCATGCCCAGCGCGCCCTGCTCCCTGTGGTCCGGCATCGATCACCAACTGATGCCCGTCATCCGCATCCGCCATCAGATACAGGCCGCTCTCCTTAAGGGCCGAAGTCACCCCGGAAGGTTCATAGCTTCGTAGCTCCTCGAACGCCGACAGACCGGCCGAGCCCAGCAACCAGATCGTTTCTTCTCGAAGGCTTCCGGCCAAAAACTTGAAGTCACCCCGTTTGTACAGAATCGCGCCGGTACCCAGAGGGTCCAAAAGATGTTGCGCTCGGTTGCGCTGCGGATCAAATACTCTGCCCCCATCGTCGTCTCCGATGCTGGGGACTTCTCCGGCTCGACCCAGGAGACACAATGCATCGAGCATCTTCACCACAATTGCATCGAAGTCTGCGGGAATCTCCACGTCGTTGCGAGAGGCCACGATGCGGGCGTGGAGGAAAAAATCCAGCGCGTACACGTGATAGTACGTGGCCTGTTCGAAGTAGAAGCCGTCGGCGCGGACTTGTTTCCTCGCACCCTCCAGCACGATGTCCCAACCGCGCTTCTTCCAGCGCGCCGCGTGCCTGAAGTCCGGGAACAAGGCGCCCAGGAAAAACAAGGCAACGCCCTCCCCCAGCAGGTGTGTATTCGGAGAGAAGTAAGTGGAGAGATAAGTCTCGATATGCCGCCCAGCCAGTCCAAGGGCCTTAACCCACTCGCCGCGTACCTCGGCCGATATTTCGTCCGAATCTTGCAGCAGGAAATACACCCAGATCCATGACAGAGTGCGAAAAGCCACTTCCAGGCTGCTCGCCCAATTCATGCCGATCGGATAAGGGTTGGCCGCCCGCCACGAGTTCCACTGGCTGATGATCTCGAGCGCGTAGCGAGCGTCCCCACTCAACCGGTAGGCCTTGGCCAGCGTCACCAGGTGCTGATGCCGGTTCAGTTCCCAAGTGATCTTAGCGTCGCCGACTTCCTCGAAGTTCAGATACTCCACCCGGAATGCCGGCTTCCGCGGACCACGCTTGCCATGCACCACATCAAGATGCCAATCGATCTCGGGCCCGTAATCCAGGCTCTCAAAACCCAGCAAGTGGAACCGATGCTGCAGGATTCTTTCGGCAGCCGCCAGAATGCTGGCCGCGACCGCCGGATACCGAACGCGGAGTAGTTCGACGATGGCCGGAATCTCGGACGAACTAAAAAAGAACCTTCCCTGCCGTTGCGGTGGGAACTCCAGCAACTCGCCGGCCGTGAAGTCATGTCCCCGATGATAGTGGTAGGCATCCACCCGGGCGTGAATCTGCTGCGATACGCGGTCCACGAACTCGTCCCGGCTCATCGAGCGCAGCCGCGCGAGCCGAAGTCCCCATTTGGATTGCGCTGGCATGCCTAGTCGTTTCTCCCGCGCCGCTCCAGCAATTCCGAGTAGAGCGCATCCGTCTGACGAATCAAACGTCCGAAACTGTAGTCTTCCGTCGCAATCTTCTGTCCGCTGGCCGCCATTCTTCGCGACAAGTCCGGGTCTTTCAACAGCTGAAGCAGGGCGCTTGCCAGGGCTGTAGAGTCTTCGGGCGGCACCAGTAATCCCGTTACACCGTCTTCGACAAGCTCCGCATTGCCGCCAACTCGAGTCGCGATCGTCGGCAGACCCGCCGCCATGTATTCGAGCACCGCGTTCGAAAGACCTTCCGCTCGTGAAGGCAAGACGGCAATGTCGCAGCTCGCCAGCAGGTCCGGCACATTGTCACAGCGGCCAAGGAATATGAAATGGTTCTGCAATCCCAGCTTCGCGATCTGATTCTCGAATTCGGATCGAGCCGCGCCGTCCCCTGCAAATACAAAGCGGGTCGAAGGAAATTCCTTTAACACAGTGGGGGCGGCCGCGATCAACCAGGGATGGCCCTTCACATCCGAATGCATGTTGCCCACCAGCACGACCAGTTTCTGGTTGTGCGCGTCCGGAAATAACCGCTCGCGATCCCGTTTGCCGTGCTGAAACTTTTCCGTGTCGACTCCGTTGTGAATCACGCGCAATTTCTCGGACTCGAACCCGTCTTCGGCGATCAACGCGTCGCGAATCGGAGTGGCATTGGCCAGCACGACATTGGAAAGATTCTGAATTCTCCGCAACCATACCCTCTTCGGGCCCTGGTACCACTCGAAGTTCGACAGATCGCGTCGGCTCGAAATGATCGCCGGTACTCCCGCCAGCCTCGCCGCGGGAACGCCCATCAGGTTCGACCACAAGTCGTGCGTATGAACGATGTCAAATCGTTCGCGCCTCAGGAAGGCGGCCAATCGCAGCAGTTGGTATACACCAGCGGGACTGTCGAGTCCGCCTTGCGGACGAAACTCCCGGATCGTTACCGCCGATCCCTGCAGTTTTCGGAGCAGCGGGCCTTGCTCCTTCAAACAGCCAAGGGTGATCTCGTATTCATTTGCCGGCAGGCGCAAAGCCAGTTCCACGGCCTGGGTCTCCGTCCCGCCCACGTCAAACGAATCGACAAGGAAAAATACCTTCCGGCGTCTTGTCCCTGCGCCGTTCGACATCCCCATTCTTAAATTTCGCTCCGCTACGGAAGGCCCCTGCATCTCACCCATTGTACGATGTCATCCCATTGAAACGCTTCGACTTAGTTACCAAAGAGTAGAGCATCTCCTTTGCAAAGCTGGGCACGTGAGTTTAAATAGCTGGTTCATGATTTTCGGAGCGATTGGGATTATCCGGAAATCTCTCTGAACGGCCGTTGTGAATTTCAAAATTGAAAAAAGACACGACCTCAGTGTGGCCGTATACTTATCAAACTAAATAACTTACATTGGATGCGGCTTATTGGTTATGCGGGAAAATGACTGGCAGGTCGCATTCTGAAATGCCTATGAGGAACAGTTCAACTCGATGAGTCGCTCAATCAGCGTTTTTGGACTTGGTTACGTTGGCACCGTCACGGCAGCATGCCTCGCGCACATGGGGCACAACGTGATCGGAGTGGATCTCAGCAGCACAAAGGTAGAAGCCATGGAGGCGGGCCGCAGTCCGATCGTAGAACCGCGGGTCGGTACGCTGATCGCCGAAGCCCACGCGGCAGGCCGGCTGCACGCCACTTCGGACTCCGCGCATGCCGTCATGAATTCCGAAATCTCTTTTCTGTGTGTCGGTACGCCCAGTCTCCGCAATGGAAAGCTCGACCTGGGGCATATCGAACCCGTGTGCCGCGAGATCGGTCAAGTCTTGCAGACCAAGAACCTGTTTCACCTCGTCGTGTTGCGCAGCACCGTTTTGCCGGGCACCGCTGAGACTATTGTCGTTCCCGCACTCGAGAAGGCCAGCGGGAAGAAAATGGACAAGGATTTTGGCGTCTGCGTAAATCCCGAGTTCATGCGCGAGGGCACTGCAGTCGCGGATTTCCTTGAACCCGCCATGACGATTATCGGCGCGGCTGACGGCTACCACAGCGGCATGCTGCGCGAGATCTACAAATGGGCACCCGGCCGCATATTCGAAACATCCTTCCGCGCCGCGGAAATGACCAAATACGTCTGCAACGCATGGCATGCCGTCAAGGTCTCGTTCGCGAACGAAGTGGGCACGCTCGCGAAAGAACTGGGCGTTGACGCAGAAGCTGTCGTTGAGATTTTCACGGCCGATACGAAACTCAATATCTCCCCTACCTATCTGAAGCCCGGATTTGCATTCGGCGGGTCGTGCCTGCCGAAAGACGTTCGCGCCCTGAACTATCGCGCCAAGGAACTCGATCTTGACCTGCCTCTTTTCCAATCGATCATGCCCAGTAATGAAGAGCACCTTGAGAGAGCGGTTGAGATGATTCTCGCCACCGGCAAAAAGAAAGTTGCTTTACTTGGCCTGAGTTTCAAAGCAGCGACCGACGACCTGCGCGAAAGCCCGCAGGTGCAACTCGCCAAGCGTCTTCTCGGAGAAGGCCGCGATCTCAAGATTTGGGACGACAACGTTTCCCTCGGCCACCTGATTGGTTCGAATCGACAGTACATCGATGAGGTGATCCCGCACGTCGGTTCCCTGCTCTGCCCCGATCTGGAGTCGACGATCGCCGCGGCCGACGTCGTCGTCATCAGCACCCGGGGCATCGATCCCGGCATGCTCAATCGCACCATCAAGCCCGGTCAGATCGTGATTGACCTGGTGAATCTGGAAAAATCCCGCCGCATCGAACACAACGGCTCCTACGAGGGCATCTGCTGGTAGCCGCGATGAAGATACTGTGGGTGAAGCCGGGAAAGATTCTTCCGCTCGATACGGGTGGCAAGCTCCGCACTTACAATATTCTTCGCTATCTTTCACGAACTCACGAACTCACGTACCTGTCGTACTACTCGGGCGAACGGGACGTAGCCTACGAGCGCGAGGTTCCCGACCACATTCCCGGGACGATCTCCGTCCATACCCCCACGAAAGGGATGGGCTCCATCGCACAGTATCTGCACTACCTGCGTCGCATCGCCTGGCGCGCTCCGTATACCGTCCTGAAATTCGCAGATCCTCAAGTGCAAGAATTGCTGGAAGATTGGCTCGCGCAGCGCCGATTTGATGTTGCAGTCTGTGATTTCCTGTCGAGCACGCTGAACTTTCCGCGCAAGCTCGACACGCCCACGGCGATTTTCCAACACAACGTCGAAAGCATATTGTGGGAACGGAAAGCCGCGGTCGAAGGTCGCTGGATCGAACGCGCCGTGTTCAAGCTGGAATCCGCCAAGATGTCGCGGTTCGAACCGGAGCAGGCCCGGCGATTCCATCATGTCATCGCCGTCTCGGAAGCTGACAAACGGGCGATGAGCCATATGGTGGATTCCTCTCACATTACGGTCGTGCCTACCGGCGTCGATCTCAGCAAATATCGCTACGATCCGAACGTGCAACCCGCCGGCCCGCTGGTCATGTTCACCGGTTCCATGGACTGGCAGCCCAATATCGATGGCGTCGAGTACTTCTGCAAGGAAATCTGGCCGCTGGTTCTGAGGAAGCTTCCGGCCGCACGCTTCCGCATCGTCGGACGCGATCCCCATCCACGCGTCAAGGCGCTCGCCTCTGGCTCAGTCCAGGTCACCGGGTCCGTGCCTTCCGTAGTCGACCACCTGCGCGACGCCGCGGTGATCGTTGTGCCGTTGCGGATCGGCGGAGGCACGCGCATCAAGATTTACGAAGGCATGGCGATGGGCAAAGCTACCGTCTCGACCACGGTGGGCGCGGAAGGTCTCGATGTGCATCACGGCCGTGACATCCTGCTGGAAGACGCGCCGGCAGAGTTTGCGGATGCCATCGTTTCGCTGCTGCAAAATGAAGATCAGCGACGACGGCTGGAAGCGGCCGCAGCCGCCACAGCGCGCAAGTATGACTGGTCAATCATCGCTCCCCAATTCGTCGGCGTGTTGCAGAAAACAATCGACGCCGCGCGAGGAAGGAAGGCGGATTCCCAAGCCGCCGAAGCCACAGCATAGCGGTATGCCGGAACACCCAACGCTCCAGTCATAGCGTCCCTCGTAACACGTTACCCGCCAAATTGCCTAAATCGAATTTGTAGCGTAACGAAGATGTACTTCTGTGTCTCGACGGTCCACTGCCCTAAGGTTATCTATGTAAGTAACCAACACCTCTTTACAGTGTGGGGACAGGACTCGCAAACGCGGAAGTCCCCCAAATCCGTTTCGAGGACGGTGTGATGTTTCCCCTGGTAAGCCCCCGGCCCAACGCCCCCAAGAACGATTGTCGCTTCACCAATAATCCAATTTCCATTTTATTCGTCGTGGCCCTGGCCGCCATCGGCACCGCTTGTTCGTCATTGAACGCCGGCGGCGCGGGCACGAATGCGTCGAAGCCCGCGCAACCGATTGTCATCTCTGCTCATTTGCCAGTAGCGATGGTTGGCGACGCTTACAGCGCCGTGCTTGCGGTAAGCGGCGGCGCCGCGCCCTACAATTTCGCGGTGAGATCGGGCAAGTTGCCGCCCGGACTGACTCTGAGCGCAAAATCGGGCGCGATTTCCGGCCAGCCCAGCGTGGCCGGCGCATACACGTTCATGGTTTCGGTCGCAGACGCAGCTCGGACCTCCGAGGGCCTCAAGAGCTTCAACATCGCCGTCGCGAAACCCGCTCCCGCAAAGCCCCAAGTGGCGGTCACGGTCTCGCCGGCCAGCCTCGCTCTTGGCTCGGGCAAAACGCAGCAATTTTCCGCGCAAGTCACGAATACAAGTAACCACCAGGTAACCTGGTCTGCTACCGCAGGTTCGATCAGCAGCACGGGCGTTTTCGTCGCTCCCAACGTAAACTCGGCGACGACCGTTGCCGTGGTGGCCACCAGTAAGGCGGACACTAGCAAGCACGTCCTCGCCATAGTAAGTGTCACACCGGCACCTTCTTCAACGAAGTCGCCCCTCAGTTTGGCGAACACCAACCTTCCCGAAGCGGTCGAGGGTACACCCTACAACGCTGCCCTGCGTGCCTCCGGAGGAACAAGTCCCTACCGCTGGAGACTGGCCTCGGGCTCATTGCCGCCTGGCCTTCTACTGGACGCGACCGAGGGCACGATCAACGGCGTCACAAGCCAGAACGGCGGATTCGGTTTCACGATCGAGGCCAGCGACGCCACGGGCACAAGCGTTTCCCGTAAGCTGAACTTGAACGTCACCGTCGCCAATACCGCAAACGTTGACGGCCCGGCCGAGCTTCCCCGCGTGTACGTCAAGAGTTCTGTCGCCGACACTCCGGCGCCCGGCGTGACGCATCCGGTGAAAACCAGCGCCAGCCTGCAGTCTGCTCTGAATTCCGCAAAGTGTGGCGACACGATCGAGCTGCAAGCAGGAACCACCTTCACCGGCGCCTTCGCTTTCCCTGCGAAGAATTGCGACGACAATCACTGGATCGTGGTTCGCACTAGTGCTCCCGACAGCGCACTGCCTCCGGAAGGAACGCGTGCCACCCCCTGCTATGCAGGAGTCGCTTCCCTGCCGGGACGCCCGTCCTTCGGGTGCTCGTCAGCGAGCCGGGTACTAGCGAAGATCGAAATGTCCGGCACCGGTAGCGGGCCCATCATCATGGCCGACGGCGCCAACCACTACCGCCTGCTGGGATTGGAAATCACCCGCGAAAAATCCAGGGCCCTCGTCTATAACCTCGTGATCAACGAACGCAATGGAACGTTCGATCACGTGGTCATCGACCGCTCCTGGCTGCATGGAACCGCGCAAGACGAGACCAACCGCGGAGTCATGCTGACCTCCAGCACAAACGTGGCCATTGTTGACTCGTTCTTCACCGATTTCCATTGCGTCGCGCTCACCGGGTCCTGCGGCGATTCGCAAGCCATCGGCGGCGGCATCGGGCAGAACCCCATGGGGCCCTACAAGATCGTCAACAACTTCCTGGAAGCCGCTGGAGAAAACATTCTTTTCGGCGGCGGTCCAGCGGCGCATACTCCGGAAGACATCGAAGTCCGCCGCAATTATTTCTTCAAGCCTCTCACATGGATGAAAGGCCAGCCTGGCTACGTGGGCGGTCGCGACGGTCACCCCTTCATCGTGAAGAACCATTTCGAACTCAAGAACGGTATCCGCGTGCTGTTTGAGGGCAACGTCACGGAAAATTCATGGGGTGGATTCAGCCAGGCGGGATTCTCGATCCTGCTCACGCCCAAGAACCAGGGTGGCGCCTGCCCCATTTGCGTAGTTCACGATGTGACGATCCGCTACAACACCATCAGTCACGCGGGCGACGGATTCCAGATCGCCAACGTTCCCGCCGCTAATGGCGCGCTCTCGATGGGTTTGTGGAATGTGAGTATCCATGACATCGTCATGGATGACATCAGCGGCATTGCCTACCGTGGCGGAGGGCACCTGTTCCAGCAATCCAACGGCAACCATCAGGCGGTGATTCACGACATATCGGTCAATCATGTCACCGCTTTCAACAAGGACGCGGCCGCAGCTATGTTCATTGTCGGGAACAAGAAATCATTTCCCGACATGTACAACTTCGTGTGGGCCAACAACATTTTCAGCGGGTCATCCGGATTTGCCACGACCGGCGGGGGAGCCGAGAATTGCGCTTACCGGATGAACGGCCCGGCCGCCATGATCGCCAGTTGCTTTAAGAATTCTGACTTCTCGCACAACGCAATGGTGGGCGCCGCGGGCAAATGGCCGGTGGGGAATTTTGCGCCGACATCCAACGCGCAAGTGAAGTTCGCCAGCGCCACTCGTTCTCTGCTGGGCTACAAGCTTCAAGGTTCCAGTCCGTTTGCAGGAGCCGGCACCGACGGCAAAGACCTGGGTGCCGACGTCACTCTTGTCTCGGCAGCGATCGCTGGCGTTCGATAAGTTCGGGGGAGTCGAGGCTTAATCGACTCCCTTGGTAGCACTAAAGACCGCCTCTACATCGGCGCCCAAATCTTTTCCATCCGCCGCAGCTTTCGCCGCCAGCGAAGGTTTCTTGCAGTCACCGTTCTTTTCGCGGCATAACTGATACCTGCCCTCACGAAAACCCATCACCCCGGCTGCTCCGTGATCGGAAGGATACGAGTTTCCATTCGGCCATCCCCCCCGCGATCCCACGATCACGTTGTGACTGAAGGTGAAGTTGTCGAAACAATTGTTAAGCACTCCCGAGGGGCCTTGCCGGGCTGCCTGGAAGGAACAGTTCCCCTGTCCTCCGCCCTCCGGAACAATGTCAATCGGACCAGAACCAACCAGATTATTGGTGAACTTGAAATTGTTCATCCGGCCTCCCTGGGTGCGAGCGCCGATGATGAACAACGCATGTGGCGGAAACCCCGTCACGTGGTCGAACGAAACGTCGTGCAATAGCGGTTCGCCGGATGTCACCTGCGCCAGGACTCCCAGGCCTTGATACGTGCGGCCGCCCAAGTCATCGAGAATCACATCGTGAATGCTGATGCGCTCTGTCCCACTGCTGGCGCCACCGGTCGCGGATAACGAAGTGGCGATCTGGAAACCGCTAGCGGCGTGCGCTATACGGTTGAACCGGATCGTCACATCCGCCACTTTGCAAGCCGGACACCGGTTGTTCTGGTTCTTCGCGGTCAACAGGATCGCAAATCCCGCCTGGCTGAATCCGCCCCAGGTGTTCTCCAGCACGTTGCCTTCCAGCAAGAGCCTCTGCGCATTCTTCAGCTCAAACAGATTTTTCACCAGGAAAGGCTTGCCGGACGCGCCGCCCACAAATCCCGGATCGTCCTTGTGCCAAGTCATCGGCTTGAACATATGGTTGCGGCGCACTTCAATATCCATCGGCGAGTTATTCGCCCCGCCTCCGCCAAACAAAATGTTCTCTCCCGCGGCCTCCAGGTAGTTGTTCACGATCTTGTAGGGCCCCATCTCGAGCCCGCCGATGCCGCCATTGATCGCCTGCGAGTCGGTACACGTCCCCATGGCATTGCAGTGGAAGTCGCTGAAGTAGGAGTCCACGACTGCCACATGGCGGCTTGATCCCAGGAAGATTCCACGCACCGTCTCGTCCTGCGCCGTGCCATGCATCCACACGCGATCGAGAATGATGTGGTCCGTCTGTTTGTCGGGCGGGAACGAGACAAGGTTATAGATCGTCGCCCCCGGCGAACCACGGGTGATTTCCACACCGATCAGTCGATAGTGGTTCGCTCCCTCGAGAAAGGTGAGCGGGCCACTGCCCTTCCCCTCAAAAACAATCTTGGCCATAACGTTGGAAGCGGACGAGCACGCGTAACGCGGCCGGGCAGGCAGGGACGCGACGCCCGCGTAGCACGGAGTCAACCGCGTGCCCTCCGCCGGCAGATCGGAGTCAGCCGCGCTCGTACGCAGAACAATCCAGTGCGCATCATCGCAGGACTTGGCCGGCAATTTGAAGTTGCCCGAGAATTCAGCACCAGCTTGCAGTCGGATGGTGTCGCCACAAGCGGCCTTCTCGATCGCCCTTCCCAACTCCTCCGAATTTTTCACCAGAACAGACTTGCCTGGCGCAGGAGTTTCCGAAAGAGCGCTCTTCACCTGCACTCGTGGGAGCTCAGCCGGACCATCGAACTTGCCGGAGTCGGCCGCCCCCCGCGCGAAGCTGGATCCTCCGCCGAGGATCGCCAGGGCGCCGAAAACTGTCACGATTCGAAAAGGAATTCCCACAGATACCTCCATGAACTGTCAGAGCGCGGAGATTGTCTCTAGTGTGTGGCGACCGCGTTCTCGTGCGGTTCCGGGATGAGATTGCCGACCAGCCAATCGGCCATGAGTCCGACATTGTCATCGTCCGTCTCTGGGCGCAGGCTGTCTTTCACTTCCTCGTAATGTTGGCGGACGAAATTCAGTTTCTCTACCATATCGTTCGGATCCGTATCCATGTAGCCGACCACGCCCTCCGGACGGCGTCCGTTTTCGCTGGCAACTACCGGAATCTTCAGCGCCAGCGATTCGAGTACCGAGGCAGCCACCCCATCACAAGCCGGAGTGCGAAGGTACAAATAACAGCGGCTCAGGAGTGTAAGGAACTCATCATGAGTAAGATTCCCCAGGAGCAACAAGGTTGCCCGCTCTTCCGCCGGCCAGTTCGCAACGAATTCCTCCGCGGCCGGCATCTCTTTGCCGGGAAAGCCCAGCCAGATGAACCCAGCGCCAGAATCTATCGCGTGATATCGCCGCATCCCCTCGCGCAGGACATCGAGACGATATTCCGGGCGGAATGAGACGTAAGACAGGAAAACCCGCGGGTGCTTCTGCAGAAACAACTCTACATTCTCTGGAAGAGGGACGCGCGCAAACTCCAGGTACTGTGGTGAGAACGTTGCAATCGACCGGACTTTCTCCGGGCGGATGCCGTATTGAAGGATCGCTTCGCGGATCGGTTCGCTGTCGCACGCGATATTCCCAGCAAGACGGAACAAAGCATAGAACGCCCGCTGTGCCAGACTTCGGTCTTGCCGCGGAAAATAGTCTTGCGACAGACCGCCATGAAACGTGACCAGCGCAGGACGCCCCAGCGAACGGCCCGTCAACGCCGCTGCCATAGCCAGCCAAAATCCCTTTTTTGACATGCCATTCACGTGCACGTCCAGCCGGTACCCGCGGAGCGCGTAAGAGACGATCTTCTTCAGATAGTCCGGGCCGCTCTGAACATCAATGTATTCGGGACTCTTGGTCTGCCGCCCTTCATTGATCTTGAGCACCTCGCACACGTGCCCACGCCGGCGTAATTCTTCGGTGACCAGCTTCAGTTGAATCGCCCAGCCGCACATGGGTGGCGGATAGTTGCCGATCTGCAAAACGCGCGCCGCTTCCCGCACAGCTTCCGGCGGCTGCAGGGGCTGTGTTTCCAGGAATGCCAGATCTCCCCCAAACAGTCGGCCCATGGGCGTTTTCGTTTTCAGCGCCAGCTTTGTGTCGAAGTACGTGCCGTAAACCGATCCCATCCGTCGAAGTGAGGCTGGCGCCTCTTCTGGCCGCGAAGTGGTTTCCAATCGGTAGCCTAGGTCGACTAGGGTCTTGCCGACCAGACCTTCAAGATCTTTCAGTTGCTGTTCGGAGAGTGATTTCTTCCATCGGGCTACCGGTTGAAATCCTCCCGCCTGACGATCGCCGCTGAACGAGCTATTGGGACGACTCACCGAGCCGATTCCCACGCGCTCGATCTCATCGTAGTCCAGTTCCTGGCCAATGAATTCGCCCAAGCCGGCAAGCACCGAGCGTGGATTTGCCACCAGGTCTTCGTAGTGCACTTCGGTGTAGTCGTTTCCCAGCCGCTTTCCGTTCTTCCGGCCATGGTTGACGATCCATTCCCAGTAGATCGCCGCGGTCAAGAGCTCTTTGCCCTGATCCCACGGGAAGGGTCGAATCCAATGCTGCTTTTCAAGCGAGAGGGCCACGTCTCTCCCGTCTCGGATGATGTGGATAACAAGCGCATCGGGGATCGTCTCTTTGATACGCTGCAAAGCCAGCAAGTGATCCGGTGTACTGTCTGCCCAGCGCTCGACTCCCTGCTTGCGTGCCATCAATTCCATCACTATGCGCAGGAAGTCTCCGGCATTCTCGCAATGCGCCATCACTTCTTTTTCGACCTCGTCAGCTTCAAGGCCGGTCTTGCGGAACAGACTGCTGTTTTCCCAGACCTCGAGCAGCTTGTGCCGATTTTGCGCGACCCGCAGATCTCCAAAGCGCGGTTCCAGCAGGTTAAACACCTGGGACTCAGCCCGGTAGACCACGAAGTTCCCTGCCGATAGCAGCATGTGATAGAGCAGGGTCGTGCCCGACCGTGGACACCCCAGTACGAACACCGGAGCTTTGCTTCTTGCGCTACGGGCTGCGATGGCAGAGCTGGTTGTTTCGGCGGTCTGCATGGTCGTTTCGTCTATCTTCAATCTTGAATCCCCTATCGGGGAACAGCGCTCGGACTATTGGCAGTGTGCGCTGCAGGAACTGAGGCCACACGTTGGCGCGTGGTGGCAGTCATGCTGGGAGGGCAGAGTTCTTCCCTTGTCGTTCGCGACTCCAGGAAGTTGCGATGCCACAACTCCAGCACGAGCATGCGCCACAAAATGCCGGAGCGATTCCTCCGTCCGCGCGTGTGTTCGTCGACCAATTCGCGAACGGCCTCCGGCTTGAAGTATCCGCGCTGTAGAGTCTTTGGCTCCAGCAGCACCCGAAGAAATTGATCCTTCATCGAATCGCGCATCCAGTCCACCAGCGGGAGTTGGAATCCCTGCTTGCGGCGGTGCAGGAGAGCCGCCGGGACGCCAAGGCGTTCCCCCAGTTTTTTCAAGATAAATTTGCGGTTGCCCGTGCGCAGCTTCCACTCGATGGGCAATGCCGCCACCCATTCCACGAATTCGTGGTCGAGCATCGGCACCCGCACTTCGAGCGACGTGGCCATGCTCATGCGATCCACCTTCGCCAGGATGTCGGCGGTCAGGTACGTCTTTGTGTCGAGATAAAGCAGGCGGCTCAGCGAGTCCTTCGCCGGCGCCTCATCGTAAAAGTGCTGCCACTGAATCAGCGGATCGGGAAGCGCACTGACCTGTTTCAGAAAATCGTTGGAAAATAACCGCCGCTCCCGGTGCAAAGCCGGCAAGTAGGAAACATCGTCCAGGTAGCGATCGCGGGCCGTTAGCGAGGCGTTCCACGCGAGGTTCTTGCCATACATGCTGTCGGGCACATAGGAATGCAGGCGGTCGCGATAGATCCTTCCCAACCATTCGGGGATACGATCGAACTTCTGCCGCTCCATCGCCACCAGGTAGCGGTCGTACCCGGCGAACAACTCGTCGCCTCCGTCGCCGGAGAGGGCGACCGTGACATTCTGCCTGGCCATCCGGCTGACGTAATAGGTTGGCAACATGGAGGAGTCTCCAAACGGCTCCTCGAGCATGCTGGTGAGAAACGTCAAGGTTTCTTCCAGGTTCGGTTCGAGAATCAGTTCATGGTGATCCGTTCCATATTTTTCAGCCACGAGCCGCGCATGTTCGGCCTCGTTGAATGCCTCGGCCTGGAATCCGATGGTAAAGGTCTTGACAGGCGAGGAACTGACCCGCGCCATCAGCGCAACCACGATGGACGAATCGACTCCCCCGCTCAACAATGCACCCAGAGGGACATCGCTGATCAACCGGATGCGCACGGCCTCTTCCAGGCGCCGCTCCAGTTCCTCCAAACATTCCTCTTCTGACATGGCCGGATGCGTGCCATAAGCCGGAAGGTCCCAGTACTTCCGGACGCTGATCTTGCCATTCACATATTCGAGCAAGTGGCCGGGCGGCAATTTCTGAATCGGCTTGAAAGCAGTACGCGGGTCGGGGATATAGCCAAAGTAAAAGTATTGCAGCAAGCCTTCTGGATCGATCGATGCCAACTCGGGCGCGACCGCCAGGATCGTCTTAATCTCCGACCCGAAGTAGAGGCGGCCCTGATGCAGAGCATAGTGCAGGGGCTTCTTGCCCAGGCGGTCCCTCGCCAGCAGCAACGCCTGCCGGCGCTCGTCGTACAGCGCCAGGCCGAACATCCCGCGCAGTTTCTTCACGCAGTCTGCGCCCATCTCTTCGTAGAGATGGATGATCACTTCCGTATCGGAATGTGTGTAGAACGTGTGTCCGCGCTCGATCAGCCCGCGGCGCAGTTCGGGAAAGTTGTAGATCTCCCCGTTGTAGACCAGCCAGATGCTCTTGTCTTCGTTATGAATCGGCTGGTGGCCGCCGGATAGATCGATGATGCTCAGCCGGCGCATCCCGAGGCCCACTGGCCCGCGGGTGTAGATGCCCTCATCGTCGGGTCCGCGGTGCACGATGCTCTCGCACATGCGGTGCACTTCCGCCGCATCGATCACTTCGTCCCGCCGCCCGACGAGTCCGGCTATTCCGCACACTGCGCAACCTCCGACGGTTCGCTAACGGATGCAGCGCGTTGCGTACGCGGCCGCGTCCCCTGCACGGCGATCGGCTCCCCGATGACGCGCAGGTCTTCCAGCCCGCAACTCTCGAACCAGCGAAATACTTCTTCGTAGGTGTGCTTGGACTGATACCACGGCGAGTACCAGTCAAATGTGTCGAGGACGCGCCAGGTCGGATCAGGATTGTGCGACATCGGAATCGCCCAGGCGAGCACGCTGCTCACGGACTTACCGACCAGCGGAATCTTCTTAAGTCCCTGGTGGATCGTGTACAGGGGAAGCACCGCCTTGCAGAGTGGATGCAGCGTCTCAGGCTTCATACGCCGTGTCCACTTCCGATACACATCGCTCATCCGGTACCAGGGGTTATAAGAACTGTACAACCAGATCGCGATCCGCCCGCCTGGCTTCAACAGCCGGGGCAACGATTTGAAAGCCTGTTCGCAATCGGGAGTATGATGCAAAACCCCAATGCTATAGATGTAATCGAAGCTCTCGGGCGCAAACGGCAGCTTGAAGACGTCGGCCTGGAAAATCGTCGCCGAGCGGTCCACCAGGTTCTTGGCAGCCACTTCCGACGCCAGGCTCAGATCGATACCTACCACGTGCGCGCCCCATCGCGTAGCGATCTCGGCAAACCGGCCCATACCGCAACCCACGTCCAGCACCAGCTTCCCGGCGAGATCCTCGGGACGAAAACCCGTGCGTCGAATGAAAGCGAGTTCGGATCGCTGGCTGGCCGCATCATCCATCTGAGTGCGGTCGTATAACTTCCACTGAAAGCCGAAGCTGCCCGCGTAGTGCTGCGCATCGACAAAGCGAAGCACGCCGTTCAGCATGGGATACTCGTGGCCGCACTGCTCGCAGACCAATCCGTTTGGCCCGGAGTTCAGCCGCCCCTGGCAATCCAGGCAACGCAAAATAGCCAGAACTTCTTCAGCGACTCCAGACGAGTTCACGCTCTTTGTTTCCTCCATAGCCAAGCTCTTCCCCACCCCCGTTCCCCGCCTGCGCGTCCGCACCCACGCTGCTGTTTTCGGGCCTGGATGCAATGTGGTAGAGAGCGCATATGTAACCGACAATGAAATAGGGGAACAAGTTGTATTCCGTGGATGCGAACATCGCCCCCGCGGCATAGCCGGTAATCGCCGCTGACAGAGCGCTGGCCCAAAGACGAATCTGGGGATCGGTGGCATATCCCGGCAGCTTTCGTATGCGGCTCATGCGCCGAATCGCCACCACCAGCAACGCGAGGAACAGCAACAATCCCGGCAACCCGGTTTCCGCTCCCAATTCCGTATACGTGTTGTGCGCGACTCGCCACTCCTGCGTCACCGCAGGGAAATTCCCCGGGCCTACGCCAAACAACGGATGCCGCAGCATGAGACCGAAGCTCTCCTTCAACAGCTGCTCGCGGGCCTGCAAAGACGTTTCCCCTTGGGATTCCATGGTGTGGGCGCCGGCTAATCCCGGATCACGCTGCACCAGGCTGGCAAGACGCGCGGCATACTTCGGTGATGCCACCAGGCCCGCGACCCCTAGCACGCCAAGGATGAAAGTAGTTCCCAGCAGCACGAATCGCTTGCCTTTCAACCCAAATTCCCACAGGCAAATCAGGCACGAGATCACCATCGCGATCATGCCGCTCCGCGAGTAGGTCGCTACCACCCCGTACATGAGTGCCAGACAGGCAAGCGACCACGCCACCTTCCGCACTCCGCTCTTGCTGGCGAAAACGAAGGCCATGCACAGCGGAAAGTTAATCGCGATGTTGATGGCAAGATCGTTGGGGTTTTCCAGAATCCCTTTCTGGATTCCATTCAACCGCCCGTCTTTTGTATGGTGCAGGGCCAGCGACCCGATCGTGACCAGCGCCACCGCCGCCGCCTGAATGACCAGCAACCGCCGCAACTGGCTCATCTTCGTGATCACCAGCGTGATCAGGAGCGCGACAATCACTCCCTTGGAGAACTTGTTGACGATGGTATCGAGCGCCCCGCCCTTCCAGAACGCCGTCGGCACCGTGAGCAGCATCTGCACCAGCAGGGCAATCAGGATCTTGCACTCCAGCGGCATTTGCCCGCGATCCTTGCGCTTTACCCCGAAGATCAGCGCCAGCAGCGCCACGCCCCCCGCGATTTTTCCGAGCGGTATGTGGTTGAGACCGGGAATGAAGTCTTCCGGCCGGAAAAAATAGATAAACGAAAACAGTACCAACGCGCGGTATGCCAACGTCGTTCGACGCGTTTGCGGCGGAGCGCCGAAAGAGACGGGATCTAGAGTTAGCGTGCCTTGCGTCATAGTTTATGTCTTATCCATGCCTTCCCGCAGCTTGCGCAAGCGGGTTGGCTCTACCGCGTCCAAGCAACTTTTCTTCCGGTCACGAAGTTCGCGAACGCCACCAGCGCCGCCGTGTTCAGGACCAGAAAAGTCAATGCCGCGTCTCCCACGCGGGCTACGGGACCAAGTTTGATGCCGGCGATCCCTGCCAGGCTCAACGCATAGAACGCGAGCTGCAACACCAACACGACGCGGTAAAACGGATGCGCCAAAAACGCGCATGCCACCAACGCCGCAACCAGCGCGAAGGGTACAACCAGCCGCAGCACCTTGTGGCTCACAAACTCAAACCGAATCGGGTTCTCGCCGCTCAGCAACCAGGGCTGCAATTGCAGGAGTTGATAATTTCCACTGAGCGTCCGCACCTTGCGAGCGAATTCCCGCTCCGTACCCTGGTCCGGCAGATCCCACGCATGCGCCTTCGGCTCGAATACCAGGCGCTTGCCCTTCCGCACCACCTGCATCGGGATGTACACATCATCCAGCAAGGTTTCCGGAGGAATCGTAGCAAGCAAATCACGGCGCACCGCGTAGAAAGCGCCAGTGGCACCAACTACCGAGCCCGATGCCGACTCGAGTTCACGAATGATTTTTTCGACCCGCCAGTACATCCCCATCCCGCGATTCTTCTCGCCCGCCTCCGGATCGCCCAGCATCAGTTCGCCGCTCACCCCGCCTACCTGCGGATCCGCGAAATCCTCCATCAGGATCTTCACGCTCTCGCGCTCGAGCGTTTGCCGCGCGTCGGTAAAAATCACCACTTCACCCTGCGCAAACTCGAGCGCATCGTTCAGCCCCGAGGATTTGCCCCGCGACAGCTGGTTCATCACGGCATGCACTTTCGGATTGCTTGCATACTCCCGCAGGATGTTCTCCGTCCCATCCGTCGAGCCATCCGATACGACGACAATCTGCGAACTCTCTTCCGGATAGTCCAGGCTCAAGAGGTTCTCGAGTTTGCGTTCGAGGAACTTCTCCTCGTTGCGGACCACCATCACGAAAGAAATGAAAGGCAGATTCACGCCGTGCTGCACCGGCCACGGCCGCAGCCAGCTGCGCAGCCACAACCAAAGCGGGTAACCCGCATAGGTGTAGACGATCAGGATGGTCGCGCTCCAGAAGATCCAGTTCATTGTGCGCCCCGTCCCAGCAGAACGATCTTGATCGTCTGGAACATGATCAGAATATCGAGACCCAGGGACGCGTTCTTGATGTAAAACAGGTCGTACTGCAGCTTCTCTTTCGCGTCTTCAATCGTGTTGCCGTACTTGTACCGCACTTGCGCCCACCCCGTGATCCCCGGACGCACCGCGTGCCGCACCCCGTAATAAGGAATTTCCTTGGTCAGCCACTCGACGAACTCCGGCCTTTCCGGCCGCGGTCCGACGAATGCCATATCGCCCTTGAATACGCACCAGAGCTGCGGAATCTCGTCGATGCGCGAGGAGCGCAGGAACTTGCCGAAGCGCGTGATGCGCGGGTCATCATCGCCCGCCCAGGTCGGCCCCGTATCAGCCTCGGCATCCTGCCGCATGGTTCGAAACTTATAGCAATAGAAGATGTGGCCGGCGCGTCCTACCCGCTTTTGACGATAAAGAACGGGACCCTTCGAATCGAGCTTGATGGCGAGAATCACGAACGGCAAGAATGGCAGGACAACTAACAGCAGCACTAACGACACCAGCATGGAAAGCGCACGCCGCATCAGGTTGAAGCTGGTGCTGAACCGAAAGCCGTCTGCAAAAATAAGCCAGCTCGGATACAGTTGCTCCACTTCAATTCGGCCTGAGATCTTTTCCAGCCAGGAAGTCGCTTCTTCAATCCTCACGCCGTTCAGCCGCAATGCCAGAAGCTCGGAGACCGGAAATGTTCCCCGGCGATCGGGCATGGCCACGATCACTCGATGCACGCGCTGCGCTCCTGTCACTTCCATCAGGTGGGCGGCCACCGCTTCGCGCGTCACCGCTCCTTCCAGATGCCCGCTCCAGCCGATCACCTCGACACCCAGTTCCTTGCGTTGCCGCAAGCCCTGCATCAAACGCTGGGCGCGATCGCCCATCCCCAGCACGTAAACTTTTTCCTGCATGAACGACTGCTGCACCAGCCAACCGTAAGCCGCGCGCCAGGCCACGAGCCCCACGGTCAACAACACAAGTCCGATGAGCGACGCATTGTTGCCCGGCAGCACGTCGGGATAGAACCAACTCACCGCCGCCAGCAAGAGAGCGATCAGCCCGGGCACAAGGAAAAGGCGAAAATACATTTCGCCCTTGGCCTCGAAGCGCGAGGCATCATAGAGATCGAACCAGTGGGAGCAGACCAGAACCACCACCGTCGCAACAATGACCTTCACGTACCCATACTGGTAATTCAGGACGATGTAACGGTCGTCCGGGAAAGCCAGCAGCATCCCCAGCAGAAACGAGGAGAACACCACCATCGTTTCCACGGCCAGCAGCACCAGGGCGCGAACCGGGTAGTAGACATTGAAGAGTCGGATCACGGGGCCCTTTGTTACGACTTTTGCTTTTTCTCGTAGACTTCGTAGTAGTAACGCGAGTACGTGTCGGCGCGCGTGATGCCGTTCAACACCACTCCCACCACCGTCTTTCCCTGGAATTCCTGACGCGCTTTCTGCGCCGAGTCATACGGGGTGGCGTGCGCGCGCACCACCATCAGCACGCCATCGCAGTAGTTGGCAAGTTGGCTGGCGTCGGAAACCGGAACCGAGGGCGGAGAATCGATGATGATCCAATCGAACAGTGACTCGACGCGCTGCATCAGCATCTTCATACGGCCATTTGCGATCAGTTCTGCGGGATGAGCCACGGTCCGCCCGCAGGGAATGAAGAACAGGTTTTCCATCGGCCCGCGCTGCATCACCGAAAACTCATCGCTCTCACCCAGCAGGTAATCCGCAAAACCGGGTGAAGAGGTGGTACCCAGGGCGGTGTGCAGGCGTGCCACACGCATATCGCCGTCGATCAAGAGAACGCGCCGCCCATGCTGCCGCACCAGCACCTGCGCCAGGTTGGCCGAGACGAACGACTTGCCCTCCTGCGGCAATGCACTGGTCACGAGAATCTTCTTGAGTGACACCTTTTCGCGCATTTGGTAGAGCCGTGAACGCAGCGTGCGAAACTGCTCGGTACCCAACGCGTTCTCTTCCTGGTTAAAGAAGAGCATGGTCTTGGCATCCGGCTGCCACTCCGCCGGGCTACAGCGCGCCAGCAAGGTGTCGAACGTGAAAGCGTTGGTGAACGAAGGCGCCGAGGCCTTGTTGCCCGGACCAGCGGGCGCAGGCGCCGAAGCCGCAGCTGCCGCCGCTGTATGCGTCAAGTCCGGCATCACCGGTCCAGAGTCGGACGCTGGCAGATCCATCACGGGAGATGAGTCCGTGCGGGTTCCCTGCGACGCTGCCCTTTCCTGTTCGGCTCGTTTCAGTGCTTCGTGGATTCGGCTCATGATTTCCTCTCTTTGGGCAGATCTTGCTCACTTTGGCGCAGCCGGTCTGCCAGGGTTGCCAGCGTACGCAGTGCTTCCACCAGATCAAATCGTTCCGCGCCCGGAGTGCCTGCGGGCGGTGCTGCGGGAACCGTCATCGCCCCCGACGCTATGTTGTCGCTGAGGTCAAAATCACGCGCTACCGCGTCCACCACGCCCTCGTGAATGGTGGGCTTCTGGTCGACAAAGGCGCTTACCAGGCAGTGCTCACAGAGCAGGTTCACCACGCGCGGAATTCCATTCGAATACTTGTGCACCGCGTTCAACGCTTCGCCGTCGAAAATCTGCCGCCCGTCGGAACCCGCGATGCGCAGGCGCTGCTGCACATACGCTTTCGTTTCCTCCAGGGTCAGCGGATGCGTCTTGGCCCGCAGCGTGAGCCGTTGCCGGAGTTGCCGCAACTGCGGCTGCTTCAACTTCGTCTCCAGTTCTGGCTGTCCCACCAGGACAATCTGCAGCAGCTTCTCGGTGAAGGTCTCGAGATTCGTCAGCATGCGAATCTCTTCCAGCACCTCATCGGTAAGGTTCTGCGCTTCATCGACAATCAGTACCGCAGTCTCGCCGGCCCGGTAACGATCCAGCAGCCAGTTATAGAGGCGCTGCAGAATCTGGCTCTTCGACTTTGAATCGCACGGAATCCCGAAGTCCGCCATCATGTAATCGAGGAATTGCGGAACATTCATGCGCGAGTTGAAGATGAAAGCCGTCGCCACCTGCTGCAGGCGCAACCACTCCAGCAACTTGTTGATCAACGTCGTCTTGCCTGTTCCGACCTCACCGGTCAGAAGGACAAAGCCTTTTCGGCTCTGAATGCCGTAAGTCAGGCACGCGAGCGCCTCTTCCGTGTGCCGCGTCAGAAACAGATAACGCGGATCCGGATTGACGTTGAACGGATTGGCTCGTAGTCCAAAAAACTCTTTATACATACCGTTCGCCTAGACTTCGACTTTCTCTTTGACCGCTTCCGCATCCGCCTTGTCGCGGTTCCAGAATTTTCCGTTCTTGCTCGGCGCCTCTTCCGTTACCCAGGGCAGCGACACTAGCACCGGCATCTGCAAACTGGCCACGACATCCGCTTCGTTGCGAATCGACTTGTCCCTCAACTCCAGCCACAACGCGAGGCCCATCCCAATCACCAATCCCCCACCCAACCCACCAGCGGCAAACAACAGCCGGTTCGGAAAGCTGGGCGATTCCGGCAGATTGGCCTGGTTCAGCAGGTGCATCTGCTCGCCCTGCTGGCGCCGTTCCATGTCCGTGGCCATTTCCGACGTGCTCTTCTTGGCCAGCAGGTCCGCATAGAACTTCTGCGCCGTGTCGTAATCGCGGGTCAGCAGCTTGTATTTCTCTTCCACATCCGGACTGATCGCCACGCGGCTTTGATACATACGAATCTGATCGCCGATGCGCTTTTGCTCGCGCGTCGCGTTGGCCAGAACATTCTCGTATTGGTGGACCTGCAAGCGAAGCTGGCGAATCTCCGGCGGCTCCCCGGCGCTGGCCTTGACGTTGGCGTCTCCGCCCTTGGCGGCAGCCTCGTTCACTTCCGCGAGTCTCTTCTTCACCTCGGCAATATCGGCCTTGGTTTTGATAACGTCCGGATGGTCTTCGGTATATCGAGCCTGCAACGACAGCAGTTGACTCTGAAGCTGGCTCAGCTGGGTTTCCAGGCTCTGCGGATTGTTCGACCCCTGCGCCGACTTCCACGCTGCCAACTGCTGTGCGAGCATGGATTCGGTGTACGACTTGTCCTGCTGCGCGCGATTTACGGTTTGCGTGTTCGCATCCAGCTGCGAATTCAGCGCACCCAGAACCTTGAGGTTATTGTCTTCATCGCCAGGAAGCTGCCCGGCGTACTGTCGCTTGAATGCAGCCAGCTTGGCGTCCTGTTCATCCAGGTTCCGTTTGGCTTCATCCAGCTGCCGGCTGATGAATTCGGTGGTGCTGACCGCCACCTGCTCGCGCGAATTCTGAAATTCCGTCAGCATCGCCGAGGTCAGGTCGTTGCAAATGTCTTGCGCGTCACGCGGGGTTGCCGTCGTGAAGTTCACGTAGAAACCCGGCACGCTTCCCTGCCCACTCTTTCGTTTACCGCCGCCGGTGTTGGCTATTTGGCTGAGGTCGGTGACCACAGGCTCAATCTGCACGCCTGCCCGGACTTCCTCAAGAACATCCTCCAGACTCTTTCCGCCCTTGAACAGGTTGGGCCGCTTCTCGACAATCGGCTGCAACCGATTCCGCCCCATTACCTGCTGCTGCATGGTGGCAATGCGCTGTGCCAGGTCGGCGGTGACCACCGGCTGCACCACACCCTCGGGCACTTTCTGCCCTTCCACCAGCACGAGGGATTGCGATGTGTACTTCGCAGTGAAGGCGTAGGAAATGAGGAAACCGACCAGCGGCGCTAACAGCGCCGGGATCAGAATCATCTTCGAGCGCCGGCGAAGCATCGCCAGATAGTCATCCAGAGTGAGATCGCGATTTTCAATCATTCCAGTGCTTCCGTTCTGGCTGCATTGTCAGCAGCCTGTATTAATCGAGTCGAATCGGCCGGAAATGCCAATCCACGCCAAGTGTCAGGACATGTCTTACTGAAATTCGGTTACAGGTCGTGCCTACGACCGGGCACGTGTTGAAGATCTGATCGTTCCACTGATACGCGAGGAAGGCGCCCCAGTTGTATCCAAACTGCCGGCGCAGGGCGAGGCCGGCGAATCCGTAGTTGTAGGTGCTGGCTGCCACCCCGAGCGTACTCTGCTGCAGGCGCTGGTTATGCGCGAAGCCCAGTGCTACCTGGCCCGTATACCGCCGCCCCAGTCTCCGGCTTGCCTGCGCCCGCGCGATATTGCTGATGGCACCCGCGAAGAAACCCGAACCACTAGTGTCATAACGTTCGAACGCCAGCGAGGTCGCCGTTTGACGAAATTGGTACCGCAACGTGAATCGGCCGGCGGCCGAAAGCCGCGAACTTTCCCCGGTGAGGGGGTCGTTCACGTGCGTCCACTGCGGACCCAGACCGATCACCAGATCCATGCGTCCAGAAATTCGATGCCCGTACATCGCCTGCACCACGTGTGTATTCACATCGTCGGCGCCCACCTCGGCAGGAAAACGAAACCTCTGGTAACCGTAGGTCAGCGCGAATTGATCCTTCCGGCTAATAGAGTGGCTGTAGCCCACCTGTCCCCCGGTTTGCCGGCTGTTGATAAGTCCTTGCGCGTTGTCGATAAAGTCCACCACGCCGAAATTGCCAGCTGCTGTCAGCGACGAGCGCGGACTGATGGCCTGCACTACGTCCGCTAGCACCACATTGGTGAGGCGAGGCTCTTGGCCAAGCGACCCTAACTGCTGCGAGCCCATGATCCCGAAGTGGCCGCCAAAGCCTGACCCGAGAATGCCCATGCCTGCACCCATGCCGCCGAGCCCGAGTTGAAATCCGCCGGCGCCACCGTAGGATCCGTATCCGAAGGACCCTTCCGGCAGGTAGCTGAAGGAGTCGCGCATGGTGAGTTGGCCGGTGCGCCAGAGGATCGACTGCTGCGCCTGCAATTGATGAATCTGCTTGATACCAAAACCAGATCGGTTGTAATACCCCACGCCGCCCACGTACGCAGCAGCCAACTGGTAGCGATTCCATATGCGTTGCATCGTAAGTCCGCCCAAACCGCGGGTGACGGAATGCCACGCGGGACGCGCGTCACTACCAATGTTCGAATCGAGCGACTCGCTCGCTTCCACGCCTCCCAGCAGCATGCTGCGAGGTTGAACCTTGGTGTCAAGCGAGGGCTCGTCCAACCCAGAGATCGGCGGATTGTCATTGATCACAACCGGCGGGTTGTCCTGCCCGTAGGCGGCCGGCGGCGGGGTTCTTGAGTCATCCTGCGTCTGTTGAGGCTCACCCGTGGGCTGCTGCCCAGTTGTCGGCTGCTGAGGTTCGTTCTGTCCCCAGGCCACCGCGCTCACCATCAGCCACAACAGCACGCACAAAGTTTTGTTCATCTTCATCATTCGATCCTTTTACGGGACGACAATCGTGTCGCCGGGTTTCAGGACGACATTCTGATTGATCGATTCCCCCTTGAGCAGTTCCCGATAGTGGACCGGAATCTTCTGTTGCTTCCCGTTTTCCGAGCGCAGAATGTAAATCCCTTTCGTATTGGCAAACTGCGAGAAGCCGGAACTTGCCAGGGCCTGCAATACCGTCATATTGGGTTGCAGAAGAGTGCTCCCGGGATGCAAGACTTCGCCGATCACATAAATTTTTTGGCTGTTCATCGCGGTCACCACCACGGTCACGCGCGGATCCGCAATGTATTTCTTCAGCTTGGTAGTGATCGAATCAGCCAACTGGGTTGGCGTCAGTCCGGCCGCAACCACATCATTCAACAAAGGAAGAGAAATCTTCCCGTCAGGCCGCACCGGCAGCGCTTCCGTCAACTCGGGTTCTTTCCACACAGAAATGTGGAGCATGTCGTTGGCGCCGATCACGTAGTCCGGTCCCGCCACCGACGCGGGTTCGCTTTGCGGCTTGTCCGCCGCCGGCTTGGCGTCGGCCGGGGGCCTTGGGTTCTCTGCGGCTTTTGCATCCGCTTGGCCCCAGCCGCTGGCAACCATCGTTCCTGCCAACAGAAGGACTGCAAGATTTTTGCTGCGCTTCATATCCTCTCCTGGAAAATTCCTATGATGCTCCGTAGTCGTGGTAGCCGATCTGTTTCAACTTATAAAGCAGGGCCTTGTAACTGATCTGTAGCTCCTGCGCCGCGCGACGCCGGTTCCAGCGGGTGCGCTCCAACACTTTGAGAATGAGTTCCCGTTCCGCTTCCCGGGACGCCGCGCGCGAAGCCTGCTTAAGCGAGATGCGTTCGCCATTTCCGTTCCGCTCCGATCGCATCAGGAGCGTACGCAGCCCACCCATGGCCACAGCCTCATCACCCAAGGCCACGATCGCTTTGGCCGCGTCCTCTAACTCTCGGATGTTCCCCGGCCACGCGTAGTCCTGAAACAAATGCTGCGTCGACTGGCTTAACTTCGGCACTGGACGGCGGAAATCCTGCGCGTACTTCGCCAGGAAAAACTCCACCAGCACCGGAATGTCTTCCTTTCTTTGCCGCAAGGGTGGCAACCGCAAGCACACTCCGCTGACGCGGTAGTACGCATCCTCTCGGAAGCGGCCCGCCTTCACCTCGGCTTCCAGGTCGCGCGCACTGCCGCAGATCAAACGTGCGCGAGCCGGTCGCAAGTGGCCGTTGCCTTCCGCCGGATTCAGTGAGTTCAAAAGCGCTTCCTGGCACTCCGGACTCAAATCGGCAATCTCTTCCATATAAACCGTTCCTGCGCCAAAAAGTTCGCCATCCCCACTCTGACCATCACCGAACATGGCCTCCGTCATCTCGGCACAGCAGACGACTTGAAAAGGCTCCGCCTGGTGAGGCGACATCTGATGGATCCGCTCGGCTGTCGCTTTCTTCCCTGCGCCGTTCTCCCCTAGAAGCAGGACCGGCACTTCGCTCCTGGCCAATTCCCGGACAACCCCGTCCAAAGCCTTCATGCTTTGACCAAGCCCCTCCACGAAGCCGCGCCCTTCCGGCGCGCGCATCGAACGCTTTCCTGCAACAACTTCAGGGAAATCTTTCGCCATATTGGCTCTAGTTCGCTGCCGGGGGAATATCACCAGTGAGTCGGTTGTCTTAGCTACGCTTCAGTCTGCAAGGGGGCTGCCATCCAGGTCATTTCATGCCAGACTGTAGGTTTTTCAATATGTGCAATGATTTCAGCAGCTTGGAGGAACGCTGCGTTCCGTACTATCCCAACAATCCATCGCCGAACAGCCTACTATAGGGACTCAATGAGGGAAAGTTTTTACCCACTCGATAGTAACCGAATTGGGTTACTTTTCCCCAAAGGGAGATTTACCCCGACCAACCCTTTGCGCCATCGATGGTTAACGGCTTTCTCGAATCCTCGAATTTTTCACCTGAACTGGTGTTCGCCCTGACCAGGATGTCTAATGTTTTTCCCACTCCCCTGGAAAAAGGGGCAACCCAGAAATCAGATAAGAAAGGTTAGAAAAGCCTAGGAAAGGGCAATCACGATCAGAAAGGCTCCGCCACGACAGCTTCAATCTTCAGGCAACCGTGCGCAGGTCGGGGCAATCAAGGTGAAGGCGAAATCGGGTGATTCCACAGGTAACGAAAGTCACACCTGATGGTTTGACTGATTGCACCCGGCACGCAAGTTCGAATATGCTTTCTAGGTCCTCTTCCCTACAACCTCTGTTTTGAGCCAAGCCGTCCAAACCGCGCATTTGCCTGCAGAACCTGCGGATTTGTCCACTCAGAGAACGCCGTTGTGGCAGATCCTTACCCTTATCGCTGTCCTGGGTTGGCTCTACGCCCCGGTGTTGAAACACCTGGTCGGACAATGGGCGCACGATCCCAACTACTCGCACGGTTTCTTTGTTCCGGCATTTTCTCTCTTCGTCATCTGGAGTGAGCGCGACAAGCTGCGCAAGCTGAGGCCAGAGCCGTCCGCCTCCGGTTTGCTGGTTCTGCTGTTCGGCCTGGCGGTTTTGACCGCTGGCACTCTGGGCGCAGAGCTGTTCCTTTCGCGAGTCTCGCTCTTATTGACGATCGCCGGTCTGGTGATCCTGATCTACGGGTGGAACTACATTCGCGCCATTTTCTTCCCGTGGATATTTCTGCTGTTCATGATCCCGATCCCCGCCATCATCCTGAATCAGATCACTTTCCCGTTGCAGTTGCTCGCCTCCCGAACCGCGGCCCATGCACTGCCATGGATGGGCGTTCCCGTCCTGCGCGAAGGCAACATCATCCAGCTCCCTGCCATGGCACTCGAAGTCGCAGAGGCCTGCAGCGGCATCCGCTCCTTGATGTCCTTGGCCACGCTGGCCATCATCTACGGCTACCTGATGGAGCCGCGCATTTCTATCCGCTGGGTCCTTGCACTCGCCTCTGTGCCCATTGCTGTGATAGCCAACAGTCTCCGCATCATCGGCACCGGACTGCTGGTGCAATATTGGGATCCGGACAAGGCACAGGGGTTCTTTCACACTTTCTCGGGCTGGCTAATTTTCGTCGTCTCTCTCGTCATGCTCTTCCTCCTGCACCGCGCGCTGCAGTGGATGTGGCCGGAAGGAGCCCCGCAACGATGAAAGCGCACATCCGTTTTGCTGTGGCCTTGGTTCTTCTGGTCGGCACCGCACTATTTCTAGAGGCGCGCAATCGGGGAGAAACGTTTCCGCCGCGCAAAGCGCTAGGGACTTTTCCGGATCAACTAGGTAACTGGTCGGGGACGGACGTCCCCATTGGCAAGGAAATCCGCGACGTTCTCGGCCCCGGCGACTTCATGTTGCGCGTTTACCGGCGCGACGACAATTCGCAACCGCCCACCGATCTGTTCATCGCCTATTTCCCCAGCCAGCGCGCCGGCGACACAATCCACTCGCCAAAGAATTGCCTGCCTGGCGCGGGCTGGAGTCCTGTGGACTCGACGCGCATTCAACTTTCCGTTCCCGGTCACGCCCCATTTCCTGCGAATCGCTACGTGATCGCTAAGGGAACCGACCGCTTGCTCGTGGTCTACTGGTATCTGGCTCACGATCGCGCCATTGCCAGCGAGTACTGGGCAAAGGTTTATCTGATCACGGATTCCATCCGCATGAACCGCAGTGACGGCTCCCTGGTTCGCCTGACCACGCGCATGGTGCCCGGCGAATCGGCGGATGCGGCCATGACCCGGCTTCTGCCTTTCGCCGGACAAGTGGTGCCTTTGCTCAGCGAATATATCCCCCAATGAACATCGCCCAGCCCTCGAGATCTGCTGTCCAATTTCTGGTCGCTCCGTGCGCCTGCCGCCGGACGCCCTGCTGGTTGAGTCCACGGCTTTTAAACGAACCGGCAATTGCAATCATTTCATCCCAATCAGCGCGCGTAGCGCGCTGGCATCAGGAGATCAAGCCATGAGGGGTGCTCGGTTCTACCGTTTATTCTTCGTTTTAATCCTTGCTCTTGCCGCTCTAACTGGTTGTTCGCGCGACCCGAACGTGCGCAAGCAAAAGTATTTCGAAAGCGGTCAGCGCTATTTCGAAAAAGCCAAGTATCGCGAGGCCGCCATTCAGTACAGCAATGCGATCCAGGTGGACCCGCGCTTCGCCGATGCCCACTATCATCTTGGGCTGACCTACCTGCGTCTCGGGGAGCCGAATCGCGCCTATCAGGAATTGCAGCGCACCCTCGAAATTGAGCCCGCTAACTACAAGGCGCGCGTCGACGTCACCAACATGCTCATCGCCGCGAAGTTTTACAAAGAGGCGCAGGAGCATTTGGACATCCTGACGTCCAAGCAGCCCAACAATCCCGATGTTCACATGGCCCTGGCCAACTTCAAGGCACGCCAGGGCGACATCCCGGGCGCCCTGCAGGAGATGCAGAAGGCCATCTCGCTCGATCCGAATCGCTCGGAAGCTTTCCTCAACCTGGCTCTGCTGCAGATCGAGGCCCAGCAATTTGACGCCGCCGAGGCCAGCCTCAAAAAGGCGGCTGTGCTCGATCCCAAATCCATGAATGCGCAATTGGCTCTGGGCGGCTTTTATCAGACGCGCGGACGACTCCCTGAGGCAGAGGACGAATTCAAGAAAGCCGTCACGCTCGATCCCAAGAGTCCCGATCCCCGCTCCGCACTCGTTCGCCTTTACATGATGGAAGGCAAGAAATCGGAAGCCGAATCCTTTCTGAAACAGACCAAACAGGATCTGTCCGATAATTCCGTCGGCTATCGCATGCTAGGCGACTACTACTTCGCCAACAATGACCTCGATAAGGCGGTTGCCGAATACGAATCCATTCACAAGGATCATCCCCGGGATATTCAGACGAAGAAAAACTACATCCAGCTTCTCATCCTCAAGAACCGCCTTGACGAAGCCCGCAAGCTGAATGACGAAATCCTGAAGAACACCCCTCAGGACAATGAGGCCCTGATCTACAAGGGCCAGATCAAAATGCGTGACGGCCACCTGGACGAAGCCGTCAATGCCCTGCAGTCTGCGCTCAAGAGTGATCCCGACAATGCGGTCGCCCATTATCAGTTGGGCCTAGCGTTCGACCAGCAGGGCAACCTTTCGCGAGCCGAGGGCGAATGGCGCGACGCCGTCCGCCTGAAACCCGAACTGCTCGAAGCGCAGCGAGCTCTCGCCGCCGTTTCTGTCCGCAAAGGAGACTGGGCCAACCTCAGCCAGATCGCCACGACCATCATCAAGGCGCAACCCAACGCCCCTGACGGATACGCCATGCGCACGATTGCTTACATCAACCAGAAGCAGTTCTCCGCAGCCGAGCAGGACATTAACAAGGCCATCGAGGTCGCTCCCCAGAGTCCTATCGGATACGTTCAACAAGGCAACCTGCGCCTCATTCAGAAGCAATATGACGGCGCCACCAAGGCCTACCAGAAAGCGCTTGATGTCGATCCGGCGAATTCCGACGCTCTGGGTGGACTGATGAACTCCTACCTGGTGCAGAAACAAACCGACAAAGCGGTCGCCGCCGCCAATGCCCAGATCGCCAAGGTTCCTAATAGCAGCGCCTTCTACGATCTGCTTGGCACTGCTCTCTTCAACAATAAGAAAGATTATTCGGCGGCCGAGGCCGCCCTGCGCAAAGCCGCCGAACTCGACCGCAAGAACTCCGACGCCCTACTGAAGTTGGGCCAAGTGCTGAATGCCGAAGGCTCCGCCGACAAGGCCATCGCAACCTTCCAGCAATCCATCAAAGACAACCCGAACGAGGTTTCGTTCTACATCCTGCTTGGCGAACTGTACGAAGGCCAGAAGAAGTGGGAGGATGCGCGCGCGATGTACCAGAAGGTTCTGCAGATCCAGCCAGACAATCCCGTCGCGTCAAACAACCTCGCCTACGTGATGCTGCAAACTGGCGGCAACGTCGACGTCGCCATCTCGCTCGCGCAGACTGCGCGCCGCTTGATGCCCGAAAGCCCCAACGCGGCCGACACCCTCGGCTGGGCCTACTACCAGAAAGGCCTCTATCCAACGGCCATCGACCTGTTCAAAGAGGCCTTGAAGAAAGTTCCGAACGATCCCACGTTCCAGGATCACTTGAAAAAAGCTCAGCAAGCCCAGCCGCAACAGCCGGGGAATTAACTCAAGGCCGTACGCCTATATCTTGCCGGCTGTCGCGAGCACGTCTCCGCTCGTCGCCGTCGCCATCATCCGTCGTCTCGTTTTGCGCCATGTCTCGTAGGTCTGCCCCGTTGCTGGCTGCAGCCGCACAGTGCTCGCCAGAAGCCAGTAGCCCGAGGCCTCTAAGCAATGCGCACGCTCATTTCGGAAAAGCGGAGCAAAGAAAAACCCGCCGCATCCCCGCGGCGGGTCTCTCGTTCAGGAGTTGCTTCGAACTAGGACAAGCTCAGCTTGCGACGGATCGCGCCCGCAATCCCAACCAGTCCGGTGCCCAACAGGGTCAACGTGCCCGGCTCAGGAACTGACAGGTTGGTATCGCCGCTCGACAGGCCCGTGCTTCCATTGAAGAAGCCCTTGCCGGTTTGGATCGTCAGCTGGGATGTCGCCGCCACCTGTCCGCTAGCGTTAACCAGCCCAGCCGTCAAGGTGTAGCTGTGAGCCCCATTGGCCAGCGTCGTCAGTTCCCACTTCGCTGTGCTGAAGGTACCGCTGAAGATCACGCCGTTCGGAACGCCGTTGGTGCCGTTGCCGGTGATCACAAAACTGCCACCCGCCGCCAGAGTTCCGCCCAGCTGAGCGTCGCCGCTCGTGAAGGCGCCGGTGGTGAACGTCAGGGTTCCGAGGTTCGATCCCACTGCACTACCAACCTTGAACAGGGTGGAACCGGAGAGCGACAGGCCGCTAGCATTCCCCGAGATTGTGCCCCCAGCATTTGAGATATCGATGCTGCTTGCGAAAGCTGCGAATGGCAGGGCCAGTGCCAATACAGCCAGCAAAACAACTTTCTTAACCATGAACTTACTGCCTCCTAGGAAGGTTCCGAATCACTGGCCTCCGGGGGATGAGACCATTTTGGGGGCATCGCATCTCTCAGGGGTAAGAGAATACAAATACACCCACCACAGCTAGAGCACACATCATACCAAAGCTCTTGAAAACAAGATACACAGTATCAGTCGCTTAGAGTGGGTAACGTTACTTCGTTGATACTAAAGGTGCAAAGCACTGCGCAAGTATACAACTTCCATTCGGCCGATTTAATAGAGCACGCGCCAACATGCACCCACGACAATGCATTCAGCGAATGCATTGTCGCATCGACTCAGCGATCTTCAAGATTTGTAAAAACATGGATTGCAAATCTAGTCGGCAGCCAATCCGCTGTTCGAACTCTCCCGACGGCGAACACTGCGATTGGAAGGTAGGCCCGCGTCTCGAATTTTGTAGAGCAATGCGCGGTAGCTGATGCTGAGTGCCCGCGCAGCCTGCTTGCGATTCCAGTGATGCGCCTGCAGAACTTTGAGAATGACTTTGCGTTCCAGTTCCCGCGTTGCCTGGCGGGTCAGCTTCTTCAAAGATATCGGCCCATCGAGATTGATCTCTGGATTGAAATAGTCCTGCTGCTTCGTGACCAGATCGCCGGAAATCACTTCTTCGGTTCCCAGGATCACGTAACGCTTGACCAGATTCTCCAGCTCTCGAATGTTGCCGGGCCAATGATATTTTTGCAGAACCGCCATCAATTCTGTCGACAATGACTTCGCGCGACAGTTGTATTTCCGGTTGTAATACTCGAGGAAATAGTTGACCAGCTCCTCGATGTCGGCACGGCGCTCGCGCAAGGGCGGCAACGCAAGATTGACCACATTGATTCGGTAAAAAAGATCCTGCCGGAACGTGCCGTTCTCGATTTCATTTTCAAGAATCCGGTTGGTCGCACAAACCACACGCACTTCCACTTTTTTATCTTCTTGAGCGCCGATCCGGCAGAACTGACCATCCTGCAGAAGCTGCAACAGTTTCGATTGCAACGCCAGATCGAGCTCTGAAATTTCGTCGAGAAACAGCGTGCCGCGATGCGCCATCTCCACCCGGCCGGGCTTGGTCCCATACGCGCCGGTGAAGGCACCTTTCTCGTATCCAAACAGTTCGCTCTCCAGGAGCGTTCCCGGAATCGCCGGGCAATTGACTTTCACGTAAGGACCGCTCCTCCACGGAGAGCGGCCATGAATCATGCGTGCAATGATGTCCTTGCCCGTCCCACTTTCCCCATGAATCAGCACGGGAACGTTGGCCGCAGCTACTTTGTCCATGCGCGCGCGCAGCGCCTGCATCGCGTCGGAACGGCCAAATACAATGGACTCGGGAGGAATCTCGCCAATGGATTGCACTAAGGAACTGACAGAATTTGTCGTCGTCATGGTTTGGCGGCGGGTTACACCACCGGTACACACCATGTATGCACCCCGGACGCCAAACTCAAGGCCTTTCGATCAGGAAGGCATTCACTAAGGCTAACTCTTTTATTTTCCTAAATCTGGTGGGTACCTTCGAAGGTTATCGTCCGGATGCAAACCGTTGCAGGGAGGGCAGGGAAGGGGGCAAACCGGTAGGAAAAAATTTTCACACCGCAGAACCAACTTTCCCTGATACTCCTCGTTTCTTCGAGTTGCCATTCAGCAGCGGGCGCGAAAACTTCAATCCCAGCAAGTGATACCCATCCGAATGATTCACCCGGACGGCACGTGCCCGGAGGGTTCGCGCCGCCCGCGGCAGCCCCGTGGCTGACGCCAGCGGCGCACTCGGAATCTCAAGCAAAACCTGCGCCGCCTTGGGCAAAGATCGTCGCACCGCCACCAACGCTCCCCCCGCGCTCACGTTGAGGGCAGTGGCGAATTCAAGGAATTCCTTACCTTTTTCGTCTCGGCTGCGAACAAAAATGGGGATTGCCAAGGGAAGACGGGTCCATTTCCGACGTTCCTTCTCTGGCCTGCGTCGCACCAATCCCGCTCCTCGCCATTCGCGATTTACACCGACTAGTTCGCACCTTATGGGCCAAATGCGTGTACAAGTCCTCGAACCTCTGGGAGACCTCCCGATCGCACCCAATCTCGCCCGGAAACGGCGCTTCCTGCACTGGATTGACGCTTTTCGTGGGATTTTCTGAGCGTTTCTCGGGCAATTCTGGACCACCCGCGCTAACCTGTTGAAAAGTGCAATGATTTACCCTAGTGTGGCAATTCCGGTGCATTTTTCGTTGACAATCTTGGGATAGCCATCCTACGATTCAGGTACGTCATCCCCAAACGTGCTGTGAAGCGATTCTTTTGTTCCCTCCCCGTTTGCCAAGCCACGAGTGTCTCTGACTATGGCTGCTAACCCGGATAACACACTCCTTTCCCGCACGATGCAGGCGAAAGCAGACGGAGAAACCCGCTCGTCTCGGCAGTCGACCGACCACGGTTCGGGGTCCGACTACCCGCAAGACCTTCTTCAGACTTACAACCAACTCTCTGAACGCTACCGTCGCACCACCAACGCGCTAGCTTCTGCTGCCCATGATCTGAAGACCCCCTTGGCAATTTTGAATGGCTATGTCGAGCTTCTGCAGAGTGAGAAACTCGGGCCCCTAAACGATCGCCAGCGTGAGGTCATCGGCGACATGCAGGCCAGCGGGCAGCGCTTGCAACATTTCATCCAGGATTTTCTGTCCTACACCGTGCTCGAGACCGGAGAGCTCCGGATTCAGTTCGAGCAGGGTGACATCAATGCTTGCCTTTCGGAAGTTTGTCGACTCTGGTCGCACCGCTTTCAGGAAAAGGGCCTGGCCTTGTATTTCCTCGCCAACGACAAACTGGTGCCGTTCGCGTTCGATTCGGCCAAGATTCAGCGGGTGATTTCCAATTTGCTGGAAAACGCTTGCAAGTTCACGCCCTCTGGTGGCACCGTTTGGCTGCATGCGGAACCGTACATGTGGGAACGTCGCGGAGTCCCTAAATCGGGAGTGGAACGGGAACGACGTCGCCAGCCGCTCTCCACGCCGAACGCGGTAAAGGTCAGCGTGGCCGATACCGGCCCCGGCATTCCTCCCGAGTATCACGTGGAAGTCTTCGACGATTTCTTCCGCTTGCCGAGCAACGAGAATCAGTCGGACGGCATGGGCCTCGGTCTCGCAATCGCACGCCGCCTCGTGAACGCCATGGGCGGCAAGCTCTGGGTCGAAAGTGAACCCGGCGCCGGCTCGAAGTTTTCGTTTCTCGTTCCTCTCAAACCCTCCCTCACCAGCACGACTAAAGGGAAAACGAAATGAGTGAAACGACCAACATTCTGCTGGTCGATGATGAACCGGGAATGCTCCGGTACATCCGGACCTTGCTCGAAGTAGACGAATACAAAGTGGAAACCGCCTCCACCGGCGAAGAGGCTCTGCAGCGTGTGGAAAAGGGCCTTGAGCCCGACATGGTGCTGCTCGATGTGTTGATGCCCGGCATCGACGGCCTCCAGACGCTCGAGCAGTTGCGCCAGATGCGGCCAGGCGTGAAGGTCGTCATGCTCTCGTGCGTGAGTGATACCCGCAAGGTCGTCCAGGCCATGCGCCTCGGCGCACAGGATTACCTCACCAAGCCTTTCCAGAAGGCTGAGCTCGACGCAGTCATCGACCAGTGCTTGGGCAAAAATCAACAAGCCTACGCCGGAGAAGTCGAGGAACTCTGTGACGACGTATTTTTCGTGGCCGCCAGCCCAGCGATGCGCAAGATCCGCTCGCAGGCCGCGCTGGTCGCCAACGTCGACATCCCGGTGCTCATGCTCGGCGAGAGCGGCACCGGCAAGGAAGTTCTGGCGCGCCTGGTGCATAAGCTGTCGCCACGCGCACACCGCACATTTTTGAAAGTGAATTGCGCTGCTGTACCGGCGGACCTGCTGGAGAGCGAACTGTTCGGTTACGAAGCGGGAGCCTTCACCGGCGCCACGCATCCCAAGCCCGGCAAGTTCGAGCTATGCAACAAGGGCACCATCCTGCTCGACGAAATCGGCGAAATGCCGCCTAGCCTGCAAGCCAAACTGCTGCATGTTTTGCAGGACCAGCAGTTCTCGCGCCTGGGCAGCCGTACCGTCATCAAGGTCGACGTGCGTATTCTCGCCGCTACCAACATAAACATCCCGGAAGCTCTGGCGACCAAGCGTCTGCGCGAAGATCTCTATTATCGCCTCAACGCATTTACCCTGAGCCTGCCGCCCTTGCGCGAGCGCAAGGAAGAAATTCCGATCCTGCTGAAACACTTCATGTCGCGCATGGCCGAGCAATACGCTCGCTCTCCCCTGCCTTTGTCACCGACCATGATGAATGCCTGCCTCGAGTATTCCTGGCCGGGCAATCTGCGCGAGCTCAGCAACTTCATCAAGCGTTATCTCATTCTCGGCGACGAGAAGCTGGCCATCGCAGAACTCAATCCCAAAAACGACGTGAACGGTGGAACCCGCGCCGACCCCGCTGGGAAATCCACCACCGATTCGTCGGCGGGCGGTCTGAAATCTCTCTCGCGTAGCGCCAAGGACGAAGCCGAGGCCGCAGCGATTACCCAGGCTCTCGAACAAACTAACTGGAATCGTAAGCAGGCCGCCGTTCTTCTGAAGATCAGCTATAAGGCGCTGCTCTACAAGATTCGCCAGTACGGGATCGCCGAGGCCCGCAGCCACCATAGGCTATCCGCCGGCGCTTAACCCGTTCCGCGCTTTACTCTCGCGCCATTCTCCATATAAAGTGACTGCAACCGCTCCCAACGCGGTTGCAGCGTTCGAATGGCTAGGTTCGCGTTTGACAAGACGCGTTCTCCCCTTTCTGCAGAAGCCACTGCAGAAAACGTGCTATCCAGCCAATTCCTGGAAACGATCCCCGATGCCATCGTAGCCGTCGACGGTACTGGCACGATCCTCCAAGTCAACTCCCAGACCGAGGCGCTCTTCGCCTATCCCCACGGCGAATTGATCGGCCAGAAGATTGAAATCCTCGTTCCCGAACGCTTTCGCGGAAAGCATACTGGCCATCGCTCCGACTTCGCTGACTCCCTGAAAACGCGCCGCATGGGCGCGGGACTCAATCTCAAGGGTCGGCGCCGCGATGGCTCGGAGTTCGACGTCGAGATCAGCCTCAGTCCCGTCGACACCGGCCACGGCACGTTGGTGCTTAGCGCCATACGCGATATCAGCGACCGTAAACGCATTGAAGAGGAACTACGCCGCGCCAACGAGGAACTGCACCGCAGGACCGCCCAGGAGATCGGCGAGTATCGCGCCCGCCTGGCCTCCATCATCGATTCTTCCGAAGACGCCATCATCGGCAAGACTCTGGATGGCACCATCACCACCTGGAATCGCGGTGCACAGCGAATGTACGGCTACACTCCCGAGGAAGTCATCGGCCAGAACATCTCGATCCTCACACTGAAGGATCAGCCCGACGAAATTCCCAGAATCCTCGAAAGAATCCGGCACGGGGAACACATCACGCACTACGAATCCATTCGGGTGACGAAAGATGGCCGCCACCTGGATGTCTCCATTTCCATTTCCCCCATCCACGATGTGGACGGATGCGTTATCGGCGCCTCGGCCATCGCACGCGATGTCACCGAGCAGAAGCGCGCCGAAGAACATCTGCGCCAGGCTCAGAAGATGGAAGCCGTCGGCCGGCTGGCGGGCGGTCTTGCCCACGACTTCAATAACATCCTTGGAGTCGTCACAGCTTGCACAGAGTTGCTGCGCAGCCACACGCACGCAGACGAGAAGTCCGAGCCTTACCTTACCAACATCCGCAAAGCCGTCGAGCGTGGCACCTCTCTGACTCGTCAGTTGCTTGCCTTCACCCGCAAATCGAAATTGCAACCGCAACTCGTCGACCTGAACACTCACTTGAAGGATGTGACCAAGCTCATCCGTCCGCTGATGGGAGATGACGTCGAAATTTCCGTCCTGACGCACTGCCCATCTGCGGTGATCGAAATCGACCCCAGCCAGCTTGATCAGATCATTCTTAACCTGGGTGTGAATTCCCGCGATGCCATGCCGCGCGGCGGAAAGTTCATTCTGGAAACCGCCGACGTTGAAGTGGATGCGTCGTTCAGCGAGCAGCATGGACCCATCACACCCGGCCGCTACGTCGTGCTCGCCGTCAGCGACACCGGCGTCGGCGTGGACGCGGCCACGGCTTCCAGAATCTTCGAGCCCTTCTTCACCACCAAAGAAATCGGCAAGGGCACCGGACTCGGCCTGGCCACCGTCTATGGCATCGTGCAGCACAGCGGCGGACACGTCTGGGTCTATAGCGAGCCCGGCCGGGGCACTACCTTTAAAATCTACCTGCCCAGCGCGGAAACAAAGTTGAGTGGGCAAGTAAACGCCCCCGCTGAACCCTCACTCGCTCGCCGCGAAGGTATCACCGTCCTGCTGGTCGAAGATGACGAGCTCATGCTCAGCCTCACGCGCCAGCTTCTGGTCGACAACGGCTACAGTGTGCTCGATGCTACCAACGGAGCTGACGCGCAGAACATCGTCGAAACGCATCCGGGCCCCATTGATCTGCTTCTGACCGATGTCGTGATGCGCGGAATGAGCGGCCCTGACTTGGTCGCCCACGTCCTAGCTTCTCATCCCGAGGTGAAACCCGTCTTCATGTCCGGCTACACGGGAGAATTGCTTGCTCACGACCAGCCTTCGACTCAGTCCGTTCCTCTTCTTGAAAAGCCGTTCACGCGCACTGCTCTATACAAGATTCTCGATGCCGCCCTCGACGGTCGCTCCGAATAATCGAACGCCTCCATGACCAGTCGGATGTCGCTTCTCACCAAATCGCGAGTCGGCTCCGCTCCCATTCAATTGCTGATTCGATCCGCTGCGAACAGTTTGTCATCTTGAGCGAAGTAGGGCGAAAGCCGAACCGAGTCGGACAGACCCCGAGTTCCCATGCGAACGCCTTTGACGTCGAAAACTTTATTCAGAAGGTTCGTACAGTGGGGTAGCGTGACCTGCAGCCCCGGCGTTCCGAGGCGCTCGCGACCTATTGGCCTTCTTCTTTGGTCACACGGCTCGCCAGTTTCACGCCGCTCAGCCCGCTCACGTACTTGGCGATTCCGCGATAGAGCGACTCGGCGATTTTTTGCCGATATTCCGGTGTCTGCAATTTCCGTTCATCGCCGGGGTTGCTGACGAAGGAGATTTCGGCCAGGATCGACGGCATGTTCGCACCAATCAGCACAATGAAAGGAGCCTTCTTCACCCCGCGATTGCGCAGTCCGGGGCTCTTCGAAGCCAGACCACTGTGCAAGGCCTCCTGCACATCACTGGCGAACTCGTGCGATTCTTCGATCTTTTCCTTGAGCGCGATCTTCTTCACCAGATCGCCCAGCTCATGAATCGACTTCTCGGATACCGCGTTCTCGCGAGCCGCCACTTCGAGCGCGTCGGCCGATGAGGTGAAGTTCAGGTAATACGTCTCTACGCCGCGCGCATTCGGATCGCGGCTCGAGTTCGCGTGTATCGAAACAAACAGATCCGCCTGCTCCTGGTTCGCAATCGCCGTGCGTGTTTCCAGGGGGATGAACGTGTCGTCTTTGCGCGTGTAGACGACTTCGGCGCCCAGTCGCGTATCGAGTAACTTGCCGAGTCGTCGTCCTACATCCACGACAAGGTCTTTTTCCAGCAAGCCATCGGGCCCGATGGTCCCCGTATCGTGGCCGCCATGTCCAGGGTCAATCACGATTTTGCCAATCTTCAACCCCAGCGCGCGAATCAGGGAGCGGTCTCCAGCCGCAGTCGGTCGCGCTTCCCGCACATCGATGCCGCGGTCGGCGGAAACCGTTTTGCGTTTGTTTTTGCTCCGCGACGCAACCTCTTCAGGCGCTGTACTCTTCGCGGACGGCAGGTCCGGACGCAAGTCCTCCACGGAACGTGCAACCACGGTTCGTTTGGATGTAACTGAATCGTCATCGCCGGCCTCGACAATCTTCTTCACCGAGTTCTTTCCGACTCTGACGGTCTTGACGGTCGGCTTCGTGTTCTCGACTTTCGGGGTAGAAGTCGATGCTTCTTCCGTATCCGGCAAATCACTCGTGACTTTGGGAGTCTGGATCCGTGGGGGAGCGTTGTCCGCCACTTCTGCCGGTATCTTCAAGGCTGCGGGGAGATCCGTTTTCGCGGACCGCACCTTGCCATTGGCAGGCCGCGCGGTTTCCGTCCCGCGAATATCGATAATCAGGCGCGACGGATTGGGCAACAGAAAGGCATCGTAATCCGAGAGATCATCTACCTCCAGCACAACCCGCGTCTTTCCCGGCTTGAATTGCGCCACCCGGATTTTCTTGAGGAAGCCGTCATCCACATCGAAAGTCTTCCCCACCAGCGTCGACGCCAGTTTCGTGTCATACAAATCGAAAAAGATCCGGTCTGGATGATCGATTCGCTGCGACGCAAATCTCACGTCTTGCTCGAGGTCGATCGCAACGCGCGTGTAGTCTGGAGTCGACCAATGGCGAATGCTGGTCACGCGCGGAAATTTGCCATCCCCCTCTTCGTTTGACGCGGTCGAATCCTCTTCGTCGGCGGTCTCCTGGTCCTGGCCGCTCTTGTCCTGGATTTTTTCGACCTTCGTGGGTTTTCCGGAAACCTCCGCCGCCCTTTGATATTTCTCCGCCTCGCGCTGTGCGGCCGACTTGTAGGGCTCCCCGTGATCCTGCTTCAGCTCTGCGATCGCCGTCTTGGCCTGATCCGCAAGCCGGTTGCGAGGATAGCGATGCAGGAATTCCTGGAAGATGACTAACGCTTCCTCGGGATCTTCCAGGTCGTCCTTGTAGATTTCTCCGATCGTGAACAGGGCGTCGAATCTGTACCTGCTTCCCGGATATTCCTTGCGCAGAAACTCGTATTCCTTCACCGCGCTCTGAAAAACCCTCCGGTCATCAAAGCGGCGGCCCATTTCCACTTTCAACTCGGCGACGGCCACGACGCTGGGATCCGCTTTGGAAGAGGAAGGTGCGCCGAAATAAACGCGCCGGTAGGAGTCAATCACGCGCTGGTAGTCTTTGCGAGTTCGCTGCGCGACCGGACGTCCGTTGAGCGCCTCGCGCATGCGCTCTGCACGCGTGAAATTGTCCCGCGCCCACGCGTCACCGTGCCGGACACGAGCGTGTCCCGGCAGCGCCGGAAGCAGCGCCAAGAGCGCTAGTCCCCAACGCAACCCGCGCTGGCTTCGAGGTAGGGTCGTCAACTTGTCCAGCTCGTTTTACTGCCTTGTCACACGGCTTCCCTGAGAGATGCCGAAAACCTTAGTCAGTGTTGCTGATATAAAGTACGCCTCGGGCATCCCGTTGCACACGAACAGGATCGTGCACCACATTGCCCAGTACACGAGACCCGGGCTGCGACCCACCGTAGTACAGATCGGTAATTCGCCGTACATAATTCTGGGTTTCTGAGAAACGCGGAATACCTGCGCTCCGCGCAACCGCGCCCGCCCCCGCGTTATACGCAGCCAGGCTCAGCTTCACATTGCCGCCGTAGCTTTCCAGCAGCTTCTTCAAATGACGAACCCCGGCGTCCACATTTTGTTGCGGATCGAAAGGATTCGTGACATGCAGGGACCGTGCTGTGCTCGGCATAAGCTGCATCAATCCCATAGCCCCCTTGCGCGACACGGCGTTGGGATTGAAGTTCGACTCCACCTTGATCACCGATCGCACCAGATTTGGGTCCACGTTATGCCGGGCAGCTGCCTGATCGATGGCTGCGTCGACGTCCTGTGGACTGATCGGCATGTTGGCCCGCATGAAACTGGTATTGGCCGGGGCCTCTTCCGGATGCGACTCACGCTTAAGGTACTGATTCACCTCAGCCGCTGCCGACCGGGCCGCACCCATGGTTGCCGAAGGCACCGGCTTGAAGCGCTTGTCCTTCGCGCTCCAGTACACCAGGCGACTCGCTCCCCCGCTCGATTCGCGGTTGTTGCGCGTCCCCTTCGCAGGTGTGGTGACAACATCATTCGTATAGATGGTCCGGCCGCTATCATCCGTAGTAGCAACGAGTTTCGAAGGCGGATCGTCCGCGCCGGCAGCAAACACCGGTTGCGTAGACAGGGAAAGGGAGGCCGCGAGTACGGGGGTAGCCATCAGCGCGATTTTCAGGTGCTTTCGCATTCCGGGTCTATCCTCGTTCCAAACACACTGAAGTCGCTGTAAAGACACAAAGTCCTCAGCGCGATCTACCCGGAACCTGACGGAGAATCTCAACCAGAGTGGATTGATTATAAGGCGTTTAACCGAGCCGGAGCAATCTATCCAAAGGCCATCGAACCACCGAAGTAATCGCCGTAAGTTACTGAAAATAGGCTGGAATGCCGCTCGCCAACGCTTGGTTTGATGGCAAAAGGGGCGCCGATTAGAGCGCGCTCATGACGGACCCGCAGGATGATTACGAAATGGCCAAATCTTGGTGCACATAGGGTCGACGTGGTTGTTCGCGCCCTTCTCTACCGCATAGCATAGATGTCGTAATTAACCCGCAACTTGGCGACATCAAACGTGCCGATGCCCACGCATTGCAAACGGTTCAGCCACAGGTAATCCGGGTGGCCAGTGTGGTACCGTGGCACGATTCGCAACTCCGGGCGCGGCGGCAGGATCCCCTTCAGAAATTGGTGATAGCCGTCCGCTCCTAGATCGACCACCCCGCCGTACGTCGTATAAACGAGAGCCCCGTCCTCCAGTTCCATAGTGGCGCGAACGTCAAGCACGCCTACACCATCGGTACGGAGCAATAACCAGTCGCCCCCGACAGTCCTAAGTCGACCTCGCATCTTCGGCCCCGAGACCTCGCCGGCCGTCACGTAGAAATGAACTCGAATTCCCTCGGCAACCGGTCCGACCACCTCGGGTGAAGCAAGCGTTGCCCAGTAAGAACAAACGTATTCGAGATCGACACCTGCGACGCTATTTGTTGGAGCGGCAGCATTCATTGGACCCTCCCTGAAGTGCGGAAGCGTATCACTGAGAGGATGGTCATGCCAGCTTAGCTGTTGGAATCGGGCGGTTAGACTCATCACCACCAGCTAAATTCCTTGTGAGCGGAAAGCATTTCGCCGCACAGCCACGTTACCAACTCGCGAACAATCTCATTGCCACCAACGCGGGCCGGAACTTTCGAAAAGGTCTTGCGGGTGACAACCTTGAAGGAGGCGGAGATCGTGCACACAAGGATATTTCACTTTTCGATCTTGGCGGCAATCGTGCTTGGCAGTGTCGGGGGATCTACCGCGCAGGAACGGCGAATCACCGCGCGAGACGTCGTCGCCGAGATCCAGAAGCACGTCGGAGTGGAATGGCAAAAAGAAACGGTCGACACCTTCAAAGCCGGGAACCCCGACGCCGCAGTCACAGGAATTGCCGTGACCATGATGGCGACCATGGACGTCTTGCAGCGCGCCTCGGCCAAAGGATTGACTTTCGTGATCACGCACGAGCCGACGTTTTATGCGCATCTGGATACGCCAGAAGGAATGCCGGAAAGCGATCCGGTGTGGGCGGAGAAACGGGCGTTCCTCGAAAAGCACGGCATGGTGGTGTGGCGGTTCCACGATCACTGGCATATGCGCACGCCCGACGGAATCGAAGCAGGTATGGTGCGTTCGCTGGGATGGGAGAAATTCCAGACCCCAGCGAACCAGTATCTGTTTGTCGTGCCCGAAACCACCCTAAAGAAACTGGCGGAGGAGGTGGCCAACAAGCTCAACTCGCCGGTGGTACGTATTGTGGGCGAACCGGACATGAAGGTGACCAAGGTGGGATTTAGTCCAGGGGCCGCGGGATTTCAGGCGGAGACCCAGGCCTTGGAGCGCGACGACGTACAGGTGTTGCTGGTCGGAGAGACGCGTGAGTGGGAGACGGTGGAATATGCAGCCGACGCGGCGACACAAGGCCGCAAGAAGGCTTTGATTGTGATTGGACACATTCCCAGCGAGCAAGCTGGGATGGAGGAATGCACGCGCTGGCTAAAAGGATTCGTGCAGGGTGTGCCTGTAGAGTTTGTGCCGGCCAAGCAACCATTCTGGACTGTCAGCGAGAAGAAATAAAGCGCTGGCAAAGACGGCAGGGATTGTACAGCTGAGTTGTTTTGGCTAAAACAGCCCCCGATATAATGCCCGCATGTACACGCCGCAGGCTGGAATCTTCGCTCTGGGAACTTCCTCTCACGCGTACCTGGAGTTTGACCTCCTGAACACGAAGAAATCCAAGGAGTTCGCGTCGACCATCTCCGCCATCCGTGAACCACGGACCACTACAGGAGGAGTGAACTTCGTCATCGGCTTTCGGCCTGAGCTCTGGCGCGACGTTGTTCCGGATGACTCTCCTCCAGGGGTCGAGGGCTTTAACCAAAAGATCCAGGGCACAGAGGGATTCGTCATGCCAAGCACGCAACATGATGCGCTGGTTTGGCTGTCGGGCAGTGCTTATGACGTTCTCTTCGACATGGCTCGTTCGATCGTCCATGACCTCGCAGGCCAAGCCTCACTAGGGCAAGAAACGTCGAGTTGGTCTTACCGGCACGATCGCGATCTTACCGGCTTCATCGATGGCTCGGAGAACCCGACGCTGCTCGACGCTCCCGCCGCAGCTCTCTTGCCCGAAGGAGTTCCCGGTGCTGCCGGTACAGTCCTGTTGCTTCAAAAGTGGAAGCACAAGGTAATTGATTGGGAAGCCCTGCCGATCGATCAGCAGGAGCGCATCATGGGACGCACCAAGGTGGACAGCATCGAACTCGAAAACAAGCCAGCGGATTCGCATGTAGCCCGCACCGATCAGGACGAGTTTGGGCACATCTTTCGTCGCAACATGCCCTACGGGAATGTCGATGACCATGGCACCATGTTCGTTGGATTCAGCGCAGACCAGAAGCGGCTTTCCAGAATGCTCGACAGTATGGCCGGCCTGATCACGGGCACGCGCGATGCGCTCACACGCTTTACTCAGCCATTGACCGGCTCCTACTACTTCGTGCCTTCCGTCGAAAGTCTGCGGCACTTACGATAAGACGAGCACGCAAACGCCTCCCTCGCTGTTCGAGGATCGAGTTGTTGGTTCGTGTAATTCTGCGGATACTGGGTGTGTTCCCAGGGCTAGGGAGCACAAAAAAGAGCAACCGCTTCGCGGCGCCCTTCTCGTTTGCGAGGTAAAACTCTACTTCGTTTCCGCCAGACCCGGATTGGCCCCGAACTCGCGCCGAGCGTTGACCGTCTTGGCCGCTCGCGCTGCAGCGGGCTGAGCCGTTGAAGATGCTCCATAGCGCTCGAGCAGTACCGGCACCATCGCGCCTTCGGCTTCCTTGACGAACGTCATGCGGCTTTCGCCGGCCATGTCGATGCGCACAAAGTCGCCCAGCTTCACCTGTCCTGTAGCGACCAGGTTGGCGAGTGGGAACACGATGTTCCGTTCGATCGCGCGCTTCAGGTGACGGGCTCCATAACGCGGGTCCGTCCCCTCCTGCAGGAGAAACTCTTTCACCTTCGGCGTGCAGGTAAATACGAACTGGTTCGCGCCGGCACCTTGCAGGATGCGCTGTTGCACCATCCCCAACTCGATTTCGAGGATCTGGCTGAGATGCTCCGAGCGCAGCGTCTTGAAAACCACGACCTTGTCGATGCGGTTCATGAATTCGGGCGTAAACTTCCGGCGCGCGGCTTCGACAGCCGTGCGGGAAATCTTCTCGTCGAACTTCGCGTCCACTTCGGTCACGTGGGTGGCAAAGCCCATGCCGCCGTCGACCAGGCCGGTCATCTCCCCGGCGCCCAGATTCGACGTCATGATGATGATGCACTGCGACAAGTCGACCCGGCGGTTATCGCCCAGCGTCAGGGTCGCTTTGTCGAGGATTCCCAGTAGCAATTGCCACAGCGAGTCGCTGGCCTTCTCGATCTCGTCAAAGAGCAGGATCGAGAGCTTCAGCTTGTCGGTATGCCACTGGTTGAGCGCTTCCTGGGTCAGCAGCGGGTGAGTTTCGCGGTGCCCCAGGTAGCCTGGAGGCGACCCGATCAGCTTCGCGATCTCGTGGGAGTGCTGAAACTCCGCGCAGTCGATCTTGATGCAAGCGCGCGCGTCGCCGAAGAGAGACTCGGCCAGAGCCTCGACGACCCGGGTTTTTCCGGAGCCCGTTGGCCCCAGAAACAGGAGATTGCCTACCGGGCGGCCCGGCGGATTCAGTCCGGCCAGGAACATTTGGTAGATCTCCACAACCTTTTCGACGGCTTGATCCTGTCCGACGATCTTGCGGCGCAAGGCAGTATCGAACTCCTTAGCGTCGTTGCTGCGACGGTTGGGATCGAGCACCGTGGCGAGATTCGTTCTCATAGGGTCTTCAGGCCCTTTCTAGCGTTGGGGGCCGATTCGCAAGTCCTGGGGAGACGATTCGTTTCCGCTCCGAAGAGCGACAAATTGTGTCACTTCACTAACCGCATCCCTGATCCTGCAAACGATTAGCCATCCCCTTAGGTAACCTCGGTCACCTGCTTCCTGCTGTCTTAGATGCTTCTATGCCCTATCAGCGACTTATCCGCAATCGCTCCCCATGCAAGCGAAATGTAAATTCTTGCGCATTCAGGCTTTGACTGACGCCTTTCGTTCCATCCGTTGAGCCCTATCTGGCCTAGGTCCGACGTAACTTTCTGCCCCGAAAAACGCAGGCTAGTATCCGCCCCAGAAGCTGTTTCTGGAGAAAGCCTTGCGTCGTTTCCTGATCGGTCCGCTCGCTCTCGGCATCCTGGTCGTATTGGGATTTGTGTTTCACCGCTCACTTTCGCTTACGCCTGCCGCCTCCGCACAACAATCGGGGCAGTCGGCGAAGATCGTACGCAGCAGCGTCACGACAACGCCCGTCGCGGCGAAGTCCGCCGATGTGCCGGCCCCGGTTTTTGCGCCTCCGGGTACGGAACTGTACGCTGCCAAGCGGGGGGACAGCGTCGGGTCGCTGGCTCGGCAATACTTGAAGCGGACATCCTACCTCACTTCCAGTGAATTGGCCGAGGCGATTCGCAAGGCCAACGGGAACCGCACCGGAAACAACCTGAAAGCGGGCGAACAGGTGATCGTGCCGGGAATCCTGGCAGCGCCCGTTGTCGAGAAAACCATTCCGGTCGCCAAGGACTTTGAAGTTCGCGCAATCTATTTGACCGGCGTGATGGCCGGAAGTGACCACGGGATACGCATCATCAAGCACTGGCGCGAAGTCGGCGGCAACGCCGTGGTCTTCGATATCAAGGACAGCGACGGCAGCGTGAACATTCCGTTCGACCACCCGCTCGCCGGACGCCAGCATGTCTACATTCGCGACGTGCCCAAGCTCACACACTTCCTACACTCACAGGGATTGCATGCCATCGCTCGCATCGCTATCTTCCGTGACCAACGTTTGGTCGAGACCCATCCTGAGTTGGCGGTGAAGTCGCACCGCACCGGGCAGGCCTGGCGCGAAAACGGCAAACTGGTTTGGACCGATACCTCGAACCCGAAAGTCCAGGAATACAACATCGCATTGGCAAAGTACGTCGCCGACCTGGGTGTCGACGAGATCCAGTTCGACTACGTCCGCTTCCCTGCCGAAGGAGACCAGAAAGACGCGACCTTCTACTTCCAGACTGAGCACCCCACGTGGCATCGCTCGGACGTCATCAACGACTTCCTGAAACATGCCTACGCCGAACTGCATCCCAAAGGCGTGCTGCTCTCGCTCGATGTTTTCGGTGTGATGGCGTGGCAGCGGCCGATCGACCTCTCGCACACCGGGCAGGATATCGTGGGCATGGCGAAGTACTGCGACGTGCTCTCGCCCATGATCTACCCCTCGCACTTTTTCGGCATGGACGGCTACGCCCACCCCGGCGACGCCCCCGAGCACTTCATCGGCGAGTCGATGGACCGCTTTAAGCTGATCACCAAAGACAGCAATGCGACGATTCGTCCGTGGCTGCAGGCCTTCCGCTGGAGAACGAAGACGTATTCACCGGAGTACATCGAGACGCAGGTACGTGTAGCGAAGGAAAACGGCGGAGTGGGCTTCTTGTTCTGGAATGCGGGCAACGACTACTCGAAGCCGTATGCGGCCATGCCGGTCATGAAGGCGGGAAAGGCGAAGTATTTCCGCGGGGATGAGATGCCGGGGGTGGCGGGTGCTCCGGCTACCACGGCGAGTGTGCCTGCGGGCGGGGGAGAGTAGTCCCCCAACAGATTCATTGGAACGACGATGCCCCAAGCGTACAGACGAATGAAAATTCGACAAGCAGCTGCAGCTTACCCAACCGACCGTCCGGAAAGTATGAATCCATTCACAGTTTCGATCTGTCCAGGCTGTAAATTCTGTGCCTGGTGTGTCGGGTGCCGCCGAATTGCTCGGTTATAATCAACTGTAATTTTGCCAGCGCCTGAGCGCATTCCCCGCGAAATATCCGCGCCGCCTGCAAAAGCTACAGCATCGAATTTGACTGGGTGAGGAGTCTTCATGACGATTCAGAAAACCGAGAAAATCTGGCACAACGGCAAGCTCATAGCCTGGGACGATGCGCGCATCCACGTGATGTCGCACGTCATTCACTACGGCTCGTCGGTGTTTGAAGGCGTGCGTTGCTACGCGCTGCCCGCCGGGCCGGCAATTTTCCGAGCCCCGGAACATGCGCAACGCCTGCTGGATTCGGCCAAGGTCTATCGCATCGACGTGGATTACACGCGCGACGAAATCGTCAAAGCCATGAGCGACGTAGTCGCGAGCAACGGCGTGTGGCCCTGCTACCTGCGGCCCGTCGTGCTGCGCGGATACGGCGAAGCGGGCGTGAATCCCTTTAACTCGCCAACCGAGGTCTATGTCGTCAATTATCCGTGGGGTAAGTATCTCGGCTCCGATGCCGATACGGGTTGCGACGTCTGCGTGTCTTCGTGGACGCGTCTCGCGCCCAACACACTGCCCGCCATGGCTAAAGCCGGCGCGAACTACATGAACTCCCAGCTCATCAAGATGGAAGCCATCGTCAACGGCTACGCCGAAGGCATCGCGCTCGATACCAATGGCTACGTGAGCGAAGGCTCCGGCGAGAACGTATTCATCGTGCGCAACGGCGTACTGCAGACCGCGCCCCTCGGCAACTCTGTACTGCCGGGCATCACTCGCGACTCGGTGCTGCAGATCGCGCGCGACCTCAACATCCCGATCGTCGAGAACGTCATCCCGCGCGAAATGCTCTACCTCGCCGATGAAGCGTTCTTCAGCGGCACCGCTGCCGAAGTGACGCCGATCCGTTCGGTCGACAAGATCAGCGTTGGCAAAGGCGTGACCGGTCCCATCACCAAGGCAATCCAGAAAGAGTTCTACGCCATCGTGAAAGGCGAAAAGGCGGATCGGCACCAGTGGCTCACGCCGGTTCCGGTGCGTACGAAACAGCCGGTGAGTGTTTAGTCAAGCTTTTTGGCTAGACGCTCGACTTTAAGCCTTCGGCTTTTTTTCGCGACTATCAATCTCATTTGTTCGTTGCGCTTCGTATCAGGGCGCGCCTTCAGGCGCGCCGTAACGGCTACCGGCTTCTGCCCCTTTAGGGACGCGGCAACTTCCCGCTTGGGCCACTCCCTTCCCCATGTAGAATGGCTGCCGCTTTTCAAACGTGAGGCGCCTCACACGCGCCCTTCGATTCTTACAGACGACTCAACACCTCACACAAAGGAGTGCATTCATGGCGGCAGAACCATGCGTGACCGCAGACTTCGCCCTGGGCTATCGCGAGATGATGCTTCAGGGGCTAGCCAATGAAGTACAAACGACCAAGAAAGTTCTGTCGGCAATTCCGGAAGGCAAGAAAGACTATCGCCACGATCCCAACTGCCGCACTGCCTGGGAACTGGCCTGGCATCTGGCAAGCACCGACGTGCAGTTTCTTGACGGCATTGCCGACGGCAAGTTCAACATGGAGTCTCCCGACGACGAGCACAAGCCGAAAACTGTAGATGATCTCGTGGCCTGGTACGACAAAAACATGGCGCGCGGCATGGAACGCATTCGCGCCATGAGCCCTGAACAACTGATCGCGAATATCGAATTCTTCGGCGCGTTCAACCTCCCCGCAGCGTTCTACCTCGGATTCCTGAGCAACCACAGCATTCACCATCGCGGCCAGCTGGCCACCTACCTGCCTCCGATGGGCGCCAAGTGCCCGTCAATCTACGGCGGAAGCTATGACGAGCCGTGGATGCCTGCAGAAGCATCGAGCGCTGCGTAGTTCGACTTAAACATTGAGAAGCCGCCCGGGATCTGGGCGGCTTTTTTCCCTGTCTATTCCCGCTCCTAGTCAGCCTGACCATCTCCTGACTAATCCCCGCGGCCTCCCAGCCCAACGGCAAAGAGCTAACGACTAAGGGCTTGCCCCCCGTTACCTAGGTCATCTTGGGCAAGGTGACGTTTCGCGTGATGATACGAGAGGTTCATTGGGGGCCGTGTCGAATGAATATTGATGATTTGCTTCGTATCGCGATGGAGCGCCGCGCGTCAGACTTGCACCTCAAGGTCGGAAACTATCCGCATCTGCGGGTTGACGGCGAACTCCATCCGCTGACCGAGCAGCCCCGCGTTACTGCCGAAGACATGTTGACCATGGCCTTCAGCATGATGTCGGCCCGGCAGAAGCAGAAGTTCAAGGAAACCACCGAAATCGACATGGCGTACGGCGTGGCCGGTCTCGGCCGCTTCCGCGTGAACGTATTCCAGCAGCGCGGCAACGTGGGACTGGTACTCCGCGTCATCCCCACGAAGATCCGCGCCCTCGACGAACTCTACTTGCCAAAAGTGGTGGAGCAGGTTTGCGACATGCCCCGAGGCCTTGTTCTGGTCACGGGCGTGACCGGCTCCGGTAAGTCCACGACCCTGGCCGCTATGGTCGACCGTGTAAACGCGACACGCGCCGAACACATCATCACCATCGAAGACCCCATCGAATTCCTGCACCGAGACAAGAAGGGGTACGTCAACCAGCGCGAAATCGAAGTCGACACACCGTCGTTCTCGGCGGCGCTGCGCGCCTCTCTCCGTCAGGATCCGGACGTAATCCTGGTCGGCGAAATGCGCGACCTCGAAACTATCGGCACCGCGATCCATGCGGCAGAAACGGGCCACATGGTGTTCTCCACGTTGCATACCCTGGACGCGGTCGAAACCATCAACCGAATCATCGCCGTCTTTCCTCCGCCGGAACAGAAGCAAGTCCGGCTGCAGCTGGCGGCCATTCTGCGCGCCATCATCAGCCAGCGACTGGTACGCCGCGCGGATACCGAGGGCCGCGTACCCGCAGTCGAGGTCATGATCAACACCGCGTTCATCCGCGAATGTATTCTCGTTCCGGAAAAGACGCGCTCGATCCGCGACGCGATTGCCGCCGGAACGTCGCAGTACGGCATGCAGACGTTCGACCAGTCGCTCTGGGACCTGTTCCAGGCGGGCCTGATCGGCTACGAAACCGCGCTCGAGAACGCCTCGAACGCCGACGACTTCAAGCTGCGCATGCAAGGTATCGCCTCCACCGCCGACATCTCACGACAGGCCATGCAATCGGCCGGATTCGGCGGACGATAGTTTCAGAATTGCTGGGTGCTGTCCTCCTGAGCCGGGCGCGCGCGAAGCGCGCCCGATCTTTTCCTTACGCACCTGTTATTCCTGACCCGTTCAAGCATTCGCTTTCACATTGTCATCCTGAGCAAAGCGAAGGACCTGCTTTTCCCGGCAACTAGCAAAATCCCCGGCGCATGCCTCCGAACAAGAGCCAAGCCCTTCCCCCACCCGCCCGCATTGCGCTAAGGTGGTGGCCGATGCCCTTTCCCCGTCCCAAAAAGGTCTACACGGAAGCAGAACTCTACGAGTATGCCGTTGGCGCCCTCGGGCGCCGCATGCGCACGGTCGCGGAACTGAAGCGCCTGCTCCGGCAGAAAGTCGAAGCCGAAACCGAGTTCGGACAAACGCTGGTCGAATTGATTATCCGCAAGCTGAAAGATCAGGGATACCTCAACGACGCCAAATACGCCGCGGCCTTTTCATCGCTGCGCCGAGACAACGAAAAGTTTGGCCGCATGCGCGTGGTGACCGATCTCAAGATCAAGGGAATGCATGGAGAAGTCATCGAGACCGCCGTGTCGGCCGCCTTCGATGAGGTCAACGAAGAGAAGCAAGCCCGCGCCTACCTGCACCGCAAGCGCCTGAGGAAGCCACAGGATCAAAAACAGGCAGCGCGGATCTTCCGTCAGTTGACCCGTGCCGGATTCCGCTCGAAAACTATCTTTACGATTCTGAAGAAGTGGGATGTGGATGAGGAGATGCTAACCACGCTCGAAGGGGAAGCCCCGGAATAGCTGGGATAGGCCTATATATTACGAAGTGCTGTTTGTAGTACACTTTAATCCATCATGGCGTCTACTATTCAAGCCAGGCTTGACCGGGACACGGCGAAAGCGCTCGCGGAACTGGTCCGGCGGCTAGGCTGGACGCCCTCGCGCATCGTCCGCGAAGGAGTACGTTTGCTCGCAGCTACCCGCCTCGGTGTGCGTCGCCAGCGCATTATTGGCCTGGGCGAGTTTGCGTCAGGCGTCAAGGATCTTGGTTCGAACAAAGATCATATGCGCGGATTCGGACGTTGAAACCCATCCTTCTTGACTCGGGCGTCCTGGTTGCCCTGTTCGATCGCTCGGAGCAGCATCACGACGTCTGCCGCGAATTCGTTGAAGAAGCAAAAAATCCACTTGTAACCTGTGAAGCGGTTGTGGTCGAGAGCTGCTACCTGCTGCGCCTTCTTGCTGGCGCACCCGAAAGAATTCTGGCGAACGTTGCGGCCGGCATCTTTCAGATTCCCATGCAACTCTCGCTGGCTGCGGAAAGCGTGCAAAAGATCTTCGCGAAATATCGCGATCGCGAAATCGATCTCGCGGATGCTTGCTTGATTCATTTGGCTAACGAACTTGGAACGGGCGATATCCTCACGCTTGATCGCGACTTTCATGTTTATCGCTGGGGCCGCAACCAGCCATTTCGAATGGTTATCCCGCTGCGTTAACGTCGCTCACACTCCTACGACTTTCTTAGCTCTTTCGTGTCCGTCATGGATCGCTCCCTCTCCACAGCTTTGCGGTTCGAAAAATACGGGGCTCCTATTCGCTGACAAAAATGCTCTCTGTCTAAAAATACGGGAGCGCTCGTCCGCTTGAATTAAAATAGCTGTTTGTCATTGACCCAAAGTGCGGTGCCGTCCATCGAGGCTTTCTAATTATCATGCTAACTGGCTCCCAAATCCGCCGCCGCTTTCTGGACTTTTTCATCGAAAAGGGCCACCGCGAAGTGCACTCCTCGTCGCTCGTCCCGCAGAACGATCCCACGCTGCTCTTCACCAACGCGGGCATGAACCAGTTCAAGGATGTATTCCTCGGGCTCGAGAAGCGTGACTACTCGCGGGCCACCACCTCGCAGAAGTGCGTGCGCGCTGGTGGCAAACACAACGACCTCGAAAACGTCGGTTTCACCAACCGCCACCATACGTTCTTCGAGATGCTGGGAAATTTTTCCTTCGGGGATTACTTCAAGAAAGATGCAATTGCCTACGCCTGGGAGCTGATCACGTCGCCGAAGTGGTTCGGAATTCCGAAGGAGAAGCTGTACGTCACCATCTTCAATGGCGAGAACGGAGTCGAGCGCGACGCCGAAGCGTACGAACTCTGGGCCACGCAGGGCGTTCCGAAAAATCGCATCTACGAATTCGGCGCCAAGGACAACTTCTGGCAGATGGGCGACACCGGGCCGTGCGGCCCGTGCAGCGAGATTCACTACGACATGGGCGTGATTGCCAGCGATCAGGGCCACGCCGATTGTGAGTTCGGCTGCGATTGTGGGCGCTACGTCGAAATCTGGAACCTGGTGTTCATGCAATTCGATCGCGACGCAAGCGGGAAGCTGACGCCGTTGCCGAAACCCTCGATTGACACTGGGGCAGGGCTGGAGCGGTTGGCATCGGTGCTGCAGGGTGTTATCTCGAACTATGAGACCGACCTGTTTACGCCACTAATCCAGCGAGCGGCGGAGTCAACGGGAACCCCGCTTAAGAAAGAACTCGACAAGGAAGCCCACACGAAATCTGCTGCTTCCTTGCGGGTGGTCGCTGATCACTCGCGTGCCGCAACATTCCTCATTTCTGATGGCGTCATCCCGTCGAACGAAGGTCGTGGCTACGTGCTGCGCAAAATCATCCGACGTGCCATTACACATGGTCGCTTGCTGGGACAGAACAAGCCCTTCTTGCACCAGATGGTGTTCTCGGTGCGCGATCTGATGCAGGATGCCTATCCAGAATTGAAAGACACTGCGGAACGTGTATCGAAGGCAGTCCTGGCAGAAGAGACGCGCTTCGCGCACACGATGGAAGTGGGCCTTAAGAAGTTAGAAGAGGATCTTCAGCCGCTCATCGAGACGGTGCGCAAAGGTCCAGCGACTCAGCCCGTGTACTCCGGCGAGAAAGCGTTTAAGCTCTACGACACTTTCGGCATGCCCCTCGACTTCATGCAGGATGCCGCGCGCGATCAGGGAATTGTCTTCGACCAAGCCGGCTTTGACGCCGCCATGGACGAGCAGCGCCAGCGGGCTCGTGCCTCCTGGAAAGGCGCCGCGAAGCAAACGGCAAACCCCGATTATCAGAAGCTCCCGACTTCAATCTTCGAAGGCTACCGCCAGACCCGCTCCGATGGCTGCGAGGTGTTAGCCCTGCTCAAGAGCGGCCAGGGCACAAAGGAACTCAAGCCCGGCGACGAAGGCGAGGTCATTCTCGATCACACACCCTTCTACGCCGAATCCGGCGGCCAGGTCGGCGATCGCGGCTGGCTCTACTCCGACGACCACAACACCGTAGTCGCCGAGGTAACGGGCACTTACTATCCGATTCAGGGTGTGCGCGCGCACAAGGTCAATGCCAAGCTAGCAATTCGCGTGGGCGATAAAGTCGACGCGGTCGTGAACACCGAGATCCGCGAAGCCACGATGCGCAATCACACCGCCACACATCTTCTGCATGCCGGATTGCGCGAGGTGCTGGGCAAGCATGTGAAGCAAGCGGGCTCGCTGGTGGCGCCGAATCATCTGCGTTTCGACTTCTCGCATTTCACCGCCGTGGCCGACGAGGAACTGCAGGACATCGAAGACCTCATCAACAAGGAAGTCTTGCGCAACCGGAAGATTGAAGTGATCGAAAACGTTCCCATCGATGTCGCCGTCAACGAGTATCATGCCATGGCGCTGTTTGGCGAGAAGTATGGCGACAAGGTGCGGGTGATCCGCATCGGCGATTTCTCAACCGAACTGTGCGGCGGGACACACACGGGCGCGACGGGAGAAATCGGACTTATCAAGGTTCTGAAAGAGGGCAGCGTGTCATCGGGCGTACGGCGTGTCGAAGCCGTCACCGGCGAAGGCTCGCTGCAACATTTCCGCAAGGATCATCAACTGGAGAACGTGGTGGCGGCGCTCGCCGGACACGCCGAAGCCGAAAGTCCGGCCGCAGCCCTGAAGCTGGAGCTTGACAAGAAAGACGCCGAGATCAAGCGACTGGCGCGAGAACTCGACCAGGCGCGGATGAAGTCGGCCTCTTCGTCGGTCGCATCAACGGCCGAAAAAATCAAAGACGTAAAAGGCGTCAAAGTTCTCGCGCACCGCGTCGACAACCTCGACCGCTCGCAAATGCGGACGCTGGTCGATCAACTGCGCGACAAGGTCGGCTCCGGAGTGGTCGTGCTCGGCTCCGCGACTGATGGCCGCGTTGCGTTGATCGCAGGCGTGACGAAAGACCTAACTGGTCGCGTGCAAGCGGGCAAAGTAATCGCGCAGGTCGCGGCCAAGGTCGGCGGCAAGGGTGGCGGACGTCCTGACATGGCCGAGGCCGGCGGCGACAAGCCCGAAGCGCTGGACGCCGCGCTGAACGACGTGTACAACGTCGTGGAATCGATGGTTTAAGAGACGCTCAGGTCTCAGGTGGCGGGAACATCCCACGATCACTGCGTCTTGGATGACAGTTGACACATGAGACCTGACACCTGGAACTTCTATGCCAGACCGCATCTCATTCATCACGCATCGCGGCAAGACGATCATGCTGGTCGACTTCAGCCACAGTGAGCCGAAGGAAATTCTCCTGCTGTTGGAAGAGATCCAACATACAGTCGCTCGTCATGAGAAGGGTTCTCTCCTCACGCTTGCCGATCTTACGGGCGCGCACGTGGATCGCGCGGTCGCGACGCGCATGAAAGAAGTTCTCGTTCGAGATCGGCCTTTCGTGAAGCGGTCGGCGTGGGTCGGCGTCGATAGTCTTCCCAAGGTTTATTACGAAAACATCAAGAGCTTTTCGCAGCGTGACTTTCCACCGTTCCCAAACCGCGAAGCTGCGATGGATTGGCTGACAGAAGAATAGCTCCATCGTCGACAGCCCATGATTCGCCGTCTGCGCTGCGGCAAACTGTCTATCGCCTCGCTAAAAACTTTTGAAACTGGAAAAACCATCCACTCTTTACGATAGCGGTGAAGTCAGGCGGCGCTCGGGTCTTCCGAAACGCAAAAAGAGCAGTCCGATCACCGTACTCACAATCACTAATTCGATCACACTGCCTTCGGGACCAACCGTGCCGCCGGTCATCCACTTGTTGCCGCTGAGGGCCGTGTTCAGCAAGTGGCCGTTGGCGGGCATGCCGCTATCGGCCACGCCGAAGAAGTAGGTCTCTGCCCAATCCCACGAGGCATGCATGCCGATCGCAAACCACAGGTTTCCCGTAAGCCGCAGCGAGACGCAAAACAGCAAAGCTGCGAGTGCCGTGGCGAGTCCTCCCACCCACGTTTCACCCGGGTTTCCCATGTGACCTGACCAGAACAGGCCGGACAGAAGAAGGGCCGCTGGCCAGAAACCAATCCCAGTGCCCAGCGTGAATTGCGGATACCCGCGGAACAAGAATTCCTCGAAGAATCCCACCATGACAAATGCCGCAGCCCATAAAAGCGCGTATTGCAACGCCGCCGAGCCGGTCAGCGCGTATCCGTGAAATGTCACATTCCCGGTGAGGAACAGGATAAACATGGTCGCGGACTCAGCCACAAAACCCCAGACGATCCCTTCGAAGAATCGCAGACCGAAGGCGCCGCGCGCGGGCAAACCGTAATCACCGAGGGAACGCTTTTCAAAAGCGCCCATAATAAGGGTGGCCAGCAGCACACACAGAAACGCCAAGCTATCCTGCACCAGCACTGTTTTGGCGCTGAAGTCCACGATCGCGGGGTTGGCCCTCGTCAAGTGAAGAAGGTGCAAAACCCGGCTGATGCCGAAGCGCAATCCGAATACGATGGCGACGAAGATGACGAGGCGCCAGAATGCACGCAGGCCGCCCGGTCCCCAGAGAACCCATTGCAGACGGTTGGGCCCTGGCGGGACAGCGCTGCCGGGCACGGCGGAAGGTGGCAGTTGTTCGGCGGTTTGGAGTTCTCCGGGTTGCATAGACATAACCTACGTAGACGAAGGTCGTGAAGTTCAGTGAGCCATCACTTAAGCCGCGTCCCGTGCTCCGGCGATGTTCAACTTCTCCACTTCAGCGTGACCGGAGCTTGGATTGGATGCCGGAACTCGGTTCCGTTTTGCCGCGAGTCTATCCAGGCCTGCTTCAGTTGGAAGTACCACTTCGCTGGGCGGTCGGCATCGTCGATCAGCATCAGGTGCGGATGGTGTTTCAAACCCTCGGACTGCTGCTTCATAGTCCGGCGATCCTGCTCAACGAATTTCGCAAAAACGTATTTCAGCAAGTCTGCCCCGAACGGGAACCATCGGAATAGATTCCAGGCCGCGACGACATCGATGCGGCACTGGCTCCGCGTGATGGGGGTGACGGTGGTGAGGCTCGAGAACCAGTACTTGCCTGCCCGGATGGTTTCCCACCGCATGTTGGGCAGCGTGAAATCGATCGTGGTCGTGATGGAATCGGCGTCGGCATAAAGCTTGAGTAACTTGTAGGGCGCGCTGTTCGAACTGGGAGTGTGCGCGCTCATGCGAAACCCGAGATCGATGGGCTCGAAGGCCTTTTGTTTTTCGTGGATGGAATCGCGGCTGCGCCACCACCAGGCCTGATGCACGAATGGCCCGTGCGCGGGGTCCATCAGGCCGATGATGCCGTGGTCCACACTGCAGGGCAGCTCGGAGGTGAGATACGCAAGCTTGTACTTCTCGCCGAATGTGGGCACGCGCGGGGCAGGTTGCGGAGGATCATTGCGCCGGGTGAAGCCGGCTCCGCCGGGCACGGGCTCCGGAATGAAGACCCAGATGAAATCGTCGTGTTCTTCGCAGGCGTAGCTGCCGGCGTAGATGCGGTCGACCTTGAGCTTCTGTTCGGCGGTAAGCGACGGGATCAGTTGGCACTGGCCGGAATGCGCGTCGAAGCGCCAGCCATGATAACTGCACTCGACCTGCGAGCCGTCGAAGCGGCCACACGACAGGGGCATGCCGCGATGAGGGCACGCGTCGTGAAGCGCGAATGCGCGGCCCTGCGCGTCGCGTCCCAGGACGAGTGGAACCTCCAGGAGCATGGCCTTCTCGAGCCGCTCACTGTAGACACCCTCGCTGGGCAAGGCCCGATACCAGAAGCCGGGCAGCATGAGCGAGTCGGGAGTTTGGCGTTGGGGAGAATCGTCGAACATGGGGACGTGGGGAGGGTACTACAACGAGAACTCCGCGTTGAATACCGCTCGATGGATGGGTGGCAGTGCGAAAGATTTTCCCGAAACGGGATCGAATTTGCAAGTTAGTAACCCACCCCCTCCCTGCCGCCCGCAATATTGAAAACAATATTGAAAACAAAGACACGATTTTGTGAGGAGGGTCCAAAATCTTTGAATTTACGGGACTTACACGCAAAGTATTCCGAACAAAGGGGTTAGGTTGTCAAAGAGCGACACGGCCGATGGGCGGGACGCGAGACGCACGAATGCACCCGCCCACGAAGTGAGTCTGCGGAAGCTTTGGAGAACTGTCTGTGAGAGCGGTCACGGTACGAGTGGACGCGGCGCACAGCGCAAGGGCGCTCTTCCAACGCTGCGCCGACCCGGTTCGACAGAGGTAATTCGCTAAAAACCTCGGTGATATCTGACGAAACGATGTTCCCTCATCGACAGTAAACGGCTGAATGCTCTCCGCATAGTTTCTCGTACAAGCGGTTTTGGAATTCCTCGAGAGGGTGTTCGACAAGTATCCGCACAGAATATCGACATTGCGAGTCTTGGCTAATTCGTCCCAGAGGTGCTCCAGTTCAATTGCTGCGTCCACCTTCCCTTGCTCGCACAAGGTCGATGTGCCTTCGCCACAGGCCGCAATACGACGATCCTGGCCCTTTATTGCTTTTGTCGCCGCTGCAAACAGTTCGCCCGTCAATTTCAGGAATCGGACGGGGTCAATCCGATCATTCACCATCAATGTAGGCAGCAACTGAGCAACGTCGAAGGCAATGTAGCGCCCCTGTTGCATGGCGGCACTACAATCCACGCCCCTGCTGTGCAATCTTTGAACAAGACTGTCCTGATGGGACTGGGTTGTGAGGACGATCGCCCCAGTCCCGGCTTTAAGAGCAGATTCAATAAAGGCAGTGAAGGCAGCCAGGCGCGATTCGTCGTCAGAATAGAAATGAGCCTGGTGGTTATGGAGGTGGAGGTCAGACGGCGGCACGATCGTGGCTGGCGTAAGAACGTCACCCATCAATCCCCGGCTGATAAACCGCCTGCCCTGACGAACTGTTTCGAGGGCACGCAATAGATCGCTTCCGGCATGCTTTTTGACCAGATAGCCCAGTGCTCCCATGCGGAAAGCTTCGCTGACCAAATCGTCGGAGGATTCCTGAGTCAGAAAGATGATTTGGGAATGGGGCACGAGCCCACGGATGCGTCGTGCGGCTTCAATTCCATTGAGTGCGGGAAGCCCGATGTCGAGCAGAATCACGTCTGGCTGCAGTTGCTCTGCCTTCTGAACTGCCTCGAGTCCGTCCCACGCCTCGCCGATCACTTCCCAGCCCGGGTTTTCCTGCAACGTCGAGGTGATAAATTCCCGGAAAGGTTCGTAATCCTCCACTACCAGAACGCGTATCGATGGCACGCCAGCTCCACCCCTTTTCCCTAAGTCGAACTGCGACGTGCTGCAAGGAAGGAACAAAGTTTACCCTGTGTAACCATCATCCTCCGGAAAGAAAACTTGTCAACTGCTCGAAGGTGGTGCTCACCGCCACATTCGCGTAAGGGAGCACTTGGCTCGCCATTCAAGCGGCACCGGAGACTTCGATGGACGCGAGATCGCGCAGTGGAACACGGACCACGATGCGTGCGTTACGTGACCAAAAAACGTCGCATTCCCATACGCATTGTCAAGTTCTGTAGTTCCACGAATGACTACTGATGTATTTTGGGTCGGGTTTCCCGGCAGACACTCCTGTGCGGCAACCGATACAGGTTGCCGGGGTGTAGCGCGATTCCGGGCTGTCATTCGACGCACCGTACAGCTTCACCAGCATGGCTGCTCGACCTTTTCCGGGTTGGCGTTTTTCATTTTCGCACCCACAAACGCTCAAATTTCATCGCACTGTAGGTGGCGCACGCGGAGATTGCGAACGTGGGCATCATGTCCCCAGGGTTCCCACAGCCCGAATCGCTGCGCTAGTCCTGTGGATTTCAAACTGCACCACTACCGAAAAATCCCGTCAGTCGCCAATGATGAACTCTTCCATGTCGGGAGCGGTGGCGGCGGCACCAGGGAACGAGGTGAGGCCCAAGGCCTCCGAAAGAAAGCGGAGGGTGCTCTGATGCTGGTACAGCTTTGTGGAGACGTAGGCTCTCTTCACGTCGGGGCCGGCGGCGACCCAGGCCACACGACCGCCGCCATGCGTATTGTCACCTGCGGACTCATCAAAGACGATCACGAGCAGTCCGCCGTGGGTGGCATTGAATCCCGAACTTCCCACCAACGGGCCGAGATTGGTTTTTAGCCAGGCATCGACGTGGGCGAGGCGCTGACTGTCAGTGCAGTTGGGAATGGCGTTTGGACAGTCGTGGCCATTATTGTCATTGTCGGGGACGATGAATGAGTAATTGGGCAGACTTCCGTTCCGAAGGTCTTTCGCGAATTGCGTGAAAGGAACGAGGTTGATTCTCTCGTTGGAACTGTTGCGCACGTCAGAAAAGTAAGAGAGAGGATTGTGATGCTGGGTATACTCGCCGGTGTCTCCGCCGGTATACCCAACACTGGGCAGCCCTTCGGTGTATTCCTTCCAGGTTTTGCCTGCGGTTAACAGGTGGCGCACGATGTTGTCAGCGGTTATAGTGGTCTTGTAGGCGTCGTTGTTGGTGATGATCCTACCCGTAGTCAACTCAAAGTAATTTCCAATCGAGGGGTGAGTGTTGGCATAGTACGCGCTGGCATACGCATACTTCTTCGCCAGGGCATTCAGCCAAGGCATGTTCTTGTTCCGGATAATGCTCGAGTAGGAGTGGTTCTCCAGCACGACCACGTAAACATGCTTCACTTGGACATCGGCGGCCGCTTTGACGGAAAGCGTGGGATGTTGGACACACAGCGTGATTACGAGAAGAAGCGTGCTAATGCGGAGCAGAAGGGTCGCAAACTTCATGAGACAAAATCTCCTTCGATTCGGAACGAGGCGGGCGCTGGGAGACGGGTCCCAGGAACACGGTTCACACCCGGAACCTCCGCGGTGCGGCTGGCTCGGACGGTGAGGACAACGGCCAGAATGCGCAATCTTCCGATATAGGAAATTGGACCACGACTCGCTCGGGAAAGCAAAGTGCAGTTAGTGCATTGGGACGGGGCGAAACGGTGTCAGCCGATTGCTTGCTCGAGGCACACTTGGTCGCTTTCCGAGCTCCATGGTAGGATCGCTCTGGCGCAAAAAGGGCGCATCCTGTCCGCGGAAAGGGTAGAAGCCCACCTTTCAGTTTCAAGTCTCAGCAACCTTCTTTCGGCCCGATTGTGCGGACACCGGGCGCTTTCATGAAAGGAGGTCGCTATGTCGACTGGTCCAACCGGGGCACCACGCCCTCTTCCCGACCGTCCCAACCTCCGCCATCTCAAGGACCAAGCCAAGGACCTGCATAAGGCTGGCGCGGCAGCGTCGCTCGCCGACGCGCAGTTCCAGATCGCGCGTCTCTACGGATTTGCGAGTTGGCCCAAGCTCAGGGCTCACGTCGAGTCCTTCGAGGAGATCGGGCCACTAAAGCAGGCAATCGACACCAATGACATCGCGCGCGTGAAGACCATGATGACGCGCAATCCAGCGCTGCACAGCGCCCCACTTGGCTACGGCAAGGATGGGCCGCTCACGTGGGTTGCCGAATGCCGCATGCCTTGGGAGCCACCGAGTCCCGTGAGACTGGCCATGGCGGAATGGATGATCAGCCACGGATCAGACGTGCACCAGGGCGGCGACGGCCCCCTGATGCGAGCCGCGCTCAACGCAGATCGCATCCCGATGATGGAGCTGCTGGTGTCGCACGGCGCGGACGTGAACGCCTGGTGGCACGGAAATTTCCCGATCCTGTTTGCCCCCTGCGAGTCGCTGGACCCGGCCGCTCTGAAATGGCTTCTCGATCACGGCGCGAATCCGAACTGCCGCGAACATGGTTACGAGATGAGCGGACACTCATATCCGGGCACAGCGCTCGACTACTTCATTGCGGGTTACGCGCGTTCCTTGGAACGGCTGAGCGCCTGCATCGACGTCCTTCTCGAGGCCGGCGGCGAGACCAGGTACGACACGCCCGCTGTACTGGCATTGCTCCGCGGCCAGCTCGATACTCTGGCAGAACTGATTGACACTGAGCCCGGACTCGTCAATAGACGTTTCTCAGAACTCGATTGCGGCCAGACCGGCGGACGTTCCCTCTTGCTTCAGGGAGGAACGCTTTTACACGTGGCTGCGGAATATGGCAATGTCGCAGCGGCCGCTCTGCTGCTCGAACGTGGGGCCGACGTCAATGCCCGTGCTACCGTCGACGATCCCGGGGTCGGTGGGCAGACGGCAATCTTCCATGCGGTGACGCAATTCGACGATCACGGTTTGCCGGTAACGCAGTTACTGCTTGAGCGCGGTGCCGACCTGACCGTTCGCGCGAAGCTTCCGGGAGATTACGAGCGGCCGGGTGAGATGGTTGAGTGCACAGCCTTGGAATATGCGCTGCTGTTTGGTGGCGCACGTCAACGGAGGACGATAGCTCTGCTGCGGGAGCAAGGAGCCGTCGAGTAGTGTCAGGCAGATCCATGAAACCCAGATCCTCGGAAAGCGATTCTCCCAGGGCCGCAGCAACAGTACATCCTGGCGATCGGTCTTCTGCTTCCGCACCTGCTTCGTGCGCACGGCCGCGAGCCGACATGTTATGGAACCATTACAGTCATTCACCCCTCGGAAAGGGGCGTGAATGCAATCACCTGATTACAATGGTTCGTCTACAAGCATCCTATCCAGGAGGACTATGCGTACTCCTTTACAATTCGTTTTCTATTTCGCAGTGAAGCCGGAAAGGCTTTGGGAGGGTCTGTTTTCACCGGAGTCGAACCGCATCATCTTTATGGGCGCCGACTTTGAGGCGGACGTGAAACCTGGCGGTTCGATGAAGTGGATCGGTCCGGGAGCGGATGGCAAGCCCGCTACGTTGGTGAAGGGCGAAATCCTGCGGTCGGAGCCGCCGAAATTGCTTCAGTACACTTTTCAACTCGGGCAAAGTGCACTGAAATCTCGAGTAATGGCCGCACTTGAGCCAGAGACGGAAGCCACAAAGCTTACGATCACACACGATGAGTGGGATGAAGCGGATTCCGCCTACGCATTTTGCTCTGACGGATGGCCCCGTATTCTCTCCCGCTTGAAAACACTGCTTGAAACTGGCAAGACATTCAAACCACACTGATCAGGAGATACGAAAGGCGTCTCGCGCAGCGATGAAGCTGAAAATTCAGTCTCTCACACCCAACCTGTGGCCTGCGCTCGAGGACCTGTTCGGCGACAACGGTGCTTGCAACGGCTGCTGGTGTATGTATTGGCGCATCGGCAAAGCGTATGGCACGAGGCCGCGCGCGAAGAACAAAAGGGCGTTTCACGAAATCGTGAAGAAGGGGACACCTCCGGGCTTGCTCGCTTTCGATGGTGATTTGGCTGTGGGCTGGTGTCAGCTCACTCCCCGCGACGTCTTGCCCTGGCTTGATCGTGCCTGGCGACTAAGGCGCGTGGACGATGTGCCGGTTTGGTCGATCTCTTGTTTTTACATTCGCAAGGGCTATCGCAGGCAGGGTGTTACTGCCGCGCTCATCGCAGCGGCTTTGAAGACCGCAAAAAGTGCAGGCGCACCGGCTCTCGAAGCGTACCCTCTTGATGCAACCTTGACTAACAGCTCCTCATGGACGGGCTATGTCTCAACTTTCGCACGCGCCGGCTTCAGAATCGTTGCGCGCCACACACCCCCTCGTCCCATTATGCGCCGGGATCTCACGGCATCGTTTGAACCAGGCCCCATCGCGGAATCATATTACTAACAAAACTACGCTCAAGTAGGGTCGTGAGTCGCCACTACGTGAGCGTAAACGACAGTCAATAGCTACATCCAGGTATCCCGTCATGCAGGAGCCTGCGAGAGTGAGGATGCGTTCTTCTTGAGGAGTGTGGCAGCTTCGGACCAGTTGCGGAGATGCTATCGTAAAATCTCTGCCTGCAACTCATCGGTGCTACCGATAAATATTCCGCAGAGCGGACTCGGAAGGAGAATGCTCATAGAAATCGGACGTGTGGAAGCGATCTTCCGGTATCCCGTGAAGTCCATGGGCGGCGAACGACTCGAGGGCGCCAATCTGGGCTGGCACGGCCTCGACGGTGACAGACGCCTGGCGTTCCGGAAGATTCATGACCGCAGCGAATTTCCCTGGCTAACAGCAAGCAAGCTCCCCGACCTGCTCCTGTTTTCTCCCCACTGCGGTGAAGACGGCGGTCAGGGAGACCCGCCTACGCACATTCGCACGCCGGATGGCGAAGCGCTGCCCGTCTTCGGGGAGGACTTGGCCGCGGAGGTCGGACGTCGCTGCGGGACTGCCGTGCAGATGATGCAGTTGAAGCATGGCATCTTCGATGAAGCGAGCATCTCCGTGATCACCCTTGATACGGTGTGCGAGATCAGTCGACTCGCAGGGCAGAGCGCGGACGTGCGACGATTTCGCCCGAATGTTTTGGTTCGGTCCCTGCGACCGGTTCCCTTCCAGGAGGACGAGTGGGTGGGCAGTGTGCTCGCATTCGGCGAGGGGGACGACGCCCCCGCCATCGCCGTCACGATGCTCGACATTCGGTGCTCGATGCTGAACCTTGATCCCGACTCTGCACGTCCTACGCCGGAGATGCTGAAGGCAGCCGTTCGCGCGAACCAGAATACCGCGGGAATCTACGGAACGGTCACTCGCCTCGGTCAACTGACGGTCGGACAGACCGTATTCCTCCGTGCGGCGACCGGGAACAAGGAACGCGGCTGACTGATTGTCCTAGCCAGTCGATTCTCAATGACTGTAATTAGTTTGATCGGGAGTCGACGCACGCGACAGCGCGGTATTTCCGGTGGAGTGCCATCCGTCTCGATTCCGGTCCACTGGCCTTCTGATCCCATCTGATTACAACAACCATGCGATAAAATCCCTCTAACTTCGCTCAGCTCCATAGCCTGCGGGACATCCTGCAGGATAGGACGCAATCCTGAGATGAAAGGACTGCTCTAGCCGCTGCCACCCGCCAAGCCATCACGCATTGCCTACATCGACTGGATGCGCGGCCTCGCGTGCGTGCTGATGTTTCAGACCCACTGCTACGATGCATGGCTTTCGCCGCAGGCCCGCAAGACGACGTCCTTCATGTATTCGCAACTGGGCGGCACCCTGCCTGCTCCTCTGTTTTTGCTCCTTGCGGGAGTCTCGTCGGCGCTGGTGGTCGACAAACTTGTCAGCAAAGGCGAGCGCGCCAGTCGAATCGCACAGGTAACAATCCGGCGCGGCGCAGAAATCTTCGGGCTTGGGCTGCTGTTCCGATTGCAGGAATACCTGGTCGCGTGGGGATGGGCGTCCTGGAGCGACCTGCTGCGGGTCGACATCCTTAACACAATCGGGGTCTCGATGATGTTGCTGGGTTTGATGTGCTGGGGAGTGCTCGCCATGGGAGCGTCGGCAAGCGTGCGGGTTCGACTGGGCATCGCGGCGACGGCCGGGGCAATTGGGATCGCACTGCTCACGCCTCCACTGTGGACAACGTGGCGGCCAGATTGGCTGCCATGGCCCATAGAGTCCTACATCAATGGTGTTCACAACCTGGGCGAGCCGCAGGCGTGGCTGTTCCCGATTTTTCCGTGGTCCGCGTTTGCTTTTACCGGTCTGGCGGTTGGATTGGCCCTGCAAAGCGCGTGGGTCCAACTTCACGAAGGACGCGCCTTCATTCTGGCTGGCGCCATGGGTACCGCTCTGTTGGAAGGTGCTCGTTGGATGGACGCGCATGCGCCATCACTATATGCGACTTACGATTTCTGGCACACGAGCCCAAACTTCTTCTTGATTCGTGTCGGATTGCTGATGATCATTCTGGGACTAAGTTACGGGTGGTGCCGCGTGGGTGCGGCCACTTTCGGCTTTAGCCCCCTCATTCAATTGGGGCAGACTTCCCTACTGGTTTATTGGGTGCACGTCGAATTTGTTTACGGACGGGTGTCGATTTTGCCGAGGCGCGCAGAGACGATTGCACAGGCGACGCTTGGTTTGTTGGCGATCTCTGCCATGATGCTCGTGCTATCAATCGTGCGGACCAAGCTCAAGAAGCGACGTGCGCAGAGCGTCTTGATGGCTGAGGCCGCTACTGCCGGCTGAACGAAGACTTGAAAGCATTCGCCGTCGCCCAATTGCGACGATCGACGAACGTGGGCGGCTCATAAGTTCGTCCCGCAGCCAAACGCTTCTCCTCCCGCCTCGCTGTCCAGGACAGGATGGGCCCTCCGATTCGGGCTGCGATCTGCGCGGTATTCCCGAATTCTTTCTCGACTTCGCGGCGCAGCGTGCGAATCTCGTCACTCACACTCGCGTTCACGTGCTGAAATTCTTTCTCCATCGCCCACAGTGCGGCGTTGTAAGCCGTCTTTAGCTTATCGGCCTCTCGAGCGAAGCGTTCGCGGACGCGGGCATCTGGAAAGTCTTTGTAGCGTAACCATCCTTGCAGCACGGTCCGGCACATCCTGTATAGGCTCGGCCCGTTGCGTTCAAAGTCATGCCGGAATGCCCAGTCGAGGAAGTGCTTCGATTCGTCGCGAGACAGAGCGTGGTGACGGAAATTGAAGCGGTCTTGCCCGTGGATGTCAGCGAGGTTAACGTCTTCGAGCATTCTGCCCTGTTCGGACATTTCTTGAAACAGCGGGGTTCCGGGCACGGGCGTATACAGCATGAACTGATGAAAGTCGGTGTTGTGGCTGACGGCATAATCTACTTCTTTGGTGATGTTGCTCGGGGTGTGGTGCTCCAGGCCGATGATGGTCGATCCCTGCACACGGATGCCGTGCTCGCGGAGATCGCGCGTGAGCTGGCGGGTGTCTGTTCCCTGCAATTTGGTGTAGCGGGAACGTGGAGACTCCAGCCCCATCCAGAGCCAGGAGACGCCGAGTTCGACCAGCTCCTGCATGCTGTACTTGCGAATCGCATTGGCGGACGCGAAGACTGCGAGCCCCCAACTCTTTCCGGCCCGCTTCATGCGATGGAGCAGTTGCATGGCGCGTTCGCGATGCAACAGGAAATTTTCATCCATCACAAAGAATGTTTGTACTCTTAGCGAAGCTTCGAGTCGACTCATCAAATCGAAGAGCGCGTCGCCCGATTCGAAGAAGTTCACAAACTTGCCCTTGCCCCCGAAGAAAGACGAGGTCGCACAGAAATTGCAGCCCATGGGGCAGCCGACCGATGGAATTACCGTGGCAGCGGTAGCTCCTTTGCGCTCGGGCAGGCGGACACCGAGGACACGTGTTTCGAAACCCGAGACGATTTCGGGATGACTGATAGGGGCCTCGGGATTTTCGCCGAAATACTCGCGCATCCAGCGAATGCCTTCGCCACGCACGACGTGATCCGCGTCCACGAGCTTTTCAATCCCCGGAATGGCAGTCACGTGTCCGCCGACAACGATTTTCGAGTGCGGGGAAAGGTCGCGAACAATCCGGCACATTTCGCGGACCTTCCCGATATTCACGATGATGGATGAGATGCCCACCACGTCATAGTCATGGCTGGTGAGCTCGTGCGCGAACGACTCACGGCTCGGAAAATCCAATACCGTGCAGGGTGCCGAGATGTTCGACTGGATCATCATGATGCCCCATGAGTGATGAAACATGCGAAGGGAGAAAGCGCCCTGCGCTCGCGTGACCTGGTTGTGGTAAAGCTCCATGGGGTTCACGGAACGGCTTCCGAATTCGTCGTCTTTCGCGTAGGGACCGAAAACCGAGCTGAGGAGCACACGCGCGCGTGTACCCATAGGATGGCATTTCATACGACCGGCTCACTCCTTCTTAAGGAGCGTAGATTTATGCCGGCGCCGACGTATGTGAGAACAAGCAGAAAATACAAAAGTATTACAGGGCGGAGGTCTCGGCAGATAGTTGGGTAATCGCGGCCGCAATAAGGTTCAGAGCAATCGCCCACTGTTTGCGGGACTTAACCTCGTCTTGCCCATACCCGAACAGGTAAAACGTCACGTAGAAGCCTTCTGCGACAGACGAACTTCCATGGTAGAAACAGCGGCGGAGAAAAAACTCGGCGGCAGCGGGAATCTCAGGCACACGCTTAAGCAGACCAGTAAGTTTCCTTAGAAGGCTTTCGTGCTTCTCGAAAGAGAAGCGCGCTGGTGGATCAGAGAACAGCAGGTCAACGTAGGACCCAAATTTGTGTGTGACATTGAAGACTTCTTCGTCCGGATTGATTTCGGTGCTTGACCAGACGTCGCATTTTGCGGTTTCCAGTAGTGACACAGGCGCGTTGGTCACCAGCAAGAAATCCCGAAGTTCCTTCACACGCGAGGCTTCCTCGACGTGTGAAATCGCCGCTGGGTTTCGCTTCAGATCGTAATAGCGCAGGTGGCCGTCGGGGGCTGCCCAGGGAAACTCGAGGGTCTCATCGTCCCGGCCAAGTTCTACGGAGAAGTCAACTTGCATGGTCAACAATGAGGTTCAATGGGGGCGGGCTTGCGCCCGCCTCTCCATTGGCCGTTTTCTTTGCCTCACGCTGAAACCCATACGCGGTCGCCCTCTACCTCGCGGGCGCAGGTTGAGGCGCGGGTTGCTGGGCTGGAGTTCCGAAATTCACTTTCGGGACCTCGCGCGAGCCCTCTGCCGCCTTGAAATATGCGTCGTTGGTTTTGAAGCCAGCCCACCCGGCGAACAGACTGGCCGGGAATTTCTGCACGTAGGTGTTGTAGTCTTGGAGCGTGTCGTTGTAGCGCTTGCGCTCAACGGCGATGCGATTCTCAGTTCCGGAAAGTTCGTCCTGCAAGCGCATGAAGTTTTCGTTCGACTTCAACTGCGGATAGTTTTCCACCAGAACCAGCAGACGGCCGATGGCACCGTCCAATTGGTTGTTTGCCGCAATCTTTTCCGCAGGCGATCCGGCACCCAACAGCGCGGAGCGCGCCTTGGCGATGTCTCCGAACACGGTCTGCTCCTGCGTGGCATAACCCTTTACCGTCTCCACCAGATTAGGAATAAGGTCCGCACGGCGTTGCAACACGATGTCGACCTGCGACCACGCGGCTTTGACAGCTTCGTTCTTCGTGACGAGTGTGTTGCGCACGCCGATGTACTGCCCAAACACAACGAGTGCGATCAGCGCCAGGACGATTACCACGATCAAGCCTTTACCCATGTTCCTCTCCTCGAAACGAAGTTTAGGAAATCCCGTCGAAGGTCATAGTTTGGGGGAATCCAGTATTTTATCGACCGCGGCCGTAACTTGCTCGACGGCGGCGAGGTAGCGGGCAGCGATATCGTGCACGCGAAATTGCTTGGGGTCGGCGCGGTGCTCCCGAATATCCAGCAAAGTGTCGAATGGAGTTGCATCAAAGCCAATGGATGCTGCGAGGGCTTTGACCGACTCCCGCTTCGTGGCGGGTACGGGTTGCCCTTGAACCAATATCGCGTGCCGGAAGAGCGTGGCGAACGCAGGAACGGAGCGCAGCAACAGATGCCACGTGCGTTTTTCATCGCGAGCATCCACCAGCAGACGCTGGCGAAGCAAAATCAGCTTCTCGCGGAGTTCATATTCCAACTGGGCGCGATGCAAGCCCATGGGAATCCGCAGAGACGCGACCACATTCGGACCGAAGAGCACGCGATGCTGGCGCTGCATGTCGAGCAGTTCGATAGAAAAAACATCTGCCGAATTCTCTAGCTCCTCTTTTGTGATGAGCAGCGGAGCAGGCCTCCCCTGTTGGGTCCAATCCTCGACAACAGGCGCCAGACCAAGCAGCTTCGAAAAGGACGTTTCTTTTAGGATGACGAGCAGATTAATGTTCGAGTAATCCGTGTGGTACTCTCCCGACGCAGCGGAGCCGTACAGGATGATGCTTTCAAGATTCGTGGCGCCAGCGTCCTTGAGCTTAGCGACAAACTCGCTGATCTGCTTTTCGGGAACTGTATTTTCAGGGGCCATGATGTTCCTCAATTAGGCTGCTCTACCAGCTTCCGCCCGCACCGCCGCCGCCCGTGCTGCCTCCGCCAAAACCACCGAACCCGCCGCCTCCGCCTCCAAAACCGCCTCCTCCCCACCCGCCACTGCCCGATCCACTCCGATAACCGCCTCCGCCACCCCCGCTGAACAGGAACATGTAGAAGAGAAGTCGGCGTAAAGGCGGCACGGCCAGCACAATGATGATGACTATGATAGTCGCGATGATTGCGCCCGGAGACAACTGCGTCTGCCTCGGACGCGATGCCAGGGGCTCGATTTGTCGTGGTTGTGAAGTGGTGATCTCGACGCCTGCATCCTTGGCGATGACATCGACGACTCGCGAGGTGAGCAGGCTGACGGCAGCGTCGTAGTCACCATTTCGCAGGTACGGGACCGCCTCGCGACCAAAGCCTCCAACTCTGCCATCCGGCAGAATCGGCTCAAGTCCGTAGCCGACGTTAATGTTGTACTTGCGATCCTGCACAGCGAGGAGGACAAGGACGCCGCGATCCTTTCCTTTTGCCCCGATTCCCCACTTCTGATAAAGATCGACCGCGTAGTTGAAAATGTCCTCGCCGTCGGTGGACTTAATGGTCACGACAACGACCGAGGCTTGCGCCTTGTCCAGTACCTGACGGCACATTTCTTTCAGCTGGGTAATTGTTGGAGCGCTGAGGACGCCGGCGAAATCATTGACGCAATCGGTGGGCTTGAGCGACGCGACCGGTTCGGCGAATGCGTGGGCAGCGAACATTCCCACTGCCAGCACGATGGTGAGAACATAGACGTCCCGGCGCATCGCAAAAATTGTACAGGAAACGAACCAGTCGCGAGTCCCGAGTCGCGAGTACCGAGCCAACAGCATTGGCCGGAAATATGGGTGCGGCGTCGACGTCGAATCAGAATTTCCGGAGAAAATCGACGACCTGTTGCTCGGCCCATCGGCCATCGTAGCCATTGGCTTCGGCGATGAACGAACAATGTCCGCCGTCTTCGACCTCGATGAAGCTGATGTTCTTATTGGCGGCAATTTTCTTGCGCGTTTCCGGAATAAGGCGCACGAAAGGATCGTTTGCAGCATGAAGAATCAGTCCGGGAACCGCGATGCGATCCACAACGTTGGAAGCTGCAGCGCGGGCATAGTAGTCGACAGCACCGTCGAAGCCGCAGTAGTAGGCGGTAATCTTGTCGTCGAAGTCGCGTAGACTGCGCAGGCCGGAAAGGCGCTTCACATCAAATTGCCCGGGAAACAGCTTTGCCTTCGCGCGAAATCGCTGACGCAGTTTTCGCATGAAGTAGGCTTCATAGAGGCGGTTGCCGGGAAGGTGCAACGCGTCAGCGGAGGCCGCCAGATCCATGGCTGGACAGACGGCGGCCACGGCACGAAATTCCGGTGGCGCTGCGGTTCCCCACTCCCCAGCAGTCTTGAGCACCAGGTTGCCGCCCATGGAGAATCCGGCCAAGGCAAAGCGCGAAACGCCATCCTCCACGAGATGTTTCGCCACGGCCGCAACGTCCCCCGACAGGCTTGAGTTGTAGAGAGTGGGTGCGAGGTGATCGGTACCACCGCAGTTTCTCTGATTGACGCGGACCACATTCATCCCGGCCGACAAACCCTTTTCGGCGACGCCGGTCATGTATCCCGAATCGCTGGAGCCCTCCAGTCCATGCACAACGATCACAGTGAGCGCGTTGCGCCAATCCACCCGCCAATGGCAATGACAGAGAATCTGTATTCCAGGGGCAACTTCGATGAGGCGCTCTTCCGGTTGCGGCAATCGAGACCGGCGCTGCAGAAAGAATCCGGCAAGCGTTTGCAGGTGCCCTCCACGAAAGAGGCGACGCGGCTGGAATGAGAGCTGAAGGTTGCCGGGTTGCTTGGTTCCCACGCTTTGATTTTAAATAAGGAACGTGATCCTGTGTGATTTTGACAGGGAGGAAGCGAGTCCATGCCAATCTTCGAGTACGTTTGCCTTAATTGCGATCATGAGTTTGAAGCGCTGGTTTACGGTGAACAAAAGGCAGAATGCCCGAAGTGCCAGGGCAAGAAACTGGCGCCGCAGCTTTCGACCTTCTCAGTCGCCAGTAAAGCGACTGCATCTTCCGCACCGAGATCGGCACCATGCGGGTCGTGCGGGGATCCGGGAGGACCGGGCGCTTGCAGCCGGCGGGATTTCAACTGAACATTTCCCGTGATTCCCATAGACAGATCAGTATTTCCCGTTGCGAGAAAAAGGGCGGCCGGGAGCCGCCCATTCACCACTTTGTTGTGATTACGGCACTGACTAAGTACCTTCCGACCAGCCCGCGAGATATTCTTCCTGCTCGGGCGTCAGGCGATCGATCTTGATACCCATCGATTCAAGCTTCAGCTTGGCCACGCGCTTGTCGAGTTCGACCGGGACCGTGTAGACGGTCTTTTCCAGCTTCGAATAATTCTTCACCATGTGCTCAACCGAGAGCGCCTGGTCGGCAAAGCTCATGTCCATCACCGAGGGGGGATGCCCTTCGGCAGACGCAAGGTTAATGAGACGGCCTTCTCCGAGCAGATTGATCTTTCGCCCGTCTTTCATCGAGTATTCCTCGACAGAGTTGCGCGTGGTGCGCTTGGAGGAAGCCATCTTCTCCAGTGACGGGATGTCGATTTCTACATTAAAGTGGCCGGAGTTGGCGATGATGGCGCCGTTCTTCATTACTTCAAAGTGCTCTTTGCCCAAGACGTTTTTGTTGCCAGTCACCGTGCAGAATACGTCACCGATTTTTGCCGCCTCGGTCATGGACATAACACGGAAACCGTCCATGACAGCTTCGAGCGCCTTGGTTGGATCGACTTCGGTAACGATGACTTCCGCGCCCGCGCCCCGAGCACGGCTGGCAAGACCGCGGCCGCACCAGCCGTAACCGGCCACAACGAACTTCGATCCGGCGAGCAGGAAGTTGGTGGCGCGGATGATGCCGTCAATGGTCGACTGACCGGTGCCGTAGCGATTGTCGAACAGGTGCTTGGTGTCAGCATCGTTCACCGCAATGATGGGATAGCGCAGCACGCCTTCTTTCGCCATGGCGCGAAGGCGGATCACGCCGGTGGTCGTTTCTTCCGTGCCGCCGATGACGCCATCGAGAACATCGGTGCGCTTGGTGTGCAGCACGCTAACCAGGTCAGCGCCATCGTCCATCGTGATCTGCGGACGATGGTCGATCGCCGCAATGATGTGCTGGTAGTAGGTATCGTTGTCTTCGCCCTTGATGGCGAAGACCGGAACGTTGTAATCGCGAACCAGGCTGGCGGCGACGTCGTCCTGGGTTGAAAGCGGGTTGGACGCGCACAAGACGACATCTGCGCCGCCGTCGCGCAGGCAAATGGCCAGGTTCGCCGTTTCGGCCGTCACGTGCAGGCAGGCCGAAATGCGCACGCCCTTCAGCGGCTGATTCTTGATGAATTCTTTGCGAATGATCTGCAGGACATTCATCGACTGGTTGGCCCAGTCAATGCGCTTCTTTCCCATATCCGCGAGATCGAGATTTTTAACGTCGCAGTTGATTTGCGTCGGTGTCGTTGACATACCTCTCCTGATTCATGAAGACGGCAAAAATTTAAGACTCCGGGACTCGGCAGTTAGTGATCAGAATACACGAAACGGGGACGAGGATTTTCTGTAGCTGATGCTGAAACGGTTACCAGGGGACGTCGCCAAACGTCCCCTGTACCGAAGTTTTAGTGCTTTGCGGTCTGCAGAGCCGGCTCGCGCAAACCGGCTTCACTGGCCAGTTTTGCAGCTTTGTCGGTCACTTCCCAAGTGAAATCCTTGTCGCTGCGACCAAAGTGCCCGTAGGCGGCGGTCTTGCGGTAAATCGGCCGGCGCAGATTCAAAGACTCGATAATTCCCTTCGGAGTTAATTGGAAATTGGCTCGAATCAGATCCGGGATGATCGCCGGATCGACCTTCGCGGTTCCAAATGTCTCCACCAGAACGCTGACGGGTTCAGCCACGCCGATCGCGTACGCGAGCTGTACTTCGCACTTGTCCGCCAATCCAGCCGCCACGATGTTCTTGGCGATGTAACGCGCCATGTAGGCTGCCGATCGGTCGACCTTGGTCGGATCCTTGCCGCTGAAGGCGCCGCCACCGTGCCGCCCCATACCGCCGTATGTGTCGACGATGATCTTCCGGCCGGTGAGTCCGGTGTCCCCCATAGGCCCGCCGATCACGAAGCGCCCCGTAGGATTGATGTGATATTTGGTGTCAGCATCGAGCAGGTTGCTGGGGATAACGGCCTGAATGACGTGCCGCAGAATTTCCGAGCGCAACTGGTCGTTGCCCACGGTCTCGGCGTGCTGCGTCGAGATCACGACTGCGTCGACGCGAACGGGCTTGCCGTTCTTGTCGTATTCGACTGTGACTTGGGATTTGCCGTCAGGCCGGAGGTAACTGCAGGTACCATTCTTGCGGACTTCGGTAAGGCGCTGGGTCAGCTTGTGCGCCAGCAGGATGGGCGTCGGCATCAGTTCAGGATTCTCATTCACTGCGAAACCGAACATCATGCCCTGATCGCCGGCGCCCCCAGTGTCGACGCCCATGGCGATATCGCCCGACTGCTTGTTGATGCTGGATATCACCGCGCAGGTGTTGCAATCGAAGCCGTAAAGCGCGTTGTCATAGCCAATCGACTGAACGACACCGCGAACCAGCGACTGAAAGTCGACGTACGCCTTGGTGGTGATTTCTCCGGCGATGACGACCAGGCCGGTGGCGGTCAAGGTCTCGCACGCGACGCGACTGGTGGCATCTTCGGCCAGGCAGGCGTCGAGTATGGCGTCGGAAATCTGGTCGGCGATTTTGTCGGGATGGCCTTCGGTCACAGACTCAGACGTGAAAAGGTAGCGATTCTTGGATGGCAAATTCGTGTCTCCTTGCGCTGATGCGGCGCTCCGCCTGGCGGGAAAATCAGGGCGCTGAGTCCATCTTTTCGCGCTTTAGCACTCTATTATCAGGTCCTTAAAAAGCTATCAGAGAAAGCCTGACCCAAGCAACGACTTTGGGCCTGACGGCCTGATCTAGAGGTGAGAGGTCGCGTGCGGGTGTTGGACGGTAGCATGGAGCGGCGAATGGCCGCCTTCGAAACCCTCCGCTACTGTGGGCCTGCGGGCGGCGTGGCGGGTTTGGGTGCCGGCGGCTGCAGTCCATCTTTGTGGAAGGTCAGGGTTCGAACAGTGCCGTAGTCTCCCAATGGGCCAAGCTTTTTGCCATTGAAGAAAACATCCAGAGCGCCGGCATTGCCGGCTTTGACAATGATTTCGTCCTTCGCCTGCAATACTTTTTCGTAAGGAGCGGTGAGGGTCATTTTTACCGGCGGCTGCCCATCGGTGACGATCGACATCCAGCATTCCTCGGCGTCGTCGTTGACTTTCAACGTGACGCGAAAGGAACCGGGCGCTACTTCGGGTGATGCAGAATCATGCAGGGCCGCCTGTGCAACCGGTGCGGACCGCAGTCCGCTTTGCTCAGCTGTGCTGATCGGCGTGGACGCTGCTTTGCCGTTATCCGGAGGTGCGGACTTCAGCGGTTCGCCGCCATTCGAAGGCGCGGCCAATGCTGGGGTGGCCTGGGTAGAAGATGGCGGTGCGGCCTTCGTTCTCTCAAGCCCGCGCGAGCGGTGATAGTAGCTCCACGTGGCAATCGCCAACGCAGCCAGGAGAAGAACCAATGCAAGCAGACCCCATGGGATTTGGATCTCTTGCTGCGGTTCGCGGGCATCGTGCACCGGAGCGTGCCCTAGCTCACGCACACTCTCCTTTGGCGGCGCGGTCTCGGGTGCCGCAAGCCGCGGCTGCGTATCCCCAAGAGCGGCCATGTAGTCGGAGATGGCTTGCTCTTCATCGAGGCCGACATGGCGGGCGTAGGCTCGAACGAATCCTTTGTTGAAAATACCGCCGGGTAGTTGATCGAACTTTTCTTCTTCCAGAGCCCGAAGCAGACGGGTCCCGATCTTCGTGCTGAGAGAAATGTCATCGAGCGAGATGCTCTTCTGCTCCCGCTCCTTTTTCAGCCTGTCACCGAAAGATCCCATGAGGCTCTCCGCCAGACTGGCATCGGGATGACACGAATATTAAACGTATGCGAAGCGCGCGGGAAGAGACTTACGAGGTATGGGTGGGCGAACCTTCGATGACGGTGACGGATGGGAACCTCGCGACCATGCCGCCGTCCGCTAAGCACCTTGCAGGTCGTGGCTTTGCGGGTACAAGGTTACTTAAGGTCGTTGCCGCCCCTTCTGAGCGCCGCATATAATTTGAGGCACTTCTTTCTGGAAATCGAAGGATCTGTGCATGTCTGAGGCCACGGGAGCCGATCGAAAGCGGCAGAGTCAAGAACTCAACATCTTTCATGATGTGGCCAAGGCCCTGACTTCGTCCCTGGATCTGGACTCCATCCTGCAAACCATCATGGAAAAGATGGCCGAATATTTTCGGCCAGACACTTGGTCGTTGCTCATGGTGGACGAAGAGCACAATGAACTCTACTTCGCGATTGCCGTGGGCGATGCCGCCGAAGCATTGAAGGATGTTCGTTTGAAAGTGGGCGAAGGGATCGCCGGTTGGGTTGCCAAGAACGGTGAACAGCTCATCGTCCCCGATGTGTACACGGACGCCCGTTTCGCCAAACGCATCGACGAGGTCACGCAATGGGAGACGCGTTCGATTATTTGCATTCCCCTGAATTCGAAACACCGCGTTCTGGGCGTGATTCAGTTGGTCAACGTCGACATGAAGGGATTCGGCGACCAGGAAATTTTCTTCCTGCAGGCTCTCTGCGATTACGCGGCCATCGCGATTGAAAATTCCCGCGCGGTTGAAAAGATTCAGGAACTGACGATTACCGATGACTGCACGGGACTCTACAACGCTCGTCACCTTTATAAGACCCTAGAGACCGAGGTGTATCGCTCCTCGCGTTTTAGCTACGAATTCAGCGTGCTGTTCATTGATCTCGATCACTTCAAACAGGTGAACGACACTCACGGACATCTTGTCGGCAGCAAGCTCCTGGCGGAGATCGGCTACCTGGTGAAGGCCCAGCTACGGTTGATCGATTATGCGTTCCGTTACGGAGGCGACGAGTTCGTCATCCTGCTGCCACAAACAGGGAAAGACCAGGCCTTAACCGTAGCCAAACGTTTGCGCGATGCCCTGCGCGTCAGCATGTTCTGCAAAGAAGAGGGACTAAATCTCAACGTTCGCGCATCGATCGGCCTCGCCACCTACCCGCACGATGCCAAGTCTCCGCACGATGTGATCCGCCAGGCAGACGAAATGATGTACCTGGTGAAGAACACCACTCGCGATAATATCGGGATTGCACAGCGCGGCGTGATGAAATAAGCAGGCACAGGTGACTATGGACTGTCCTAGTACCCAAGATGCAAGTGGCTGCGCGGACTACTCCCACCTCCGGACAGATAACAACCATCCATAAGTACTTCCCAGGAACCCGTGACCTGAGACCTGCCCTACTGCTGCTTGCTTCTTTTCTGTAACTCGATGGGCTGATCGGGGGTGGCCTGCGTGCCCGAGGGATCCTGCCGAAAGGCGATTGAATTGGCGGGAGCGTTCGGATTGACTCCGAAGTCCCAGACGTAGAGATTCATCCCTTCTTTTCCGAGCATCTCGACTACGGCATATTCTCCGGGCGGGAGGCTTTCCGTCGGCGTCACCTTGACCCAGCCGCCGGACAAGGGTTGCGTGGTCGTGGAGACGAATTTCGCGTCCTGGCTGATCTTTCCGTAGACCGCTACTCTAATTTCACCCACGATCCGTTTATCGCCCTTTGTCTCCAGCCGAATGATGCGGAAGCGATCGCCGGCCGAAGTCGCAGTGTCCTTCGTTGCTTCCTTCGCGGTTGAATCCTTGGGTGGGTTCGGCCCGGCATCCGCGTCAGCTTCCTGTCCACGATCGATATTGATGTAGAGCGCGGGCACCGCAACGTGCGACTGAATCGGGGAATGCTTGCCGGGCACTTCGACCGTCTGGCGGGCGCTGGCGATAGGATTCACCGCGGCGCGCAGGATATTCCCCTTCATGTTTTTGTTAACGGATCCGCCTCGTTGATCGAGCGGCAGCAGTTCTGCATGGCTCTGGTAATTGTCGAGGAGAAAGATTCCGCCATCCTCGGGCAATTGCAGCCCGGGGGCAACGTGCGGAGACATAGCCTCTTCAGCGTCCCGATCAGCCTGTAGTTGCCTATCGAGTTCGGCGGCTTCGGGAGTAGAGGCGCCCGCCGCACGGTCCTTCTCATATTTCTCCGTGGCCGGCCAGTCGACCATAGACTTCGGCAGTTCCTCCCATTCCCCACGCTCGGCACTCAGGTAGCGGACACGTTCGCCCTTGATTTCGTACTTTGTCACTGATTGGTAGGAACCATCCTTCAGGATGAGGCGCTTGGCCAAATCTTGTGCACAAGTGAGACTGGCGGCCAACAATAGCAGGGTTGAGCACGCAAGAAGGCAGGCCGTGTGGATCAGGGTACGAGGGTGCATGCGCTTTCCCACTGGCTGAGATGCGAACACCGATTCAGCAGATGCTCACTAAGACAGCTTCCAGAATTCTCCCACAAGTCCGACATCGCGAAACACGGATTCTGCCTCCGATGCCGTTTTTGGGCACCAGTCCGAGCTGAGGCGATCGCCGTACCACAACCGCGCCAGTTTCCATCCCTGGGCCAATGAGAGCGTACCGCCCCGGGAACGGCCCCACTGCGAACACCACCGATCGATATGCTGTTCCGACCGGAACAGTAGCATGGTCCGTCAGGTAAAAACGACATCTTTGTACCACTCGCGGGCAGGCACTGCGATATGAATGACCCCGCTCTCGGATCGAATTTTTCCGGCCCGGATCTCGATCGGCATGTCGTAGTTACAACAGGCGCAGGAGGCGCCGATCAACGCATCTTTCTCAAGCATAGCGGGAACGCCAAGCGCGTCCCAGATGCAGTTTCCGAACCAAGACTTCCGTCCGATAGCGACCGGAAAAGACGTAGGAATACAGGAGAAGGGCGCAGCCCGCCAAAGTTGTCCGTCTTCCTGGGTCATGAAGGCGTGGCTCTGGCTGAGCCGGTCGATTCCGGCTCGAACGCTCTTTATGGAGGTTCGCAGACCTTCAGCCATTTGCGAAAGGGTCGGCGACTTTTCGTGGCGAAGAAGATAGCGATAGACGAACAGCCGAAGGCGCTGGTCGAAATGGAGATCGGATTTCATTTGCGTGAGAGATGCAAGTTCGTCTTCCCTACCCGGTGTTGTGCAGTCCAGCCGCGATTCCGTTCATGGTCGCGCCGATGGCGTATTCGAGAACACTGCTGCTATCTCCGCTGCGCTTTCTCCACAGCAGGTCTACCTGGATGAGGCTCATGGGATCCACGTAGGGATTGCGCAGGCGAATCGAGCGCGACAGAACCGGGTTTTTCTCAAGCAAGTCGCTCTGCCCCGCCACCGTCAGGATCACGCGGCGCGTGCGGTCGAATTCCTCTTTCAACATGCCGTAGACGCGCTCGCGCAGGGCTGCATTCGAAACCAGGCCCGCGTAATGGCGAGCGATCGCCATATCAGCCTTGGCCATCGCGATCTCAACGTTGCTCACCAGGCCCGAAAAGAGCGTGAAGTTCTTCATCATTTCCTTGAGCAATTTGGCGTTCGTGGCATCGGATGCGAACCGTTCGAGCGCGAAGCCGACGCCAAACCACGCCGGCACCGCGTGACGGCTTTGCATCCAGCCGAAGACCCAGGGTATAGCGCGAAGGTCCTCGAGTCTCCGGCTGTCGGAACGCCGCGCCGGGCGCGAACCGATGCGCGCGTGTTCCAGTTCATTCACGGGCGTCGCTTCCTCGAAGTATTCGAGAACCTCCGCATTCTCGGCAATATGTTCGCGATAGTAGCCGAACGCATCCTGGGACATGGCCTCCATCGCTTCGTCCCAGCGTGCGGATGTCTCCCGCGATGGCCGATTCGGGTTGAGCACGGTCTCCAGACAGGCCGCAATCATGATCTCCAGGTTCCATTCAGCCAGAACCGCGTCGGAATACTTCCAGGTAAGAACCTCGCCTTGCTCGGTGACACGAATCTCACCCGAGAAATCGCCCGGTGGCTGGGCAAGAATCGCTGCGTGCGTCGGTCCACCGCCACGCCCGACGGTTCCGCCGCGCCCATGAAAGAGTCGCAAGTTCACGCGGTGTTCGCGTGCCGCCTGATGCAGGTCGCGCTGCGCTTTGTGCAATTCCCAGGTGCTGGTCAGCATGCCACCGTCTTTGTTGGAGTCGGAGTAGCCCAGCATGACTTCCTGCCTGCGTCCCCAGGATTCGAGCAGGGGCTGGTATGCCAGCGAACTCCACAGCTTGCGCATCACGGCACCCGACCCTCGCAACGAGGCAATCGATTCGAACAGCGGAACCGGCATCAAGCCAGGATCCTGCCCGGTAGCCGCGCACAATGTGCCGCAGACTTCGGCCATCCGTACAACTTGCAGGATGTCTTCCTCGGACTGCGTGTCGCTCACGATGAAATGCCGGATAGCCTGCGGGGCCTGCATCTTTTTCAACTCGGCGACTGCGCGAAATGTATCGAGCAGGTCTGCGGAAGGCTGCGCCACTTCCCTTGTGGTAGCCCCTTCAGGGGTCACGACGGCGGAAGCCAGATCCGACACCGCTTGCGCGAGAACCCGGGCGTGCTGACGGATATCGAGACAATGGAGATGAAATCCGAACGTCCGAACCTTTCGTAGCAGGGGATCGATGAGCTGGTCCACAACGCGCTCCCCGCGATTCGCGCATAAGCTCTGCCGCATGAGAAGAAGATCCTCCTCAAACTCGGTGGCCGCACCATATGCATGTGGGTGTGAACGCGAGTCCCGGGTAAAGCGTAAGCGTGCCGCGACGAAGTCCAGAAAGTGTCTATAGAGTTCGACTTCCGTAATGCGCTTCCATCGTGAGTGTTCCTCGCCCATCGTGCTCTCGTACGCTTCGATGCGGCGGACCAGCGCGTCGGAGGCGCCGATCCGGCGCAGCGACATGCTCAGTTGGCTCACCAGCCGCGTAACTTCCGCGACGTAGTGATCGACCATGAGATGGCGCGCCAGCCGGACTGCGTCCCGCGTGCTGCCAGCCGTGACGTAAGGATTCCCGTCGCGATCTCCGCCAATCCACGAGCCAAAGTGCAAAAGTTCCGGGAGCGGTGACTCCGCAGGCTTGGTACCGTAGACCTCTGCAAGCGATTCCTCAAGTTCTGCGTACAGGCGAGGCACGGATTCAAACAACACCATGGGGAAATAATCGAGGCCCATGTGAATCTCGTCGCGTACGGTCGGCTTCTTCAGGCGAACTTCATCGGTCTGCCATAGTGCGGTGATCTCCTGAAGAATTTGATCTTCGTACTCGAGAGCCTCGGCTTGCGAGAGCAACACGTGGTCCAGTTGCTCCAACAGGCGGGCAATCCGGCGCCGCTTGAGCCGAATCGTGTGCCGGGTAATTTCAGTGGGATGCGCGGTAAATACGGGCGTGACACGCACCCGTCGCAAAGCTTCAAGAAGTACATGCATAGGCGTACCCGCTGAACGCAGGCGGTGCAGAGTTCCGCGAAACGAACCTTCCAAGGGCAACCGCTGTGACTGCAGGCGCGCAGCCCGCCGGCGGCGTTTGCGGTGGTTGGTCTCGGCCAGGTTTGTCAGTTCGAAGTAGACAGCGAAGGCCTTGGTTACGCGATATGCGTCCTCAATTGAAAGGCTACGCACGAGATCTCGTGCTTGCGCCATCAGTCTCGACTCGCCTTGCGCCCGCCCCGCGGAGGCCTGTTCCCGATGCTGGATCAGAAGGCGACGCAGACGTTCGACCGTCTCGAAAAACGCTTCTCCCTCCTGCTCGACCAGAACCCGACCCAACAGAATGCCGAGTGAGCGCACATCACGGCGCAAAGGCAACTCTTTCGCGGGATCGGCAGTGTCAGCAGTGAGTTCGACGAGCCGCGTGCGCGGGTCGCCTTCACTCCAGAGGGAAGCGTCAGCCATGGGGTATTTTAGCGGATTGCCGGTGCGCTACATGATTCGTCCGCATCTATAGGGAGACCTTCTCGTTTGATTGTTCACCCGTGTGCTAAGGTTTCCGCGCATGTACAGAACCGCCTGTTCGGTGATGCTCATTCTCGGGTTGATGGGAACCTCAGCCGCAACTGACAAAGCAGTTTTCCAGAAGCGCCGTGAGCGTGCAGCGACGGAATTTCACGACGGGATACTACTCGTCCATGCCGTTTCTCGTATGGACATCGCGGCCGACGGTTACCGTCAGGATCCTTACTTCTATTTCCTGACCGGCGAAGAGAACGCCGTCAGCGCCGTTCTGGCCGTCGACGGCAAGTCGGGCGAGTCATGGCTGTTCCTGCCATCACATCCGCCCTTCTCAAAAGCTGGCCTGAAGCCGACCCTGGTGCCTGGCACCGATGCCGCCCGCCAGACTGGCATCGAACACGTGGTGGACTGGACCGAGTTGCAGGGCTTCCTCGCGGCCCGCGCCGCATTTTCCCCAACGCTCTATTACACGCGGGATGGCCTCGGCGGTTTTGACGAGATGCCGGCCAACCTTGTCAGCCCAAAGGCCGCCGGGGCTCCCCTCTGGCTCCAGATCATTCTGGACAAATTTCCCTCGTTCTCTACGAAAGAAGTGACCGACTCTCTGAATAATCTGATGGCCGTGCAAGATCCTGATGAGCTTTGCTGGGCGGCGGGCGCGCACGGATCGAACTTCTGGCCGTGGGTGATGTCCGGTGAAAATGCGGTTTTTCCCAATCCCCTGGCCTCGCTTGCCTCCTACGATCACCTCGATCGCAAGATGCAAGCAAATGAACTCGTTCGTCTCGATGTGGGTTGCGAATACCAGCACTATCTGGGCGATCTCGGACGGAACATCTTTGTAGCCGCCTATCGCAAGGCGGTCTCAACGCTGCGCGAAGGTGTGACGAGTAACGCCGTCTACGACGCGTGGAGCAAAGAACTGCTCAGCCATGGCAGCACGGCAAAAAGTGCGCTCGCACAGCACGCAATCGACTCCTGGTCGAAGCGCGAGAACGTTCCGTTCTGGCAGATCCACTCCTCCAATCTGTTGGCAGCATTTCCTCCCGAACCATTTCCTGCCGGCATGACCATTAACTTTGAGCCGATCGCCTCCGTCGATGGTCAGGGATTCTTCCTCGAAGATATGTACTTAATTCGCAAGGACGGAGCTGAGTTGCTGACTCCCGGAGTACCTTACGCGGCAGAGGAAATCGAAGCCGCGATGCGATGAATATTTTTTAGCGTCACCGCAAGCTCGCGCTCGTGTTGTGCACCTTGGTGGCTCTGACGTCGGCGTGCCGCAAAGCGGAGCGGGAGTCCTCGTATCCCGATCATCCGCGCCTTGCATCGAACGTCGTCATGCACGACGTCACATTTCACAGCACTTCCCTCAACCGCGATATGCCGTACCGCGTCGTGATGCCGGCCAACATCGCCACAGGGGCGAAGTTCCCCGTGGTCTACCTCCTTCACGGCGGAGATGGGAATTTTCACGACTGGACGAACTACTCTGATGTCGCTAGGTTTGCGCAGCGCGGTCTCATCCTTGTTATGCCCGACGGCGACGAGTCGTACTACACCAACTCCGCCGACCATCCTGAGCAGCGCTACGAGCATTACATCTTCAAGGATCTGATTGCTGACGTAGAAACACGACTTCCCGTCGTCGCAGATCGCGAGCACCGGGCGATTGCCGGTCTGTCCATGGGAGGCTTCGGTGCGGTCAAACTATCTTTGAAGTATCCGGAACTGTTTTCATTCGCGGCCGGGCTTAGTTCTGCGATCGACGTTCCGACGCGTCCATTCTCCATCCACCGCTGGGGACAGTGGCGGCATCACCGTTCGATCTTCGGTCGGGCAGGCGGCACGACGCAGCGGGCAAACGATCCTTTCGTATTGGCCAAATCGGTCAATCCTGCGCGCGCTCCGTACTTCTATCTAACCTGCGGCGATGCGGAAGGGCTGCTCCCGTCCAACCGCAGCTTCGCTCATCTTCTGGAAGAGCGACATTTTGCGCATGAATTTCACGTGGTGCACGGTGGCCACGACTGGAATCAATGGAATGCGCGCCTCAACGACTGCTTCGACAGCCTGCTCAAGCATCTGGACACTCGTTCGTAATGGCAACTCGATCCGCGTCTTGATTTTCCACATTTCCCTTCCACGCGGTTCTCTGCCATAATTGTTCGTGCACCCCAGCCTGCACAATTTTCCAACCCAAAATAAAGTGAGGAAGCGATGTCGGCAAAGTACATCTTTGTGACGGGCGGAGTTGTGTCTTCTTTAGGCAAGGGCCTGGCCGCGGCTTCGATCGGCTGCCTGCTCGAAAGCCGCGGGCTCAAGGTCAACCTGATGAAGTTTGACCCCTACCTTAACGTTGATCCCGGCACCATGTCCCCCTTCCAGCACGGCGAAGTTTTCGTCACCGATGACGGCGCCGAAACCGACCTCGACCTCGGCCATTACGAGCGCTTCACTCACGCCAAACTATCCCGCGACAACAACTGGACCACCGGACGAATCTACGAACAGATCATCGCCAAGGAACGCCGCGGCGACTATCTCGGCAAGACCGTGCAGGTCATTCCGCACGTCACAAACGAAATCAAGAGCGCGATGAAGAAAGTCGCGCAAGACGTAGACGTCGCAATCGTGGAGATCGGCGGCACGGTCGGTGACATCGAGTCCCTGCCCTTCATGGAAGCCATCCGCCAGATGCGCCAGGAACTGGGCCGCGAGCACACTCTGTTCGTGCATGTCACGCTGGTGCCGTTTATCGCCGCCGCTCAAGAATTAAAGACCAAACCTACCCAGCACTCCGTCAAAGAGCTTCTCAGCATCGGAATTCAGCCCGACATCCTGCTCTGCCGGACTGACCGCTTCCTGGCCAAAGACATCAAGTCGAAGATTGCCCTGTTCTGCAACGTCGAAGAAGAAGCCGTCATCACAGCGAAAGACGTGGCATCGATCTACGAAGTGCCTCTAGTGTTCGCACGCGAGAATGTCGACACGCTCGCACTCAAGTATCTGCACCTCGAGGCCAAGGATCGTGATTTGTCGAAGTGGGAAGACATCGTGCACCGGGTCTACAACCCGAAGGCCGATGTAACGATCGGCATCGTCGGCAAATACGTGGAGTACGAAGACTCCTACAAGTCGCTCAAGGAAGCGCTGGTGCATGGTGCACTGGCGCATAACCTGAAACTGCAAGTGAATTGGATTGAGGCCGAGGGCCTCGAGGCTTCCGACTCGAATTATGAAGCGCAACTGGAAGAATACGACGGCATCCTGGTGCCAGGCGGCTTCGGCAAGCGCGGCATCGAGGGCATGCTGGTGGCGATCCGGTACGCTCGCGAGAAGAAGATTCCGTATTTCGGCATCTGTCTGGGCATGCAGACCGCCTGCGTGGAGTTTGCCCGCAACGTCTGCGGTTTGGCAGATGCGAACTCGAGCGAATTCGATCCGGCAACACCGCACCGCGTGATCTATAAGCTGCGCGAGTTGCGCGGCGTGGAGGAACTGGGTGGAACGATGCGGCTGGGAGCGTGGCCCTGCAAAATCGAACCGGGCACGCTGGCCTATGAGGTATACGGCCGAACCGAGATCAGCGAGCGCCATCGTCACCGCTACGAGTTCAACCGCGAATACGAAAGCACGCTCACAGCCGGGGGCTTGCGGCTCTCAGGTTCGACGCCTGACGGCACCTATGTCGAGATGGTCGAGATTCCCGGCCATCCGTACTTCATCGGCTGCCAGTTCCATCCTGAGTTCAAGTCGAAGCCGCTCGAACCGCATCCGCTGTTTAAGGCGTTCATCGGAGCGGCCTATGAACAAGGCATGCAGCGCAGGTCGGAAAAGGCTGCGGCCGAGGTCGAGATGTTCCACAGGCCGGATAAGGTGGGCAGGCGGTAAGGCAGTTTCGGGTTTCGGGTTGAACCCAAAACCTAGTACCACAGAGGACACGGAGCGACACATGAGGACTTCCTCCGTGCTCCTCTGTGCCCTCTGTGGTTTAAGCTTTTGACTCCATGGGGATCTCCTTCCAATTCGATAACGTCCGCATCGGGTCGGGGAGCCTCTTCCTGATCGCCGGCCCGTGCGTAATCGAGAGCGAAGATCATGCCATGCGCATGGCGGAAATCATCAAGGGCGTGACCCGCTCCCTGAACGTTCCTTTCATCTTCAAGGCCTCTTATGACAAGGCAAACCGGACATCGCTCAAAAGTTTCCGCGGACCCGGGCTCAAAGAAGGCCTGCGCATCCTCAAGAAAGTGAAGAACGTTGTCAAAGTCCCCATCCTCACCGATGTGCATGAAGCCGGAGACGTATCCACCGTCGCCGAAGTCGTAGACATCCTGCAGATTCCGGCTTTCCTGTGCCGACAGACGGATCTCATCGTGGCCGCCGCCTTGAGCGAGCGTGTGGTCAACATCAAGAAGGGGCAGTTCGTCTCGCCTTGGGATATGAAGCATGTGGTCGAAAAGTGCCACGCCTCGGGTAACAAGCGAGTGTTCGTCACCGAGCGCGGATCGAGCTTCGGCTACAACAACCTGGTCGTCGATATGCGTTCGCTGGCCATCATGCGGAAATTTGCGCCTGTCGTCTTCGATGCGACTCACTCCGTGCAATTACCCTCTGCTTCGCACGGTGACGAAAACGGCCAGGCTACCAGCGGCGGACAACCGGAATTCATACCAGTGCTGGCCCGGGCGGCCGTAGCCGCGGGCGTAGACGGGATCTTTATGGAAGTACACGACAATCCGAAGGAAGCAAAGTCCGACGGGGCAAACGCGCTCGATTCGCGGAAATTGCGTGGCGTGTTGAAAGAACTACTGGCGGTGCAGAAGGGCTTGGCCAAGGCTCACACAACTCCCTGAACAACCTCGCCCTGTACAAAGCATTTCAATCGTTTCTGTTCCGAAACACGGAGACCCCAACGTAAAAGACACCGGAGTCGACGCCGGGATTGAAGCGTGCCTGGTAGTCGTTGGACAGGTGATGGTATTTCCAACCAAACATCAGGGCCCGTCCGGGCCGCACAAACCACTGCACTCCGAATCCGATCGCGATGTTGAAGTTGAATTGAGACGAGCCGACCACCGGCATTTGTCGGTGAAAATAAAGGAATCCAAGGCTGCCATCGCCGAACGGCTGTACCTCTTGATTGCCGACGTTCGCCTGGAAACCAATGGGATTTGTGCCAGCGGCATAGATGACTCCGCCCGGATTCATGAAGGGCTTGCCATCGACGATATAGAGCTGGGTTGCCTGAAACTCCAGTGCCACAGGCACTATGTCGGCCCTGTACTTCAGCGTCAGAGGACGTGTGACCAGCACCGTACGAGCGTACTGCAGATTGAGAAGAAAAAGCTCGCGATCCTTTGTCGTTCCTTTGAGAACATAGGAAAAGGGCGAGTAGCCGATCCACCCCCCGAACTCGTTGGTACCTCGCCGCAAAGCCGGATGGGAAGATTGTGATACGTGCGCAGGATTTTCTTTTTTGTGGCCATTGCTCTCTTGCGACGACGCCAGCCCGCTTGCGAACACAACAGCCAGCGCGGCCAGAAAGAGACTGCGAGTCGAGAGTACCTTGCATACCCAAGAAACAAGCATTCATTCTTTCCAGGCCGCGATTAGTATCCCGTGCGGGACGCGAGTGCCGCAACCCAACCCGCCGCTTAGGGCCGCCTGCCGCAGAAGCGGCAAGCGTGCGAGTGTATATGCCGTTGAATCTGTTACCATCCAACCTCATCTGACGCCTTAGACATGCACATTTTCGCGGCCATCCTCGGGATCCTCATCATACTGTCCGTCCTGCTCGATGCCTTCGAGACCATCGTCCTGCCCCGGAAAGTGCAGCGTTCGTTCCGCCTGACCTCATGGTTCTACCGCCACACCTGGGTGCCCTGGGTCAAGCTCTCGCGCTACATCCGTGTGAGTAGCTGGCGCGAAAATTTCCTGGGATACTTCGGGCCGTTCTCCCTGATCCTGCTGCTGGTTTTTTGGGCCATCGGCCTGATTTTCGGATATGCCTTGCTGCAATTCGGCATGGGCGAGCACGTTCGGTTAGGCAGCGAGAAAATCACATTCGGAATACTTCTCTATCACAGTGGGGAGACATTCTTCACGCTTGGCTACGGCGACATCACGCCCACGTCTCCCCTGGCCCGTGCGTTCGCTGTCATGGAAGCCGGCACGGGCTTCGCCTTTCTCGGCGTCGTGGTCGGATACTTGCCCGTCATCTACTCGTCGTTCTCCAGCCGCGAACTCGAAATTTCCCTGCTTGACTCGCGCGCCGGCTCGCCCCCTACCGCCGGTGAATTGCTGGCCCGTCTTGGATGCTGCCCGGACCCGCTTGTGCTCGACAATATTTTTCGTGATTGGGAACGCTGGTCGGCGGACTTACTGGCGAGTCACATCTCCTATCCGGTGCTCTGCTTCTTCCGTTCGCAGCACAGCAATCAATCGTGGCTGGGAGCGCTCAATACCATGCTCGACGTCACGTCGCTCGTGCTCGCCGGGATCGACGGCATTCCGAAAGAACAGGCCAAGCTGACGTTCGCGATGGCTCGCCACGCGGCGGTCGATCTCGCGCAGGTGGTGAATGCTGTGTACGACCCGCACGCCCCCGATCGTCTTCCTCCGGATCAGCTCGACGCGCTGCGCAAAATGCTCATCGCCGCGGGCATGCGCCCCAAACAGGATGACGAAGCCGACAAGAAACTACAGAAAATGCGCTCCCTCTACGAGCCCTACTGCGACGCGTTGGCTCGCCGCCTCCTGCTAACGGTACCGCCATGGCTCCACGACCAGAAGAGAAAAGACAACTGGCAGGGCGGCCCCTGGGACCGGGCAATCCTGGCCAAGGGCCTGGGCGAAGGCGTACACGTGGTCGACGAACATTTCTAAGTCGACTGTCCGTCGCTCCTACAATCTTCTCATCCTGCGCGAAGCGAAGGCCGGCTTGTTCCGTAGCCGCGCCTCTCAGTTTCAAGTGACCTTCACTCCACTCCAGCGCGCCACAGAGCAAGCCCGCACTACGTTTTGATAACATCCTCCTTCCCATGAAGCACATCGGAGAAAACGTGGTCCGCATTGAAGCAGACGCGCTACGCGCGCTGGCAGACCGCATCGCCGGCCCGATGGCGGATATGTTCGACCGCGCCGTCGAACTCATGGACGCCTGCCGCGGCCGCGTGGTCGTCACCGGTATGGGCAAGAGCGGCATCATCGCCCGCAAAATCGCCGCCACGCTAAGCTCCATCGGAACGCCCGCACTCTTCATGCATCCGGTGGACGCGATTCACGGCGATCTCGGCATGGTCGTAAGAGGGGATGTGGTCCTCGCCCTCTCCGCCAGTGGCGAGACCGAAGAGATTCTTCGCCTGTTGGCCACCATCAAACGCCTGCAGGTGCCGCTCATTAGCATGACGGGCGATCTTATCTGCAACGGAGGCGCAAGTAAGGCTGGACGCCCGGCGACCAGGCTCTCGACGCTCGCCGAAGCCGCTGACATCGCGCTCGACTGCTCCGTCGACAAGGAAGCCTGCTCACTCGGTCTCGCCCCCACTGCTTCCACGACGACGATGCTGGCCCTTGGCGACGCACTCGCGGTTGCGCTCTCCGAAAAACGCGGCTTCAAGGAAGAAGACTTCGCCAACCTGCATCCCGGGGGCAAGCTCGGCAAGAAACTGGCTCGCGTCGAGTCCCTCATGCACGCGGGAGAAGCAATCCCACGCGTAGCTCCAACCACCCGCATGTCGGACGTGATCTATGAGATGTCGCGCAAGAAACTGGGCATGACGACCGTGGTCGAGGGCGAGAAACTGCTGGGCGTCATTAGCGACGGCGACCTGCGCCGCCTGCTCGAACGACGTGGCAAAGACGTCCTCGATCTCAATGCCGGCGAATGCATGACTGGCGAACCGAAAACGATTTCGTCCCACGAGTTCGCCGCCAGCGCCCTGGCCCTGATGGAAGAGAAGAAGATCACGTCACTGATCGTGATTGACGAGCATAAAAACGTTAAGGGTGTCGTCCACCTGCACGATCTGTGGGGAACGGAAATGCTGTAGCGGATTGAGTAATCGGGTAATTTGGTAGTTGTGTAATTTGGAAAACGTAAGGCCCGGCCATTCAGGGCTAAAATTACTAAATTACAAAATTTCCCAATTACTCAATCGCTGGGAGTTTCCATGTACCACTACGATCCGACCACCGCTCTCGAAGAACTTAAGGAAGACGCGACCCTCCCCAACCCGGTCCACCTGCGCGACATGATTCTGCGCAAGCGGCTGAAGCCCGAGCAATCCCTCGAGCTCAACCGGATGTTCACCGAGTACCAGAAGTTTTTCGGCGAGACCCAGAAGCTCGGGAAGGAAATCCTGAGCCAACTGAGCAAGTAGCCTGGAGATAGCTTATGCCGCAACCTCACTGTCACGAAGAGTATTTAGTTTCTTTATCCAACTAAAGAACAGCCCCAGGCACAAAGCTCCAAGAGCACAGATCAGCACGATAAGTCCCCAGGATGGTGACTGCTGGCTATTCGCATATAAAGAAATTGCCGGCTTAAGCTGGACATGAATTCCCATCGGCGTCACTGCTGCTTCGAGCTGGGACCAGGTTGCAAAGCGCCTAAGGGTTGATGTGTCTGTGTGGATTAGAAAATATTCGTTTACAACTGCATTTTTCTGGAATCCGCGTGAGTCTCCGCCTCCCACGATGTAGTTCCCAGCAATCTGCAAACTTTTGACTCCGTCGATGCCGTCTCGATTCCAGTCGATGTTTTGAAAACCGTTCACATCTTTGTAAACCCAGCCGGGACTCTCCGCATCCACCATCATCAGCGAGTAGTTGCCGGTTAGATGACAAGCTTCGAGAAACCAACTTCATCGAACGAATCTGGCAATACGGCCACGGCCGCAAGCAAGCTCACAATGACGGTCGCGATCGGAAGAGCCTGCAGGAACGCTGCTGAGAAGTTTTGTCCTTTACGAGGAATTCCGGCGATCAAGCTGCCGACGTAAGCAAGCACCAATGCACCTAGTCCGACGAGCATCAAGACCGCTCTCACGGCTACTTCGGTCGTTCCGAACTCGACGAATTGCGGTGTGGCATTCACTCTTTGGGTTCACCATTGCCTGGTACTAACGCGCTAGCCCCGGCATCATACAAGACCTCTCTTCGGCCGCGAGGCAGACTGCTACAATAAAGAATTCTTCACCACTGGAATTCCTAAACTATGCATCGTTGGTCGGAACTCTTTATCCCTACTCTGCGCGAAGCGCCTGCTGACGCAGAGGTCGCCAGCCACAAATTCCTCGTGCGCGCCGGCTACATCCGCCAACTGGCCGCCGGGTTCTACTCCTACCTCTTCATGGGGCAGCGCTCGTTCAACAAGATCATGAACATCGTGCGCCACGAGATGGACACCATCGGCCAGGAATTCTTTCTCCCCGCCATCCATCCGCGTGAGCTTTGGGAAGCCAGCGGCCGCTGGGCCGTCATGGGCGACAACATGTTCCGCCTCAAGGACCGCAAAGGCGCGGAACTCGCCCTCGGCATGACGCACGAAGAAGTCATGACCGACATCGCCCGCAAAGAACTGCGCAGCTACAAACAGCTTCCCCAGATCTGGTACCAGATCCAGACCAAGTTCCGCGACGAGCCGCGGCCTAGGTCCGGCCTGCTGCGCGTGCGCCAGTTCATCATGAAGGACGCGTACTCGTTTGACATCGACGCGGCGGGCCTCGACGTCTCCTACAAGAAGCACTACGACGTCTATTGCCGCATCTTCGATCGCTGCGGCCTCAAGTACATGGTCGTCGAAGCGCACTCCGGCGCCATGGGCGGATCGCTGTCGCACGAATTCATGGTGCGCACGCCCGCGGGTGAGGATCTGATCGTCAGCTGCGAGAAATGCAATTACGCCGCCAATATGGAGAAGGCGACTTCGAAGCTCGAGACGGTGGAGGACGTAAAGCCCGAAGGCGATGGCAAGCCGCTGCTGGTGCACACGCCTGGTCAGAAAACGATTGAAGACGTAGCCCGGTTCCTGGGCGTATCGCCGAAGAGCAAGATCAAAACCTTGGCTCTGATGGCGACGGAGGCCGATGCTAAAACCGGCAAGGCGAAGGCGCACGCGGTGGTCTTGCTGATGCGCGGCGATCACCAGATGAATGAGGCGAAGCTTTCCAGCGCAGTGGGAGGTCGCGAGACCCGTCCAATGCAGGAAGAAGAGATTGTCGCGCTGTTCCATTCTCCGGCCGGCTTCCTCGGGCCGCTCGGCATAGAATGGGCGAAGAGCCTCGACGACGGAGACAAGCCGATCCTGCTCGTCGACGAAGCGCTGCGGGGCAGGAAGAACCTGATTTCAGGCGCGAACAAAGAGGACTACCACGTCAAGAACATCACACCCGGGGAGACCTTCCAGCCCACCGCTTACGCGGACCTGCGCAGCGTCACTGCAGGAGAGGCCTGCCCAAACTGTGGAGGGCCTCTGCGCATCGACACAGCAGTTGAGATCGGCCACATCTTCAAGCTGGGGTACAAGTACTCCGAGTCAATGGGCGCCCGCGTGCTTGATCGCAATGGCAAGGAAGTCATGCCCATCATGGGGTGCTACGGCATCGGGATTGAGCGCATTCTGACCGCCATCGTCGAGCAGAACAACGACGAGAACGGGTTCTGGCTGTCGCCCCAAGTCGCGCCATTCCAGGTCGTGGTCGTACCGACTAATGTCTCCGACGAGAAGATTCGTACCCCGGCAGAAGATATCGCCCGCAACCTGGAGGCGGCTGGCTTCGACGTGTTACTGGACGACAGGGACGAAAGGCCAGGGGTCAAGTTCAAAGATGCTGACCTGGTGGGCATACCCTTTCGTGTCAACGTGGGGAAGAAGGTTACCGAAGGTACTGTCGAGGTCGTTCAACGCTCGACTCGCCAAATGCAGGATGCTAGCATCGGCGCGATAACGGAATATTTCAAGAAGTTGCTAGGGCCTGCGCACTGAAGCTTTTTCCGCTTCGGTCGCCAGACCGCAGGCGGAAAGACTATGGGAACAATCAAGCTGATTCTGGTTTTCGGACTTCTGGGCGCGGGCGTCTACGTTGGTGTGCAGGTACTTCCGCCGTATTTCGCCAACTATGAGTTCCAGGACTCGCTCGACACCGAAGCCCGAATGGGGACCTACAGCGTCAAGGGCGACGATGTAATTCGGGATGCCGTCTTCAAGCGGGCGCAGGAGTTGGAAATTCCTGTTACCAAAGACCAGATCAAAGTACAGCGTACAGGGCCGTCGGGAAACGGCGCAGTTTTCATTGAAACTGAGTACTCGATCCACATCGATCTACCCGGCTACCCGATGGACCTGAATTTTCATCCGCAGAGCAAGAACAAGTCGGCCTTCTAGCTCGTCCTTCCATTCGCGTCACCCACTTGCAATCCTGAAGATTGTGTCGGTCGGGAGTCGGCCCACATAACGTTACTCCCATGGTTACTAAGTGTCCGAGACATGCGTAATGTTGTGAGGCTCTCGACCCTGCCCTAATATCCGCATGAGCCACCACGCGTACGCTGCATGATGGCCAGGTGTGCGCTGTTCCCCATCGCCGGACCCAATGAGTTCTCCGAAGGTGGACGCGAGGCCAGCACGGAACTGTGGCCTCGCCGCCGTTCTTCGGCAGGGAGAGTTGAATGAGATACGCGAAGCAAGTTGTTTTGTCGCTAATGGTCGCAGCGTCATTCCTGCTGCTGGCAGCTTGCGGTCAGAAGTCAAACTGCAGTGGCATCAGTTTTGGGAGTGGCAGCGGCGGCTCCTCGAGTGGAGGAGGAGTAAGCAGCGGCGGTTCGGTCTGCGGTCCGGGCTCCAATAACGGCGGCGGAGGCTTCAGCGATCTCTTTTTCTACCACGGCAGCAATGGCGCGAATAACTCGATCAATACTGCCTCGGTTACGGCCACGACTTTTAAGGTGCTTCCCGGAATCGCGACGAACGTGGGACAGTCCATCGTGGGCAGCGTTGTGATCGTGAATAAGAAATTTCTCTATTTGCCCGATCAGAATGGGTCGGGCGGCGTGATGGGGTTCGTGATCAACCACTCGGGCGGCGGTCTCACGGCGATGGCCGGCAGCCCGTTTGCGGTGGCACCCAGCCAGATCACGACGCTGGCAGCTGATCCTGATGCAAATGGCGGCAGATTTCTCTTTGGGGCCGACTTCTCTTCCGGCGACTTCGTTGTCTTTACGATCGACTCGACTACCGGAGTCCTGACCCCGGTCTTGGGCTCACCGTTCTCAAGCCTGTCCACCCCGAGTAGACTCAAAGTGGATGGCACAGGGCACTACCTGTATGCCAGCGAAGGCACATCAACCGGAAACGTTTTCGGTTACCTCATCGACCAGAACTCCGGTGGGCTCTCACCCATTGCCGGCAGCCCGTTCGCGATATCGGCAAATACAATTGATGTTGATTCTGGTGGTCAATTCTTGCTTGCCGTCGCCAGCGGTGGTGCTCAAATCGATGTCGTCCCGATCGAGCAGGGCACCGGCTCGCTGCTGTTGAACTTGGCCAATTCGTTTCCGACCGCCGCCTCCATCGACGGAGCTTTGTTCCACCCCAGTGGGCAGTTCGTGTACGCGTTTAGCGGGAAAAATCCCCTGCAAGGTTTTCAGTTCAGCGCCGGGACCTTGTCGGAACTCAACGGATCTCCCTTCAGTTCACTTTCCTTCCTGACAGACTGCCAGTTCGATCAGGCGGGCACCCACTTGTTTGGCATCAAGATACCTTCGAGCGCGGTTGGCGTGTATGTTGTCGATCCAAATACGGGCGCGGTGACCGCTCCGATTCCCGAACCAGGCATCATCGCCAGCCCATACTTTGCGGCAACCAACTGAACTCCTTACCATTGGGCCAATCACCCGCATGCCCCAAAGCCTGCGGGTGATTGTGCCTTTGGAGGGATCACCAATTTCCCGCGTCCCGGGTTAAAATAAGGGGAACCTCCCGTCCCGTGGCTGCTCCGTTGAAGAGCGGCATCGTGCTCTGGCCCGGGAGACAGGCTATCGGCACCCGTTGCCACGCGGACTGGAATCAACCGCGTAGTCGTGGTGACTCCGCCCTTGAAACGTGGCTATCAAACTGAAGATCCCGAAATCTACCGGACCAGCGAGGGGCTCCGCGTTATTGCCCCGAGACCCCGTCGTCCGAGCCGTCCTGATCGTTTTCTTGACGCTGGCGATCCTGGTGGTGAGCGCATTTTCGTATTTCTACGTCAAGTACGATCGCGTCATCGTTAGGCGGTTCAGCAGTCCGGTCTTCAGCAATTCTGCTCGCATCTATGCGACGCCGAAGGTCGTTCGGCCTGGCCAAACGTTGCAGGCCCGTACGATCGCTGCGGAACTCCGGCATGCCGGCTACGCCGAAAAGTCCGATCACAACCCTTTGGGCAGCTATCGTCTCGTTGCGGATGGTATCGAGATCAGCCCGGGACCGGAGTCTTACCATAGTCCGGATCCTGCCCGCATTATCGTAAGGGACGGGAAAGTCGCCAGCATCACCAGTCGCGGCACAGAGCTTTCCGCCTACGAACTGGAGCCTCAGCTCGTAACCGCCTTGTTCGACGCCGAGCAGCGTTCCAAGCGGCAGCTGGTCAAATACGATGACATTCCGAAGGTGATGGTGGACGCGGTTCTAGCGATTGAAGACCGTCGCTTCTTCCAGCACGGGGGCGTCAACTTTCTCCGCCTCGCCCAGGCTTTCTGGGTTGACGTCACGCGGCAGCGCCATGAGCAGGGCGGCTCGACGATCACCATGCAGCTGTCGCGCGCCTTTTTCCTGACGCCGGAAAAAACAGTCAAGCGCAAGCTGTCGGAAATCATGATTGCGCTTGAATTGGAACAGAAGTTCAGCAAGCCGCAGATCTTCGAGTTCTATGCCAACCGCGTTGACCTGGGTCAGCGCGGTTCTTTCACGATCAGCGGATTCGCGGAAGCTTCCAGGTCGTACTTCAACAAGGATCTGAAAGACATCAGTTTGCCGGAAGCCGCTCTACTGGCTGGACTGATCCAGGCGCCCAGTTACCTCTCGCCCTATCGTCACCCGGAACGAGCACTCGAGCGACGCAATACGGTACTCGATGCCATGGCCGAGACGCACTCCATCACCCGCGCGGACGGCGACAAAGCCAAAGCTATGCCGCTAAAACTCGCTCCTCCCAATGTGGAGGCCAGCGATGCTCCTTACTTCATCGACATGGTGAGGGATTCGCTCGTAAACAGATTCAACGAACGCGAGTTGAACGATCAGTCTTATCGCATCTATACGTCGCTTGATCCGGATTTGCAGCGCGCGGCAGCGCAATCGGTGGAAGAGGGCATCAAGCTGGTTGATAACCAGATCACCAAGATGCGCACGAAGAAAGTGAAGATCGGCAAGGGTAAGTACGAGACGAAGGTCTTACCCGGGCCTCAAGCACAGGTTGCCCTCGTTGCGCTTGATCCTCAGACTGGAGCGGTCCTTGCGCTCGTCGGCGGCCGCAATTATGGATTCAGCCAGCTTAACCACGCCGTGGCCAAGCGTCCCACTGGTTCGATCTTCAAACCCTTCGTTTACGCGGCAGCAATGAACACCGCGCTTGATGGCACGACCAATGTCATGACGCCCGCGTCGATGGTGGATGATGCCGCCACCACCTTTGCCTACGGGGACCAGATCTACGAACCGCGAAACTACAAAGAGGAGTACCACGGCCCGGTAACCCTTCGGTATGCGTTGGCTATGTCGTTGAACAACGCCACTGTGAAGGTTGCTGAGGAAGTCGGTTACGACAAGGTCGCTAGCCTGGCCAAAAGCGCAGGTATCAATTCTGTGAAAGCCACCCCCGCGATGGCACTAGGCGCCTATGACGCCACCCCGCTGGATATGGCCAGCGCTTACACCGCGTTTACGAACGAGGGAGTCCGCGTCTCCCCGATCCTCGTCAGTTCCGTTCGCAATGCAAAGGGCGACGTGGTGCAGGACTTCACACCCGACAAGCGACAGGTGCTCGATCCACGTGTTGCCTTCGTAATGACCGACATGATGGAAGGCGTGGTCAACTTCGGCCTTGGCTACTCCGCAGTCCGCGGCCGCGGGTTCCAGCATCCAGCTGCCGGAAAAACGGGCAGTTCGCACGATGGATGGTTTGCCGGATATACCAGCAACCTGCTTTGCATCGTCTGGGTGGGATACGACGACTACAGCGACCTGCACCTGAGCGGAGCTCAAACCGCGGCCCCGATCTGGACTGAGTTCATGAAGAAAGCGGCCGCCCTGCCGGAGTACTCCGACATGCGAGCCTTTAACCAGCCCTCCGGAGTGGTCGATGTCCAGCTCGACAAGTCCACCAACCGGCTGGCAACTCCTTCCTGTCCAGAAACATACACCGCCGCTTTCGTCGCCGGCACTGAACCGAGGGAAACCTGCGACCAGTCGAGCGGTATTGGTGGCTTTTTCTCCCACCTCATGGGTTTAGGCGAGAAGCCCTTACCCCCGCCGCCCAACGGAACTCAAGCCACCTCAGAGAGTCAAAACGGAGCGGAAGCGGACAAAAAGAAAAAAGGACTTTTTGGCAAAATTGTAGGTATCTTTAAGGAAGACAAATCGTCGTCCAAACCGTCCAAACCACCGGACGCGAAGGGACCCGATCCCCAGTAGTGGACGACACCAGTCGGCGCCAATCCAAGGGGTCCGACGAACCGGATTCCGCCGACCAGTACAGGAGGTACTACCATGCCTCGTCGCCGGGTCTGTATTGTCTCCTTCCTGGTGTTTTTCTTCTTGCTGATGGCCGGGTCCGTTTGGGCTGCGCAGCCTCCGCGTGCGGATCAAGTCCAAGCCAGCACGCCCGTGCTGCGGGCCATGGAGCCTCCTTCCAACGATGCGTCAGCCGACACGCTCGAGGAGCGAGCCGACGCATTGCGCGCAGAAAAGCTGTACCTGGATGCGCTCGACTACTATCGAGCGGCGCTCGCCAAGAAGCCACGAACCGCCCCGCTCTACAACAAGATCGGCATCGTTGAATTGCTCATGCAGCGCTGGCCCGACGCCAAGAAAAGTTTCGAGAGCGCCATTAAGATCGACAAGGCATACTCCGACGCCTATAACAATCTGGGCGTGATCTTCTATATCGGCAAGAAGTACGGCAAAGCCATCGACCGCTACAACAGGGCCATCCGATTGAAGGAAGATACCGCCTCGTACTATAGCAACCTGGGGGCAGCGCTATTCTCGAAAAAAGAATTCGAGAAGTCGGCAGTAGCTTATTCGCACGCGCTCGAACTCGATCCCGATGTCTTCGAGCGAACCTCCCGCAACGGGGTCGCCGCGCAGATGGCAAAGCCGGAGGACCGCGCCCACTACGACTACGTGGTAGCCAAGCTGTACGCCAAGATGGGCATCGCCGACCGCTCGCTCGAATATTTACGCAAGGCGCTCGAAGAGGGCTACAAGGGAATCAATAGCGTTTACAAGGACGCGGAGTTCGCCGGCGTACGCAAAGATCCGCGCTTCAACGAATTGATGGCGGCCCGGCCACCAGCCATAACCGATTAAGTTACAGTCCAAAAAGATGCGGAATTTCGCATCGCGTGTGTCAAGGTAAAGTTTTGTAAAACCTGACACAGAGCGGTGTTCGGCGGGTTAGAGTGACTCAATTACTCCTGAAAACAACAGGGTGAGTAAGGAGAAACGGTAACCCACTGATCGCCGACCCGAGCACGCCCCAAGCAGGCGATCAGTGGGTTTTTTGTTTTGGCTGATGGCTGGCAATCGTTAGCGGTCGGCTTCTACCCTCCAAGGAAGCTCTTCTCGAACAATCGTTACTATTCAAACTACTTCGACGGCATGACCAGCAACACGAGCGCCGACGGATGTTGTGCATCGTGCAGGAT